>JAPLOU010000044.1 GCA_026400535.1 Hyphomicrobiales bacterium
GAGCGCCCTGCGTGCGCCGGCCAGCCGCCCCGCCTGCCGGTCATTGAACGGAAGATGCCCCACAACCATGCCGATGCGCCTGTGGCCGAGATCGATGAGATGCTGCGCCGCAAACTCCCCCGCCCGCTCATTGTCGACGGTAACGGCGGCAAAGTCAGCTTCGCCGCACCAGGTCAGAACCACCGGAACGCCGGCCGCCCGCAGCAGATTTTTCGCCTCCTTTGCCCGCCCGGCGCCCACCAGCATCAACCCGTCGACACCGCGCGCCAGCAGCGTACGGATCGCCTCGGTCTCTGCCTCTGGATTCATCTCATGCGAGGCGACGAGAAGCTGGTAGCCTTCGCGCGCCAGCGTCGACTGCATGGCCTGAAGCACGCGGGCAAAAATCGTGCTGTCCAGCGTCGGAACGATCGCGCCGATGGTCATCGTCCGGCCTGAGGCGAGAGCGCGCGCCATCCCGTCTGGCCGGTAGCCCAGCTTACGCGCGCTTTCGTGCACGCGGTGCAAGGTCGCGGCCGCGAGCAGGTCCGGTTGTGCCATGGCGCGCGAAACGGTCGCGGGCGAAACGCCCGCATCCCTGGCGACATCCACCAATCTGGCTTTGCGGCGCGTTGACATCACGCCACGATGAAAAAAATGTCATCGCCTGTCCAGAGAAAGCGCGCTGATCACGGTCAGGACTGACCAATCCCTGCCGTTGACACCGGCTTCATCATCTGGAACTCTAGATGAAAGCGCTTTCATCAGAAGAGCATCGGGAGGCTCGACAAGCTATGCTCGGACGGCGGAGCTGGATTGGCGTGGGGACGATCGCGACGCTTCTGGCGGCGTGGTTCGTGCTGACGACCATGACCGGCATCGTATCCCCGGCCCGCTTTCCCGCGCCAGGCGAGTTCTGGACCTCGCTGCGGCAAATTTCGGTGCGTGGCTACGCCGGCGGTCAACTGCTCACCCATGCGCTGCACAGCCTGAAGCTTGTCGCCATGGGCTTTATGGTCGCCATCCTCACCGGGGTGCCTCTCGGCCTGTGGATGGGCTGGAGCCGCAAGGCAGAAGCGGCGATCAATCCGGTCTTCCTGATCATCCGCCCGATCCCGCCGCTGGCCTGGATCCCGCTGGCCATCCTTTGGCTCGGGCTGGGCGATGCGGCCAAGATCATGGTCATCTGGTTCTCGGCCTTCGTACCATCCGTGATCAACTCCTTTGCCGGCGTGCGCAACATCGACAAGCCGATCATCGAAGCGGCCCGCATGCTCGGCACCCCGCGCTGGCGGCTGGTGAGCGAGGTGATCGCGCCGGCGGCCTCCCCGATGATCTTCACGGGGCTGCGGCTCTCGCTGCAGGCGGCGTGGACAACCCTCGTCGCGGCTGAACTGGTCGGAGCGCTCGTCGGCATCGGGTTCATCCTCAACATGGCGCAGCAGGACCTCTACCCCGGCATGATCCTGGTCGGCATGGTCGTGGTCGGGCTTCTCGGCTGGGCGACGACATGGCTGCTGGGCCTCGCCGAGAAGCGCGCCCTGTCCTGGAACATGGCGGCGCGGGACTAGGCCATGGGCGATGCCTCACTCAGCCTTCGCGAACGATTGGCCTGGGGCGCCTTTGGCCTTGTGCTGTTTCTGGGTATCTGGACCTTCCTGTCGACCTCCGGCGTCGTGCCAGGCCCGTTCCTGCCCTCCCCGCTCGAGGTCCTGAACCGGATCATCCGGCTGATGACCAACCCCTTCGCCGGTGCGACGCTGCCGCAACATCTCGCCTCCAGCGTCCAGCGCTATGGCTTCGGCGTGCTGCTCGCCGCCGCCATCGGCGTGCCACTCGGCCTGCTGATGGGCTGGTTCCGGCTGCTCGACGACATCATCACCCCGATCTTCGACGGCCTGCGCTTCATCGCCCCCATTGCCTGGGTGCCGTTCGCCGCGCTCTGGTTTGGCACCGGCATTGGCGGGCCGGTCATGATCATCTTCGCCGGCGCCTTTCCGCCATGCCTGATCAACGCCTATCGCGGCGCCCGCTTTGTCGAGCCGCGCCTGATCGAGGCGGCCAGGATGCTCGGCACCGGCAACATGCGCATGATCCTCGAAGTCCTGCTGCCAGCCGCCACCCCGTCGATCGTCGCGGGCCTTCGGGTCTCCGCCGGGCTTGGATGGCAGTCCCTGGTCGGTGCCGAACTGATTGTCGCAGCCGCCGGCGTCGGCTTCATGATGGTGCAGGCGCAGGCGAATGTCGCGACCCCCACGGTGATGGCCGGAATGCTGGCCATCGGTGTCATCGGCATGCTGATCGATGTGCTGTTGAGACAAGGCGAAGGCTGGCTGCGCCGCCGTCGCGGCCTTGAGGCGTGAGGGGGACAATCATGGGGTCGATCCGCTTCGACAAGGTCGACAAGGTGTTTGGCCCAAAGGCGGGGGGCGTCAAGGCGCTCGACAACATCAATCTGGAGATCGGCGAGAAGGAATTCGTCGCCATCGTCGGCCCGTCCGGCTGTGGCAAGACCACCTGCCTCAGGATGGTAGCGGGGTTCGAAGCCCCCAGCGCCGGCGTGGTCAGCGTCAGCGGCAAGCCAGTGACGGCCCCCGGTCCCGACCGGGCCGTGGTGTTTCAGCAGTTCGCGCTGTTTCCGTGGAAGTCCGTGCGCGAGAACATCGAGCTCGGATTGCGTAACAAGAACCTGCCGGCCGGCGAACGGGCCGATCTGGTGGCCAGCGCCCTCAAGCTGATGAACCTTGAGACCCACGCCGAGGCGTTCCCGCATCAGCTGTCCGGCGGCATGCAGCAGCGCGTTGCCATAGCCCGTGCCTATGTGCTTGATCCGGACGTGCTCTTGATGGACGAGCCGTTCGGCGCGCTCGACGCCCAGACCCGCGTTGTCATGCAGGAGGAACTGGTGCGCCTCGCCCGCGTCAACCCGCGCACGGTGTTGTTCATCACCCATGCGGTGGAGGAGGCGGTTTATCTCGCCGACCGCGTCGCCATCATGACGAGGCGTCCGGGCCGCATCAAGCAGGTGCTCGATGTCCGCAAGATCCGGCAGGCCGAGAACTGGGACAAGCACCCGCGCATCGAGGACGTGATGGACCTTGAATCCTTCGTGCACCTGCGCACCCAGATCTGGAAGTCGCTGCGTGAGGAGAAGAGCGCCAATGTCATCTGACCTCGCCGCGTTGCCTCGTCTGACCCGTGACCTGACCGAGCCGGAACCGATCCCAGAAGCTGGCATCGCGCGGGCCAATGAACTGATGCGATCCGGCCGACTGTTCCGCTATGGCGAAATGGGCACTGATCAGCTTGATGTGTCGTTGCTGGAGCAGGAATTTGCCGGCTTTGTGGGCCGCAGGTTCTGCGTGGCCGTCAATTCCGGCGGCGGCGCGCTGTTTCTGGCGCTCAAGGTGCTGGGCGTAGAGCCGGGCGAGCCGGTGCTGGTCAACGGCTTCACGCTGGCGCCGGTTCCGGGCGCCATTGTCCATGCCGGCGCAAGGCCGGTCATCGTCGAGATCGGGCCGGACTACGTGATCGACCTCGATGACCTGCGCGCGAAAGCAAGATCCTCGGGCGCGCGCGTGCTCATGCTCTCGCACATGCGCGGGCACGTCACCGACATGGACGCAATGGCCGATGTCTGCCGTGAACTGGGTCTCCGGCTGGTCGAAGATTGCGCCCATTCACTGTGCGCGTCCTGGCGCGGCAAGACGATTGGCACCTTTGGCGAGGCGGCGGCCTTCAGCGCCCAGACCTACAAGCACCTCAATGCCGGTGAGGGCGGGTTTCTGGTTCTGGATGATCCGGATATGGCGGCCCGGGCCATCGTCCATTCGGGCAGTTACATGCTGCATGCCCAGCATCTGAGCAGTCCCGGCGCAGAGGTGCTGGCACGGCATGCCGAAACGACTCCCAATTTCAGCATGCGGATGACGGC
The DNA here is from genome assembly GCA_026400535.1 of Hyphomicrobiales bacterium. Classification (GTDB taxonomy): domain Bacteria; phylum Pseudomonadota; class Alphaproteobacteria; order Rhizobiales; family Beijerinckiaceae; genus Allobosea. The sequence continues at coordinate 3,914 of JAPLOU010000044.1, forward strand.
GCTGGCCGCGGCCTTGCTGCGTCCGCAATTGCAGGAGTTGCCACGCCGTGCCGCGCGCTGGAACGCAATCCACGATCGCATTGCGGCTGGCCTGGCACGCTCGCAAGCCGTGCGGCTACCCGTCCGGCACGCGGACGAGCGCTACTCCGCGACCTCGGTGCAATTCTCCCTGCTCGGCTTCGAGGCTGCCGAAATCGGGGCTTTCCTCGCCCGAACCAGGGCGCGCGGCGTGCCCATCAAGTGGTTTGGCGCCGAGAGCCAGGTCGGCTTCACCAGCGCCCCCCGACATTGGCGCTATGCCGGCGAGCAGGGCGGACTGACCCAGACCCATCAGGTACTGGCAGGCCTGTTCGATATCCGAACGCCCGTCTCGATGACGGACGATGAATGCGACCTCGCGGCCGAGATTGTGCGCGAGGCAATCCAATCCGTGATCTCCGACAGAACGGGGACAGGGCAGGCCCGGGAGGCAACGGCACGCCACAAGCTGGCAGGCTGATGCCGCTCACTCAGACAAACAGGGAGAGACAGACCATGAAACGTTACCTCGCAGGACTAGCACTGGCCGCGGCACTCGGCGTCGCAGCACCCGCGCCGACACAGGCCCAGACCGCCATTGGCGTCAGCTATCAGCCCTCGCTCTACTGGGCACTTCCATTCCACTACGCCAACGTCAAGGGCTGGTGGAAGGATGTCGGCCTGACACCAAACTTCACCACCTTCCCGGCAGGCGCGCCCCAGATCGCCGCCTCGGCAGCCAAATCCTGGGATGTCGGCGGCACTGGCTCGGTGCCAGCCGTTCTCGGTGCGGTCCGCTTCAACATCCTGACCATCGGCATCACCAATGACGAGTCCAAGACCAACGCCATGATGGTGCGCGGCGACAGGTTCGACACCATCAAGGCCAACCCTCAGACCCTCAAGGGTCAGCGCTTGCTGCTGACAACCAATTCGACAGTGGACTACGCCGCCCGCAAGTGCCTGGTGAAGATGGGCCTTGGCGCCAATGACATGCAGTTTGTCAATCTCGGACAGGCGCAGATCATCACCGCCCTGACCTCGAACAATGGCGATATTGCCGGTGTCTGGGCTCCGAACACCTACACGCTCGAAGAGCGTGCCAATGCCAGGTACCTGTGCTCCGGCGCGGATGCAGACGCGATTGTTCCAGGCGCCTTGATCGTGCGCGGCGACTTCGCCAAGGAGCGACCTGATGATGTCGCCAAATTCCTGGCCGTGTTCCTGCGCGGCTGGTCATGGGCCAAGGCCAACCCGGTCGAGGCCCGCACGCTGGCGCTGGACTTCTACAAGCAGGGCGGGCTGGAAGTGTCTGCCCGGGCCATGGACCAGGAGTTCGCGCTGCGGCCGACCTTCGGCCTCGACGAGCAGCTCAAGCTGATGGCGCGCGGCGCAGCCGGGTCGACGGTTGACGGCTGGTTCTCCGAGATCGGCAAGTTCATCACCGATGTTGGCACCATCCCCGCCAACCCCGAAGCGAGGAGCTACCTCACCGATGACTTCCTGAAGCGCGTCGCCGCTGATCCCAAGCTGCGCACTTTTGCTACGGAATTCGACAAGAAGTGAACGCATGAGCGGGTGGTCGGCAATCGGCGGACCACCCGCTTAACCCCCCTGATCAGGACGGAAGCTCCCATGGCCACAACCTATCTCAAGCGCGCCGCCAAGACGGCCGAAACGGAAACCGATGCCGCGTGCAAGGTCGTGACCGAGATGCTGGCCAGGATCGAGGCGGGCGGCGAGCAGGCTGTCCGCGACTATGCGCTCAGCCTCGACAAATGGGGCGGCGAGATCGTGCTTGACAAAGCCGCGATCGCCGGGCGCATCCGCGACATCCCGCAATCGGTCAAGGACGACATCACCTTCGCGGCAGGCCAGGTGCGCCGCTTTGCCGAAGCCCAGCGCGCCTCGGTCAGCGATTTCTCGCTCGAGATCTCGCCGGGCCTGCATCTTGGCCAGAAGCTCGTGCCCGTGAACACGGCCGGCTGTTATGTGCCGACCGGCCGTTATGCCCACATCGCCTCGGCCTACATGTCGGTCGCGACAGCCAAGGCCGCAGGCGTGAAGACCGTGGTGGCCTGCTCGGCTCCCTACAAGGGTCAGGGTATCCACCCGCATGTCCTCTATGCCATGACCGTGGCCGGCGCCGACATCATCATGTGCCTTGGCGGCGTGCAGGCCATCGCGGCCATGACCTTCGGCCTGTTCACCGGCAAACCCGCCGACATCATCGTGGGCCCCGGCAATAAGTTCGTGGCGGAAGCCAAGCGGATGCTGTTCGGCAAGGTCGGCATCGACGTCTTCGCCGGCCCATCCGAAGTGGCCGTCATCGCCGACGACAGCGCCGACGCATTGATCGTGGCGACCGATCTGGTCGGGCAGGCCGAGCACGGCCATGAGAGCCCCGCCTGGCTGATCACCAGTTCACGCCGCATCGCTGATGACGTCGCGGCGCTGATGCCAAAGCTGATCGAGAAACTGCCCCCAACAGCACGCGACGCAGCGGCAGCGGCCTGGCGCGACTATGGCGAGGTGGTGCTCTGCGAGACACGCGAGGAGATGGTGCTCATCTCGGATGAGTACGCCTGCGAGCATCTCGAAGTGCATTGCCGCGATCTGGACTGGTGGCACCGGCATCTGACCAATTACGGCTCGCTCTTCCTCGGCGAGGAAACCAACGTGGCCTTCGGCGACAAGGTGTCTGGTCCCAACCACATCCTGCCGACCAAGTTCGCGGCGCGTTACTCGGCGGGCCTGTCGGTGCACAAGTTCCTCAAGCCCCTGACCTGGCAGCGAATGGACCGCGAGGCCTGCACGCTGATCGCGCCCGTCTCAGCCCGGATCTCGCGCATGGAAGGCATGGAGGCCCATGCCCGCACCTCCGATGTCCGGATGGCGAAGTACGCTCCCGGCACCACTGCCGATCTTGGCGAGCCGGTCGAGGCCTGATGGCGTTCCGGCTCGCCTGCCTGTTCGACCTGACCGGCAGGACCGCGCTGGTCACCGGCGGCAACAGCGGCATCGGCCTTGCGATGGCGCGCGCGCTCGGGCTCGCCGGCGCGGCGGTGCTGCTGGCGGCGCGGCGGCAGGACGAGACGGCTAGCGCACTCGAAGCTCTTGCGCGTGAGGACATCGCGGCCGCCGGCATGTCCGTCGATCTGGCCAGGCCCGATTGCGCGACCATCGTCAGGGAACAACTCGCGGCGGCAGACAGCTCGCCCGACATTCTGGTCAATGCAGCCGGCGTGAACCTGCGCCAGCCCTTCGAGGAGGTGACGGCCGAGGCCTTCGACCTGCACATGGCGCTGCATCTGCGTGCGCCGTTCCTGCTGGCCCAGGCGCTGGCGCCGGCCATGGCCAGCCGCAAGTTCGGCCGGATCATCAACATCGCGTCATTGCAGAGCTACCGTGCCTTCCCCAACTCCGCCCCCTATGGCGCCGCCAAGGGCGGTGTGGTGCAACTCACCCGCGCGATTGCCGAGGAATGGTCGGCGCATGGCGTCACCTGCAATGCGGTCGCGCCGGGCTTCTTCCCCACGGCGCTGACGGCTCCGGTTTTCGGCGACCCGGTGCGGTCTGCAAGAAACGCGGCGCAGACCGCGATCGGACGCAACGGGGACCTTGATGATCTGACCGGGGTGACCGTGTTTCTGTCCTCATCGGCATCGTCCTATATCACAGGTCAGACGCTGGCCGTCGATGGCGGCTTCACCGCCAAATGAGAGGAAGCGAACCATGAGGGCGCTTGTCTACACCGGCCTGAACACCCTGGTCTATCGCGACGAGCCGGACCCCGTCCCGGGCGCGGGCGAAGTGCTGGTCAGGGTCGAGGCCGTCGGCATCTGCGGCTCAGACATGCACGCCTATCACGGGCATGATTCGCGCCGCCCTGCCCCGCTTATCCTCGGTCATGAGGCTGCCGGACGGATTGTTTCAGGAGCACGCGCCGGCGAGCGGGTCACCATCAACCCGCTGGTTGTCGACCCCAACTGTCCATATGCGATCGAAGGGCGCTGGCACCTGTCGCCGACCCGCCAGATCCTGTCCACGCCCCTGCGTCCCGGCGCGTTCGCCGAACTGGTCCTCGTCCCGGAGCGCAATCTTGTGACCATTCCGGATTGGCTTGCCATTGAGCACGCCGCGCTGGCAGAGCCGATTGCTGTCGCCTGGCACGCGCTGAGGCTTGGCAAGAAGCTCATGCACCAGCCACTGGCTGCCTGCCGTGTCGTGGTTCTGGGCGGCGGCGCCATTGGCCTCGCGGTGGCCATCGTGGCGCGGCTGTTCGGCGCCTGCGACATCCGGATTGGCGAAACCAACGCCATGCGCCGCGCGACGATCGCACGCGCGGAAGGCTTTGACGCCTATCAGCCCGGCACCAATGCAGAGCCGCCTGACAGCTCCGTTGATCTGGTGATCGACGCCGTCGGCGCGGCGCAGACCCGCGTGGGAGCATCCGCCATGGTTAGGCCGGGTGGCGCCATCGTTCACGTCGGACTTCTGCCCGGCCACGAGGGACTGGATATCCGGAAGATAACCCTTCAGGAGATCACGCTCAGCGGCTCATATTGCTACACGCCGCAGGATTTCGAGCAGACCGTTGCGGCCTTGGCGGGCCGGCGTCTCGGCCGCCTCGCCTGGTTCGAGGAGCGCCCCTTGTCCGACGGCCCCCGCGCCTTTGCGGACATCGATGCTGGCACGACTGCGTCCTCCAAGATCGTCTTGCGCCCGCCGGGGTCCTGATCGGGCCGTTCGCCTGCGGCTCAGATGGCGCCATAGCGGTGCAGATCGTCCGAAAGGCGTCTGGCAAGCTGGTCGGCAGGCGGGCTTAGCGAGCGGTTTGCCGGCACGACAAGGCCAAGGCGCAGCCTTTTGACCTGCGCCGACACGAGCGGCCGCCAGGCAATGCTGCCTTGTTCGATCTCCTGCAGAAACCCCAGACGCGTGAAGAACGACACGTCCATGTTCAGCATGATGGTCAGCTTCAGCCTCTGGATCGAGTTTGATTGCAACCGCGGGCGCAGTGGCTCCTTGAAGGTCGCGAAAGCTGCATCGATGTCTGCAAAGGCGCTGGGCCCGGGCCTCGACCGCCGTCAGATGGGCGATGCGCCCCACCACCTGCTTGATCGCGCGCCGGAAGGGGGTTTGCCGGCGCGACCATCATCTCGACCTTTTTCCCCTGCATCGATTGCGCCCGCGCCATCGTGCAGACCGGCATCGCCCGTCTCACGACCTATGATCCGCCGCTGGATGATCCGGTGTGGGGCTCGGCCTTCCCGCGCTCGCAGATCATTCTGCAGGAAGGCGGCGTGGCCGTCACGCTGTTGCCGAGGCCGCCTTTGCCGCAAGATTGCCGCGCGACGGCATGAGCCCGCTGCCCGCGAAAGCCGTGACGATCACCTGACGCTCGGCCTCGCTCAATGGCAGCATCGGCCGACGCACCGCTCCCCCGACCTGGCCCAGCAGCTCCTGCCAGCACTTCGCGTGCGCCTGCGGCTTCTCGGGCGGACGCGAGGTCTTGAAGGCGTGGCGGACCGGTTCGAGCGACTGCCAGATCGCCCGAGCGCCCCTAACGTCACCGGCGAAAGCCCTCTCGGTATACGCATGCATCCGCAGGTCGCCGGCGGTCTGGAACAGGTAGGGCGGGTTGGAGCACAGATAGCACTGCCAGTTCAGCTCGAGGATGTTGTCGAGCCATTCCTCCTCAGAGGCGGTGGAGACGATGATCCTGTCGCCAGCCATCTGCGTGAGCTTCACATACATCTCGCGCGGCACACTGTACTTGATGGCGACGATGTTGGGCAGTTCGGCAATCCGCGCGCACAACTCCGGGCTCATCAGATAACCCGAATCCGGATGGCTCCACATGGCGATGCCGATGTTCACCCGCTCGGAAATGTACTTGTAGTAGGCGTAAAGGGTCTCATCCTGCGCCTTCAGGAAATGCAGTACCGGCGCATGCACGACAACGAAGTCGGCGCCGATTGCCTCGGCATAGCGCGCCAGTTCGACGACGGTGTCCATGTTCTGGTCCGAGCAGGACAGGATCACGCCGGCACTTGTGCCGATCTCGTCGACAGCGATGTCGAAGGCCCGCTTGCGCTCGTCCAGCGACATGGCGAAGAACTCGCCCTGCTTGCCGTTGATGAAGAGGCCGCGGATCCTCAGATCGTCGATCCAGTGACGGATATTGTTGCGGAAACCGCGCTCATCAAGCGACAGGTCAAGGCCGAAGGGCTGAAGCGCCGCAGCCCAGATACCGCGGAGGTTCTCTCGCGCATAGGCCTTCGCATCGGTGCGGGCATACTTCATCGCGCTTCTCCCTTGCGGGCCTGGGCTTGCAGGGCCGTCCAGATGGTCTGGGCGGTACATGGCATGTCGATCCGCGAGACGCCAGCCGGCGCAAGCGCGTCATGGATGGCATTGACGATCGCGGCGGGAATACCGATGCAACCGGCCTCGCCAGCGCCCTTTGCGCCGAGCAGGTTCATGCGCGATGGCACCGATCGGCTGACGATCCGCGACGGCGGCATGTCGGCAGCGCGCGGGACGCGATAGTCCATCAGGCTTCCCGTCAGAAGCTGGCCGTCCGGATCATGGACAAGGCGCTCCATCAGGGCCTCGCCCAGACCTTGCGCCAGGCCGCCAAGAAGCTGACCCTTCAGCAAAACAGGGTTGATCACGACGCCCGCATCATCGATCCAGACGATCTGCCCCACCGTGGGAACGCCGGTGTCCGCATCGATGCTGACGGTCGCCACCACAGCGCCGGAAGCCCAGGCCTCGCCTTTCGCCTCGTAGCGGACCTCAGTCATCAGTCCCCTGTTGCGGACCCCGGACGCGTGCGCCGCCTTAGCGAGCGCCTCCCAGGACAGGCTCGCCGCTCCTGTCCGGCTGACCCATCCCGCAGCGTTCCGAACAAGGGATCGTGGCTCGGCCTGCAAGGTGGTGGCCGCCAGCGCGCGGGCCTTGCGCAGGAAGATCCGCGCGGCCTTCACGATGGCGCTGCCGCCGATCGGGGTCGAGCGGCTGGCAAGCGCGCCGATTCCCTCCGGCGTCAGCGCGGTATCGCCATGGACCACCCGCAGGCGGGCCTCCGCGCAGCCCAGCGCGCCCGCCGCAATCTGCGCGGCTGCGGTCTCGCGGCCCTGCCCCTGCGATGTCGAGCCCGTTGCGACAAGGATCGCACCGGATGGATCGAGGCTGATCGCGGCGCTTTCCCAGCCCTGGCCGCACGGCTCGGCATAGAGCGCCACACCGAGCCCGGCGAGCCTTCCCAGCGCGCGCAGCCGCGCCACCTCGCGCCGCAAGCGGCTCAAGCCCGCCCTCCGCCGCAAGGCCCTGATCAGACCCGGAAAGTCGGACGCGTCGATAATCTCGCCTGCGGCTGTTGCCGATGGCAGGCTGGTGCGCGCGTGGACATTCCTGAGCCTGAGCACGACCGGATCCATGTTGATCGTCCGTGCCGCCGCGTCGACCAGCCGCTCCATCAAGAGCGTCGCTTCCGGCCGACCGGCGCCGCGGTAGATGCCAACCGGCGCGTGTCCGGTCAGCGCGGCGGAAACAGTGATGTCGACATGCGGTATCCTGTACGGTCCCGGCAGGATGCGGCCGGCATTGCGCGCAGGCACGGCCCCGGAAAACGGCATCCAGCCGCCCAGCGGAAAGGTGCCCTCCACGTCCAGCGCCATGAACATCCCGTCGGCCATGACGCCAAGCCGCGCCGACATGCGCCCGCCCCGACCGGCGGTCGCGCTGAGGAAGTCCTCCGATCGGGTCGCGGTCCACTTCACCGGGCGTCCGGTCCTGATGGCGGCCAATGCCACCACCGCGTCCTCGGGATAGAGTGACGCTTTGCCTCCGAAGGAGCCGCCGACATGTGGCGCGATCACGCGCACCTGGTCGGGCGACAGTCTGAGGATGCGGGCCAGATCCAGGCGCGCCCTATGCGGCGTCTGCGTCGGAAGCCAGACGTTGAGCACCTGCCGGGCCTCGTCCCAATGCGCCAGCGCCGCACGTGGCTCAAGCGCCATGGGCGCGAGCAGCGCGTGCTGCACAGAAACCGCAATCACATGATCGGCTCGCGCCATCGCCGCCGGCACGTCACCCTGCGACCAGCTCTGCCGCAGGGCCTCGCGCGGCCCGGGCAGGTCCGGCGTGATCTCGAGGCCGATGCTCTCCGCAAGATCCATGGCCGTCCAGCGGTCCTGTGCCACCACGGCGGCAACGGGCTGACCGAGGCACAGAACGCGGTCCTGCGCCAGCAAGGGAGCCGGATGCGCGCACAGGCCAGGAACCAGCGGATTGACGGACGTCCGCCCAAGAGCGGCGACCTCGGCGCCCGTCAGGGTGAGGATCGCATCCGCCGAGCGGCGCGCCGGCTCCGCATCGAGCCGCGTAATGACCCCGCCGGCATGGGCGCTGCGGGTAAAGCAGAGGAACAGGCAACCCGGTGGCGCAAGATCGTCCACAAAGGTAGCCTGTCCACGCACGAGGGCATCATCCTCGCGTCGCACCGATGCTGTACCGAATACGCGGCTCACTTCGCCTGCGGCCGGCCCGGATTGACGTGTCCGCAGCGCTTGCAGGTCTGGTTCGCCGGGTCGGCGTAGTAGGCTTCGAACACCGGCGGCATGTCACGTTCCAGATTCTCGATATGCACCGCCTTCTCGAAAATCACGGCGTTGCAGCTCTGGCAGTACCAGCGATGCGTGTCGAGCATTCCATTCTTGCGGATCCGCTCGACGATCAGGCCGACCGTGTTCGCAGGCCGCATCGGCGCGTGCGGGACCCCGGCCGGAAGGACATAGATAGAGCCCTCATTGATCTTCACATCATGGGGCTTGCCATCCTTCTGGATGCGCAGGGTCATCTCACCGGTCAACTGGAAGAAGAATTCTTCGGTCTGGTTGACGTGGTAGTCGGTCCGCGCATTGGGTCCGCCCACAACCGTGACCATGAAATCATCCATCCGGAAAATGGTCTTGGCCGCCGTCGGCGGCTTGAGTTGCTCCCGGTTCTCGTTGATCCACTTGATCAGGTTGAACGAGGCGGGTTCAGCGGCGATCTGCGGCAAAGTGGACATGGTCTGTGCTCCTGCGGATAATGTGTCTGTTGAAGGATGGGTCGCGGGCACCCTCTCAGGTGGTCGGACCGTCGCGCTCACCGGCAAAGCGTCGCCAGTCGCCTGTCTCCAGGATGTCGCGCAGGATGTCGGCGGCGCGCCAGACCTCGTCGAAGCTGGTGTAAAGCGGCGTCAATCCGAAGCGCAGGATGTCCGGCGCGCGGAAATCACCGACGACTCCACGGCTGATCAGCGCCTTCATGATGCGGAAACCCTCGGGATGGCTCCACGAGACCTGGCTGCCACGGACCCGCTCATCGCGCGGCGAAGCAAGAGCAAGGTCATACCGGGCCGCATAGGCGTCGACGCAGGCGATGAAGTAGCGGGTCAACTGCACGCTCTTGGCGCGGACGGCCTGCATCGATGTCCTGTCCCAGATATCCAGCGATGCCTCCAGCGCGGCATAGGACAGGATCGGCGGCGTGCCGCACTGGAAGGCGCGGATGCCCGCATCCGGCGCGTAATCAAGGCTGAAGGCAAACGGATCGCTGTGGCCAAGCCAGCCGGTCAAGGGCTGGCGGACATGGGGTTGATGCCGCTTCGGACAGTAGACGAAAGCGGGCGCGCCGGGCCCGCCATTGAGATACTTGTAGCCGCAACCGACAGCGAAATCGGCCTTCGCTGCGGTCAGGTCGACCTCGAGCGCGCCGGCGCTGTGCGCCAGATCCCAGATCATCAGGGCTCCGGCCGCCTGCACCTCGGCCGTCACGGCAGCCATGTCGTGGAAGGCCCCCGACCGGAAATCGACATGGGTGAGCAGGACGACGCCAGCCCCGTCGAGCAGCGTTGCCAGCGGCCTGTCCGGCGTCGCAATCCTGATCTCGATGTCGCCCAGGAGATCGCGGATGCCCTGGAGCATGTAGATGTCGGTCGGGAAATTCGACGCCTCCGACACGAAGACGCGGCGAGCCGGGCGCAGCCGCAGCGCCGCGCAGACCACCTTGAAGATGTTGAGCGAGGTGCTGTCGAGGGCGATCACCTCGCCGGCCTTAGCACCGATCAGCCGGCCGATCCGGTCACCGACCACCTGCGGCTTCACGAACCATCCGGCCGTGTTCCAGCTGGCGATCAGGTTGTCGCCCCATTCCTGCCGGAGCGTGGCCAGGAGCCGACCCTCCGCACCCTTCGGCAGGGCGCCCAGGGAATTGCCGTCGAGGTAGATCTTGCCCTGCGGCAGATGAAAGCTGTCCCTCAGGCCGGCGAGGCCGTCCGCTGCATCGAGCGTCTCGGCTTCGCGTCGCAGGCCAGCCAGTTCAGTGCTCGGCATCAGGTTGTCTTTCCATGTGCAAGGTCCAGCGTGGCGCGCGTCATCCGCGATCCAGGATCGGCGAGGTCCATCAGCGAATTGAAGTGATTGAGCCCCGGCTGAATGTAGACCTCCAGCGCGGGCATCAGCAAGCGCCAGGCCGCCGCCAGCGCCTGAGACTGGCGGTGAAAACCCGGTGTCTCATGCTCGGCCCAGGTCATGGCCACAGGGCAGCGCAGCAGTGGGGTCTGGTGCGCAGGGCTGTTGCGCAGGGCCTCGGCCTCATCCATGCGCATGACATCGTTGACATAACTCAGGCGGACCGGCTTGAGATCGAACACGCCCCCGATCAGGTGCAGCCCTGCCAGCGCGGGCAGGCCGGCGACGCCGCGCACTGCGGCCATCGCGGCAAGATGGGCACCAGCCGAGTGCCCTGCTAGCACGATCCGGCCGGTATCGAAACCCAGTTCGGGCGCCCGTGCGACCAGAAAGGCCAGGGCCGTCACGACGTCATGAACAATGCCGTCCAGCCGCGTCGTCTCCCCCAGGCGATAGCTGATGGCCACATAGTTCACGCCGCCCGCGCGCATGGCCGGCGCCGGAAAGCTGGCGAAGTCCTTGGACAGCGCCTGCCAGAACCCGCCATGGATGAACACGACCAGCGGCGCGCCACGCCCAGCGCAGGGGAAATAGTCAAGGACATGCCGCTCATCAGGTCCGTAGGCCAAGCCAAGCTGCGCTGATGATCCGACGGCGGCGCGCGCCAGCCGACTCTGTTCTGCATAAAGCCAGATGTAATGCTCGATCCGTTCCACGGTCTTGCTGGGGGAGAAGTCAAGATCGAGGGCGGCCTTCAAGGCCGCGTCAGGCTGCCCGTTCATGCCACGCCGGTCCTGCCCACCGCGCTCTTCGCCGTGCCGACCCGGGCCTCCCGCAACAGATCGACAAAGGACGTCCCCCCGGTCCCGAGGCTGCCCATGCGGCCCGAGGGCTTGAGGATGTCATCGACGCTGAGCCCGATGTGGCGCCGCCGGAAGATGTCGCGCTGTTCGACGGCCACACCATACGCAGCCCTCGGCTCGGCATGGCCCTCCACGGCCACGCGCTGGCGCACCGTTGCCGCCGCGAAGTCCTGCACGAAGGCGCGGTAAAGTGTCGGCATGGAGTTCCGCATCTCCCTGAGGAACGCACCGGCTTGGCCCTCATGGCTGATGCCCAAAGCTGGGTCTGATGTCTGGATCAGGGAACGCTGCCCGGCACTGCCGCCAGCAATCACGACAGGGTTGGGCCAAACCCCCTCATAGATCGCTCCGGGCTCCGGCCAGCCGGCGAGATGGGGCCCTATCCAGTAAAAGACGATGTAAGGATCGCACCATTCCTGCGTCCGTTCGAGCGCGATGATCAGCGTTGGCAGGCCTTCCGCCAGCTGCCACAGCGCGCGCGCCAGGCCAGGAAGGTCTCCGGCATCCGCATGGCGAGCGGCATCCGCCGCGGCCGCGATCAGTGGCGCGCCGAGGATCTCGATGCCGAGCGTCGCGGTGAAGGACCAGGTCTCGTCCGAGCCACCGGGAAAGCCCAACAGCACGGTCGCATTGTCCGCCGAAACCGGACTGCCCAGGTCCACCCGCCGACAGGTCTGAAGCGTCATGGACGCATGCAAGACCAGCGGCTTGCGGCCCAGCATGGCGGCAAGCTGGCAGACAGGAACCGCGGGATTGGCCGGAATCTGGACATCGGGCTCGGCATCGCCCCAGACCCAGGCATTTTTCAGCACGCTCAGCGCCAGAAAGACGCTCTCCTGTTCCGCCGGCATGGCAAGTTGTGCGACATCAAGGGGCGGCAACACCCGGATGGCATGCCTGACCCGCCGCATCCCGATCAAGGCGGCCAGATCCCGCGCAACGGCACCCCAGGCCGAGAACCAGTCCGGGTCCGTCACCAGCGGGGCCGCCTCGGGCACGAAGCCGGTCGTGGCGCTGATCCCGTAATCCGCCAGAGCTCCGAGGGTCTGCCGGGGCGCAACGGGCGTGGCTGCACATGTCATGACAGGCCTTTTTCACTAACGGTCGCCACATCAGCGGACCATGGCCGATTCCGCGCCGGAGGAGGAGCCCCCTGCAGCGCGGGATACATGTCAGGCGGCGCGTTCGTCGATCCAGTCGCACGCCTGCATCCACCAGTAAGCGCCTTGCGTGGCGGCGCGCCCGACCGGACCGCCGGCCCAGCGCACGGCCCAGGGCGAGAACATGCGCCAGCGCCCGTCCCCGTCGGCAATGGCAGCCGCCAAGACGATCGCCACGGCGGCTGTCTGGGCCACGCCATGCCCCCCGAAGGCAGAGGACAGCCACAGGCCGTCCTTCAGGCGCGTCACATGGGGCATCATGTGTGTCGCATAGCCCATCACGCCGGGCCAGGCATGGCTGATGCTGACATCCTCAAGCTGGGGATAGACCGACAGGATGTCACGGCGCATCATCGCCCGAAGGGCCGGCGGTTCGCGCGTGTCGGTCGTGATGCGACCGCCCCAGAGCAGCCTGTCGCCAGCGACGATGCGGTAATAATCGCCGGCGCGCCGGCTGTCCGACAGGGCTCCGCGCCAGGTCAGGGCCTGCGCCAGGCGCGGACCAAGCGGTTCGGTCACGGCCACATAGGTCGCGACCGGCAGGAGCGCCTGCGCAGCGGCGCGGTGGATGCCGCCAAGGTCGGCATTGCCCGCCAAGACCACATGGCGCGCGCTGATGTCCGGGCCGGAGCCGGTTCGCACGCGCCAGCCGGCGCCCTCGGCGATCAGCGCAACGGCCTGTGTTCCTTCATGGACCAGGCCGCCCGCCCGCTCGATCCGCCGGGCCAGCGCCAGCGCCAGATTGAGCGGGTGGAGCTGAAAGGCGCTGGGGTCATGACTGGCCTCGAAATACCGTTGCGTGCGCGCGACGGCCCGGACCCGTTCGACGCTCCATGGCTCGGTGGCCGTTCCCAGACGCGCGGCCATCTCGCGGGTGCGGGCCGCGAAATCCGCGCCCTGCTTCGTGCGGTAAACGGTGAGCTTGCCTGTGCCCATGATCAGGGCGGGATCTGCCGCGAGCGCCACCTCGCGCACGAGTTCAACACCCTCACGGGACAGGCCATAAAGCGCACGCGCCGCCGTCTCGCCGACACGGGCGATGATCGGCGCCGCCCGCTGCGCAAAGCCCGGGCTGACAAAGCCACCGTTGCGGCCCGATGCACCCCAGCCGATCCGCCGGCGTTCCAGCACCGCGACGCCAAGCCCGCGCTCTGCCAGCAGCCGGCCGATATGCAGGCCAGCGAAGCCGCCGCCAACGATGCAGACATCGAGCTTCACGGATGCTGCGGGTTGTGGTCGCGCCGGATCGTCCCAGCGCGTGGCCGCATACCAGCTGTCAGGGTAGTCGTTTTGCCCCATCTCAGCCTGCCAGCGCGCGCTCGAGGCTGGCTGTCAGGCGGTCCACTTCCTCGATCGTGTTGTAGTGCACCATCGAGACGCGCAGCACGCCGCCGCCATCGGCGAGCCCGAGATGCTCGACCAGCCGGCGCGAATGGAAATCCCCATGGCGGATGCCGATCCGGTCAGCGTCCACGCACCTGACGATCTCATCCGACCGACGGCCATCGAACTTGAAGGCGATGGTCGGAACCCGGCTCTCCTTCGGCGCATGGCGGTCGCCGATGATGCGCACATCATTGCGGTCGCGCAGCCAGCCGAGCAGGCGTTCCCCAAGCACCGCCTCGTGGTCTGCCACCGCATCGAAGGCCCGCACGATGGCCACGCGGTCACCCGTGCCGCCCCCAAGCCCATCGAAGTAGTCGACGATGCCGGTGCAGCCCCAGGCCAGTTCGTAATTGGCATTGCCCGGTTCCAGCTTGGTCGGCACTTTGTCCTTCGTATAGAAGTAGTGGTACTGGCTCTCGAGCTCAGCCAGCAGGTCATAACGACCCCACAGCATCGCGAAGTGCGGCCCGAAGGTCTTGTAGAACGAGAAGGCGTAGAAGTCGGCGCCTGAGGCCTGGACATCGACCGCGCGGTGCGGCGCATAGGCGACGGCGTCGACAGCGAGCTTCGCGCCGCCCGCATGCACGATGGCCGCGATCTCGGCGATCGGATTGATGGTTCCCAGGATGTTCGACGCATGGGTCACCGCGACCAGCCGCGTGCGCTTGCTCATCAGCTGGCGCAGGTCATCGAGATCGACACGGAATGTGTCGGGATTGATCGTCCAGACCCTGAACACGACCCCGCGCTCCTGGAGGATATGCCATGGACCGATGTTGGATTCATGATCGAACACGGTGACAATCACCTCGTCCCCGGGACTGAACTGCGGCGCCATCGCGGTCGCCAGCAGGCGCATCAGCGCCGATGTCGTTGGGCCCAGAACGATCTCTTCAGGCCAGCTGGCATTGACAAACCGCGCGATGCTGGCCCGCGATTGCGCCAGCCTCTCCGAGGCGCGCATGGAGTGGCTGTAGGATGCGCCCGTCTGCACGCTCGTGGTCAGAAGATACTCCGACACCCGCTCCGCCACGTCGCGCAGCACCAGTGAGCCGCCTGCATTGTCAAGATAGACGAAACCGTCCGCAAGCGCGGGAAACCGTGCGCGCACGGATGTCAGGTCGAGCATCACGGAAGAAGTCCTTCGGTCATGGAATGAACCTGCAGCCTGTCACAGGATCTGGCAGAGGAAAAGCTGCGTTCGATCATACTGGGGCCGCGCGAAGAACAGCTCGGGCAGGGCCTCCTCGACGATCTCGCCCTGGTCCATGAAGATCACCCGGTCGGCCACTTCCGCGCAAAACCCGCGGATTGCGGGCCGGGTCTGACGCGGTCTTCCGGGCGCGGTCAGGCGTCAGTGGGCGGCTTGCCCAGGACGCAAGCTGCAAGAAGGCTGGCGATCTCGGCTTCATCGAGGCCAAGTTCCCGCGCGATGTCGCTGGTTGCCGCGCCCGCCAGGGGGATGTCGTGCCGGAGTTTCGGGCGCACGCCGTCGATCTCGATCGGCAGCGAGGGCAATCGGGTCGTTCGGCCATCGGGCAAGGTGATGTCCGTCATGGCGCCCGGATGGGCGAGATGCGGATCATCGAACATGTCCTCGGGTCTGTTGATCGGCGCGAAGGGCAGGCCGATGCGTTCGCAGGTGGCGAGGATTGTGGCGTGGTCGAGGCTGCCGAACAGCGCACGGACCTGCGGCATGAAGCGGTCGCGCGCAAGCACCCGCTCACGGTTCGACCCCAGGGCAGGGTCCAACCTCAGCTGTTCAAGGCCGAACGCGGAGCAGAAGGCCTCCCACTGGCCATCGGAGACGACCCCGACGAAGACCTGAGAGCCGTCGGCCGTATCGAACACATCGTAAATGGCCCAGGCAGCGACCCGGTTCGGCATCGGCGCGGCCGCCTTGCCGGTCACGGCAAACTGCATCATGTGCTGGCTGACGAGAAACATGTTGTTCTCGAACAGACCGATCTTGAGCAGCCGGCCGAGCCCCGTGCGCTGGCGCTCGTGGACAGCGGCCAGGATACCAATCACGCCGAACATTCCGCCCATGATGTCGTTGACGGACGCGCCGGCGCGCAGCGGCCGCCCCGGCGGCCCTGTCATGTAGGCCAGTCCACCCATCATCTGCACGACCTCGTCGAGCGCGGTGCGGTTCTCGTAGGGCCCGGTCAGGAAGCCCTTCAGCGAGCAGTAGATCAGCGTGGGCCGCTCCGCCTTCAGCGCTTCGTAGCCCAGACCCAGTGCCTCTAGCGCGCCAGGTCTGAAGTTCTCGGTCAGGACATCCGCGGTGCCGATCAGACGCTTGATCAGTGCGAGCCCCTTGTCAGATTGAAGATCGACCTGGAACGAGCGCTTGTTGCGGTTGAAGGACACGAAGAAGCCGGCGCCCGACCCGGCCAGCGCCCGCGTGTTGTCGCCACGGCCCATCGGCTCGACCTTGATGACATCTGCGCCGAGATCGGCCAGGATGAGCCCGGCGCTTGGGCCCATCACCATGTGCGAGAACTCGATCACGCGGATGCCCGCCAGCGGCTGCGGGCCCTGGGTCGCCGTCCTGGTCATGGGGCGCTTCCTTTGGTTGCGGCGACAAAGCCCCTGGGAAGACCGGCATCAGGGACATGGCCATAAAGGCTCTCGCCCGGCAGCCCTGCGCGGATCAGTGCGCGCGCCGTGATCAGCCTGTCGATGTCGATGCCTGTCCTCAGACCCATGGCTTCGAGCAGGAAAACCAGATCCTCGGTGACGATGTTGCCCGTAGCGCCCGGCGCATAGGGACAGCCGCCGATCCCTCCTTGCGAGGCATCGAAGGTGGTCACACCCACGTCCAGCGCTGCGACGACATTCGCCAGTCCCAGTCCGCGCGTGTTGTGCAGATGCGCGCCCCCGGCCTTGCCGCCCACCTCGCTCTGCAGGCGCCTGAACAGACGCCGCACCTGCGCGGGATTGCCCATACCCGTCGTGTCGGACAGGTTGATCGTATCGGCGCCAGCCTTCGCCAGCAGGCCTGCCAGCGCGATCACCCAATCTTCCGCGACAGGCCCTTCCATGGTGCAGCCGAAAGCCGTGGAGATGCCGACCTCGACACCGGGGCGACCCCGGCCGGGCAGATGGCCGGGGGGAAGGCTGTCGCGCAGCGCCACGACCGCCGCGACCTCTTCGACGGCTTGTTCCGGCGTCATCTTGATGTTGCTCTGCGAATGCAGCCGCGAAGCCGAGACCGGCATGCAGACCCGGTGCACCCTGGCCGCGAAGGCGCGCTCCGCTCCCTTCAGATTGGGCGCGAGCGCGAGGATGGCGACATCAGGCAGCGCCACGCTCTGGGCGACAACCTCTGAAGCGTCCGCCATCTGCGGCAGCTGTCGCGGGGAAACGAAGGAGCCGACCTCGATCTCCGGAAGGCCGGCCGCAGCAAGGGCGGTGATCCACCTCAGTTTGGCCGCCGTCGGCATCACCTGCTTGATGCTTTGCAGTCCGTCGCGAGGACCAACCTCGCTGACAACGACATCCCTGATCACCGAAGCGCCCTCCCCGCACGGTCATGTGAGCGCTCCTGAGAGCGGTGTAAAGGTTTCCCAGAGCCCTCCCGGCAGGGCGGACGAAGGCCCGGTTCATCTGGCGTTGAGGAATTGTGAAGGAGAGATGATTAACCATAAGCCTTGGTTTTGTCAGAATCGGGTCTCATGCCTCGTGTTCGGTTTTGGAGTTCGCCCATGCATCGCGCCTCAATGTCATCGCTGACAGGCTTTCTTGCTGCCGCCTGCCTGACGTTCGCCATTCCGGCGGCGGCGCAGACGGCCAGCTCCGGCAAATGGCAGGCGACCTATGGCGTTTCGCTGATCGGCCTGCCGATCGGCATTGCCAATGTGACAGCGGCGCTTGAGCAACAGCGCTACAAGATCGACCTTCAGGCACGGCTCACAGGACTGGCCGGCATGGTGAGCGGCGGCCGCGGCGCGGGTCAGGCCTCTGGCGGCCTCAGCGATGGCCGTCCCGTCTCCAGCGGCTATTCGGCGTCCGGCTCCAATGGCAAGGAATCGCGCACGGTTCGCATGGCCGTGAGTGGCGGCACGGCGACGGCGGTGGACATCTCGCCGCCCATCGTCAAGAAGCCGGACGCGATCCCGGTCGCCGACAGCCACAAGCGTGGCATCACCGATCCGGTCTCGGCGCTGCTGATGCCGGTTCCCGCCGGTCAGAACCCGGTATCAGCCGCGGCCTGCAACCGCTCGATCCAGATCTTCGACGGCAATGCCCGCTATGACATCGCGCTCAGCTATGCCGGCACGCGCACTGTCGAGGGGCGAGGCTACAACGGCCCGGTCGTGGTCTGCAATGCGCGCTATGTACCGATTTCCGGGCATCGTGACGGCAAGGCCACGCAGTACATGGCCCAGAACCGGGACATCCAGGCCTGGCTGGCCCCGGTCTCCGGGACCTCGCTGATGGCGCCCTACCGCATCGCGGTCCGCAGCGAGATCGGCATGGTGGTGATCGAGGCCACCCGCTTCGAAGGCATGGTCAAGGCCGCTGGTACATCCGGTGAGGCGCGGACCCGCAGCGCCAGCGTCCAGCGCTGATGATGTCAGCCACGAGGCTGAGCCACCCGATAGCACCGTGAACAAACCCTGATTCTGTTCGGCGTCACCGATTCGGGCCGGTTTCGTTCCTAGGCTGTTCCCTTGCTGGCGAGCCTGCGCTGAAACGACCGTGCACATGGCCCGAATGCGTGTTGCGCCCGTCGTGCCGGCGTGGTCAGTGCAAGCTGCAATGTCCGTCCGCGCCCTGACCCCAGCCTTCCGTACCCGTGGCGTCACAGCCGTGCTGGGGCCAACGAATACCGGCAAGACCCATTATGCGCTTGAGCGCATGACGGCCCATGCCACGGGGATGATCGGCCTGCCCCTGCGGCTGCTCGCGCGCGAGGTTTACGGCAAGCTGGTCGCAAGGGTCGGCGTCAAGGCGGTCGCGCTCGTGACCGGCGAGGAGAAGATCAAGCCCGACAACCCGCGCTTCTGGGTTTCGACCGTGGAGGCGATGCCGCGCGACCTGAGCGTCGACTTCGTCGCGGTTGACGAAGTCCAGCTTGCCGCTGATGACGACCGCGGCCATGTCTTCACCGACCGGCTTCTGAACCAGCGCGGCCGTTCCGAGACGCTGTTGATCGGGGCGGGCACCATGCGCCCGCTGATCGAGCAGTTGATGCCGGGCGTTCATGTGGTCACCCGGCCCCGGCTGTCGAACCTGAGCTTCGCGGGCGAGAAGAAACTCACGCGTCTCGCCCCGCGAACCGCGATCGTGGCTTTCTCCGCCGACGAGGTCTATGCGGTCGCCGAGCTGATCCGCCGCCAGAAGGGCGGCGCGGCCGTGGTGATGGGCTCGCTCAGCCCGCGCACCCGCAACGCCCAGGTCGAGCTCTTCCAAAATGGCGACGTCGACTACCTTGTGGCAACCGATGCGGTCGGCATGGGCCTCAATCTCGACGTCGACCAGGTCGTCTTCGCTGCCGACCGCAAGTTCGACGGCCACCGCTTTCGCCCTCTTTATCCGGCCGAACTCGGCCAGATTGCGGGACGCGCCGGCCGTCATATGCGCGATGGCCTGTTCGGGACGACCGGCCGCTGCCCTCCCTTCGATCCCGACCTGATCGAGGCGATCGAAAACCATCAGTTCGACGCCGTCCGCCAATTGCAGTGGCGCAACCCGGATCTGGATTTCCGCTCCCTCAATGCACTGAAAGCCTCCCTCGCCATTCAGCCCAGCGAGCCGGGCCTCGCCAAGGCGCCGGCCGCAGACGACGAGATCGCGCTCGAAATCGTCACGGCGGATGTCGAACTGCGCAACCTCGCCAACGGTCGCGCGGCGGTCGAGAACCTCTGGGACGCCTGCCAGGTTCCGGACTACCGCAAGGTTTCGCCGCATATCCACGCGGAGCTTGTCGCCACGATCTATCGTTTCCTCATGGACCGCCGTGGCATCCCCGCGGATTGGTTCAAGCGCCAGATCGCGCAGCTTGACCGCATGGATGGCGACATCGACACCTTGTCCAACCGGATTGCACAGATCAGGACCTGGACGTTCGTGGCCAACAGGCCGGACTGGTTGCCGCAAGCAGAGCATTGGCAGGCCGTGACGCGTGCGGTAGAGGACAAACTATCCGACGCTCTGCATGAGCGTCTGGCGGCCCGCTTCGTGGACCGCCGGACGAGTGTGCTGATGCGTCGCTTGCGGGAGAATACGATGCTTGAGGCTCAGGTCACTGCCACAGGTGACGTTCTGATCGAAGGTCAGCATGTCGGCAGCCTGTCCGGTTTTCATTTCCTGCCGGATGCCAACGCCTCGGGACCTGAGGCCAAGGCGCTGAATGCGGCTGCGCAGAAGGCTCTGGTGAGCGAATTGGAGGCGCGTGCGGCGCGTGTCTCCCTCGCTGGCGACGAGGCCTTCGTTCTGGCCAATGACGGCCTGATCCGCTGGGTTGGAGCGCCGGTCGCCAAGCTCACGGCGGGTGAGAAGATTCTCGCGCCCAGGATGAGGGTCATCGCCGATGAGGCCCTGACGGGTGCGGCGCGCGAACAGGTCGAACAGCGGCTGGAGTTGTGGATCAAGGCCCAGATCACACGGCATCTGGGGGCGCTTGTTGTCCTTGAGGACGCGCCCGAGCTGACCGGCATCGCCCGCGGGATCGCCTTCCAGCTCTCAGAGGCGCTCGGCGTGCTCGACCGGGCCAAGGTCGCAAACGACGTCAAGTCGCTGGAACAGGACGCGCGCGCCTCGCTGCGCAAGCATGGCGTCCGCTTCGGCGCCTACCATCTCTATCTTCCGCTTCTGCTGAAGCCCACGCCGCGCGCGCTGGCCTCCTTGCTCTGGGCCCTGAAGCACGGCGGCCTTGAGCAGAAAGGCCGCGACGAGATTGCCCATCTGGCCCTGTCGGGCAGGACATCGATTCCGGCAGACAAGGATGTGCACCGCGACCTGTACCGCGCCGCCGGCTTCCACGTGGCGGGCGAGCGCGCGCTTCGTGTCGACATCCTGGAACGGCTGGCGGACCTGATCAGGGCAGCGATCGCCTATCGGCCCGGCGTGACGGTGGGCGAGCCTCCACCCGGAGCGGCCGATGGCGACGGCTTCGTGATCACGGGGGCGATGACCTCGCTGGTCGGAGCATCGGGGCCGGATTTCGCCAGCGTGCTGAAGGCGCTCGGCTACGCCGTCACATCCCGGAAGGGCCCGGCGATCACGGTCCCGCTGCTGATGCCGGCGCCGACCACGCCGGCCGTTGTCGCCGTTGTACCGTCCCCGGCCGAAGCCGCACCGGGCGTTGCGACCGAACATCCGGCACAGGCCGTGCAGCCGGCCGAGCCTGCAACCGCTGAAGCTGAGCCGACGGAGATCCAGTCGACCGAGCCGGTCGCGACAGCCGCCGTTGAGGCGACAGCAGAACCCGAGGCAGTCGAAGGCGCCGAAGCTCCGGCGGCAGTCGACGCTGGACCCGCGCCTGATGTGCCTGAGATCGACGTCTGGCGCCCGCACCGCCAGCACCAGCGTGATCAGCGCGGCAGCCAGCGCCCGGGACGCGGGCGCGGCAAGCCGGGTGAGGCAGCGCAGGGCGTACCGCGCCGGAACCGTGGCCGCGGTGTTGCACCTGCGGCCCCTGCGCAGGGCGAGCCGCCGGCGGATGGCACTGCGCCCACGTCCCTGCGCCCCCGCGAGGACCGCGCGGGTCGCTTCCGGCCTGACGCGCAGCGGGCCAATGGGCCAAGGCCCCCGGGCGGCGGCCCCAGATCGACTGATGCCGAGGGTGCCAATCGTACGGGCCGCGGCAAACCCTTCGGCAATCGCGACAGGGGGCCTGCGCCGCGCGCCATCGGCCACGACGCAGGTGAGGCGGATGGCGGCAGGAGGTTTGGCGGAGGCGACCAGCGTGGTCCGCGCCCGGAGCATCGCGGCGACAAACGCGCCGACGCGCGGCCGGATCGCGTTTTCCGCGATGAGCCGCGCGCGCCGAGGCCCGAGCGCCAGCCAGATCCCGATTCGCCCTTCGCGAAGCTTGCCGCCCTCAAGGCGCGGCTTGAAGGCGACCGCAAGCCCTGACCGCTCCGGCTGCCGATGCGTGACGACAGGCAGCGGCTGGACAAGTGGATCTGGTTCGCACGCTTTGCCCGCACACGCACGGCAGCGCGGGATCTCATCGAGGCCGGCCACGTGCGCATCGCCGGCCGCCGGGTGACGTCAGCTGCGCATGCCCTCAAATGCGGGGACGTTCTGACCATCGCTGTCCCCCATGCGACGGCGGTGGTCCGGGTCATCGGCCTCGGCACCCGGCGGGGCGGTGCGGCCAGCGTCACGGACCTTTACGAGCCGTTCGATCCAGACTGATCCGCAATCGGCACAGCTTGAACACATGGTCGTGCGAGGCTAGACCTCGATCATGGTTCACCGCAGCCGGCCTCAAGGGGTCTGCGATCACAGCCAATCGGCCACAAAGGCCCGCCGGGGATAGTGTATGACCTACGTCGTTACCGAGAACTGCATCAAGTGCAAGTACATGGACTGTGTCGAGGTTTGCCCCGTCGACTGTTTCTATGAGGGCGAGAACATGCTCGTCATCCACCCGGACGAATGCATAGATTGCGGCGTATGCGAACCCGAATGCCCCGCCGAGGCGATCAAGCCGGACACCGAACCGGGCCTCGAGCAATGGCTGAAGCTAAACGTCGACTACGCGAAGGCATGGCCGAACATCACCCGCAAGAAGGACGCGCCGGGCGACGCCAAGAGTTTTGACGGGGTGGCTGGCAAGTTCGAAGCCTATTTTTCGCCCGAGCCAGGCGAGGGTGACTGACGGACTGCCCCGTTCGGCCGGGGTCTGTTAACCATGCGCGCTCGGCATGTGGTTAACAAATCGCTAAAGCTTTGAAACCGGCGGAAAACTATGGTAGGGTTTTCTCACAGTCGGAAGTCATGTCCACGCTCCCGCAAAGCGGAGTATTCCACAACAGGTTGTCGATCATTCCGGGCCGTCAGTGATTGCGGTCGGAACGAAGGGGCGTGCCAGCGGGACATGGTGTTCACAAGCGGCTGAGGGGAAGTGCGCAAGCGTCTTGTCACGCATGCGGAGTGGTGATGGGCAACCTGTGCCGGCCCGGCATGGGTGACTCGAATGTGTTGTCTGCCGGCAGGCAGATCGATCAGGAGATTGATTCTAGATGACCACAATCAAGAAGAGCGTCACGCGCCAGGGCTTCAGGACCGGCGAGCATGTTGTCTATCCGGCCCATGGTGTTGGACAGATCGTGGCGATTGAGGAACAGGAAGTCGCCGGGTTCAAACTCGAATTGTTTGTCGTCAACTTTTCGAAGGACAAGATGACGCTGCGTGTCCCGACCGCCAAAGCGGCGGCTGTCGGCATGCGGAAACTGGCCGACGAGCCGACTGTGGCCAAGGCGCTCGAAACCCTGACGGGCCGTGCACGCGTCAAGCGCACCATGTGGTCGCGCCGCGCCCAGGAGTATGAGGCGAAGATCAATTCGGGCGACATCATCGCCATTTCGGAAGTTGTCCGCGACCTGCATCGGTCCGAGGCACAGCCGGAGCAGTCATACTCGGAACGGCAGCTCTACGAGGCGGCGCTGGATCGCATGGTGCGCGAAATTGCCGCGGTCGACGATGTCACCGACACCGAGGCGCTGAAGAAAATCGAGGGTCAACTCGCGAAGTCTCCGCGCCGCGCCGCAAAGGGTGCGGAAGAGGCCGAGACCGACGAAGCCGGCGACGAGGCACAAGCCGCCTGACCAAGCCGGCCTTGCGATAAGGATGAACCCGGCGCTTCGCGCCGGGATTTCTTTTTCACCTGCGTCAACCGGGCTGAAGGCTAGGGCCTGAAAAAGTAAAGAAGACGTTAGGCCCGGTGATCCACCAGGACCCTTTGTCCGTAAGTATACGTAGTCTTGGGGAGCAGTACCGCGTATGGCTGAGGTCGCCGGAGTTCAACGCAGTTTCATCAGGGCGGCGATGAACGCTCCCTTTCTTGAACGCGATGAGGAACGCGCCCTGGCCGTCCGTTGGAGAAACGACCGCGATGAGGTCGCCCTGCACCGCCTTGCGTCCGCCCATATGCGGCTGGTGATCGCCCTTGCCGCCCGGTTTCGGCACTACGGCCTGCCGATGGCGGACCTGGTTCAGGAAGGCCATATTGGCCTGCTTGAGGCAGCTGCTCGCTTCGAGCCGGACCGCGAGGTCCGCTTCTCGACCTACGCGACGTGGTGGATCAGGGCCTCCATTCAGGATTTCATCCTGCGCAACTGGTCGATCGTTCGCGGCGGCACAAGCTCCGCGCAGAAGGCGCTGTTCTTCAATCTTCGCCGACTGCGCGCCAGGTTGACGCGCAATGGCGACGAGCGCGTCAGCGACAAGGTTCACCAGCACATCGCGACGACGCTTGGCGTGTCGAAAGCTGATGTCGCGACGATGGACGCACGCCTTTCGGGACCGGACGTTTCGCTCAACGCACCGCTGGTCGACGATGACTCGGGAGCGTCTGCAGAGCGGATGGATTTCATTCCGGACAACGCGCCGTTGCAGGATGAGGTCGTCGGCGACGGCATTGACAGCGAACGCCGGACAAAATGGCTGCGGGCGGCTCTGGCCGTCCTGTCGGAACGTGAAATGCGCATCCTTCAGGAACGCCGGCTCAGCGATGAGCAGGCCACCCTTGAATCGCTCGGCGCGGTTCTCGGGATTTCCAAGGAACGTGTGCGCCAGATCGAGAACCGGGCCATCGAGAAACTCAAGCGGGCCCTTCTTGACCGGCACCCGAGACCCGAGGGCGCGCTGGTCTGACCCGCGCTTACTCGGTGATGATCTTGTAGCGCTGGCCCGGCACCGGACCGGCATTGCGCTCCAGCCCATTGAGAATGACGAACTGCTCAAGCGGCCTGTCCTCGATCGCCATCTGCCCGGCCAGCGAGGTGAGCGTGTCGCTTGTGCCGGCGGTGACGATCCTGAGGCGCAGCGGCCTCACGGCAGAAGCCTCGTCCGGGGAAAGCTGGCGGAAACTGGTGATCACCGCGCGGAACTGCCGGTCAAGATCGCCTTCCGGCTCCCTGGCGGCAAAGATGAATCGGTAGGTGCGCTGGTTGCTCTGGATAGCGGCAAGCCGGAAGGTCCAGTCTGTCCCCTTGCCTGAGGTCAGGGCGGCAGGCAGACCGTTCAGCGACAGACGCTCCACCGGCCCGGGCGTGACGCCTTCGATCCAGCCCGCGCCCACATAAGATTCGAGCGTCTGGTTGCCGTCGAGCTGGACACTGTCGAAGCGCATGGCCCGGCTGCCATTGCCGCCGACGCCGAGAACGGCATCGGCGGTGCTTTCAAGCGTCAGGCCCTCGGGAGCCATGAAGCTCAGGCCAAGCGCCGGATTGACATAGCGCCGCCCGCGCACGATGCCGTCCTTCGGCTCATCCCCAAAGGTCACCCCGTCCAGCGCAGCCAGCCAGCCGTCCCGGTCGCGGACGCCGAGGCCTGGCGCAGAAATCTGCCGGGCCGATGCCAGCGTCAGCTGGACGCGTTCGGTGGTGGACGGATGCGTTGACAGGATGTCGAGGCCGTTCTGCCCCGGCCGCTCGCCTATCAGCATGGACCGGTGACTGGTGGTACGGCCCAAGGAGGCCAGAAAGCGCGAGGCTCCGTAAGGATCATAGCCCGCCGCAGCGATGGCGCGCACGGCGATCAGGTCGGCCTCAAGCTCCTGCTGCCGCGAGAAACTGGCAATCGATATGCGTGAGCGCGCCTGGAGCAGCGCGCCTGCGACAGGGTCTTCGAGAACCTGCGAGACAACCCGCTGCACCAGCTCCGAGCGCTGCTGCAGCTCGGCCCGTTCGACCGCATGCCGCGCCTGCACATGGGCGATCTCGTGCGCGATAACGGCCGCCATCTCGGACTTGTCATTGGCGAGCGCAAGCAGGCCGCGCGTCAGGTAGAGCCGTCCGTTGGGCAAGGCGAAGGCATTGACCACCGGCGAGTTCAGCAAGGTGACCTCATACTGGCTATCCGCCTTGCCCGAAGTCGCCGCCAGTTTGGCGATGATCTGCTCGATCGAGCGCTTGGCCGCCGGTGCGCGATACTCACCGCCGAAGGCGGACATCAACCGCAGATGTTCACGCTGGGCGGCCGCATCGATCGCATGGCCCGCTCCGTTTGCCTGCGCCGGCAGACGGGGCGGCGGCTCGGGCGGCAGGAACACCGGGCGCTCGCCCGCGCAGCCACCGAGGAGCGCCGCGGCCAGCAGCGCGGCGAGCACGGGGCGGACCCGCGCCGCCGCCAACAATCCTCGCCAGATGACCCTCACGCGTTTCATGCCCGCCGTTTCAATCCACTCTCTCGATGGAGCTTGCATCCGTGACCAGCATGCGTGCGGGGTTGGCCGTCCCGATCACCCCGCGCGGCGTAGAAGTCTGGCCACGAAGGCTGTCGCATGTCCAGCCCTTCCGCTCCAGCTCACGCCAGACCGGAAGGCTGCGCTCAGCGCGCGCGCCGACATGCACAAGGGCCGCCCGCCGGGTTTGTCCGACATGGCTGACCCGCCGCTGCATCACCACCATTTCCCCTGCCCGGCCCGCGAGGACCTGCCGTTGTATCGCGTCCATAAGACCCCAACCGACTCCAGCCCACAGGCTGCGCGCCGCCGTGCGGGCTGCTGCTTCGGTTTCAAAGTATGGATTACGGCAGTTTGGCGGCATTTCTGCGGGCTACACCATGGCAACGCCGAATTCCAGCAGGCTCAAGGCCAGATCACGCCCGGGATCAGGACCCTGTGACACAGCTGCAACCGCAACGCGTCCCCACCGGTCCGGTGCCCAGGACGGCTCAAGAAGCGCAACGGCTGCCCCGGGCCAGGGCGACAGTACACGGCTCGATGTCCCTTCGCTGCCGGCCGGGGGGCGAACACGCATGCCCGAAAGCCGCCCGCGGCCGCCATCACTCAGAAGCATGTTGCCCTGCGCCGTCCTGCTATCGAACAACAGGAAAGACAGCTCCCGGGTTGGCCAGCCACAGGCCAAGGCCAAGGCCGGACAGATGATCAGCAAGCCCGCCACCAGAGCATGGACCGCATGCCCCAGGAGCTTGCAATCACCCATCAGCGGCCTGTCGCCAGACTGTAGAGGAAGCGGAGGCAGACGATCAGCAGGAAGATGCCGAAGGCAAGTTCAAGTCGCCGCCGCGGCAGCCTGTGCGCGAGGCTGGCGCCAAGCGGAGCGGTGAAGATGCTGGCGGGCACGATGCAGGAGAACGCGATCAACGAGACATAGCCCAGCGAGCCTGGCGGCAGGATCGCCATCTTCGGCCAGCCGGCAAAAACATAGCCCAGAGCGCCCGGGATGGCGATGATCACGCCGAGGCCGGCCGAGGTCGACACGGCCTGCCGGATATCACGCCCGTAAAGCATCATGAAGATGTTCGAGATCTGGCCCCCGCCAATCCCCATCAGCGAGGACATGGCCCCGATGAGCCCGCCCAACAGCCGCATGACCCCGTTTGACGGCAGCGTGTCCGAAATCTTCCACTTGTCGTTGCCAAACAGCAGGCGCGCGGCGGAAGCACCGGCAACAACGACAAACACGATCTTGAACAGGCCCGCCGGCGCATAACGCGCCACCACGCTGCCCACAATGACGCCCAGCAGAACCGGAACCGCCCAGAGCCGGAGAATGTCCTGCTCGACGAGGCCCTTGCTCAGATGCTTACGAAAGGAACTGATGGCCGTCGGGATGATCGCCATCAGGGACGTGCCGACGCACAAGGGCATCCGCACCTCAGCCGGCACGCCCACCACGCCGAAGACCTCATAGAGGATCGGCACCATGACGGCTCCGCCGCCGACGCCAAACAGCCCGGCCAGCAGGCCGGTCACGGCGCCTCCGGCCAGAAGCGCGAGGGCCATCAGGCCCAGTTCAAGCATGGTCGATGTCATGGAGCCCTGTTGCTGGCGGTTCGAGCGATGAACATGCGGTGCCTCTGTGCGACAGCGGCGCGCGCCCCGCAAGGGTGATAGCCGCAGGGCAGCATGCGCTCAACGGACGGATGATGGGCAAGGCCTCTTCACCACTGTCCAAATCATGCTAAGGGAGAGCCCGTGCGGTTCCGTAGCTCAGCAGGATAGAGCAGTGGTTTCCTAAACCAAAGGTCAGGGGTTCGAATCCCTTCGGGACCGCCACGACCCCTTCGCCATGGCCATGACAGGTCAGTGCCCCTTCGGCCCGCCCGCTTCAAGCGATCGGCTCCAGCGCGACAGGGCAAAGCAGATCAGCCAGTATATGGTTCCGGCGAACAGGTAGGCTTCCATGTTCATGCCGACCCAGGCCGGGTCCGCGAGCGAACTCTGGGCAATGCCGAGCAGGTCGAGGATCGAGACGACCAGCACGAGCGTCGTGTTCTTGACCAGCGCGATGAACTCGTTGGTCATGGCCGGCAGCGAGATGCGCAGCGCCTGCGGCAATGTGATCAGGCCCGTGGTCTGCCAGTAGCCGAGACCGAGTGCGGAAGCGGCCTCCGCCTGGCCCCTGGGCAGGGCCTGCAGGCCCCCGCGCACCGCCTCCGCCATGTAGGCGGCGATGACAAGGCCAAGGCCGATGATGGCGCGCGCCAGCCGGTCGACGCCGACGCCGGCCGGCATGACCAGCGGCAGCAGCAGCGAGGCAAGAAAGATCACCGCGATGATCGGAACCCCGCGCCAGAACTCGATGAACACCACCGACAAGGTCCGGATCAAGGGCAGGCGCGATTGCCGCCCCAGCGCGAGCAGGATGCCCAGCGGCACGGCGATCAGCCCGGCATAGATGGCGATGAAGAGCGTCAGCATCAGCCCGCCCCAGGCCCGCGTCTCGACGGCGGCAAGCCCATAGCCGCCCCCGATCAGCCAGACGCCCAGCGGCGGCAGAACCAGCAGCGCCGCGATTGCGAGCCGCAGCCGCGCCCTGCCGGTCAGGACAAACAGCGGCGCAATGGCCGCCAGCGACACAAGTCCGAACAGATTGGGCCGCCAGCGCTCGGCCACTGGATAGAACCCGTACATGAACTGGCCGAAACGGGCGCGGATAAAGACCCAGCAGGCACCGCCCGGGGCGCAATCGGCGCGCGTCTCGCCGGTCCAGGTCGCATTGACGAGGGCCCAGCGCATGAATGGCGTCAGCAGCCAGATCACGCAGGCGGCGATCGCCAGCGTGATCGCGGTCTGCGCCGGGGTCGAGAACAGGCGCTTGCGCCATAGCCGCAGGGAGCCAGGGGTTGCGCTCATCGCGTCACCACTGCGATGCGGGCGTTGTACCAGTTCATCAGCGCCGACACGATCAGCCCGAAGAACAGGTACACGGCCAGTGTCATGGCAATGATCTCGATGGCCTGGCCGGTGTCGTTGAGTGCCGACCCCATGAACAGGCTGACCACATCTGGATAGGCGATGGCCGCGCCGAACGACGAGTTCTTCAGCACGTTGAGATACTGGCTGGTCATCGGCGGGACCATCACGCGCATCGCCTGCGGGATGACGACGAACCGGAGGATCTGGCCAGGCTTCAACCCGAGCGAGGCAGCCGCCTCGCGCTGGCCCTTGGCCACCGCGCTGATGCCGCCGCGCACGATCTCGGCGACGAAACCAGCCGTATAGGTCACCAGGGCGGCCAGCAGCGCAACGAATTCGGGGATGATCACAAAGCCGCCGCGCAGGTTGAAGCGCCCGGCCTGCGGCATGTCCCAGCCGGTGGAGCGCGCCGCCCACACAAGCGCCGCGATGGGCACGAGGACACACAGCACAAGGCCGATGGCCAGCACCGGCGTGTCGGCGCCGGTCTCGGCCTTGCGGCGCACAGCAAGGCGCGACACCAGCCATTGGGCTGTGAAGGCGAGCACGATGACCGCCAGCGCCCAAGGGAACGGTGCGCCACTGGTTGCAGCCGGCACCGTCAGGCCGCGGTTGTTGAGGAAGATTGCCGAGAACAGGCTGAGGCTGTCACGCGGCTGAGGCAAGGCGGCGATGACGCCAAAATACCAGAACAGCACGAAGAACAGCAGCGGGATGTTGCGCACGAACTCGACATAGGCTCCGGCGATGGCCGACAGCAGCCAGTGCGAGGACAGGCGCGCGAGACCGATCAGGAAGCCGAGCAGCGTCGCCAGCAGCATCGAGATCAGCGACACGAACACGGTGTTGGTCACACCGGCCCAGAACAGGGCCAAGATGTTGTCGGAGGACTTGTAGCCTGTCAGCGTAAAGGGAACATCGATGCCTGCCGAGCGCCACAGGAAGTCGAAGCCGGAGGCGATGCCGGCATTGACCATGTTCTGCGAGGCGTTGCGCACGAAAAAGACTGTCAGCCCGACCAGAGCCGCCGAGATCACGACCTGCCAGAACAGGTCGCGCATCCTTGCGTCATAGAACAGGCGGCGGAGCATGGTCGCGGGTGTCCGGATCAAACAGCTCGATGCGAGCCAACGCTTCTGTCACGATCATCGGGAAGCGCGCTCAACGATTGTCCTTGGTGTCGTGACCGCGCTTCTGGTGGTCATCTCGGTTTGGAGAAACTTCAGACCACGGCCCCGATCACCGGCACGAGGCCGGTGATGACAATGAATCTTGCCGCGCCAAGGACAAGGGAACTGGCCCGCATCAAAGACTGAAGCGAACCGTGACCAGATCACTGGAATGGCGGGGTGAACAGCAGTCCGCCCTTCGTCCACAGCGCATTCTGGCCACGTTCGAGCTTGAGCGAGGAGTCCTTGCCGACCGTGCGGTCGAAGCTCTCGCCGTAATTGCCGACGGCCTTGATGGCGTTGTACATCCAGTCATTCGACAGGCCGAGCATCTGGCCGAAATTGCCTTCGGCGCCGAGCAGGCGGCGCACCTCGGCATTCTTCGAGTTGGCCCGCATGTCGTCGACATTCTTCGACGTCACGCCAAGGTTCTCGGCGGCGATCATGCCGTTCAGAACCCAGCGCACCACGGCCTGCCAACGCTCGTCGCCATAGCGCGTCACAGGCCCTTGCGGATCATTGGAGATCGGCTCGGCCATGATGATGTGGTCATCGGGCGTCTTCAGTTTGGCGCGCTGCCCGGCAAGGGCTCCAACGCCGGCGGTATAGGCGTCGCAGCGTCCGGCATCATAGGCGGCGATGGCGTCGTCGTTCTTCTGGAAGTTGGTGATGGTGACCTTCAGGTTGCGCTCGCGGAACCAGTCGGCAGCGTTCTTCTCTTCGGTCGATCCGGCCGCGACGCAGACAGAGGCGCCGTCAAGGTCCTTGGCGGCGGTGGCCTTGGAGGCCTTGCGCACGATGAAGGTCTGGCCTTCATAGAAGTTGATGCCCTGGAAGTTCACGCCCAGCGTCGCATTGCGCGAAAAGGTGATGGTGGTGTTGCGCGAAAGCAGGTCAACCTGGCCCGATTGCAACACCGGCCAGCGCTGCTGAACCGTCGTGGGGGTGAACTTCACCTTGCCGGCATCGCCGAGAACGGCCGCCGCGAGCGCCCGGCAGTAGTCCACGTCAAGGCCGCTCCACTCGCCCTTGTCGTTCGGGAACGAGAAACCCGGCACCCCGACATGCACGCCGCATTCGAGATTGCCGCGGACGCGGATGGCCTCCAGCGTCGGGCTTGGCACCAGCGTTTGCGCCACGGCGGCCCCGCCAGCCAGTATGGCCGTTGCGGCGATCACAGTCGTCAGATTGGTCTTGGTCATGGTCACATCATCCCTGTTCTTGTTGTCGAAATCGCGCATCGCTCCGGCCCGTGTCCGGATACGATCATCCCCAGAGCGTCACCGGATAAGGATGGATCGTTGATCCTTCAAATTGCAAGCCCGGAACACGGTCCTGCTTCAGCAGCAGCGGCCCGTCGAGATCGACGAACGCCGCTCCCGCGGCGATCAGCATGGCCGGCGCCATAGCCAGCGACGTGCCCAGCATGCAGCCGACCATGACCGGCATCTCGTGCCGGCGCGCCGCCTCCGCCACCTGAAGGGCGGCGCTCAGGCCGCCGGTCTTGTCGAGCTTGATGTTGATGGCGTCGTAGAGCTCCATGGTCGCAGCAAGCTTGTCGAGGCCATGGAAGCTCTCATCCGCACAGATCGGAATCGGGCTGCTCAGATGCCTCAGCGCCCAGTCATCGGCCGCCGGCAGCGGTTGCTCGATCAGTTCGACACGTGCGGCAGCACAGGCCGCGACATGCCGGTCGAAATTCGCCTCGGTCCAGGCTTCGTTGGCGTCGACCACGATGCGTGATTGCGGCGCGCCACGACGGACCGCGGCAATCCGCTCCGAATCGCCCTCGCCGCCAAGCTTGACCTTGAGCAGCGGACGGTGGCTCGCGGCCTCGGCGGCGGCCTGCATGCTCGCGGGATCGCCAAGGCTCAGCGTGTAACAGGTGATGACCGGCCTGGGCGCAGCAACGCCGGCAACCTCCCAGACCCGTTTGCCGGCAGCCTTCGCCGCCAGATCCCACAGGGCGCAGTCAAGTGCGTTGCGCGCCGCGCCGGCCTTGAGCACGGCCGTCAGCGCTGCCTGATCGCCGCCGCCCGCAAGCAAACCGCCTTGCGCCTCGATGGCCGCGGCGACCCCCTCGACGGTCTCGCCATAGCGCGGATAGGGCACGCATTCGGCGCGGCCCACATGTTGACCATCCGAGACCGTGGCGGTCACCACGACGGCTTCAGTCCGGCTGCCGCGGGAAATGGTGAAAGCCCCGGCGATCGGAAAGCGTTCGATCGCCACAGCCAGGCTGAGGGAGCCAAACTGGTTCATCATGCCCTCAATCTGTTTTCGTGCGCGTCGATGCGGGGTACTCAGCCGTGATCCTGTCGACGATGGCACCGACGCCGAAGCGCACCGGGTCCACCGCCGGCAGATGATGTTTCGCGGAGGTTTCGGCCAGCACGTGCAAGGCGGCCGCCTGATCGAGCGCCTGCGTGTTGATCGCGATCCCCACGCAGCGGATGGCCGGATTGGTCAGTTGTCCGCAGGTGATGGTCAGGTCGATCACCTGCTGGATTGTCGGCAGCAGATGCTGGACGCCGCGCATCTTGGTGCGGGTCGGTTCGTGGCAGACCACGAAGGCGTCGGGCTGGGCGCCATGCAGCAGCCCGAGCGTCACCCCGGAGAACGAGGGATGGAACAGCGATCCCTGACCTTCGATCAGATCCCAATGGCCCGGATCGGCGGCCGGCGCGATCCACTCCACCGCGCCGGAGATGAAATCCGCGACCACGGCGTCGATCGCCACACCCCGGCCAGAAATGAAGATGCCGGTCTGCCCGGTCGCGCGGAAATCGGCGTCGAAGCCGCGTGCGCGCATCTCCTTCTCCAGCGCCAGCGCCGTGTACTTCTTGCCGGCTGAACAATCCGTGCCGACCGTCAGCAGCCTGAGGCCCGGGCGCTTGGTGCCCTTGCCGGTCGCGAAACGGCGGTTGGTGTGGCGCACATCGAACAGGTGCCGGCCGTGCTTGGCCGCAGCTGCCGCGATCTCGGTGTTGTCGCCCAGCTTCATGTGCAGCCCGCTGGCGACATCCATGCCGGCCTCGATTGCTGCCACAATGGAGGTGGCCCAGTGCGCCGGCAGAACGCCGCCGGCATTGGCGACGCCGACGATCATCGTCATTGCGCCTTTCGCCCGTGCCTCCGCAATGCCCATGTCCGGGATGTGCAGGTCGGCACCGCAGCCCGGCAGGCGCATCTGCCCGATGCACCACTCGGCTCGCCAGTCGACGATGCCATGCGCCGTCTTCGCTGCGAGCTGGTCCGGGACATCGCCAAGGAACATGAGGTAGGGCGGGTTGATCTGCATGGTCCTGCGGGGCCTCGTTGGATGCGCCAAGACTGCATGCAAGCACGTGTTGCGGCCAATGCAAAGCCCGCAACAGCGCGTGGCACGGCAAGGCCGGATGATGCTGCAGCAGCGCTCTTCTTGCCGTGATGATGCGAAAATTGCATAGCATCTGGCGGAGCTGGTGCGGAACAACCTGCGTGGGATTGCGCGCAACAGCCGATCTGCAGGCCTCGGGGCGGAGATTTGCGGTGGACACACGCTGGCTGCAGGACTTTCTGACCCTTGCTGAAACCCGGAACTTCACGCGCGCCGCGGCGCGGCGCAACACCTCGCAGGCCGCCTTCAGCCGCCGGATACAGTCGCTGGAAGCCTGGGCGGGCGCAGCCTTGATCGACCGGGGCGTGTTTCCGCCGGCCCTCACCACGGCTGGCGAGCAGTTCCGCAACCACGCCGCCGACCTGCTCGCACGATTGGCAGACGCGCGCGGCGACATCGAGGGCCGGCCCGTCTTCGGGCGCGACCATGTCCGCGTCGCCCTGCCCTATGTGATCGCGACGTCGATGTTCAGCCGCTGGTGGTCGCAGTGGACCACGGCCAGCGGCGCCACCTGCGCCCTGGTCCACGGCAATGTGCTTGATCTCGTCGGCTCGCTCGTCTCAGGCTCGACAGACATCATGATCTGCCACGAAACAGCCCAGCAGCCGGTCCACCTCGACCCGGCCCAGTTCGAACGGATCGTGCTGGGCCGCGATGTCCTCAGACCCTGGGCTGGCAAGGCAGCCATGGCGCGAGGCTGGAGCTTCCCCGGCAGCGAGACGCGCCCGGTGCCGCTGCTGATGTACTCGCCGGCCATCTATTTCGCCCGGCTCGTTGATCTGATCATCGAGGCAGCGCCGCAACGCCTCCTCGGCGTCCGCTGCGCCGAAAGCGACATGGCCGACGTGCTGCATGCCATGACCTGCGCGGGCCTCGGGGTTGGCTGGTTCACCGATGCCACCGTCGGCCATCACGGCACGGAACTGCTCCCGCTCGGCGGCCCGGGCTGGACCCTGCCGCTGTCGATCGTGGCGTTCCGCGCCAGGCACACGCGCCGCAGGAGCGTGGCCGACATCTGGTCGCACATGCTGTCCCATGCCGCATTGCAAGACGGTGTGGGCCATCCTGAACGGACCCGCAAAGGGCCATGATCGTCGGCCACGACTCCGGCAGGTCTTGCCTTTGCCCTGCGTGCATGGCGAGGCTGGCCAAACACGAATCAGCGGGTTGGAGATTGTCATGACGCCGACAGGACAGCGGGATGGGCAAAGTCTTCGGCATTGCGCCTGGCGCCGTGGATCGTTGGGCTGCACGCGCCTGTTGGCCTTGATGCTGTTCGTCCTCGCTCCTTGCATGGCCGCCCTGGCGCAGGCTCCCGCTGATCCGGCCGCGCCGCGTGTCCGCCTCGACCTGCTCCGCTCGGAACTGCAGCAGATGGAGACCGCGCTGTCCGGCCGGGAACTGGACGACCCGGCCCTGCAGCGCATGCGCCTGCGCGCCGTGCCCGTGCTCGACGAGTTGCGGGCGATGGTGGACGATCTTGGTCCGCGCGCGGATCAGGCGAGGGCGCGTCTGGAGCAGCTTGGCCCAAAGCCGGATGCCAAGGCGCCCCCTGAAAGCGCCGATCTCGCCAACGAGCGGGCCGCCCGGGAAAAGGCGCTCACCGATACCGACGAGCTGGCCAGGCTCTCGCGGACGCTGCAGCTCCAGACCGAACAGATTACGAGCACGATTGCCGACAAGCGGCGGACGCTGTTTGCGCGGACGCTGTTCGAACACGGACCCAGCCTGTTCAGCCCCAGCCTGTGGCTGTCGGTCCTGTCCTCGCTTGCCGACGATCTGCACGCGCTCAACCTGCTGGCGCGGGACTGGCTCTTGTCGATCGTCACGCGGCTCGGTGACAGCCGTTTCCTGCTTGTGATCCTGTCAGCCGTCGCTGCGACCGGTCTTTACCTGGCCCGCTCACGTTATCTGCCGGTGGTCATGGCGCGGTTTGGCACGGAGGCCGAGGCGACACGCATGAACCGCGTGGTGGCCGCCCTTGTCCGGCTCGTCGCCGGCACGCTCCCCGCAGCGATTGGAAGCTGGCTGTTCTACACCGCGCTGATCAATGGCGGCCTCGTTCCGCGCCGGGTCGAGCCCTTCGTTTGGGCCCTTCTGGGCGGGCTCGCCTTTCTGGCCTTTGTCAGCGCCTTGTCGGATGCGACACTCGCGCCAAAATGGCCGCAGCGCCGCATCTTCGGCGTCGCCGACCGCAATGCGGCGGCACTGAAGAAGATGGTTGTCGCCTGCGCCGCCGTGCTGGTTACAGCCAAGGCAGCTGAAGCTCTCTTACAGGCAATCGCCGCCGGTCTGTCCATCTCCATCCTCACGCGCTCGGTGTTCGCGCTGCTGTTTGCGACCGTGCTGGCCTATTGGCTCAACAAACTTCGCGACACCGCGCAAGATCACGACGCGCAGGGGCTTGGTCCCTACGTTCCGGTCGATGGCGCGGTCCTCGCGCCGCTCAGGCTTCTGGGCTGGGCGCTGGTCATCGCCATCGGCGCGGGAACCTTGCTGGGCTACGTTGCCTTCGGCTCGTTTCTGGTCGAGCAATCGGCTTGGGTGCTCATCGTCGCCACTCTGATCGGTCTGGCGCTCATCCTGGCCGATGAAGGGTTGCAGACCATCCTTGCCGGTGATGGCAAGGTATCGACCACGCTGCAGACCAATATCGGCCTGCGCAAACGCTCCCTGGAGCAGGCCGCAGTGGTGACCGCGGGCCTGGTCAAGCTGGTCCTGATCATCGTGGCGCTGATGCTGATCCTGGCGCCTTGGGGCATCGAATCCACCGACCTGACATCGTCGCTGAAAGCCGCATTCTTTGGCTTCAAGGTCGGCGACGTCACGATCTCGCTCTCGGCCATCGTGGTTGCCGGCGTGCTGTTCGCCCTGGGTCTGGCTGCAACCAAGGCCCTGACCCGCTGGCTTGACGAGCGTTTCCTGCCGGCCACCGACCTCGACACCGGCCTGCGCAATTCGCTGCGCACGATGGCGGGATACATCGGCTTTGTGGCCGCGCTGGCCCTCGCCATTTCCTCGCTTGGCCTCAGTCTGGAGCGGCTCACCATCGTGGCAGGCGCGCTGTCGGTCGGCATCGGCTTTGGCCTGCAGTCGATCGTCTCGAATTTCGTGTCCGGGCTGATCTTGCTCTGGGAGCGCCCGATCAGGGTCGGCGACCTGATCGTGGTCGGCGAGGGAGAGGGCATCGTCAGGCGCATCAATGTGCGCTCGACCGAAATCGAGACCTTTGACCGCTCGACGGTCATCATTCCGAACTCAAACCTGATATCGGGCGTGGTCAAGAACCGCGTCCGTTCAGACCGGACCGGCCGCATCATCGTCTCGCTGAGCGTGCCACGCACGGCCGACCCCGCGCGCGTCAACAACGTGATGCTGGCAGCCGCAGCGCGCCATGCACAGGTCCTGAAGGAGCCAAAACCACGTGTGCTGTTCAAGAAGATCACCGAAACCGCGCTGGATTTCGATCTGATCTGCATCGTACCGGAAGTCGACAGCGTGGGGCTGGTGGCCAGTGACCTGCATTTCGCCATTTTCGCCAATCTGGTTCAGGAGGGCATCGGCCAGCCTGAACGCGAGGTCGCCATCAAGGGGCTGGACCGCATCGAGGATACGCTCGAGGATCTCGTCGATACGCTCGAGGACGCCCAGGAAGCCCAGACGGCCGCGCTTCAGGCACGCCGCCGGTCCGCCGCGCAGCCACAGGCAGGGGCAGGGACAGGGGCAGGGGCCGTGGCAGGCGCCAAGGCAAGGTCCGCGGCGCGCGGACCGGCAAAACCGTGATCGGAGGTCAGCGATGAGCTGCATACAGGCGGCCGCCGCGCTCGCAGCCATGCTGGGGCTGGCGGGCTGCACCGACACCCAGCGCAGCTCCGGCAACCAGCCGAGCTTTTACGCCGATCTTGGCCGGACCGGTGCCGTCGTGGACAGCGCGCAGGCCCGCGCCATGATCTCGGCCTATCGGATGAATACGGGGCTCGGCTCTCTGCGCCTTGATGCGGCGCTCTCGGCCGCAGCCCTGCGTGAAGCCCAGGCCATGGCTGCCTCGGACAAGCCCGCCTCGGCCGAGGCAGCCAAGCATCGCCTGCGGCGTGGGGGAACGGCCAGTCCGCAGGTCAATCTCTCCGCCGGCTACCGCTCGCTCGCAGAAGCCTTCTCCGGCTGGCGCGACTCAGCCCAGCACGACCGCGTCATGCGCAGCGCGAGCGCGACGCGCATGGGCATTGCGACCGCCTATGCGCCGGCTTCGAAATACAAGGTCTACTGGGCGCTCGTCGTGGCCGCCGACTAGCGCGCCCTTCAGGGCTTGAGCCCCAGAGGCAAGGGCGCGGACTCATAGAGCAAGGTGATGGTCACGCGCCGGTTCGCGGCGAGATCCGCGTTGTCCGGGAACATCGGTTCGGTGTCGGCCTTGCCCGTCACGGAGGCGAAGCGACCGTCCGGAACGCCGGCATTGGCCAGGATCTCGCGCACCGCCGCCGCACGGCCCACCGACAGCTCCCATCCGCCGCCCGTCAGGCGCTGGCCTGGCCGCGGACCGGATGTATGCCCGCTGATGGCGATCCGGTTCGGCAGACGGAGCAGGGTCGGCACAACCGACTCCAGCACCATGCGGGTCCTCTCTAACGGATTGACCGATCCATCCGCGAACATTGAACGCCCGTCCTGGTCGACGAGCGAGAGGTTCAGGCCGTCCTTGGTTTCCTCGATGATGATGTTCTTCGAGACCTGCGCAATTTCGGGCATGTCATTGAGCGCCTGCCGCAGCGATGTCGTCGCGAGCGCAAAGCCACGATCAGAGGTCGCGACCCTGGTGCCTTCGGTCCTGCGCTTGAAGTCGTTGGGCGCGGTGAAATCCGAGGCTTCCTCGATCGGCCTGAGCTTCGAATTGAGCAGATGCGGCCGGGTCGGAATGCCGTTCTGTTCGATGATGCCGGCAAAGCGGTTGTCCTTGTTGCTGCCGAACGCCTCGCGGAAAGACCCCGCAATGACCTGCATCTTCTCCTTGTTCTGTGAGGAATACGCCGCGACCATGACGAAGAAGCTCATCAGCAACGCCATGAGGTCGGCAAAGGTCACGAACCAGCCATGTCCTCCGTGTCCTCCCCGTTTCTTCTTGGCCATGCCCTGCCGCCTGTCCTGTCCACCGCCGGACCGTCAGGCGTCCGCGAATTCGGCGCGGTGCGTGTCAGGCAGATAGGCCAGCAGCATCTCCTTGATCAGCGTCGGGCTCTTGGACTCGCGCATCTGAAGGACGCCGTCGATGATGAGCGTGCGGGATATCTCCTCCTCCTCGATCTTGACATGCAGCTTGTCCGCGATCGGGGTGGCAATGGCATTGGCGATGACCGCGCCGTAGAGCGTCGCCAGCAGGGCTGTGGCCATGGCAGGGCCGAGCTTTGACGGGTCGGACATGTTGGCGAACATCGTGACCATGCCCAGGATGGTACCGATCATGCCCCAGGCCGGCGCGCAGTCGCCGATGGCGCGGTAGACCTTCGAGCCCTCGTCGAGCCGTTGAAGGAAGTTGTCCCGGTCGCGCTCCATCGTGCTGCGGATGAAATCCTTGTCGTATCCGTCCGCGATGTAGCGGGCGCCCTGCGCCAGGAACGGATCGGAAATGGCCGCGCTTTCGAGCCCCACCGGACCTTGCTTGCGGACGATGTCGGCCAGCGTCGTGATCTCGCCGATGAGATCGCGCGGATGGAACGCGCGCATCTGGAAGGCAAACTTCAGGCCCATCGGAATGCCGTGGATGATCACGGAAAACGGATAGCGCACCATGGTCGAGGCGATGACGCCGCCGAAGATGATGATGACTGCGTGCTTGTCGAAAAAAGCGCCGAAATTGCCGCCATCGATGATAATGATCGCGCAGATCGTCGCCATGCCGGCGATCAAACCAAGCCCTGTTGCGATATCCATCGATGACTCCCGGAAACACAAGGAACGGGGCGCACTCACCCCACGTTCACGCCTGCAGTTTTATCCTCCGGTGCTTGAAGGAAGCGTTAAGGATGAGACTTTCCTCGGAAGTCTCGCTCCGCTACATCTCGGTCCATGTCGATGTTCAAGATCTATCTTCGCGTTCTGGGACAGCTTGGTCCCGAGAAGCGGCTGGGCGTCTTCCTCGCCTTCGCCAACCTGTTTCTGGCGGTCGCTGCCTTTGCCGAACCGGTGCTCTTCGGCAAGATCATCGACGTCCTGACCCGCACAGCCGGCACAGGCGCGAAGCCCACCTGGCCGGAACTGATGCCGTTGATGCTGGGTTGGGTCGGATTCGGCATTTTCACCATCATGGCCGGTGTCTACGTGGCCCTGCACGCCGACCGGCTTGCCCATCGCCGGCGCCTTGCGGTGATGGCCGACTATTTCGAGCATGCGCTGACACTGCCGGTCGCCTACCACACCGCCACCCATTCGGGGCGGGTGCTGAAGGTGATGCTCGATGGCACGTCGGGCATGTGGGGCCTGTGGCTGTCCTTCTTCCGCGAGCATTGCGCCTCGATCGTCGCGCTCTTTGTGCTCCTGCCCTTCACCATGTGGCTGAACTGGCAGATGGGCCTGCTGCTTGTCGTGCTTGTCCTGTTCTTTGGAGCGCTCACCGCTTTCGTGCTCCGCAAGACCGAGAAGCTGCAGGGCAGCGTCGAGCGCTACCATTCCGACCTCGCCGAACGGGCATCGGATGCGCTTGGCAACGTCCCCGTGATCCAGAGCTTCACACGCATCGAAACGGAGGTGCGTGGCCTTCATACAACCATCAAGAGTCTGCTCGACGCGCAGATCCCGGTGCTGTCCTGGTGGGCACTGGCAACAATCGCCACCCGCGCTTCTGCGACCCTCACCGTTTTGTCGATCTTCTCGCTTGGCACCTGGCTCTATATGCAGGGCCTGACCACGGTGGGCGAGATCGTGACCTTCACCAGCTTCGCCACCATGTTGATTGGCCGGCTCGAACA
This sequence comes from Hyphomicrobiales bacterium, assembly GCA_026400535.1. Taxonomy (GTDB): domain Bacteria; phylum Pseudomonadota; class Alphaproteobacteria; order Rhizobiales; family Beijerinckiaceae; genus Allobosea. Next base: position 44,663 of record JAPLOU010000044.1, read on the forward strand.
GGTGGTTGGCTTCGTCAACTTCATCTTCATGCAGGCCCCGAAGATGCGCGAGTTCTTCGAGGTCATGGATACGTTGCCCCAGGTGCGCGACAAGCCGGATGGCAGGGAAGCGACACGGCTGTCCGGGCAGATCAGCTTCAACAACGTCTCGTTTTCCTATGACGGCAAGCGCCCGGCCGTGCTTGATGTGTCATTCGATGTCTCTCCCGGCGAGACCATCGCCATCGTCGGCTCGACCGGCTCGGGCAAATCGACCACGCTCGGGCTGCTGCACCGTGCCTTCGACCCGCAATCGGGGGGCATCAGCGCAGACGGTGTCGATCTGCGCGACTACACCCTCGGCTCGCTCAGGCGGAACATCGGTGTGGTCTTTCAGGAGCCGATGCTGTTTGCGCGCACCATCCGCGAGAACCTGCTGGTGGGCAAGCCGGACGCCACGGAAGACGAGATGCAGATGGCCCTGGAGCGCGCCCAGGCCACTGAAATCATGGCGCGGCAGAGCGATGGCCTCGACACCATGGTGGGCGAACGCGGGCGGACGCTATCCGGAGGCGAGCGCCAGCGTATATCGATTGCCCGCGCCTTGCTGAAAAATCCACCGATTCTCATTCTGGATGAAGCCACCTCGGCGCTCGACGCTACGACCGAAGCCAAGCTGCAGAAGGCACTGGACGAAGTCATGAGGGGCCGCACCACCTTCGTCATCGCCCACCGGCTCGCCACCATCCGCAACGCCACCCGCATTCTCGTCTTCGAGCAGGGCAAGGTGGTCGAAAGCGGCAACTTCGAAGAACTGGTCACCAGCGGCGGCCGCTTCGCGGCGTTGGCCCGCGCGCAATATCTCTCAGGGGCCGAGACAAAGAACAAGACCGTCCCGGCCGCGCCGAAGAAGGGCCGGAGGGCTGCCAGGACCGAAGAAGAACCGGCGCCCAGCCCGCTCGCCACAAAGATCGGTGGCGCATGAATCACGGTTCCGGCGGGATGGTCACCCGCCGGAACCGTTTCGCTCATCCATTCTCCAGGCGCGGCGCCAGACGGCAACGGCGAAGTCCGGAAACCAGCGCCAGAGGCGCAGCCACCGACTGGAGGCCTGCAGCGGCAGGCAGCACCGTGCGCAGGCAGGTCGCGGCAATCAGCGTCCGATCAGCCCGGCAAAGGCTGCGGTCCAGCCCATGCCGAGCCGGCTGAGCACGAAGCCGGCAAGGATCAGCCAGGGACCGCTACCAAGCTGCACGCCCAGCCACGTCCCTGCCGCGCCGGCATAACCAGTGAGCAACGGCTTTGGAGATCTCGATCGCAGCCCGCTGTGCGGGGTCGGGTCGGCCAGTCTGAACCGGCAGGGACCTGGCCGTGTTTCAAACATGCGCGAGAACGACAACCACGCCGGGCCTTGCATCGGTGATGCTGATGGTCGCGTCCAGTTGCCCGGCAAGGGCCTCGACAATGCCGGTGCCGAGCCCGGGCTTGGACGCCGGACCATCTGGCATGCCGACGCCGTCATCGCCCACGGTGAGAACCCACCGGGAGCCTTGTCCGCGATATGTGACATGGATCTTGCCCGGCCGGCGATCCGGAAAGCCATGCTTGAGGGCGTTGATGATCAGTTCAGTGACAATCAGCCCCAGGCTCATGGACGCATTGGCGCTGACGCAGACATCATCGATGATGGTGATGATCGACAACTGCCGCTGGTCATAGATCATCGAGGCGCCGAGGCTCTCGCAAAGCTGGATCAGGTATGGCCGCAGTGGCACCTCGCCCACCGGCATGATCGACAGGTGACGCTGCACGGCGGCAATGGACATGACGCGATGATGCGCGTCCTGCAGATGCACCCGCGCCTCCGCCGACTGCACCATCCTGGCGCTCTGCATCAGCACGCTGGCGATGATCTGGAGGCTGTTGGCGACCCGGTGCTGTACCTCATGCAGCAGAATGGCCTTCTCCCGGATGAGCGCATCTTTCTGCCGGGATTCCTCCCGCGCAACCGTGATATCCGTGATCGCCAGAAGCAGCCGAACATGGCCCGCGACGGCATCATCCAGCTTTCTGGCGTTCAGCAGCAGGCAGAGCGTCGGCTGATCCTTCCGGACCAGGCTCATCTCATAAGCTTCGATCATGGCGCTGCCTGACGCCGTGGCCTGCAGGAGTGAAGCAAGTTGCGGCAAGCTCCATTCGCCGTCCCCCAACTCGGCAAGCGTGCGACCCGACACGCCGGCGGGGTCAATCCGGAAGTTTCGGCAGAACGACGCGCTGGCGGCAATCACGCGCAGACTGCCGGTCAGAAACAACAGCGGCTCATTGGACGCGGCGATGATGGCAAGGGTGCTTGCCGCTTCAACATGGGTCGGCTTGAAAGAGGTCATGGTGGTGGCCCTCCAAGGCCGGAGGCGCGCGACGCGCGAGCCATGACCCGGGCAGACACAATGAAGAAGAGCAAAACACGTCTTCACTGATCCATCTCAAGCCTAGCACGCATGGACCAGCAAACCTAACCGTGAGTCGATTCGATGGCGCACCGGTTTGATGTCTCCCGGGCCCGGTACCGCGACAATGCCACGGCCGGGACAGGCTGGTCCGCCGCCATCATGATCGGCGGCAAGGGTCGCCACCGCCACGCGCACGTCAGCCCGCCTTCTTCTCCACGGGCGTGATCTTCAGCGAGGTGATCTTGTTGCGGCTGCGGCGCAGCACCTCGAAGCGGAAGCCATGGAAGGTGAAGGCCTGGCCGGCATCAGGGATGAGGCGGGCTTCATGGATAACCAGGCCGGCGATCGTGGTGGCCTCTTCGTCGGGCAAGGACCATTCCATTGCGCGATTGACATCACGGATCGGCACGGCGCCGTCGACCACGACCGAGCCGTCGGGTTGCGGGCGCACCCCTTGCACGGTCAGGTCATGCTCGTCCTTGATGTCGCCGACGATCTCCTCGAGGATGTCTTCAAGTGTCACCAGTCCCATGACCTCGCCATATTCATCGACGGCAAGCGCGAAGTGCGTCTTCTTGGCGAGGAAGGCCTTGAGCTGGCCTGATAGCGAGGAATTCACCGGCACGAACCAGGGCGCGAACGAGATCTGCTGCACGTTGAGCTTGGCCGCGTCGCCGCCAACCGCGTCGAGCGCCCTCAACAGGTCCTTGGCGTGCAGCACCCCGATGATGTTCTCGGTCGTGCCTCGCCACAGCGGCATCCGCGTGTAGGGCGAGGCGAGCACCTCGCGCACGATTTCGGCGGGGCCAAGATCCGCATCGATGGTCCGCATCTTGGTGCGGTGGATCATCACATCCTCGACCGTGAGTTCCTTCAGATCGAGAAGACCGCCGAGCATGTCGCGGTCGGATTTGACCACTCCGCCCTCGCGATGGAGCAGATCGACCGTGCCCTTGATCTCGTCATGGGCAGAGAGCATCGACTGGTTCTCGCCGATCACCACGCCGAACGGGCGCAGGATCAGCCTCACCAGGACCTCGATGGCAAACAGGAGCGGCGCGAACAGCGCGACCGCCCACGACACCGGGCGCGCGAACAAGAGCGCCACCTGGTCAGGCTTGATGATGGCCACCGTCTTCGGCGTGACCTCGGCGAAGACGATGATGAACAGGGACATCAGCAGCGTGGCGTAGATCACCCCTGCGTCCCCGAACATTCCGACCAGAACCACGGTCGTGAACGACGACACGCCGACATTGACGATATTGTTGCCGACCAGCATCGCGCCGATCAGGCGCTCGCGCGCCATCAAGAGGCGGTTGACGATGATGGCGCGCTTGTCGCCGCCGCTTTCCAACGCGTGCATGCGGGCGCGGGACGCAGCCGTGAGGGCTGTCTCGCTGGCCGAGAAGAAGGCCGACAAGGCCAGGCACAGCACCACGATCGCCAGCGCAAGCCACGGATTGGATGAGATGTCGAAGATGTCCATGGCATTGACGTAATGCGAAATGGCCTCAGGTGCCAGCCATCTCGTGGTCCAGAAAGCGGATCACCGTCTCGGCGGGGATGTTGCGCGCAATGAAACTGTCGCCGATCCCGCGGGCCAGGATGAAGGTGAGTTCGCCGGCGCTCACCTTCTTGTCCTGCGCCATCGCGTTCAGCAGTGCTTCTGGCGATCCTGCGCCGCCCGGCACATCGCCAAGCCCAGTCGGCATGCGGAGCGCGCTCAGATGAGCCGTCACGCGTGCGGCGTCCTGCCCGGAGCACAGCCCCAGCGCGACAGAAAGCCGGAATGCCAGAGACAATCCGACCGATACCGCCTCGCCATGCACCATGCGGGCATTGTCATACGCGACCATCCGCTCGATCGCGTGGGCGAAGGTATGGCCGAGATTGAGCAGCGCGCGCTCGCCTTCCTCGCGCTCGTCCCGCATGACGATGGCCGCCTTGGCAGCGCAGCTCACGGCCACGGCGTGATCGAGTTCCGGCCCGCCGGCGATGACCGCAGCGCCATGGCGCTCGCACCATTCGAAAAAGCTGTGGTCATTGATCAGACCGTACTTCACCACCTCGGCATAGCCGGCCTTGCGCTCGCGCAGCGGCAGTGTGTCGATCAGGGCGGTGTCGGCCAGCACAAGAGCGGGCTGGTGGAATGCCCCGACAAGGTTCTTGCCATGCGGCGAGTTGATCCCCGTCTTGCCACCCACGGATGAATCGACCTGAGCCAGCACAGTTGTCGGCACCTGCACCAGGCGAACGCCGCGCCGCAGCGTGGCGGCGGCAAACCCGGCAAGATCACCGACCACGCCCCCGCCAAAGGCAAGGACAACGTCCTTGCGCTCGATCCTGGCCGCCAGAAGCGCATCACAGACCTGGGCGAACATGCCATAGGACTTCGATGTTTCGCCGGGCGGAATGGTGATTCGGTCATGCCGAAGCCCCGCCGCTGACAGCGACGCCTCCAGTGCCGCCGCATGCAACGGCCCGACATGGTCGTCGGTGACGATCGCGACCTTGCGCACCTGCCCCAGCGCTGCGATGCGCTGGCCCGCGCCCGACAGCAGGTTGCGGCCAATGCAGATGTCATAGGCAACCCCCGGAAGGGCCACGGTGACGGTTGCCGGCGACGGACCTGACGGGCTGCTCATGCGTCGCGCCGCACATCGCTTGCGGGCCGGTCGACGAATTCGTCAAGAGCCGCCAGCAAGGCTTCGACAACCACCTCGTGCGGTTCCTCGCGCGACATCACCGCGATGTCGGCCAGGGCGTAGACCGGCTCGCGCTCCGCCATCAGGGCGCGCAGCGTTGCCTCCGGATCGGCGGTGCGCAGCAAGGGGCGGTTGCTGCGCTTGCGCACGCGCCGGTACAAGGTGTCGAAATCCGCCTGGAGCCAGATGGATATCCCGGTCTGGGTGATGCGCGCGCGTGTCTCGGCGCTCATGAAGGCGCCGCCACCGGTCGCGATCACCTGAGGGCCCTGCCCCAAGAGCCTGGCGATGACGCGCCGCTCACCGGCCCGGAACTCCGCTTCGCCATGGCTGGCGAAAATGTCGGGGATCGACATGCCAGCGGCCGTTTCGATCTCGGTGTCGGCATCCACGAAGCGCAGACCCAGCCTTGCGGCCAGCCGGGTGCCGATGGTGCTCTTGCCCGATCCCATCATCCCGACCAGCACGACCGGGCGCTCCCCGAGCCGCTCGCGCAGGCTCGCTGTCGGCAGTGCTATCGTCGTGGTGCTTGTGCCGCCCATTGAGCGCCTGTAGCATGGGCGGCGGGTCCACGTCATCCTGCCGCAGCCCGGCAGCCACAACGAACTTCGCCCGAGGGAAGGCTTGCAAGCCGTCCGGCAACAGGCCATTGAGAGGCGCAGCACCCTCCCAACCACGGGTTCAGACGTTGCCGACACTGTTCAGGTTTCTCGGATTTCTGGCCATTGTGGGCGCAATCGTGTTCGGCGGCATGCTGGCGCTCACCATCTTCGTCACGCCGGAGCAGCGCGAGATGAGCACCCCCATTCCGGCTCAACGGTTCAACCGATGAGCGGACCGGACCGGCGGCTGATCACGCTGTTCCTCGACATGATGGCCGCCGAGCGCGGCGCGGCCAGGACCACCCTGTCAGCCTATGAAGCCGATCTGGCGGATTATGCGGGCTTTCTCAGCCGCGATGCCAGCGTCCTGGCGGCGACGTCCGACATGATCCGCGCCTATCTGGCCGATCTGCAGGACCGGGGCCTGAAAGCCTCCTCGGCTGCACGCCGACTGTCAGCCGTGCGCCAGTTCCACCGCTTCTTGTATGCAGAGGGGCACCGCGCCGATGATCCAACCGCCGCGCTCGCGGGGCCGAAACGCGCCCGCAACCTGCCGAGGACGCTCAGCATCGCCGACGTCGACCGGCTGCTGGCCGTGGCGCGCGAGCCCCTGGACAGCGCCGCCGCGAGCCAGGGCGAGAAGCTGCGCGCCGCCCGGATGAGCTGCCTTCTCGAACTGGTCTACGCCACGGGCCTGCGCGTCTCGGAATTGATCAGCCTTCCGGTCTCCGCCGCGCATGCGAAGGAGGACTTCCTGATCGTCAAGGGCAAGGGCAACAAGGAGCGGCTGGTGCCGCTGACGCCAGCGGCGAAGGCCATGGCGCGGACCTATCTCGATCTGGCCGACACGCCCGGCAAGAGCACCAGCACCTTCCTTTTCCCGACGGACAGCGACAGCGGGCATCTCACGCGGCAGGCCTTTGCCCGCGACCTGAAACGGGTCGCCGCAAGCGCCGGTTTGCACATGGCCCAGGTCAGTCCGCATGTCCTGCGTCATGCCTTTGCCAGCCATCTGCTGCAGAATGGCGCGGATCTGCGTGTGGTGCAGGAACTGCTGGGGCATGCCGACATCTCGACCACCCAGATCTACACCCACGTTCTCGACGAGCGCCTGAAGGCGATGGTGCGGGACCTGCACCCCCTCGGCGAGAAGCCCTGACCGCGCCGGCGCGGGCGAGGGTCAGACAGACCGCTTGAACGCGGCCAGGAACAGCGGCAGCAGCACGCTTGACAGCCCGCAGACCAGAAGAGCGTTGGTGAAGTCCCTGCGGCTTGGCGGCAGGCCAAGCCAGTTGACCAGCAGCAGGCCCAGACAGGCACCGACGAACATCAGGATCGTGTTGAGGATGACCCCGAAGCTCAGGCGCTCCATGATCAGGTCGATCATGTACGCCATGATCAGGAAGACGCCGAAGGACACACCGATGATAAACCAAAGCTCGTCTCTCGAGACGAACCTGAGCCCCAGCAAGTGCACAATCTCCGCCATCAGCGGCCCTCGAATGAGAGAATCACATGAGATATCGCTCAGGATCGGATAGAATGACTGACAAATGATGAAAGCAATCGCCGCGTTTCCGGGGCATGCCGCATACCGCCCCATGCACGCAAGCGGCAACCTCAGAAGGTCGACAACGCTTCGCGGATCCTGGGCCGCGGCTTTGTTTCATCCTCGATCGCGCCGTTCAGCTCGGCCCCCAGCAGGAAGATCGCCGACAGCACATAAAGGAACACAAGTGCGATCATCGCTGTGGCCAGACCGGCATAGGTCGTGACATAGGCGCCGGCAAAGGAGTCGAGATAGGCGCCGAAGATCACGCCTCCCAGCAGCCAGAACACCAGGGTGAAGATGATGCCCGGCCGCAACGCCGGCCAGCTCATGCGCCCAGCCGGCAGGAGCCGGTGCGCGATCGCCAGGGCAAAGATTACAATGAGCGCGGCAACGGCAATGCGCGTGAAGGCGAGGACGCCACCAAAGGGAGCGAGGCCTGGCACCCAGCGCAGCAGCGCGCGCCAGCCGAGCGGAAACAACACGATCAGGAAGGCAAAGGCGATCATGGCGATCGCCGCCGCAATGACGTAACCGATCGACTCAAGGCGCGTGATCCAGAAGCTGCGCCACTCATAGGCCTCATAGGCCCGGTTGAGACCGACGCGCAGGGCCTCCACCCCCGATGACGCGAAATACAGCGACAGGATGGCGCCGATGGCCAGCGCATCGCCACGCACTGCGGTGAGGACCGACCGGATCTCGTTGGCGATCGGCTGGGCCACTTCCTTCGGCCAGGCTTCGAGCAGAAGACGCGCCACCTCGTTGGCCAGGTTCTCCGAGCCGAACAACCCGGTGAGCGCCGTCACCAGGATCAGGAACGGGAACAGCGACATCAGCACCGACAGGGCGATGTGGCTGGCGATCGCCCAGCCATCATGGGCGATGAAACGGTCGAAGGCCGATCTCAGGAGACGAAGCGCGCGGATCATCGGGCCTGACTATCACGAAAGCGCGCGCGTTGCAGGCCGGCGCTCACTCCTGCGAGCCGAACTGCAGTTGCGCCAGCCGTGCATAGAGCCCGCCATGCGCGACCAACGCTTCATGGGTGCCCTCCTCGACGATCCGCCCCCTGTCGATCACCACGATCCGGTCAGCCGACAGGACTGTCGCCAGCCTGTGCGCCACCACCAGGGTCGTGCGGCTGCGCATCAGCTCCTCGAGGGCGATCTGCACCGCCCGCTCGCTTTCGGAGTCGAGCGCCGAGGTTGCCTCGTCGAGCAGGAGGATCGGAGCATCCTTGAGAATGGCGCGCGCGATGGCGAGCCGCTGGCGTTGGCCACCGGACAGCGTGACGCCGCGCTCGCCGATCTCGGTATCGTAGCCGTGCGGCAGACCGGTGATGAAATCATGCGCCGAGGCCATCTGAGCCGCCGTGAGCACATCGGCGTTGCTGGCCTCTGGCCGGCCATAGCGGATGTTGTCGCTGACACTTGCGCCGAAGACAACCGGATCCTGCGGCACCAGCGCGAAAGCCCGGCGCCAGTCAGTCGGATCGGCTCCGGTGGACGCAATATTGTCGACCGTGATCACGCCCGCCTGGGGATCGTAGAAGCGCAAGGCGAGCTGGAGCACCGTGCTTTTCCCCGCGCCCGACGGCCCCACGAGCGCAACGCGCTCGCCCGGCTTCACATGCAAGGTGAAATCGTCGAGCGCGGCATCGTCCCGGCCCGCATAGCGGAAGGTGACGTGACTGAACGACAGCGATCCGGCAATCTTCGCGGGCAGAGGCGCCGGGTTGGGCGGCGGCGCGACCGCCGGACGCGCGGCCAGCAATTCGCCGATGCGTCCCGCTGACCCAGCCGCCGCCTGGACCTCACCATAGACCTCGGACAGCTGCCCGAGCGAGCTCGCGGCAAACACGGCATAGAGCACGAACTGCGAGAGCCGCCCGCCGGTCATCGTGCCGGCCATCACGTCGCCAGCACCCGTCCACAGCACCCAGACCACGCTGGCCGACACCATGAAGATGCCGAAACCGGATAGCCAGGCACGCGACGCCGTCGATCTGCGTGCCGCCTCGAAGGCGTTCTCCGCCGCCACGGCGAAGCGCCTCGTGGTCTCGGCCTCCGCGCCGAACGCCTGCATGGTGCGCGAGGCGCCGATCGCCTCGGTGGCATAGGCCGAAGCGTCGGCCAGCTTGTCCTGCGCCGTGCGGGCCTGCCGACGCACGCCACGACCGGACAAAACGAGCGGAATGACGATCAGTGGAATGGCGGCCAGAACCAGCATGGACAGGCGCGGGCTGGTGATGATCATCATCACGCTTGCGCCCATGAACAGCAGCGTGTTGCGCAGCGCGATCGAGGCGGACGCGCCGAAGGTCGACTGGATCTTGGTGGTGTCCGCCGACAGCCTGGAGACGATCTCGCCCGACTTGGTCCGGTCGAAGAAGGCAGCGTCAAGTGTCGTGAGATGCCGGAAGACATCCTGTCGCACGGATGCGACAATGCGTTCGCCGAGCGTAATCACGAGGTAGTAGCGCACGGAACTGGCGATCGCGAGAACGGCGACCACCACGACCAGCGTCATGAAGTAGCTGTCGGTCCGCGAGCGCTCGGCGGCGTCGAAGGCGGTGTCGATGACCCTGCGCAGGGCCATCGGCAGGGTCAGGGTGGCAAGCGACGCCACGAGCAGGGCGGCCAGCGCAGCCGCGATCCGCCATTTGTGTTGCCCGACATAAGGCAACAGCGCCTTCAGCGCCGACATGGGCGCCTTGGGCGCACTGCTGCTGTCCGGGGTCGTACCCTTCTTTGGCTTTCGCAACTTGCGTCTCCCCCCTGGTTCGGTTATGACCCGCCCACTTGACCAACACTGTCGCATGACGTCGCAACCGTCACTTTGATGTGACGCAAGATGCGACCTGCGCGCAAGAGGCTGCGATGAAAGACAAGATTCACCCGGACTATCACTTCATCAAGGTCGTGATGACCGATGGCACCGAGTACATGACGCGCTCGACCTACGGCAAGGACGGCGACACGATGAACCTCGACATCGATCCATTTCCTTCAAGAAGTAAGCATCCGGCGCCCTGCGCCAGGGTGCTGTCTGGAAGCCCGGGACCGCCCGGGCTTTTTGCTGTCCGGCCAAGCTTCTCCGAAAGTTGCTCTCGACGCCGTCCGCGCGGCATGATGTGACAGCGCGTTGTCGCCCGGCAGAAGGCGGCAGGCACGGAGCGACCGATGAGCGACAGCCGCTATCACGAGACCTACCGCAGCTGGCAGGCGGATCCCGAGGCGTTCTGGCGCAATGCGGCCTCCGCAATCGACTGGATCAAGCCCCCGACGATGATCCTCGACCGGCAGGCGGGTCTCTACGGCCACTGGTTCACAGACGCAACCTGCAACACCTGTTACAATGCGGTCGACCGCCATGCGGACGGGGGGCGCGCGGATCAGGCGGCGCTGATCTATGACAGCCCGGTCACCGGCATCAAGCGCAGCTTCACCTTTGCCGAACTCAAGCGCGAAGTGGCGACACTCGGCGCCGTGCTCCTCGACATGGGCATCGTCCGCGGCGACCGGGTCATCCTGTACATGCCGATGATCCCCGAGACCGTGTTCGCCATGTTGGCCTGCGCCCGCATCGGCGCAATCCATTCGGTGGTCTTCGGTGGCTTTGCCGCGCGGGAACTGGCCACGCGAATCGATGACGCCAGACCCAAAGCCATCCTTGCGGCGTCCTGCGGCATCGAAGGCGCAAGGATCGTGGCGTACAAACCGCTGCTGGACGAAGCGGTCGATCTTTCGGCGCACAAGCCGGAGGCCTGCCTGATCCTGCAGCGCCCGCAACTGGCCGCCACGCTCAAGGCAGGGCGCGACCATGACTGGACCGGCGCTGTCGCGGCTGCCCGCGAGGCGGGCCGGACGGCTGACTGCGCCGAGATGCGCGCCACCGATCCGCTCTATGTGCTCTACACCTCGGGAACCACGGGCAAACCCAAGGGCGTGGTGCGCGACACCGGCGGGCACATGGTGGCCCTGGCCTGGTCCATGTTCAACCTTTACGGCGTCAGGCCCGGAGAGGTCTTCTGGGCCGCTTCCGATGTCGGCTGGGTCGTCGGCCACAGCTACATCGTCTACGGCCCGTTGCTGGCCGGCTGCACAACCTTGCTCTACGAAGGCAAGCCTGTGGGCACGCCCGACCCTGGCGCCTACTGGCGCGTGATCGCAGAGCATAAAGTCGCCGCCCTGTTCACCGCGCCGACAGCCTTTCGCGCCATCCGCAAGGAAGACCCGGAGGCGAGGCATCTCAGACGGGAGACACTGAACCATTTCCGCGCCCTGTTCCTTGCCGGCGAACGGGCCGACCCGGATACGGTCAAATGGGCCGAGGACATCTTGCAGGTTCCGGTGATCGACCATTGGTGGCAGACCGAGACCGGTTGGTGCATGGTCGGCAACCCGCTTGGCCTCGGCATGTTGCCGGTGAAACATGGCTCGCCGACGGTTCCGATGCCGGGCTATGACATAAGGATCGTCGACGAAGCGGGCAAGCCCGTGCCGGTCGGGCAGATGGGTGCGATCGTGGTGAAGCTGCCCCTGCCGCCCGGGGCCTTCCCGACACTCTGGCAAGCGGATGACCGCTTCCGCGAGGCCTATCTCGCCGATTTCCCCGGCTTCTACAAAACGGCGGATGCGGGCTTCATCGACGCCGACGGCTATCTCTACATCATGGGTCGGACTGACGACATCATCAACGTGGCCGGTCACCGTCTCTCCACGGGCGGCATGGAGGAGGTGCTGGCCTCGCATCCGGCAGTGGCAGAGTGCGCGGTCATCGGCATCGCCGATGCACTGAAGGGCGAGGCCCCTTGCGGTTTTGTGGTGTTGAAAGCCGGCGTGAACACGCCCCATGCCACGATTGAGGCGGAACTCGTGCAGCTGGTGCGTGACAAGATCGGTCCGGTCGCAGCCTTCAAGCTTGCCATCACCGTTGCGCGTCTGCCCAAGACGCGCTCGGGCAAGATCCTGCGCGGCACCATGAAGAAGATCGCCGATGGCGACGCATGGACCGTGCCGGCCACCATCGACGACCCGGCCATCCTCGATGAAATCACCACGGCACTCAAAGCCAAGGGCCTCTGCGCCTGATCGCCGGGGCGGCGACCGGCGCCACGACCCGGCCCGGCTGTGTCAGGCGTCGTCGCCGCGCTTGAGCTGCTTGAGTTTGCCGAACACGGAATCGGCGGTGTGAACCTCGGGCCTGCGCGGCGCGGCGTCTTCATCCGGCTCCGGCTGCAGCGACGCCTCGGCGGAAAGCAGGGTCGGGCCAAGTTCCGGCTCGATCTTCGGCCTGTCCTTGGTGCTGCGGGCGATTTCGATATCAAGATCGATCTGCGAGCACAGGCCAAGGCTGACCGGATCCATCGGTGTCAGCTGCGCCGAGTTCCAGTGCGTGCGCTCGCGGATCTGCTGGATGGTATGCTTGGTCGTGCCGGCCAGGCGCATGACGGCCGCGTCCTTGAGCTCGGGATGGTTGCGCAGCAGCCACAGGATGGCATTGGGCCGGTCCTGACGCTTCGACACCGGGGTGTAGCGCGGGCCGCGCACTTTCTTCATCTCCGGCACGCGCACCTTCGGCTCCGCCACCTTCAGGCGGTGATCCGGGTTCTTCTGGGCCCGCTCGAGTTCCTCGCGGGTCAACTGGTTCGTGCTGATCGGGTCAAGGCCCTTGATGCCGGCCGCCACTTCGCCATCGGCGATGCCTTTGACCTCGAGCGGATGCAATTTGCAGAAATCAGCGATCTGCTCGAAGCTGAGCGAGGTGTTTTCCACCAGCCAGACTGCGGTCGCCTTGGGCATCAGGGGTGCATTCTGGGACATCTTGGGGCCTCCTTGCCGGCCTGCGCGCGGAGCGCGGCGGCAACTTTGAACTTTGGCGCATGCGTCTGTGGTGCTCCGAACCGGCTGGCAGGCCGGAGCGTTCACGACATAACCATGCAGGGAACAACGCGCGTTATAGTGTTGTTGCTTCCCCCTGTCCATGTGTTGATGGCGTCGTTTATCCGGTTGGGCAGCGCGCCCTGGCTCTGGCGGCCACACCCTACAACAGGGCTGCAATCGGGCGGCACAGCTGGTAGGCTGGTTGACGCAAACGGGGCAAGCGGAGGGGCGGCGCATGGCGATCTTCGGGGATGACGACAAGCCTGTGATTGAGGCCGCGCACAAGATCGGACAGGATCTGTCGCAGCTCTCGCTCGAGGAGATCGACCGCCGCGTGGCCCTGCTGAAGGCGGAGATCGAACGGCTGGACGCGGCCCGCAAGGCCAAGCAGGCCTCGCGCGCCGCTGCTGACCTGTTCTTCAAGGGTGTGGGCAGCGGCCAAGCCTGAGCGAGCCTGCCATTAACCCGCGCTTAACATTTCCAATGTATGAACGTGAGGCTCCAGTTTCTGGATGTCGAGTGGCCCTTGTCACTCTGTTTGACGCCTCCCTGTTGACCTTCGAGCCGCTTCACCGCGGCTCTTTTTTTGTCTGCGCTTGAGAGCGTGACGCTTCGTTAAGGTTAACAGGACGTCAACGACACGACGCCGGCAAATGGCGCTATCCTTGCGACTGTTGTGATCAGCCCGGCAAACTGCTTCACTTTGAAACAGAACCGGACCACACCGGAGTTGGTTTGCGTCATGATCGAGAGCTTCAGGCCACCTGCCCTGTCCTTCGCGCGGACATTTGTCGTGTCTGATGCCTTTCGCGCGCTGTTCCGCGAAGGCATGCTGCTGGTGGAGGACACAGCCGCCTATCTCGACGGGCCCGGGCGGGACGAGAGCCGTGCCCTGCCGCGCGATGTCGCACTGGCCTACGCCACCGAAAGCATGCGCCTGACCACGCGCCTGATGCAGATCGCCTCGTGGCTTCTCGTCCAGCGCGCCGTTTCGGAAGGCGAGATCTCGTCAGATCAGGCCCGCTCGGAAAAGAACCGGGTGCGCATCGCAGACGTCAATGCGCCAACCCCAGAAGCCACGCTTGAACAGTTGCCGAGCCGCCTGCGCGCGTTGATGGCCGCGTCCCATCGCATGCAGGCGCGTGTGCAGCATCTCGAGGCGCTGGTTAGCATTGACATCGCGCCCGAGGCTCAGGCGCCGGTCGCGAGCAACGACGTCGCCAACCAGCTCGACAAGCTGCGCGCCGCGTTCGGTTGACATGCGCCGGGGCCCGGTTGCGGGCCTCGCATCTTGCAGGCAAGGGTGATCGCCCATACGGACGCACCTCTTGCCCGACAGCCTCGCCTCCCCTGCCTTCTGGATTTACGGTTCTGTCGCCGTGGCCGCCTTCGGCTTGTCGAAGGGCGGCTTTGTCGGGCTTGCCTTACTGGCCTTGCCCGTTTTCGCACTGGCCATGGAGCCACTTGTGGCCGCGGCCATCCTGCTGCCGGTGCTGATGGCGCAGGATCTGGTCACGATCTGGGCCTTTCGCCGCAACATCGACAGGCGCAGCTTTCTCGTCCTTCTCGGCGGCTGCGTGATCGGCACGGGTGTCGGCGCGGCCACGGTCACCTGGCTGCCCGATGCCGGGCTCAAGCTGATGCTCGGCGGCATCTCGTTGGTTTTCGCCCTGAACTGGTGGGTGCGGCGCCTGCGCGGTAATGCCGAGCAACCACCACGGCGCCCCTCCACTGTAGCGGGCGTGTTCTGGGGCAGCATTTGCGGCCTGACCAGCTTCGTCGCTCATGTCGGCGGGCCACCGGTGCAGGTCTATCTGATGCCGCAGCGGCTGGCCCCTGCCGTCTTCGCGGGCACCATGGCCTGGCTGTTCTTTGTCGTGAACATCATCAAGCTCTGGCCCTACCTCCAGCTTGGACTGATCACCCGCGAAACGCTGGTCGGCTCAGCCATGCTGCTGCCGGTGGCGTTGGCCAGCAACATGTTCGGCATCTGGCTGGTGCGCCGCATCTCCGTCGCACGCTTCTATCCGCTGATCTACGGCATACTGCTGCTGGTCGGCCTGAAGTTGACCTATGACGGGATCAACGCCCTGATCTGACAGGGCCGCCAGACACCGTTTGCCTCCCGGCGGCGCCACGTCATAATGGCGGCAAAGACGGGGATCGAACACCCGCCGGAGACGTCGATGAGCCAAGCATCCTACGAACGTGATCTTGACCGCAACCCGGCCAATCACCAGCCGCTGACGCCCTTGGGCTTCCTTGAACGCGCCGCAGCCGTTTTTCCGGATCGAATGGCGATCATCCATGGCCCGATCCGGCGCAGCTATGCGGCATTCTATGCCCGCGCGCGTCGGCTTGCCTCGGCGCTGGCGAAGCTTGGGGTCGGGCGCGGTGACACCGTCGCGGTGCTGATGGCGAACACGCCTGGCATGCTCGAATGCCATTACGGCGTGCCAATGACCGGAGCTGTGCTCAACACGCTAAATACACGGCTTGATGCCGCGATCATCGGCTTCTGCCTTGATCACGGCGAGGCAAAAGTCCTGATCACCGACCGCGAGTTCGCGAAACTTGCCGCTCCCGCGCTCGCGCTGGCCCGCAACCGCCCGATCGTGATCGATTATGACGATCCGGTCTATGACGGGCCCGGCGATCTGATCGGCGGGCATGACTACGAGACCCTGCTGGCCGCGGCCGATCCAGATTTCGCATGGACCCCGCCAAAGGATGAATGGGACGCGATCAGCCTGAACTACACGTCCGGCACGACCGGAGACCCCAAGGGCGTCGTGTACCATCACCGTGGAGCCCATCTGCTGGCGCTCGGTAACATCGTCACCTGCTCCATGGCCAAGCACCCGGTCTATCTGTGGACGCTGCCCATGTTCCATTGCAATGGCTGGTGCTTCCCGTGGTCGATATCCGCGGTCGCCGGCACCCATGTCTGCCTCAGGCAGGTGCGCGCCAAGGCCATGTTCGACGCGATTGCCGAGCATGGCGTCACCCATCTGTGCGGCGCACCGATCGTGATGTCGACCCTGCTGAACGCCCCGCAACAGGACAAGCGGCGCCTGCCCCATGTCGTGCAGTTCTACACCGCCGCTGCACCGCCGCCCGAGGCCATCCTGGCCGCCATGGCCGGCACGGGCTTCAATGTCACCCACCTTTACGGCCTGACGGAGACCTATGGCCCCTCGGTGATCAATGACTGGAACGAGGCCTGGAGCGCGTTCCCGCCCGCCGAGGCGGCCGCGCTCAAGGCGAGGCAGGGCGTGCGCTACGTGCCGCTGGAAGCGCTCGACGTGCTTGACCCCGCGACGCTCGCGCCCGTCCCCGCCGATGGCCTCACCATGGGCGAGGTGATGTTCCGCGGCAACGTTGTGATGAAGGGTTACCTCAAGAACGCTCCCGCGACCCGTGCAGCCTTTGCCGGCGGCTGGTTTCACTCGGGCGATCTCGGCGTCAAGCATCCCGACGGCTATATCCAGCTCAAGGACCGCTCCAAGGATATCATCATATCGGGGGGCGAAAACATTTCCTCGATCGAGGTCGAGGACGCGCTCTACAAGCACCCCGCCGTGCAGGCCGCCGCCGTGGTGGCCAGACCTGACGAGCGCTGGGGTGAAACCCCTTGCGCCTTTGTCGAATTGAAGCCGGGTCTGGCTGCGACCAGTGAGGAGATCATCGCCTGGTGCAAGCAGCATCTGGCAGGTTTCAAATGCCCCCGTCACGTCGTCTTCACAGAGTTGCCGAAAACCTCGACCGGCAAGATCCAGAAATTCCGCCTGCGCGACATGGCGAAGGCAGTCTAGGCGGGAAGGACGGGACGGGCGGGCGGACACCCTTGGGAATCCGCCGGACCGACATGGGTCAATGGGTCAATGCATGGTCTTTCTCGCCGCCGGCAGACTGGCCTTCAGCTTGGCGATCTCGTCCTTGAGTTGCAGTTTCTTGCGCTTCATCTCCGCCAACTCGACATCACTGGCTGATGGATGCGCCAACGCCGACTCCAGCGCATGTTCCAGCGCCCTGTGCTTCTTCTCGAGTTCGACAAGATGGGTCTGCAACGACATTGAAATCCTCCATGTGATGGAATGCAACACCCTGATTCTGGCAGATCGTAAGCGGGCTGTCGAATTTCAGCCGTGCATCGCAACATGAAAGCCAACATCGGGATGTTGAATTTTCAGAGCCGGACATGACCACGGCTCTTGCGGCGCAAGGCCCTGCCCCCTCAAGGATCTTGCCCCCCTCAAGGATGCAGCCTAACTTTGCCGTTCAAATGCGGCCAAATGAGAGCAGCTCCCATGATGCGGTTTGATCCGGACGAGGAACGGCGCGGCGCCCTCGAGGCTGAACTGCACCGTCTGCGCCAGGAACATGGTGATCTGGATTCCGCGATTCTGGCGCTTGAGCGCATGCCGCTGATCGACCAGATCCAGATCATGCGGCTCAAGCGTCGCAAGCTCTATCTCAAGGACCGGATCCACTTCCTCGAAGACCAGCTGACGCCGGACATCATCGCGTGATCCGCTTGCCGGAAGGCCAAGGCTTGCGCTAAGGCCAGCGCGTGAAACCGGACCAGGGCGCATGACCTCATCTTCGGCGCCAGTCGCCATCATCATGGGCAGCCAGTCTGACTGGGCCACCATGCGCCACGCCGCCGAGACCCTGACAGCCCTGGATATCGCCAGCGAGACCAGGATCGTGTCGGCGCACCGCACGCCTGACCGTCTCGTCGCCTTCGCCAAGGGCGCAAGGGCAGCCGGCTTTCAGGTCATCATCGCCGGCGCCGGCGGCGCCGCGCACTTGCCGGGCATGACGGCCTCGATGACGCCCCTGCCGGTCTTCGGTGTTCCGGTCGAATCGAAGGCCCTGTCCGGCCAGGACAGCCTTCTGTCGATCGTGCAAATGCCCGCAGGCATCCCGGTCGGAACGCTGGCCATCGGGCGTGCAGGCGCCGTCAATGCAGCCTTGCTGGCAGCAGCGGTGCTGGCGCTGCATGATTCGGCGCTGGCAGCCCGCCTCGATGCCTGGCGGCAGCGGCAGACTGATGCCGTCGCTGACAGGCCGATGGATGATCCCTGACATGGCGTCACCTGCCCTGCCCGCCATGCTTGCTCCCGGCACCACCATCGGCATCCTCGGCGGCGGGCAACTCGGTCGCATGCTGGCGCAGGCTGCCGCCGCGCTGGGTTTCAGGGCCCATATCTTTGCCCCGGAGTTCGACAGCCCGGCTTTCGAGGTGACATCTTTAAGGAGCGTCGCGGCCTATGCCGATGAAATGGCGCTGGCACGCTTCGCGGAAGCCGTCGATGTCGTGACCTACGAGTTCGAGAACGTACCGGTTGATGCCGTGCGCTTCCTCGAAGCCAGGGTGCCGGTACGGCCCGGTTCTAAAGCGCTTGCTGTGGCACAGGATCGGCTGGCGGAAAAGCGGCTGGCCTGCGACCTGGGTGCAAGGACGGCTGCGTTCGCCGCTGTCGTCACGCGCGACGACCTCACCCTCGCGATGGCAGCGACCGGGGTGCCCGCCGTCCTCAAGACCGTGCGTTTCGGCTATGATGGCAAGGGACAGGCCAAGATCCGCTCGTACGAAGAGGCGGACGGAGCCCATGCCGCCATGCGCGGACAGCCGGCCATCCTCGAAAGTTTTGTGGCCTTCACGGCGGAGATTTCGGTGGTGGCGGCCCGCGGGCTGGACGGAGCCTTCGCCCCCTTCGCAGTTACCCTGAACGACCATCGCAACCATGTCCTGCACAGATCGCTCGCGCCTGCCGGGATTGGCGACGAGGTCGCGGCCCGCGCCACCGGAATTGCCCGTGCCATCGCCGACGCGCTCGACTATGTCGGCGTGCTCGGCGTCGAGTTCTTCGTGGTTGGCGCGGGCGAAAGTCAGACCGTGCTCCTCAATGAGATCGCACCCAGGGTTCACAACTCGGGACACTGGACCATGGACGGCGCGGTCACGTCCCAGTTCGAGCAGCACATCCGCGCGGTCGCAGGCTGGCCGCTTGGCTCGGCCCGCATGGTCGCGCCGGCGGCAGAAATGATCAACCTGATCGGCCCCGAGGCCGATGGCTGGGCCGCCATCGTGCGCGACGGCGAAGCGAAACTGCATCTTTACGGAAAGACTGAAAGCCGACCTGGCCGGAAGATGGGCCACGTCAACCGCTTGCTCCAGCATCTGCCGCGATGATCGATCCGGCAGCCGCAGTTCGAGGCCCTTTGTCACCGCCATCATGAATGCGGCTGTGGACATGGCGCCGGAATTTTGTTAAGCGCCACGCTCCCGTTGATTGCGAAGCCTTTGGCCCGCATCGACCCCCAACGTCCAATCTCGTTTAAAGCAGGTCACACGTGCAGGTTCTCGTTCGCGAAAATAACGTTGATCAGGCGCTCCGCGCCCTGAAGAAGAAGATGCAGCGCGAAGGTATCTTCCGCGAAATGAAGCTCCGTGGGCACTACGAGAAGCCCTCCGAGAAGAAGGCGCGCGAAAAGGCCGAGGCCGTCCGCCGTGCCCGCAAACTGGTCCGCAAGCGCCTGCAGCGCGAAGGCCTGCTGCCCCCTTCCAAGCCCCGGGTTCTTCCCGGCGCAAAGGCTCCGCGCACCGGAGCCTGAACGGAGCGTTCGCTTCCGGTCGATGGGATGATGATGAGAGCGCTTGGATGATCCCAGTCCGGGCGCTTTTTCGTGAGCGGCACGTGAACACGCCGCAGCGCTGTCCGGAACGCCAGGGCGGAGGATCACCGTTATGCACGCGCTGCCTGTCCGCTGCACATGCTTGGCGCCACTCAAGGAGTGACACATGCCACGCTTCGCCTCTGCCATGATTGCCGGGCTGATGGCCACGAGCCTTGCGGCTTGCGACACCGTCACCAACCTGCGCTCGACACCAGCGGTCGCGGAAATCGAATCGGCAGACAACCCGGCAACGGCCGTGAACATCTCGTCCCTGTCGGAAGCGGTGAGCCGCCGTCCGAACGACCCCGAGGCTTACAACCAGCGCGGCGCCGCCTACGCCCGCATTGGGCGCTTCTCCGACGCCATTGCCGACTTCTCGAAGGCGGTCAGCCTCGATCCGGCCTTTGCCCCGGCCTACACCAATCGTGGGCTCGCTCAGCGCCAGAGCGGCAAGAATGACGCCGCGATGCAGGACTTCACCCGAGCCATCCAATCGAATCCGAGCTATGCACCGGCCTACCTGGCGCGCGGAAACCTGCTGCGCGCCCAGAACCAGTTGGCCGAGGCCATGGACGATCTCAACCAGGCCATCCGCCTGAACCCCGAGGGCGCAGAAGCGCTGCATGCGCGCGGCCTCGTTTACCAGCGCCAGGGCAATCATCGCCAGGCAGTCACGGATTTCGATTCAGCCATCGACCGCAATCCGTACAACGCGCCGCCCTACACCGCACGCGGGCAGAGCCTCACGGCGCTCGGCCAGTTCGACAAGGCACAGGAGGATTTCACCGCCTCGCTGAATGTCGACAACCGCAATGCCGACGCATGGGCCGGCAGGGGCCTTGCTCTCGAGCGGCTCAACCGTCAGCGCGAGGCCGCCGAGAGCTACCAGCGCGCGCTCTCAATCGACAGCAACAACGCGGTTGCGCGGGCGGGTTCAGGCCGGATCGGTGGCAGCCTGCGATTCTGAGAAACCCTATCGGGCCGCAATCCAGCTGCGCGTCTTCGGCAAGAGGGCACGCGCCACATCCGGCACATGGCATCGCCCGTCGATGATCGAGAAATCCGGTTCATTTGGAAAGGCACGCATCAGCCTCTGGCTTTCGCTCAGTGGAATCACCCAGTCACGCGTGCAATGCTGCGCGATCACCGGAATGGCGACGCGCGGGGCCAGATCGATGGACCGGAACGGATCACGCGACAGCAGCGCAACCGGCAGGAACGGAAAGCGCAAGGCGCCAAGGTCGACGATCGAGGCATAGGGCGAATCGAGCACCAGCAGTGCCGCCTTGCGCTCGGCGGCAAGCCCGATTGCGACCCCGGTGCCAAGCGATTCCCCGAACAGCACGATGCGGGCCGGATCGATCCGCGCACTGACCCAGTCATGGCCTGCGAGCCCGTCGAGCCGAAGCCCGGCTTCCGACGGCGAACCACTGGATCCGCCATAGCCGCGCCAGCTCACCGCGAGCAGACCGGACCCGTCCTCCGTCAGGCGTTGGAAACGCCCGGCGCGGCGGCTGAGATTGGCGCCATTGCCATGGAGGTAGAGATAGACGACGTCCTGGCCCGAGCGCGGCGGCTTCCACCAGGCGTTCAGGCGCTCGCCATCGGATGGCGTCAGGATGACGGCCTCGGCGCCCGGGAAGCGCTCGACCTCGGCGCTGACATCGCGGATGTCGGGAATGAACAGCATCGAGCGCTGGATGGCATACATGTAGGCGCAGATCGCGAGGTAGGTTGCCATGACAGCGCACGCGACCAGCCAGATTGAGCGGCGCAGCCACCGGTTTGTTCCGGCAATTGGCTTCATGCTGGCTGGTGCGCTCATGAGGTTCCATCCAGCCACTTCACGCGCTCGACCGCGTGCGGCTTGTAGCCGAGCCTGTCGTAGAGCTCCGCTGCGCGCACATTGCGCGCAAGCACGCCAATGCCGATCGATTTCAGTTCCATCGACTGGAAGTAGTATTCCAGCTCGCATACCAGAGCTGAGCCGAGCCCACTACCGCGCTGGCCTTCAGCCACAACCAGTTCGAAGATATAGCCGTAACGACGCCATTCCGGCTTGATGTAGGGATCGCCCTCGACAACGCCGCCGCAGGCATAAGCTGCCACCACGCCGTCACGCAACGCAACAAGATGGCGGCCGCCATGCTCCCGAATCTTGGCGTCATTCACCTTCAGGCAGGCGACCGCCGCGACGCGGTCGGTGGCGCGGTCATGGCTCAGCTTCGCCTCGAAGCGGTTGAGCTGCCAGATCAGGTCGATCACCGCCTCGCGGTCGGCATCGTCCATGTCACGGATGATGGCTTCCATCATATGCAGCACCTTCTCAATCCGCATGCGTCGGATGACGCGGTTGTTTGATGCGCGGGATACGCGATTCACCTCTGTTTTGCAGGGACTTTCTCTTTGCAGGGACTTTCTCGCCTGTGGAGGGTTCCGTGATGACGCACCGGGCGGGTGACCCGAACGATG
>JAPLOU010000066.1 GCA_026400535.1 Hyphomicrobiales bacterium
TGCCGTCGTGGGCTCATCGCAGACAATCAGAGAGGGCGCGTTAAGCAGCGCGATTGCAATCGCCACGCGCTGGCGCATGCCACCGGAAAACTGATGCGGATAGGCGCTGAGCCGCTCGTCCGGCGAGGGGATGCCGACCTTGGCAAGCGCGTCGCGGGCGCGGGCACGAGCGGCCTTTTCCGAGACGTTCTCATGGGCGGTGATGGCCTCGATCATCTGGGTGTCGATCCGCAGCACCGGGTTGAGTGTCATCATCGGGTCCTGGAAGATCATGGCGACCTCGCGGCCGCGGACCTTGCGCATCTCCTCATCCGAGAGCCCGACCAGTTCCTTGCCATTGAGCTTGATCGAGCCGTCCGTGATCCGGCCTGGCGGGTCGATCAGCCCCATGATCGAGAACCCGGTGACGGATTTGCCGGAACCTGACTCGCCGACGAGGCCAAGCACCTCACCCTTGTTCACGTGGAAGGAGATCCCATCCACCGACTTCACCTGCCCGGCGCGTGTGAAGAAATGGGTCTTGAGGTTCTCGACGGAGATGACGGGTGGGGGCATCACTTCTCGAGCCTCGGGTTGAGCACGTCCCTGATCCGGTCGCCCATCAGGTTGATCGAGACGATGGTGAGCAGCAGGGCAAGACCGGGGAAGACGCTGATCCAGTACTTCCCCGAGAGCATGTACTGGAAGCCATTGGCGATCAGCACGCCGAGAGAAGGTTCGGTTTGCGGCAGGCCGACGCCGAGGAAGGACAATGTCGCCT
This sequence comes from Hyphomicrobiales bacterium, assembly GCA_026400535.1. Classification (GTDB taxonomy): domain Bacteria; phylum Pseudomonadota; class Alphaproteobacteria; order Rhizobiales; family Beijerinckiaceae; genus Allobosea. The sequence continues at coordinate 761 of JAPLOU010000066.1, forward strand.
CCAGCGCGATGGCATGCGCGGTCTGGACCGTGATGATGACGATGACCGGGGCCAGGCAGTTCGGCATGATGTGGCGGAAGACGACGCGGGCGTTGGACAGGCCAAGCGACTGCGCAGCCTCCACATATTCCTTGCGGCGCTCGACCAGCGCCGTGCCGCGCACCGTGCGCGCGTAATAGGCCCACTGCACCACAACGAGGGCGAAGATGATCTTGTCGACGCCCTTGCCGAGGGCCGCAACCAGAATCAGCGCGATCAGAACCGCCGGCAGCGACAGTTGAAGGTCGACGATGCGCATCAGGATGGTTTCGACGCGTCCCCCTGCATAGGCTGCTGTCAGGCCGACAGCCATGCCAACAGAGGCGGCGATCATCCCCGAGAGCGCGCCCACCATCAGCGAAATGCGCAGCCCGTAAACAATGCCGGAATAAAGATCGCGGCCGACGCCGTCTGTGCCCAGCCAAGCAGTGAAGCCTTCGCCCATCGTGGCGCCGGGCGGCAGGCGCGAGTCCATGATGTCGACGCTGCGCAGGTCATATGGGTTCTGCGGCGTGATCCAGGGCGCCAGCAGGGCAAGGCTGACGATGATCAGGAACAGGATGAGCCCCGCAACAGCCACCTTGTCCTCGAAAAAGGCCTTGCGAAAGCGCGTGAAGGGCGTTTCCTCCTTCGGGATAGCCGGAAGCGTTTTCTTGGCTGAGGTAATGGCAGTGTCCGTCATGGGGCTCCTTACGCCTTCGCTTCAGTGAGCCGCACACGCGGATCGAGGATCGAGTAGAGGACGTCGACCACCAGATTGATGACCACGAACAGGACCACAACGACCATCACGTAGGCGACGATGACCGGTCGATCGAGGCGCTGGATGGCTTCCAGCAGGAGCTTGCCCATGCCGGGCCAGGCGAAGATGGTTTCGGTGACCACGGAGAATGCCACAAGACTGCCGAATTCCAGGCCCAGAACAGTGACGATCGGGATCATGATGTTCTTCATGATGTGGACACCGACGATCCGGCTTTGTGCAAGGCCCTTCGCGCGCGCGAACTTGACATAGTCCATCAGCGCCGCCTCACGTGTGCCGGCCCGGGCGAGGCGGATGACGAGGCTGATCTTCAGCAGCGCGAGGTTGAGCGCCGGCAAGGCGATGAAGGTCCAGCCCTGCCAGCTCAGCAACGATGTCTCGATCCCCAGCACGCGGACGACATCACCGCGTCCCGTTGCGGGAAGCCAGCCGAGCATGACGGAAAAGAACATGATCAGCATCAACCCGACCCAGAATGTCGGCAGGGAAAAACCGAGGATCGAGATCGCCATAATGGCCTTGGCAAGGCGGCTTTCGGGCTTCAGCCCAGCGTAGACGCCCAGCGGCAGGCCAATGACGACAGCCATCAACAGGGCCACCAGCGCCAGTTCCATCGTGGCCGGCATGCGGCTGAGGATCAGCTTGATGGCTGGCTCTCCGTGGACGAAGGAACGTCCGAGATCACCCTGCACTGCGCCTGTCACGAAATAGATGAACTGCTCCCAGATCGGCTTGTCGAGGCCGAGCGCGACTTTTGTCGCCTCGACGGCGTTCTGGTCCATTTCCGGCGAGATCAGCATGTAGACCGGATCGCCGATGACGTTGACGCCGAAAAACACGATCACGACCATGGCGCCGATGACCAGCATAGCCTGTCCGAGGCGCCTGAGGATGAAGGCGAGCATGGTGGCTCCTCAGCTCGGGCGCGTTATGTGGAACGGCAATGTGTATTCGTCGCTACGGGCGGCAATGCCAAGCCCACGCCGGGCGGCCCACGTATTGAGCGGATAAAGCACGGGAATGATCCCCATGTCATCCGCCACCTGCTCCATCGCTCGGGCGAGCGCGGCACTGCGGGCCGTGTCGTCGATCGTGGCGAGCGCCGTGTTGATCGCCGTGTCAACCGCAGGATTGGTGTAGCGCCCGCGATTGGACGAGCCGCGTCCTGCAGCCGCGTCGAAGGTCGCGGCCAGGTTCCGCAGCGGATCGGACATCTCTCCGGCCGCCGAGCCCCAGCCGGCCATGATCATGCTGAATTCCGGCGTGTTGCCTGGCCCGCCGGTCGAGCCTCGCGTGAAGAAGATCGCCGGCGGCAGCGTCTCGATCTCGGTCTGGATGCCGATACGGGTGAACATCTGCGCAATGGCCTCGATCAGCTTGGTGTCGTTGGCGTAGCGGCCCTGGGGTCCGTGCATCTTCAGCCTGAAGCCGTTCGGGAACCCTGCGTCCGCAAGCAGGCTGCGTGCCACGCCGATGTCGTAGGCGGGAACGCCCAGGGCCCTGCTGGCTCCGAAGAAGCTTGCGTCGAGGAACTGGCTCGCAGGACGGGCATCGCCCTCCATGACGCGATCGACAAGTGCCTGCCGGTTGATGGCGTGCGACAGGCTCCGGCGCACGCGCGCGTCCTTCAACGGGTTGCGGACCGCTTCGCCAGCCGGGCCCTTGATGAAAGGGCTCTCGTCGCGGAACTGGTCCATGGCCAGATAGATGACGCGGTTAGAGATAATGCTGGTGACGGTGAAGCGTGGGTCGCCTCGCAGGCGCGCCAGATCGGCGGTCGGCACGGTTTCGATCAGGTCGACATCGCCTGCCAGCAGTGCCGCAACCCGGGTTGGATCCGAGCGCAGAACGCGCATCAGCACCCGCCGCCAGGGCGGCACGCCGCCCCAGTAGGTCTCGTTGCGCAACAGGAGCGTACGGTCGCCGCGCACGAACCCACCGAAGCGGAACGGCCCCGTGCCGATGGCGGCCTTGCCGGTGTTGTAGTCGTCCGAGGTCGCCCCGCGCGTGCTGGCCGGGACGATGCCGAAGGTCGACAGATCAATCGGCATCTGCGGGTAAGGCTCAGCCGTACGCACGCGGATGGTCAGGTCATCGATCTTCTCGACTGTCTTGCCCGCGATGAACCCCGCGAACGAAGAGGGAGACCGTGGAACGGCGGGCGCGCGTTCGAAGGTGAAGACGATATCGTCGGCACCGAACGCGGCGCCATCATGCCAGCGCACGCCGGGTCTCAGGGCGAACTCCCAGGTGAGCGGATCAACCAGGCGCCAGCCCGTCGCAAGGCCGGGTCGAACTGCCTGCCGCTCGTCCTGAAACAACAGCGGCTCGAACACACTGCGGCCCAGCGACTTGTTGGGGGTCGTGTTGTGAAAATGCGGATCGAAGGAGCTTGGTTCGAAGGCGAGCCCGATCCGCAGATCAGGCTGGTCCTGCGCAGCGGTGCGGGCCGGCAGGGCGAGCGCGCCGGCTGCGGTGATGAGGGATCTGCGGGTCAACATGGTGTCGTGTGCCTCGGCTGTCCCGGATGGTGGCCGGGCCGCACGGATGCGGCCCGGCGGTCTTGACTTGCACTCAGCGCGAGATTCCCATGGCGAGCGTGTATTCGTCGGCGCGCGCGGTGACCTTGATGCCCTTCTTCGAGGCCCAGACGTTGGTCTGGTAATGGCTCGGAATGATGCCGACATCCTTCATGCCGATCTCGGAAACCTCGGCGAGCAGCACGGCGCGTCTGGCGTCGTCTACGGTGCGCAGGGCTTCCGCCAGCTTGTCATCGAAGACCTTGTTGGAGTAGCGGCCTCGGTTGGCGCCGCCCGACCCCTTGGCGCGGTCGACTGTACCGAGCAGGGCGAGCAGCGAGCCGGAGGTTTCGCCGGTGCCGGCGCCCCAGCCCACGAGGATGAACGAGAATTCCGGCTCGCCATTGGCGCCCTGCGAGGCTCGGGTAAAGAAGTTGGCGGGCGGGATCGTCTCAAGTTCGGTGTCGATGCCAAGACGGGTGAACATCTGGGCGACGGCCTCGATAATCTTGGTGTCGTTCGTGTAGCGGCCATTGGGGCCATGCATCTTCAGCTTGAAGCCGTTCGGATAACCGGCATCGGCGAGGAGCTTGCGTGCGCCGGCAAGATCGAAGGCCGTCGGCTTCAGGGTCTTGGACGTCCCGAAAAAGCTCGCGGGCAGGACCTGCTCCGCGGGGACGGCGGCACCTTCCATGATGCGCTCGACAATGGCCGGGCGGTTGATCGCCATCGACAGGGCCTGACGCACGCGCACATCGCGAAGCGGGTTCTTGATCGGCGAGCCATCCTTTGCGGTGATGAAGGGCGAGGTCTCGCGGAAATGGTCCATGTGGAAATAAATCACGCGGTTGGACAGTTCCTCGACCACGGAGAGATTGGCGTTGGCTTTGAGGCGCGCCATGTCGGAGGGCGGGACACCCTCGATGACATCGACGTCACCGGCGAGCATGGCGGCCACGCGGGTCGGCGCAGCGGTCAGAAAGCGGAACGAGACCTTCTCCCAATCCGGCTTCCTGCCCCAGTAGGTGTTGTTGCGCTCCATAACGACGCGGTCGCCGGGCTTGAACTCGGTATACCTGAACGGCCCAGTGCCGCCCTGGCACTTCAGCGCATTGAAATCTTCCGTGCTCATGGTCTCTGCGCAGGCTTTCGAGACGATGCCGAAGGTCGACAGGTTGGTGGGCACCAGAGGGGCAGGGGCAGCCGTTTTGATGCGAACGGTGTGGCTGTCGACCTTCTCGGTGGTCAGGCCGGCAATGAACGGCGCGAAGCTTGATGGCGAGCGCGGCACGGCGGGCAGGCGCTTGAAGGTGGCGATGACGTCATCGGCGGTGAAATCCGAGCCGTCGAAGAACTTGACGCCGCGACGGAGCTTGAACTCCCAGGTCGTGTCGTCAATCGCCTTCCAGCTTTCGGCCAGTCCCGGCTCAAGCGCCTGCATTTTGTCCTGGTTGACGAGCCCTTCGAAGACATGCTCGCTGAGCATGTTGTTGGGGCTGAGGTTATGATAGTGGGGATCGATCGAGCTCGGCTCCGCCGAAAGGCCGACCTTGAGTTCCTGGGCGCCGGTGGCGCCGATCAGCGCAAAGGTTGTCGCGGCCGCAAGCGCAAGCTGCCTGAGTGAGGTCGTCATCATCCGTTCTCCCGAGTGTCCGGCTGTGCAGCGCGCCTGGGGCGCCGCAGAGGGGGTTTCTGATCGTTCAATCTGCACTTGCCGCCGGTTTCGGCAAGGGGTCTGGCGGTCTGACAGCTTCCGAATTCATCAAATATGCCATCATTGTATTTGTCAGCATGAATCGAATAAGAAAAAAGCATACTTATATGTGGAGGGCTGCGCAGGTCCCCCAGGCGTTTCTCCATTACCTTTTCGAGGAGGACTGCGACGCTCATCAGTCCGACGTCGATCTGGCATCCCTGACCTCTCGTGCCAGTCAGGTCGGGAATTGACATCATAACGATGCGTTTCGTATATATCTCAAATGTTCATATATAACTTTTTCTCATAGCCCGTTGCGAACCACCGAACCCGTCCCGCCGGACCGGCCCAGCCTGCGCGAGCTCGAAATCCTGCGTGCGCTGATCCTGTCGCGCAAGACGACCTCCGCTGCCGCCAGCCTCGGGGTCTCGCAGCCAGCCGTTTCGCGTGCGATCGCCGCCCTGGAAGGGCGCGTTGGCAGAGCGCTGTTCTCGCGTGAGGGCGGCCGGCTCATTCCGAACGCTGATGCCTTTGCGCTGGAGCAAGAGGCACGGCCGATTTTCGCGGCGCTCGACCGGATCGGTTTATGGCCTGACGGTCCGCATGGCCAGAGCACGCTCAGGGTCGCATCGTCACCCACACTCGCGCAGTTCATCCTGCCGGACATCATAGCGGCGCTCAGGATCGCGGAGCCCGATCTGACGATCCATGTGGAGATCGGCACGAACACGGCGGTGGTGGCCGCAGTGGCGGACCGTCTGGCCGATCTAGGGCTGGCAGACTCGCCGTCCATTCATCCGGGGGTGAGGGCCGAGCCGATACGCGAGGCCTCTGCCCATTGCCTGATGCCGGATGACCATCCGCTGGCTGCCAAGGAGCGGATCAGCGCCGCCGATCTGCATGAGCAGCCGATGATCGCGCTGGCCCGGCGCTTCCCGTCGAGGGTCGAGGCCGACCGGCATCTGGCTGCCGCTGGATCGCAGCCCCGCATTGTGGCAGAGGCGGCAACTTCCGCCTTCGTTGCCGAACTGGTGCGGCGCGGCGTCGGCCTTGCCCTCGTCAACCCGTTCCCGCTGAGCCTCGGCGACGGGCTCAAGGGCCTGGTGGCACAGCCAGTCGAGCTGCCGATCCGCTATCTGACGATGCTGCTGTTTCCGGCCCTCGGGGCCGCCTCGCCGGCGGCGCGGCGCTTTGCCGATATGCTGAAAGCGCAGCAGCCCGAGGACGGTTTGACCCGTCCGATCCGGTGAGGGCGATCAGAACGCCTTGAAGGTGATGATCGTGTGGGTGTCCTGGATTTCCGGCACCGTCTGGACGTTCTGGGCAATGAAGTGGCCGATGTCCACATCCTTGGGAATATGGAACTTTGCCAGAATATCATAGTTGCCGGCGGTGGAGTAGATCTCCGAGGCAATGTCACGGTCGGCGAGCGCGGTGGCCACCTCATAGGTCTTGCCGAGCTTGCATTTGATTTCGACAAAGAAGGTCTGCATCGCGGTCTCCTCACTTCATGTCACGCCATAGCCGATTGGACGGGGCAATCAAGCGCCGCATAGCTCGGCGACCCGCCGGGTCATCGCGCTGTCGATGTCGGCGAATGGCATGATCACGGTGAAATGATTGCCGTCCAGCTCCTCATAGCGTGTACTGACGCCGCCCAGGCCCCACGCGTCGACGAGCCGGCGGCTCTGCCGGAGGTATTCAGCGCTTTCCTCGGCGCCGACCACGGCGTCGAAGACAAGGCGCGAAGGCGCCGGCCAGAAAAACGGGCTCTGGCGTTCCGATTCCTCAAAACTGAGTTGCAGGGCCGTGTTCAGCGAGGTTTCGGTCAAGGGCTTGAGATTGTAGATGCCGGACACGCCATAGCCGGCGCGCACGAGCTGCGGCGGCAGGTCGCCCGCCACCGAGCGCCAGTCCGTCGCCAGCATGCAGGCCGCGATGTGGCCGCCTGCCGAATGGCCGAAGGCGACCAGAGGCAATCCGAAGCGGCGGTGCAGGACGCCGCACGCAAAGCGGGTTTGGCCGATGATGTCGGCAATCGTGACCTCGGGACACAGATTGTAGCCGATCACGGCCACGGCGACGCCGCGGCCGTTGAGGCCGCGCGCCATATGGCTGAAAAAGGATGGATCGAGCGCCTGCCAGTAGCCGCCATGGAAGAACACCGCGAGTGCGTCGCCCTTCATGGTCTGGGGCCGGAACAGGTCGTAGTACTGCCGCGGCGAGGGGCCGTATGATACGCCCAGTTCACATGAGGCCTCGGCGCGATAGGCCGCCGCATCCCGCGCCCATCGAGGAATGATCGCGACATGTTCCGGCACCCGTGCCCGGTTGTTGTACTCGGTCTCGTAGTCGGCCATCAGCAATGCTCCGTCGCGTCAATCTAGGCCAGCCGTCAGCCAAAGGCGAGCGGCAAGGCGTCGCCGAGGGCCGCGCTTTGACACAGAAGCCGCCATCGGACATGACGGGCCCCAAGATTTTTCGGGGCGAGCTGATGGACAATCCGGTTCTGGTTGAGGTGACGCGCGGGGGCGCGGTCGAGTCACGCCATCGCGGCGCGGCCGTTGTGGTCGATGCCGATGGCGCGGTGGTCCTGTCGGTCGGCGATGTCTTGCAGCGGGTCTTTCCGCGTTCCGCCGTCAAGGCGCTGCAGGCGCTGCCGCTGGTCGAGGGCGGCTTTGCAGACCGTTTCGGCCTGACGGATGCCGAGATCGCCTTGTGCTGTTCATCGCATTCCGGGGAGGCGCATCATGTCGCCGCATCGGCAGCCATGCTGTCGAAGGCCGGGCGCGATGCGTCCTGCCTCGAATGCGGCTCCCACTGGCCGGTCTACGAAGGGGCGGCGCGCGCCCTGGCCATATCCGGCGGGATGCCAGGTCCGCTGCACAACAACTGTTCCGGGAAGCATGCGGGGTTTGTCTGCCTGTCCTGCGGGCTGGACGAAGATCCGGCCGGCTACGTCAAGGCTTCGCACCGGGTCCAGCGCGAGGTCCGTGGAGCGCTCGTCGAAATGACGGGTGCTGCTCACGACACCGATGAGATGGGTATCGATGGCTGCTCGATCCCGACCTATGGGATTCCTTTGCAGGCGATGGCGCTCGGGTTTGCCCGGTTTGGTGCCGGAGGCGGAAAGGGTGCCATCATGGGACCAGAGCGCGTCAAGGCTGCGGCGCGGATCAGGGCTGCTGTGGCCGCCAATCCCCAAATGGTCTCGGGCACCGGGCGCTTCGACACCGTGGCCATGACGGCCCTTGGCGCGCGCGCCTTCACCAAGACCGGTGCGGAAGCTGTGTTCTGCGGCACGCTGCCCGAACTGGGCCTCGGCATCGCGCTGAAGATCGATGACGGGTCGACGCGGGCGTCGGAAGCGATGATGGCCACGCTGCTGGGCCGCTATCTCACCCTTGAAGGCGAGCAGAGCGCTGTCGTCAGCACTCTGGCGGCACCGACCTTGCGCAACTGGAACGGCATCGAGGTCGGCGCTGTGAAGGTGGTCGGCCTGACCTGATCAGGCCGCTTCCGGCGCAGAGGGCGGGTTTGGCTGGCTGCGCAAGCCAAGTGCGATCTGGTGGTTGATGTTGATCAGCGCGGTCAGCTTGGCCGGATCAGGATCGCGTTCGGCCGTTATCTCAATTGTGTGATTGAAAATGAAGATCGCGATCTGCAGGATGTTTTGCTTCACCTGTAGCGGAAGCGGGCTCTTTTCGTCAGCTACCGCGCCCGCAAGCACCGTCCAGATCTTGCGGTTGATCAGGAGAGCGGCATCAAGCTCGCCCCGCTTGTCTTCCCAGGTGTCACGGATGCCCTGAAGGCGTGCCGCAGATGACATCAGGACCTGTGCTTCGAGTTCGCGCTGGCTGACCGGCGCTTCATGGGCCCTCTTCGCGTAGGCGTTCATTGCGTAGGACATTTGAAATCAGATCTCTCTCGTATGCGACCAGCTTCTTCGCTGCCTTCAAAGCCTTGTAGAGCTCACCACTTAAGATGCGGTTATTGATATCGCTTGTCAGTGCAAGCGCACTGGGAGCCGCTTCGAGCAGTTCGCGGATCAAGGTGAAATAGACCTCGTGGTACTTGGCGGTGTTGGATTCGAGATACATCAACTGCACGGCAAAGTAGATCCGCTTGGCCGGCGAATCAGCTGCCTTCTCGGTCATGATGTCCTTTTCGCGCAGGATCGGCGCCTCTCCTTCGATGAAGAGCCGTGTTCTTTGATCGTCCGCGCGGATTACGGCGGTACCGATGATGATCCGTTCATTTGGCTTGAGCTCAACCTTCAGTGCCATGGCCGCCCCTTCCGTCCTGTTATCGATCCAGTGTTAGCGGGATTCGGTGGAGTGCGAAATGAGGTGGCAACAGATCACCGGATCATAATGAGCTGCCACGGCCGGAGCGCGGGTCGCCATCTGTTAACCATACCATTGGGTTAGGAGTTTTGGTTAAAGTTTTAAGCTTTACAGCAATAAGTTGGAAAGGGTTGGTCGGAAGAATGAGGGCACGCCTCCAGAAGGAGGTCAGTTCCATAGGAGAACACTATGCCTGATATCACCCTGTCCGCCGGCCTGAACACCAATCTGCGTTCGCTGAGCGACACCACCGACCTTCTCGCCATCGCCCAGGGCCGCCTGTCCACCGGCAAGAAGATCAACAGCGCCCTCGACAACCCGCTGAACTTCTTCACGTCGAAGGCCCTGTCCGACCGCTCCACCTCGATCTCGACGATCCTGGACGGGCTGAACA
>JAPLOU010000086.1 GCA_026400535.1 Hyphomicrobiales bacterium
AACCAGTGTTTCGCCTCCGTCACAACGGGGGCCGCCGCCGCCATGCAGTTGCCAGGTTACGGGATAGCGGTCGGGCACCCCGCCGACATGGTTATGCTCGATGCGCGCGATCCGGTCGAGGCCATTCGCCTGCGCCCACCAAGGCTCGCGGTGATCAAATCTGGTCGCGTCATTGCAACCTCACGTCCACGCCAAAGTACCCTGGCGTTGGTTGGGCGGCCTATTGAGCTTGCACCAGCAGCTTTCGCGCCAAAACACGGCGCTGCTTGACACGTCGCGCAAGGCGTTGGTGCATGGATTGCCATTCGCGGGCATGATTTTGGACTTTGCAGCAGCTCCGAGTTTGCCCATGCCGTTCAAGTTCATTGAGGCCTAGCGCCATTACATCCCGAAGGGTCTGCATCGGGTTCAAAACTGGCCGGACTGCGATCGCGGCCTTGTGCGGCGTGGCGACACCACCAAGGCCGGAGCTGCAATCGCCGGTGTCAGGGTGAGGCTTGTCATCGAGAGTATATGGTAGTAAGATTTGCTACTAATGAAAGGTCCGATCCCATGGCCAACGTAGAAAAAGTCAGCATTGCATTGACATCGGAACAGCTGGCCGCGTTGCGCGCGGCGGTAGATGCCGGGGAATATGCCACCAACAGTGAGGTGGTTCGCGAAGCCCTGCGTGACTGGCAGCTCAAGCGGGCGCTACAGCAGGATAATGTCCGGCGCTTGCGCCAGCTCTGGCAGGACGGGCTGGCGAGCGGCTCGGCTGGTGAGCTAGATATGGCTGCCTTGCGCCTTGAGGCTCGTGCGCGTCTGGCCGGGGCAACGAAAGCTGCCCTCGATGGCGAATAGACTGATCTGGTCAAGGCAGGCCCGACTTGATCTCCTGGATATCTACGAACTGATCGGGGTTGAGCAGCCCGCGGCAGCGGAACGCTATTTCGACCGGATCGAGGCGCTGGCCATTCTTCTGTGCGACCAGCCGCGCCTTGGCGTAGCTCGCCCCGAGATTGCGCCGGGGTTCCGGATGCTGGTCGAGCGGCCTTATCTGATCCTCTATCGGATTGAACCGGATCAGCCGACTGGCCCGGTTGACCACGTCGAGATTGTCCGGATCGTTGACGGTCGACGCGAACTGAAGGGGCTGTTCTAGGCGTCATCGTTTGTCGCCCATCGTGGCGCGATAGGCATTGCCAAGCAGAACTGCGCGGGCGGGTACTGTCAACTTGCCGAACGGCGGCCGTGCGAAGACCGGGAGCTATCCCCTGGCGCTACGCGGCGATGCCCAGTTCGGCGATCTCGCGCCACGCGACCATCCCTCGGAACGAAGCGCTCGATCGTCAGATGACGACATGGCGTGGCGGGGACAGTTGTGGAGGTTGGCGACCCCATCGTGGATCAAGACGAAGCGTTGGAGCTGTCGGGCGGATTCTAACTTCATGATCCTCTCTCGCCGCCGCGTCGATCACTTGAAGAAGCGCCGCGAACAGGTTTTTCGGAACCGCTACCTCGGCCATCCAGCCCCTTTTGACGACGGCCTGCACGCCATGACGCGAGGCCTGTCTTCGTGGCGCTGGCCCTACCGCGCAGCCTTCCGCCACCCGGCAGCAACCGCCTCGTTCTCATCGCAGAACCAGCGCTTGCCCTCGCCCTGGTCCATGCGGATGCGCCCGTAATCGCGCTGCCAGGGCATGTGGTAGATCCGCTCGCCAGAGCGCGAGACGTTCCCCTTGATCGGGCAGTTGGAGCGCGGTGGCCTGGCCGACTCCA
>JAPLOU010000051.1 GCA_026400535.1 Hyphomicrobiales bacterium
CAGACCGAGTGCGCCGACCAGCACGAACACGATGGGGAAGGCGAGCAGCCACATCCCGGTCGCGTTGGCGATCTCGTAGCCGAGATAGCCACCGAGCAGATAGAGCGAGCCATGCGCGAGGTTGACGTTCCGCATCAGTCCGAAGACGAGCGTGAATCCGCTGGCCACGAGAAAATAGAGCGCCCCGAGCGTGATCCCGGAGAGCACCGCGTTCAGGAAAATGCGCTTGCGGCCCATGACCTGTTCAAGCCCCGGAGGCCAGGGGCTTGCGACCAGCCAGATGAAGCCGGCGACCAGAACAAGCAGGACGATCGACCAGACCGGATGTCGCTTGTAGAAACTCTGCATGTGTCGCCGACGCACCCTTGAATGGGCGGATATCAATGATCCGCCCGACGAACTCTTCCAAAGCTAGACCGGGGTCGGCGCAAACTGCGTACCCGACAGTCTTTTCCTTGTGCCGCCGGTCGCTCCATCACTCCGGCACGGTCGCCCGACCATGGCTGGGATGGCGCCGCGCTCAGGACAACGAGGCAATCTGAACGCTGCGCCGATAGGTGCTTGGCGGAACAACCCCGTTGGCAATGAAAAAGCGAGAGAAGCTGGCCTGGCTCGAAAAGCCGAGATCAAGCCCGATGTCCGCCACGGCATCCCGCGACGCCGTCAGGCGGTCGATCGCCCGCTCCATCCGCAGCGAGTTGAGATAAATGTTGGGCGTGACGCCGACCTGCTGGCGGAACAGCTTGTAGAAATGCGGCCGCGACAAGCCGACCTCGCGCGCGACATCATCGAGGTCCAGCGGCTCGCTCAGGCGGTCCATCAGCACTCGCAGGGCATTGCGCACGCGGTAGTCGCGCGAGGGAGTGCCCTGTCCGATGAAACCCGCCCCGTGCTCCGTCCACTGCCAGGACTGGTCGAAGCAGCCCTGCGTCAACGAACACAGCCGGTCCTCGAGCATCGGGTCCGCCATCTCGGTGTCCAGCATCGCATGGGCGTTGCCGTAGACCAGACGGGCGAGATGGTCGGTGACCTCGATGCCGACGCGACCGAAGCGCAGCGAGGAGGTCGAGCGGCGACTGGCCTCAAGGAACCAGGCGGGCCTGATGTAGAGCACAAGGGCGAGCGTTGGCGTCTCGAGGTCGACGGCGCGGTAGTAATGCGCCTGCCAGGGGCTGATCGCCACCGCCTGTCCGGGCGACAGAGGGCATGTGCGGCCGTCGACAACCACTTCACCAACCGGGCCCTGCACATGGAAGATCAGGTGCCCTTCGCGGTGTGCGTGCGGCACCATTGTCCGGGTCATGGCATACAGGCAGACGCGCCCGAACGCGCCGTGAAACACGGCAACAGCTGAACTCATGGTCCTCCCTCCTGCGCTCTGACGGCGCATTTCGCGGATGAGTTTAAGCCAACGAAAATGTCTGGCAAGCAATATGCCGGACAGCCTCCTGTTGAGGAGGTTAGGGCGTCAGCACGCATGTTCAAGGATCCGCAGATAGTCGGCTGCCGTGACATGGCGGGGGTTGGTGCGCGTCGCGGGATGCTCGGCCGCACGCCGCGCGATCCGACCGCGTGCGGCGCGGTCGAGGCCGAAGGGCGCCAGTGTCACCGGCAGGCGAATGCCGGCGCCCAGCGCCGCGATCGCCTCGGGCATGGCGTCGTCCGACGCGATCTGCAGCGCCTCGCGCAGGGTCCCCAGCCGCGCGCCGATTGCAGGGGCGTTGAAGGCGAGAACGGGTGGCAACAGGGCTGCATGCAGGGAGCCATGCGCCACATCCGCGTTGATCTCGTCCTCGACGGCCTCGGCCAGGGCTTCGACGGAGCCAAGCCCTTTCTGCGAAGCGAGACCAGCATCGAGCGCCGCGGCCAGCATCTCGCGGCGCGCATCGAGGTTGGCGCCGTCGCGAACGGCGTTGCCGAGGCTGGAGCGGGCCCGCCTGACGCCATCGAGGGCGATGCCGTCGGCTGGCGGGTTCCATGTCGTGCCGAGATAGGCCTCAATGCAGTGCGTGAGCGCGTCCATTCCGGCTGCTGCCGTGGCGGCCTCGTCCTGATCGAGCGTCAGCGTCGGATCGCAGAGCACGACATCGGGCAGCATGGCGGCGGCAACCGTGCCTGTCCGACGCCCGCCACAGACTTTGCAGCCGAACAGCGGCTGAAGGCCGACGCAGGCCGTCGTCGTGGGGATCGCGATCATGGCCGTTCCGTCGGCCGCCGGCGCTGCGGATGTCCGGCGTTCATGGACGGCGCGCCGTGTCAGGCTCAGAGCGACCTTGCCGCCAAGGCCGATGAAGCCGTCGCAGGCCCCTGCGGCGAAAGCGGCGGCGATATCGTCGACCAGCCGGTCGGACGCGCTAGCGCCTGACACCAGCCGGATGCGGACTTCGATCGTGGACGGCAGCGCGTCCGTGACCCGCGCCAACGCCTCATGTCCGCCAACGCGGTCGGTCACGATCAGAGGACGCCGCACGCCGAGCAGCCTGAGTTGTTCGGCCAGTGCGTCTTCGAGCACCAGGTCGGCGAAATGAATGCGGGTCAGATAGTTGATCAGTGCCATCGCCTGCCCCGGCAGGTTAAAGCCATCTGTCCATTGGTCGGCGTGAGGCGAAGGCCCGGATCGCGGGCCACGCCCATGCAGCGCGGGAGACGCTCCGGGGTTGAAGCAACAACCCCGGAGACGTGAAGCCCTGCCGAGAGCGGGCTCAGCCGCCGCCGAGCGCCTTGCAATCCGGCACGGTGCGGGATGGCAGGCCCATGGCCCGGAAGGCTTCCGGCGTCATGCCAAGGGTCTGGGTGACACCATCAACCTTGCCGACGTTCTTGATAGCGAGGGTGCCGCCAGGGCCGTCCACCACTTCGTTGATGAAGACCGTACCGGTTGCCTGCCGGTTCTCGTTGAGCGAGACTTCGCCAAGCGGGGTTTTGAGCTTGAGCGACGACAGTGCGGCATGGAATTTGGCCTGATCTCCGCTAAGATCGCCGTTGACGGCGTTGAGGCCGGCGATCATGGCGAGCGTCGCATTGTAATAGCCGATGCCGAACAGCGAAGGACTCGGCAAGCGGCGGTCCGCCGGGAAGCCATCCTGGTAGGCCTTCACATAGCTTGTCCACTCGGGTGCTGTGTTGTCGTTGGCGAACGGCCCGGAAATCGGCGTGCCGACGAGAGCTTCCTTGGCCCGGCCGCGCGAGGTCAGGACCGTCTGGTCGGCCATGATGGTGCCGCCGATCAGGTTGATCTTGGTTCCTGCCTGCTGATACTGGTTCAAGAAGTTGATCGCGTCGGTGCCGCCAAGGCCCAGATAGATGGCATCGACATTGTCCGGAAGCTTGGCGATCACACCGGCGAAGTCGGCCGAGCCAAGCGGGACCCAGAGCCGTTCGGCGATCACGCCGCCGGCGCGGCAGAAGTCCACCGCAAAGCCGAGAAAATTGGTGTAGCCGAACGAGTAGTCGGCGGTCACGGTGGCGACGCGCTTCCAGCCCTTGGTCTTGACTGCATAGGTGCCGAGACCTGCCCCCCACTGCGCGCCGTCGAGGTTGAACCGGAAGAAGTTCTTGGCCGGATCCACCCAGGTGGTTTCCAGCGCGCCGGAGATGCCGTTGATCACCGTCTTGCCGGGGATCGTCTTGGCATAGTCGCGCATGGCGATGCCTTCGGAGCCGGACAGCGGCCCCAGGATGATGTCCACCTTGTCCTGTTCGATGAGTTTGCGGGCCATGCGGATCGCCGTGTCGGGCGTCGTGTCGGTGGGGGCGACGACAGTTTCGATCTTCTTGCCGCCGGCCATGCCGTTGACCTGCCTGAGCGCCAGTTCGACGTTGCGGACGCCGTCGGCGCCCCCGGCGGCGAAGGCGCCTTCAAGGGCGATCAGAATCCCGACCTTGATGGTCTCCTGCGCCATGGCCGCGCCCGGCAGCATGAGGGCAAGGGCCGAGACAGTCCCGATAAGTAGTCGCTTCATGTTGATCCTCCCAAGGATTGAGCACACGTCGTTGATCTTGTCTGGTCCGGTTCAGCCCGCTTGCGTTGCAGGTCTTGATCACTGGTCGTTGCGCCCGGCACGATGAACGCAACAGACGGAGCCTCCGTGCCCATCACGTGATGGTCGAGCCATTCGGCCCGTGAGGGCAATATCCGAGCGTCTGATTTTTCGACTGCTTCGCCGCAGCCGCCGCCACATTCTTGTCACAATTGATGCAGCCGGCGTTCATCGTGCCGGGACGATCCTGTCACCTTCAACACCTGCCGACTGACCGGCTCCCTGAGCCCGGTGCGCGGCCGGCTCTTCAGGGGATCGCCATGACTGCCAGCCAGAGCGCCTTCAACGAGGTCGTCACGCTTCGCCAGGCCAAGAAGCTGATTCAGCTCATGGCGCAGGAGCAGAGCTTCCTGCTGCTTTCGGCTGCTTTCGGCGCCCGGCATCGGCAAGTCCGAGATGGTCTATGAAGCGGCGCGTGAAGCCGGCTTGGCCTGCCGCTCGCTGCTCGGGACCCAGATCGCGCCGGAGGATGTCAGCGGCGTCCCGCGGATCGTCGGTGAGCGCTCGGTGTTCTGCCCGCCGCGCGTGCTGCTGCCCGAGCGTCCGGAGCCGTTCTGCCTGTTTCTCGACGAGCTGCCGGCCTGCGCGCCTGATGTGCAAAAGGCGTTCTATTCGCTGCTGCTTGAGCGTCGTCTGGGCGAACACGCCCTGCCGCCAGGCACATGGGTGGTCGCCGCCGGCAACCGCCTGCAGGACCGCGCGCTGGTCCGGGCCATGAGTTCGGCGCTGGTCAACCGCGTCACCATCCTGCAGATCCGGCATGATGTCGATGAGTGGCTGGCCTGGGCGCAGCGCGCGGGGGTGCGGCGTGAGATCCGCAGCTTCATTGCGACCGTTCCCGACGCGTTGATGCGGCCCGTGCCGGCGGACCCCGTGCCGTTCTCGACGCCGCGATCGTGGTCGATGCTATCACGCGCCTTCGATCTGGCCGAGAGGGCCGGGCAGCTCAGCGCCGAGACCCGCCGCGCACTCGCCTTCGGGCGGCTGTCGCCGGAGGATGCCACCGTGTTCTGCGCGCTGGCAGAGGAAAGCATTGGCCCTGTCCAGCCGATCGAACGCTACATCCGCGAGCCTGCGCTTCTGCCGAAGGGGGATGCCGCCCGCTGGTTCATCCTCGACTGCATCCGTCAGTTTGTCCGTGACGGAAAGGCCAGGAACCTGCCGCCACGGCTGATCAACGCTTTCCTTGGCAGCCTCAGCCAGGAACATCAGCTGATCCTGCTGACCGACATGGTGGGGACCTGGGGCGCGCTCGGGGCGGAGCCCGCCATGCTCAGGCTTTTGCGCAAGGTTGCGGCATGACGGGCGGTACGTCAGACGCTGCGGCGGACCTGGCCACGCTGGAGCGCATCCGGCGCGGGCTGCGGATGGTAACCGTGCCGTTCCCTCATCTGGCGGGACTTGCCGCGGCGGTGCAGGTTGCGCTCGATGACAGCGTGCCGACCATGGGCATCTTCGCGTCTGGCCGTCTCGTCGCCAACCGGGCCTTCACGCAGCGGCTGTCGCCTGACGATCTGCTGTTTGTGCTCGCCCACGAGTTGCTCCATCTGGCCCTGCGCACCCATGACCGGGCGGTCGGCTCCGGCCGGCTCGAGTTCAACTATGCGCATGATTACATCATCAACGACATGTTGCGGCATGCGCTCGGCCTTGACCGGATTCCGGCCGGCGGCCTCGACATGCTCGGCGCGCGCGAGCGTTCCGCCGAGGAGATCGTGCTGGACATGCGCCGCAACGCCAGATCGACCATGACACGGACGCAGGTCTGGGAGGGTGTGGTCGTGACGGTCGACCAGATCCTGGGCGGGCAGGCCCAGCCATCGTCCGGCAAGCCAGGAGACGTGCTCGATGCCGCGACAGAGCGCGAGATGTTTCCGGACAGCGCGGAAGGGCAGGCCGCCCGCGCCAGAGCCATGCGCGACCTTGCCGCGAAGGGCATGGCCATCGCCCGGGCGCTCGGGCTGATGCACGGGCGCGGCGCGGCCGGCGGCGGGGCGCAACGGCAGGTGAGCGCTTTGCGCGGCCGCTCCGCAACGCCGTGGCAAGTCGCCCTGCAGCGCTGGCTGGAAGGGGCCTCGCCCGGTGAACGGACCTTCCAGCGCGCCTCGCGGCGTGGGGCCGAGCGCACCGACCTCGTCATGCCGGGGCGGCAGCGCCATGCGCTGACGCTGAACGTCATTCTCGACACCAGCGGCTCGATGAGCGGCGAGATTCCGTCCGCGCTGGGGGCGATCGCCGATTTCTGCGAGGCAACCGGCATCGACGACATCCGCGTCGTCCAGTGTGACACCGAGGTGACATCCGACGAACTGTTATCGCCTGCTGAACTGGCCGACTACCGGATCAGCGGCTATGGCGGCAGTGATCTGACGCCGGCGCTGCGCGCGCTTGCAGACGATCCGCGCGTCAGCGCTGCGATCGTCATCACCGATGGCGACATCACCTATCCGGCCGAGGCCGTGCCCTATGCCGTGCTCTGGGCCGTGCCGGGCGACTCAACCACATTCTCACCGCCTTACGGGCGGGTCGTCACCATGCAGCGGGGGATTGCCACATGAAGGTCGTGCAGGAACTGGTCGCCTATTTCGACCACCGCGGGAAACTATCGCGCCGGCAGCTCAAGAAGCTGCTCGACGACAACCAGATCGCATCGGACGCCCCCAGCGGCATGCACGGCCTGTGCGACGTGGTGGGCGCGACCTACTATTTCCGCATCAGGGGCGCGACCGAAGGGCAGATCTGGGGCACCGACATCTACACCCGCGATTCGTCGCTTGGGGTGGCGGCGGTGCATGCGGGCCTGCTCAAGCCGGACGAGGCCGCCGTGCTGAGGGTTACCGTCGTCAAGCCGATGCCGACGTATCCAGGCAGCACCCGTAACGGCGTCACAACCTCGGATTATGGCGAGTTTCCCCATGCCTGGACGCTCTCCGCGATCTGAGCAGCGGGGAAACGCGAACTCGGCAGTCTGCCGCCGAAGACCGGGATGTCATCCGCGGCGTGGCTTTAAGCGCCCTTGTCGAAGGCGATGATGGCGTTGCTGGGAGCAGGCGACCCGGTTGGCCCTGCGCCGGGCCTGCGACACCGTTGTGCGCAGGTTCCGATTGACCTTGCCCGTGTCTGGCCATAGTGGCGGGCTTGTAAGACAGCCGCACTCTTGATGACCCAATGCGGCTTGGCGCGACACCGCGATGCAATCCACACTGCCTGTGCTGCTGACCATGGGAGAGCCAGCCGGCATCGGCGGCGAGATCGCGCTTGCGGCCTGGCAGCGGCTCTGCGCCGAAGGGCCGGTGTTCTGCCTTCTCGATAATCCCGAGCGCCTTCGGCGTCTTGCTGCAACATCCGGGCTAGCGATTCCGGTCGCCTCGATCGCGCACGCGTCTCAGGCTGCCGCTGTTTTTGGCGTTTCCCTGCCCGTACTCGACCTTGGCCGTCAGGTTGAAGCGATACCGGGCAAGCCATCATCGGCAACGGCGACAGCCGTGATCGCCAGCATAACGCTTGCAACAGAGCTGGTGCGCAAGGGCGAAGCCGCTGCTCTCGTCACCAACCCGATCCAGAAGAGCGTGCTGACGCAGGCGGGCTTCGGCTTTCCGGGCCACACCGAGTTTCTGGCGCATCTGGCGGGCATTGAGCGTCCCGTGATGATGCTCTCGGGCCCTGACCTGCGCGTTGTCCCGATAACCATCCATGTGCCGTTGCGGGTCGTGCCGGACCTGCTGACGCTTGATCTCGTGATCGAGACCGCCGTGATCACCGCCGATGCGCTGCGTCGGCAGTTCGGCATTGCCAGACCACGGCTGGCGCTGGCCGGACTCAATCCGCATGCGGGCGAAGGCGGCACGATCGGCACCGAAGACCGGGACGTTCTGACGCCGGCGGTTGCCCAGCTTCGGGCGCTCGGAATCGATATCACCGGCCCGCATCCCGCCGACACGCTGTTCCATGCCGAGGCGCGCAGACGCTACGATGTCGCTCTGTGCCCGACGCACGACCAGGCGCTGATCCCGCTCAAGACGCTGGCCTTTGACGAGGGCGTCAATGTCACGCTTGGCCTGCCCTTCGTGCGGACCTCGCCGGATCATGGCACCGCCCTCGACATCGCGGGCAGGGGCATCGCCAGGCCCGACAGCCTCATCGCCGCCATTCGTCTGGCAGCCATTCTCGGACAGCATGCACAGGAAAGGTCACCGCCATGAACCAGCCACTCCGTCTCGGCATCAACATCGATCATGTCGCGACCGTCCGCAATGCACGTGGCGGCGTGCATCCCGATCCGGTCCGTGCCGCTCTGGCAGCCATGCAGGCGGGCGCCGATGGCATCACAGCGCATTTGCGTGAAGATCGACGCCATATCCGCGACGCCGACATGGAAAGGCTCAAGGCCGAAGTGGCCCTGCCGCTGAATTTCGAGATGGCCGCCACCGAGGAGATGGTGGCGATCGCACTGCGGGTGAAACCCCATGCGGTCTGCCTTGTGCCCGAGCGCCGCGAGGAGGTGACAACCGAAGGCGGCCTTGATGTGGTGGGGCGGCAGTCCGTCCTGAAGCCCATGGTGGCGCGGCTGGCCGATGCCGGCATCCGCGTGTCGATGTTCATCGCAGCGGACGCCCGCCAACTCGAGGCCAGCGCCGCCATTGGCGCTGCTGTGATCGAACTGCACACCGGCGCCTATTGCGAACACCACGGTCCCGAGCGCGAAGCCGAGCTCCAGCGCATCACGGCCGCTGCGCGCCTCTCGGGCAAGCTGGGGCTCGAATGTCATGCCGGTCACGGCCTGAGCTATGACAATGTGGGCGCCATCGCCGCCATTCCGGACGTTCGCGAGCTGAACATCGGGCATTTTCTCGTCGGAGAGGCGATCTTCGTCGGGCTTGAAGGGGCCATCCGCACCATGCGGCACCGTATGGATGAGGCCCGGCGCCACGGCTGAGTACGCTGATCATGACACCATTCGGCGCGACTGGAGCAATGCTTGTGGTCCGGGCAGCTTGGTTGATCCGCCCGCGTTCCCCGGGAGAAAGCCAGGCTCTGGGCTGATCATCTCGTGATCTTGCGTGACAAGTTTGCCGCTAGGGCGCGACGCGCGGCAAGGCCCGGCCCCGTCAGTCGACGCGGCCTGGAGGCCTGACCTGCGATGACATCGTTGCATGTGGAGCGCAAGTCGGAGGATGCAATGGCCTTGCCCAATCAAGCAAGGCGGCCTTCCAACCTGATGGCAGCGTCGCGCGCCCATCGCTGGGAGCGGTAGAGCGGGGAAGGGCTTTGTGGATAAACGGTTCTTGTTGTTGGCTTGGGCAAGGTGGGATCGGATGTCGGCCGGCTGGCCGGCGCCTTTGGCATGCACGCCGACTCGATCGTGCGGCATCCCGGGCATGAGCGCTCGGCTGAGCTGAACGCCGACGCTGTTTTCGGTCTCGACCGGCTTGAGGAGGCGGATGGTCGCGCTGATACCATCATACTGGCCGCGCTCCATACGCCATTGACAGATGGCATCATAAGCCTGGGGGCATCGCGAGGTTGAAGCGCGGCGTCGTTTTCCTCAACATTGGCCGCGGATAACTGGTCGACGAAGATGCCCTGATAGAGGCGCTGCAGGATGGACACATCGTGTTTGCGGCGCTCGATGTCATCACGGTCGCGCCGCTCCCGTCAGCGTCCCACTCTGCTGCACCCTTGCTGGTGGCGGTCCGCGCGCCGGTGCGCATCCGGCCAAGGACATGGCGGATTGCCTATTCTGGCCTCGCGGTTGTGATTGCGCTGGACAGTGTGGCGCATGCGCTGTTGATCGAAGGCAGCATGGGGCAGATGTCCAGGGCCGTGCTCTGCGTCCTGGTGCTGGCGGGCTTGATCTCGGTTCTGATCGGTCTGCACACATGGACACTGCTGACGCGAAGGAGGGGATGAGGCAAGATCGCTGTGGGCATGGCGCGTCGACGCCGGGAGAACAAAGTGCCGCGCAATGTTGCGCGTCCCCACCCCCCGGAAATTGACCTTACTCGACACGGAGCCCTGCAGCCCCTAGCGTTGTGTCTCATCGAGGGTTTGCTCATGGCCATGATTCAGCTGATCTACGCTTCACAGCCATTCGGCTTCGACGAGGCGGCCCTCAACAGCATCCTGACCAGCGCGCGGCACTACAACACCCGTGATGACATCACCGGCGCGCTGATCTGCCGCGCGGACGTCTACTTGCAGTTGCTCGAGGGGCCAGAGCAACTCGTCGAGGCCACTTACGGGCGCATCGCCCGCGACAATCGTCACCTTGGTATCAACCGGCTGTTCAGCGGGCCGATCAGCGAGCGCATGTTTCCCGACTGGGCCATGCGCGACGATCCGGCCCGCAGCTGGATGTGGACGCGTGCCGAGGTTGAGGATGGCGCGATCGCCAACGCAACGCGGGACGAGTTGCTCGGCGTGTTCGCGCGGCTGGCTCGCGAGCCAGCCGCGCCGGTCTTTGTCTGAGCCGCCTCATTGCGGCAAGTGGCAGGTGATCGATGGCGTTCGCCTGATTGTGCAATCTCGAATTTTCCAGGCGCGGTGATCAAACAGGATCGCCTCAGAGCCATGAACCTTTTCAGCGAACGAAACGAGCCGTTCGCGCTGCGATTTCTTGGGCAGCGTCGCCAAGTAGGCTTCCTTGCACGCTCGCCATGCGGGATTCGGCTTTACCCGTGCGTCGGCGCAGTCACGAACAATCTGAGCGACAGTGTCGCCGGATATCGCCGAGCGTCTGCTGCCCGTCCTGATCTTCGGCAGCATCATGCAACAACGCGCCGCTCGCCTGATCCTTACTGCCACAATGCTCGATGACCAGCGAGGAGACACGCATCAGCTGGGACATTTATGGGATGGTTGTGCCCTTGCGGGTTCAGGCGCGGTGAAGGTCGTGGGCGTATTGGAAAGCCGCATCGGATCGACTGGTGAGCCTTTATAGGCGTCCCTTTTTGGTCACCGGTCTTGATCAGCCTCGTCAGAACAGATGGATCAGCCCCGGCGAAAACAGACCAATGGCGGTGAAGGCGAGACCGGCAACGCCAAGGGCGCCAGCGATCCAGCCCAATAAGGCGGCACCGGTTATGACGGTCGCAGACGCCAGCACGATGGCGATCTGGAAGACGGCTGAGGCAATCTCGAAGTCGTGGTAGCGCTTGTAGCTCTTGTCGCGTTTTGCCTCGGCCTTTCGGGCCCTTTCGGTCAACTCTTTTCGGCCTTCGCCGGTTGCCGGTTCACTTTCCCAGCGGTCTTCTATTGCGCGCCACGTGGCGATCTGCCGCGTGAGCGCTTCACGGACTGGCCCTTCCGCAGTTGCGTCGCGGGTGAACGTCAATTCCTCACCAGCGGTCCGCACCACAGTCTGGCGGATCGTCCGGGCCTGGAAAAAGGCCCAGAGATTTGACGCTTCGACATTGGAATTGATCGCGTCCGTCTGTGCTGATTTGGCCATGGTTTCGGCAATGGCCAAGAGCAGCGCGAAAACCGCAATGAGCAGCGCAATCCGTTTGTTTGATCCTTCGATATGGCCATGGGCACCAGACATCGCGGAACTCCAGTATTGAAGGGAAGATGTCCGCTGCGATGCCCGATTTTGTGCTGGCTGACAACCCATGCCAGGGCTCTTGCAGGGTGATTCAAGGACCCGCAGGCGCGGTATGGTGACAGCGTTGCCGAACCGGATTCAGTTGCAGGGCCATTCTCGTGAGGATGGCCATGATGACGGGAATACTGATTGATGCGCTGCGCGAGGTTTCCGGCCAGCGCGGCCTCAAGGAGCGGCAGATAGCGCTGCCCGCACTCCTTTCTGTTTCGATCACGGCGCTGCCTTTAGGAGCGGAAAGCCCTCCGGCGATCTCTTGTTGGGGGGCGGCGGCTGCCGCCCGCCGCCCTGAAGGTTCTCGGCTTCCCCGGTGGCGTGGCTCCATGTCATGCGACCTATCGCGACGTGTTCCAGTCGATTGACGCGGACGCGCTTTCGCGTTGCCTCGGCTCTTTCGCGCTGGACGGCGAGACAGCGCGGCCTATCGCGATCGATAAAAAGAGCCTGCGCGGCTCGCGCCGTCACCACGCCAATGCCTTGCATGTGGTCTTGACCTTCGCGGCGGAGCTTGGCGTCGTGGTTGGCGACATGGTCGTGGAGCCCCGAGCAGAGCGAGATCACGGCGGCGCTGGCCCTGCTCAGGAGCCTGCCGCTGGATGGAGCCGTCATCAAGGGCGATGTGATCGTCTGCCAGCGGGCGATCTGCGAGCCTATCCGGGACGGACGATCGCGATACCTTTTCGTCGTGAAGCAGAACCTGCCTGTACTGCACGCCACCATCGCCGAGAGCTTCGGCGATCTTTCCCCCTTGGGAGCCGGTAAGGCAGGTCGACTGGCGTCACGGCCTGACGATCTGCAATGTGCCGGGAGGGTCGACAAGGCGCATGGCCGCATCGAGGTTTGGCGGGCCGAGGTCAGTGCCGAAGTCGTCGCTTCTCTCACATAACCGGGCACGGCCCAGGTTATGAGCATCGCCGCCACGCGCGAGATCAGGGCCAAGACCAGCGCCGAGGTCGCCTATCTCGTCACCAGCCTCACCAAGGCCGAAGCCTCGCCTGCCCGTCTGCTCGCGCTGGCGAGGGCGCACTGGAGCTTCGGGAACCCCCTTCACTGGAAGCGCGACGTCGCCATGAACGAGGACCGATCCCGAAGCCGCGCAGGGGCAAGGCCGTTCGCAAGCCTCAGACATTTCGCGCTCGCCATCATCCGAACGACCGGACTGTCAACGCCCGGAGTCAGAGAGGCCTTTGCAGCCGACACAAATCCGCAGCCATCAACGCCGGTCTTTGAATGACCCCGGGGCTTTTGGGACACGGGGCTTTTGGCATGGGCCGCAAAATAGCATAAGATGCCAGCGGAAGCTGAAAGTGGCCCATTATGGATATCGTCCTTTTCGTCCTGTTTCTTGCTGCGACTTTTGGCGCTGGGGCGACGGGCGCGCTGTTTCCCACAGGCTCCTGGTACAAGAGCTTGAACAAGCCATCCTGGGTGCCGCCGAACTGGCTGTTTCCGGTGGCGTGGACGTCCATTTATCTGCTGATCTCGTTTGCAGGAGCCAGGGTTGCCGGTCTGGAGGGCAGCAGCTATGCGATGGCTTTCTGGGCCATTCAGATTGCGCTGAACGCGCTTTGGACACCGGTTTTCTTCGGGCTGCGTCATTTGCGTGCTTCGATCCCCGTTATGGCGTGCCTCTGGTGCGCGGTTCTGGGGGCAACTGTTACTCATTGGCAACTGGACACATGGGCCGGAATTGCATTCATGCCCTATCTGGTGTGGGTGAGTGTGGCAGCCGCGTTGAACCTGTCCATGTTGCGGCTGAACCCCGATCAGAAGCCGCTGGACCTGGTGAACCTGTGACCTTGCGCCGTGGCCATCGGCCCTAACCAGTCCGATCAGACCAGCAGCGTTAGGGGGTCAACCGTGGCTTGTTACCCCCCCCGCTCATGCCTTGAGTTTGACATGAAGGGGCACTTTTCCGTCGGTGAATCGTACCGCCATCGTCCCGGCTGCTCACGCTCAACAGCGCTGTAGCAGCCGGGCTGATGGCGGTGGCCATTGATCGATCTTCGGGTGATGCTCGGGGTTGCGACAACCAAGCAACCTGAGGACGACCAATGACCGATGAGACGATGAACCTCCGCAGCCTTGTGGAGAAGAAGCTATCCTGCGGGACATGATCGGCTTTGCGGTCGAGCGGCTGATGGAGCTGTCGGTGGACGCGCTGACCGGGGCGGCTCATGGCGAGAAGAGCGTGCTCAGGCTGGCCCGGCGCAACGGCTACCGCGACAGGGATTGGGAGACGCGGGCTGGCACGGTGGAACTGCGCATCCCCAAGCGGAGGAAGGGCACATGCTTCCCCGGCTTTCTGGAGCCGCGCCGGATGGCCGAGAAGGCGCTGACGGCGGTGATCCAGGAAGCCTACATCCAGCGCATCTTGACGCGCTCGGTTGAGGAACTGGTCAAGGCGACGGGCGTGAACGGGATCTCCAAGAACCAAGAGATTTCAAGTCAGAACGGGCGTTCATCCGGCTCGCAGCGCTGTTCGCCGAAACCATGCGCGCCTGATGTGACGATGAAGCCATTTCTGATCAACGCACGGCCCCGGCCCTGGTTTTGACCGGGGGATGGTTGGACGTCGCTCTGCTGCTCCCCAGGGGCTAGCTGGCGAGCAACGCTCGTCGAGCAATATCGATCCAGTCATTGAATTGTTTGGTGGGTGATGTAGGGCTCGAACCTACGACCCGCTGATTAAGAGTCAGCTGCTCTACCAACTGAGCTAATCACCCGCCGAAACAGTGACGCGGAGGTCGATGCCTCCGCGCAACGAGGTGGGCAGTAGCAAAGGGGTGCGGTGCTGTCCAGCCCCTTTTGTCGGTTTGGTTCACAACCGCTGGCGCGCATGCGGCAGCGCGCAAAGAGCGGTGACAGCGCGGTCCGGTAACGCTATGCGGGCTGTGCGGAAAAACAGCCGCACTCCTGCCGAGCCTTCATGCGCCATCTTATGACAACCCGTCCGGTGTTCGCCGGCATCCTGCTCATGCTGCTTGGCATGTTCCTGTTCTCGGTGAACGACGTGCTCGGCAAGTGGCTCGTCGCGACCTACACGGTTGGCCAGGTGCTCTTGTTCCGCAGTGGCGCGGCCATGCTCGTACTGGCGCCGGCGATTGCGCGCGAGGGGGTCGAGGCGATCATGAAGCCGCCAAACCGCAAGCTGCACGTGCTCCGCGTGGTGCTGTCGACGATTGACGTCGCCTTCTTCTATTGGGCCGTGACCTATCTGCCGCTGGCGCAGGCCGTGACCTTCTTTCTGGCGGGACCGATCTTCGTTGCGCTGCTGGCCCGCCCGTTCCTGGGCGAACGCATCAGCCTGAGCCGATGGATCGCCATCGCGTTCGGTTTCGTCGGCGTCGGCATCGCGCTCAACCCCGGCGCGACTTTCGGCTGGCCATCGCTGATCGCCATGACCGGCGCGCTGGCCTTCGCTGGCATGATGGTGGTCACCCGCAAGCTCAAGGGAACGTCCGACACGACGCTCGTGGCCTGGCAGTCGGCCGCGGCGCTGGGAATGGGTGTGCTCCTTGCGCCCTTCGGCTGGGTCACCCCGTCATTGCGCGACGTGGCCCTGCTGTCGATGCTGGGCATCGTGGCGCTGTTGGGGCATATGGCAACCAACCGCTCGCTGAAACTGGCGCCAGCGTCTACCGTCGTACCGTATCAGTATTCGCTGATCGTCTGGGTCGGCGTGCTTGGCTATGCGGTGTTCGGCGACATCCCGCCGCCCTCGACCGTGATCGGTGCAATCATCATCGTGGCGTCCGGGTTCTGGATCTTCTGGGACGAGCAGCGTGCGGCAAAAGCCGTTCAGCCCTGACGCTTTGCCCGCGCCTCGGCCACGAGGTTGATCACCACGCCGCCGATGACGACAAGCGCGCCGATCAGCACCGCGAGCTCCGGGGTTTCATTGTAGAACAGCCAGCCGACCAGCGCGATCAGGGGCACGCGCAGGAAGTCGATCGGGACGACAAGCGTGGCGTCGCCATGCCGGAAGGCGTTCGTCAGGCAGTAATGCGCCAGAAAGCCGGTGACAGCGATGCCGAGTGCGGGCAGCCAAATGTCCAAGCCCAGCTTGTCGATGATCAGCGGGGAATGTCCGGTCAACCAGTTGGCCAGCATGTTCATCGGCAACTGCATCAGGTTCATCCAGAACATGATGGTCCAGGTCGAATTGGAACCGGTCAGGAACTTGGTCGTGGTGATCTGCATGCCGAAGAAGACGGCGGCCAGCACCACCGCCAGCGCCGCGGGTCGGAAGCTATCCATGCCCGGTCTAAGGATGATCAGAACGCCGACGAGGCCCAGTGCGATGGCAAGGGCGCGGAAGATGGTCAGGCGTTCCTTGAGGAACAGCACCGCGAACAGCGCCACCCAGCAGGGCGTGGTGAACTCGATGGCGAACACGGTGGCCAGCGGCAGCACCGTGACGCCGTAGACCCACAGGGCCTGGCCCGCGAAGTGGGCGGTGTTGCGCAGGCCGTGGATCTGCGGGCGCGCCATGCGGATGCTCTGGCCGGGCCCCGGCGCCAGCAGCATCATGGCGCCGAGGATGACCAGCCCGCCGATGTTGCGGATCGCCAGCATCTCGAACACGGTCAGTGCGCCCTGCAGGCCGCGGACCGAGAGGGCCACGCCGCTGAAGGCCGTCAGTGAGCCGAGCATCCAGAACAGGACCAATAGGTATTGGCGGCGCTTGGGCATCGTGATTGGCGTTCCGGTCATCGTCAGGTCAGGAGCGCACGCCAGAGGCGAGCCCGCAGCCCATCATGAAGGGTCTGCAGCCGGGGTCTCGCACCCCCGGATCGCGGTTCATCGCTCAAGGTTCACACAGGCCGGCACGCCATTGCCGACACGGCAGGTTCCTGGCCGGGCTTGTACCGGCCTGGAATGGCGCTGCGGCACGCTGCTGTTCATTCTGCTGCGCGCTGCGGATGGACCCTGGCGCCGCGCGCTTCGAGCTTGTTGAGCGCCATCAGGTAGGCACGGGCCGAGGACACGAGCGTGTCGGGGTCAGCGCCGCGTCCTGTCACCGAATTGCCGTCGCGGCTGAGCCTGACCGTCACCTCCGCCTGCGCGTCGGTGCCCTCGGTCACGGCATGGACCTGATAAAGTTCAAGCACGGCCTCGTGCGGCATGATCGCCTTGATGCAGTTGAAGGTGGCGTCCACAGGACCGTTGCCTTCGGCTTCCTCGGTGATGATCCTGCCGTCGAGTTCGATCTTCATCGTGGCGCGCTGCGGGCCGCGCGTGCCGGCGATCACCGACAGCGAGACCAGCTTGGCGCGGTCGTGCGCGGTGGCGATGTTGTCGTCGACGAGCGCCTCGATGTCCTCGTCATAGACGTGCTTCTTGCGGTCGGCGAGCGCCTTGAAGCGCACGAAAGCATCCTCGATCTGGTTGTCGCCGAGGTCGTAGCCCAGCGCTTTCAGCTTGTCCTTGAAGGCGGCGCGGCCCGAATGCTTGCCCATCACCAGCGAGGTCTTCTGCACGCCGACCGATTCCGGCGTCATGATCTCGTAGGTGGTCTGGTTCTTCAGCATGCCATCCTGATGGATGCCGCTTTCATGGGCGAAGGCGTTCCGACCGACGATGGCCTTGTTGTACTGGACCGGAAAGGATGTCGCGTTCGAGACCATCTTGGACGCCTTGGTCAGCATTCTGCTCTCGATGCCAGTCTCGTAGGGGAAGACATCACCGCGCGTGCGGATCGCCATGACGATCTCCTCAAGCGCGGTGTTGCCGGCCCGTTCGCCGATGCCATTGATGGTGCACTCGATCTGCCGGGCCCCGCCGTCGAGTGCGGCCAGCGAGTTGGCGACGGCAAGGCCGAGATCGTCGTGGCAATGGGCCGAGAAGATCGCCTTGTCGCTGTTGGGCACGCGGGTGATAATCTCGGAGAACATCCGGCGGTGGTCATCTGGCGTGGCGTAGCCCACGGTGTCGGGCAAGTTGATGGTGGTCGCGCCCGCCTTGATCGCGGCCTCGACGCAGCGGCAGAGATAGTCGATCGGCGTGCGGGTCGCGTCCATTGCCGACCATTCGACATCTTCCACGAGGTTGCGGGCGCGCGCCACGGTGGCGACGATGATGGCGAGCACCTCGTCCTGCGTCTTTCGCATCTGGTGTTCAAGATGGATCGGGGAGGTTGAGACGAAGGTGTGGATGCGGCCGCGCTGGGCGACGCGGACGGCTTCACCGGCCCGGTCGATGTCGGCGTTGATGGCGCGGGCGAGACCGGCCACCGTGGCGCGTTTCAGGCGCTTTGCAATGGCGTGCACAGCCTCGAAGTCGCCATTCGAGGCGATCGGAAAGCCGGCTTCGACAATGTCGACACCCATGGTGTCGAGCATGTCGGCGATTTCAAGCTTCTCTTCGAAGGTCATGGTGGCGCCGGGCGACTGCTCGCCGTCGCGCAAGGTGGTGTCGAAGATCAGGACCTGTGATTTGGACATGGGGTTTTCCTCTTGGCAGTTGCCCGCCCCGCTCTGTACAGCTCTCTAGCTGATTTGCGGCGGGCTGTTCAGGGGCTTTCGTGCATGATCCCCTGAAGGCCCAGGCCCAGCGCCCGGACGGCCCTCAGGGGCTGGTAAGCAGAAGCTTGCCGAGAAGAAGTCCGTTCAACGGCGCGGCACAGGCAGACGCACTTGCTGCCTTGGAGCAAGGTCTGGCTGACGTTCCGGTGTTGCAAACAGACATTGCAGTACATTATGGGCTGAATTGCCCTTTGGCAAGCGTGGCATGACGCTTGGATTCATCCCTTGAATCGCGGGTCGAGGTGGTCGCGCAGGGCATCGCCGAACAGATTGAAGGCGAAGACCGAGAGCGAGATGGCCAGGCCCGGAAAGATGATCATCCAGGGCGCTTCGCGATAGAAGTCCGCTGCGTTGCCCGCCAGCATCAGGCCCCAGGCCGGGGTCGGTTCGGTCACTCCGAGGCCCAGGAACGACAGTGAGGCCTCGAGCAGGATCGCCTGCGCCACAAAGGCCGTGAACATGATGATGAAGGGCGCGAACACGTTCGGCACCATGTGGCGAAGGACGATGCGCTGGTGCGAGAAGCCCGAGGCGCGGGCGGCATCGACATAGGGCATCTCGCGGACGGACAGTGCGGCGGAGCGGACGACGCGGGCGACCTTCGGGATGATCGGGATCGCAATGGCGACCACAAGATTCATGTCGACGCCCAGCACGATCTTCTTGCCGAGCATGGCGACCACGACGAGCGCGAGCACGATGATCGGGAAGGACAGCAGGATGTCGACGAAGCGGCTCACGTAGAAGTCGAGCCTGCCGCCGAAGTAGCCCTGCACCACGCCGATCAGGCCGCCGATGGTCGAGCCGACCAGTGAGGCGAGGATGCCGATGACCAGCGCCGTGCGCGCGCCAAAGATGACGCGCGAGAAGACGCAGCGACCCAGATTGTCCGTGCCGAATGGATAGCTCCAGGAGGGCGGCGCGAGGATCTCGGCAAAATCCAGCTTCAGCGGATCATGCGGCACGATCCAGATGGCGAACAGGCTGGCGAAGACCATCGCGAGGATGAACAGCAGCGACACGGCGCCGAGCGGCTGGGCCGCAATGAAGGACCGCAGCGCGCTTGGGCGGGCTCGGGCGGGGGCGGGAACAGCGAGCGTCATCTCATTTGCCCCCGTAGCGGATGCGCGGATCAAGCCAGCCATAGGCGAGATCGACGAGCAGGTTGGTGACGATGAAGACCAGCGCGATGACCATGACGATGCCCTGCACCATGGTGAAGTCCGAGCGCGACACTGCCTGCACGAACAGGCGGCCCAGCCCGTTAAGGTTGAAAACCTGTTCGGTGACCACGAGCCCGCCGATCAGGAAGGCAAATTCCAGCCCTATCACGGTCACGGCGGGCAGCATGGCGTTGCGCAGCGCATGGCGCGCGATCACAAGCCGCTCATGCACCCCCTTGGCGCGCGCGGTGCGGATGTAATCCTCGCGCATGACCTCGATGATGGAGGAACGTACCATGCGGGCAAGCACGGCGGAGAAGCGGTAGCCCACCGCCAGGGCTGGCCAGATCAGTTGCGCGAGATTGGCCAGAGGGTCCTTCCAGATCGGCACATACTGCATGGGCGGGATCCAGTTGAAGGCGTAGAGCAGGCCCAGAATGATAATCATCCCGAGCCAGAAGGAGGGAATGGCGAGGCCCCCGATCGTGAAGATCCGGATTGCTTGATCAACCCAGGTGTCCTTATAGAGCGCCGACAGTGTTCCCAGCGGCAGCGCCAGCAGGATTGCGATAATCGTGGCCATGATCGCGACCTGCAGGGTCAACCCGATGCGGCCTGCTATTTCCTCGGTGACGGGTTTTTCGGTCCACATCGAGGTGCCGAGGTCGAGTGTGGCAAGACCCGTCATCCAGCTCCCGAACTGGGCGATCAGGGGCCGGTCGAGGCCAAGGCGGGCGCGCTCGGCCTCGATCTGCTGGATGGTGGGCGCGCCGCCATCGCCGCGCATTTTCAGCTCGACGATGTCGCCGGGGACAACACGCAGCATCAGGAAGATGAGGACCGCGACGCCAAGCAGCGTCGGGATCATCGTCAGGATGCGTTTGGCAAGGTAGGCGCCCATGGCAGCGTGCTTTCAGCTTCTCACGGAGCGAGCCAGACATCGACGAGGTCCTGGCCATGCACATGGCTCGGCGACATGGCCCAGCCGTTGATGCGCGCGTCCATGGCAACCAGCCTGTTCCACCACAGGAAGGGCACCTGCGCCGCGTTGTTCATCACCCGTGCCTCGAAGGCGCGGATAAGCGCCGCGCGGGCGGCCGCGTTGGTTTCGCGCACCAGCTTTTCGTAGAGGTCGTCCAGTTCACGGTCGACGAGCTTGGACGGGTTCTCGGGCGACTTGTCCGATGAGATGTAGCGCAGCAGCGTGTAGGTCGGGTCCTCGAGTACCTGGTTCTGGAAGTCGAGCGCGACGTCGAAGTTCCCGGCGCGTACGGCCTGCACATAGGGCGAGGTCTCGAGCTGGCGATGCTCCACCTCGACGCCGATCTGGCGCCACTGGTCGACGAGAAAGATACCGGCAGGCGTATAGGGCTGGGCGACCGAACGATTGACCAGAGCGAACTTCAGGTTCGAAACGCCTGCCTCTGCCAACAGGCGCCGAGCCTCGACGCGCGCGGCATTGATGTCGCGGCCAAAGCCGGGGAGGGCGGCAAGCTCGGTTGCGCTTGCGGCAAAGGGCGCGCCCGGCCTGACGAGCCCGCCGACTTCGCGCAGGATAGAGGTGCGGCGCAGGCCTGTACTCGCGGCGTTGCGATCGAGCGCCAGGGAGAGCGCACGGCGGACACGTGGGTCGTTGAAGGGTGGCTTCTCGGTGTTGAAGGCGACAATCAGGCCGGTCGACCAGGTGGCTTCCTGGAACTTGATGCGGTTGCCCATGGCCTGTTCAAGGCGTGCCTTGTCGGCTGGGCCGATGGTGCGGAACTCGGCCTTGATCTGCCCGCCCTGCATGGCGTTCAGCATGGCTGATGGCTGCGGTATATAGGCGATGCGGAAGCCGTCGAGGTAGGGCCTGTCCTTGACGAAGTAGTCGGCGAAGCGCTGGCCGACGAGATGGGAGCCGCGCACGTGCTCGACGAAGCGGAACGCGCCGCTGCCCATGATGTTCTGGAGCGGGAAGCGCGGATCATCCTTGAGCTTGGCTGCGGAATAGATGCAGTTGTAGGGGCTTGCGAAGTTCTGCAGCATCGCGGGGTTTGGCGCCGAGAGCTTGAAGACGATCTCCGTCGGCGATGGCGTGTCGATGCTGGCGATGTCGGCAAAGGTCGCCTGGCGCAGGGAGATCACGCCCTGTGGCGGATTGCGCATGCGGTCATAGGTGGCCCTTACATCCGCCGAGGTCAGCGGCGAGCCATCATGGAACCTGACATCCGGATTGAGCTGGAACGAGTAGGTCAGCCCGTCGGCGGAGACGGCCCAACTGCGGGCGAGATCGCCTTTCACCTCCGGATAGCGGCTATGGTCGAACTTCAGCAGCGTCGAATAAAATGGGCCAACGGACTGCACGACCACATAGGTTTCATGGGCGTGGCAGTCATAGTTCGGCGGGTCCGAGACCACGGCAAAGTCGAGCGTGCCGCCACGCGTCGGTGTCGGGGTCTGGGCAGACGCCATGCCTGCGCCAAGCGCGATGGCAAGGCCGATGGCAACAGAACGGATCATGGGCATTCCTCCTTGGGCAGATGCGGGTTTCCCGCTTGTGGGGTTGCGTTCAGACCTTGTGGCAGGCGACCGTATGGCCCTGCAGCACGTCGCGGGCTGCCGGAACGAGCGTCCGGCACTGCTCATCCGCCAGCGGACAGCGCGTGTGGAAGACGCAGCCCTTGGGCGGATTGAGCGGGGAGGGGATTTCGCCCTTCAGGGCACGCGGCTTGCGGGCGCGCTCGGCCGCCGGGTCCGGGATCGGGGCGGCGTCCAGCAGCGCCTGCGTATAGGGGTGCAGCGGGCGGGCATAGAGTTCGTCGCGGTCGGCTATCTCCATGACGCGGCCGAGATACATCACCACGATGCGGTCGGAGATATGCCGCACAACAGCTAGATCATGCGCAATGAACAGGTAGGTCAGCCCAAACTGGCGCTTGAGGTCCTCCAGCAGGTTGATTACCTGGCCCTGGATCGAGACATCCAGCGCCGAAACCGGCTCATCGCAGACGATGAGTTCCGGCTCGAAGGCGAGGGCGCGGGCGATGCCGATGCGCTGGCGCTGCCCGCCGGACATTTCATGCGGATAGCGCTCGGCCATGTAGGGGAAAAGACCGACCCTCGTGAGATAGGTGTCGATGCGGGCCTTCGCCTCGGCGTCGGTGCGGACCAGACCATGGACCAGCATGGGTTCGGCGATGATCTGGCCGACCGTCATGCGCGGGTTCAACGAGGAGAACGGGTCCTGAAACACCACCTGCATCCTGCGCCGGACCGGCTTCATGTCCGCCTGCGCGAACGGGGCGATGTCGCTGCCGTCGAAGCTGATTTCCCCTGATGTCGGCGTCTCCAGCCGCAGCACCGTTCGCCCTATAGTGGTCTTGCCGCAGCCGGACTCGCCGACCAATCCGAGCGTCTCGCCACGCCGGATGGCGAATGACACGTCGTCAACCGCCTTGACCTGCCCCTGCTCCGATTTGCGCCACGACACACGGCGGGTCACGTCGAAATACTTCTTCAGGTGGGCCACGGCCAGGAGCGGGCGTCCGGTCATGTCGATCGCGGGGCTCTCGCCCAAAGGGGTCGGCTCGAAGACCTTCACGCCTGCGGCAAGGTCTCCGGAGCGGTGGCAGGCCGCCTCATGGCCCGTTCCGACGCTTATGAGGTGCGGCGCCGTGGCTTCGCACAGGCTGAGTTTCAGCGGGCAGCGCGGCGCGAAACGACAGCCCTTCGGGGGGGTGCGCAGGTCCGGCGGCAGGCCCTCAATGGTTTCGAGGCGCAGGCCGCGCGGCTGGTCGAGGCGCGGGACCGAACGCATCAGCCCGACAGCATATGGGTGGCGCGGCTTGAGGAACACGTCATCAGCCGTGCCCTTCTCCACGATGCGCGCGGCATACATCACCGCGACACGATCGGCGTAGCGGGCCACGATCCCGAGGTTGTGGGTGATGATGACCATTGCGATGCCGAGGCGCCGCGACAGGTCCTTCATCAGTTCGAGGATCTGCGCCTGAATGGTGACATCCAGCGCCGTTGTCGGTTCGTCGGCGATGATCAGCTTGGGATTACAGGCCAGCCCGATGGCGATCATGATCCGCTGGCGCATGCCCCCCGACAGCTGGTGCGGAAACTGCTCGAGACGGCGGTCGGGATCGGTGATGCCCACAAGCGTCAGCAACTCGACGGCCCGCGCGCGTGCTTCCGCTTCGGTCATGTCGAGATGGATCAGCAGCGGCTCCATGACCTGAAGCCCGATGCTCAGCACCGGGTTCAGCGAGGTCATCGGCTCCTGGAAGATCATCGAGATATCGCGGCCGCGGATTTCGCGCATCTGCTCGTCCGAGAGCTTCAGCAGGTCGCGGCCCTCGAACAGGATCTGGCCCCTTTCCACCCGGCCCGACGGCTTGGTCAGCAGGCCCATGACGGCAAGCGACGAGACAGATTTGCCACAGCCGGACTCGCCGACAACCGCAAGCATCTCACCGCGCGTCACATCGTAGGAGATGCCCTCGACAGCGCGCACGATGCCGCGCGAGGTGTGGAACGAGACGTGCAAGTCGCGGACGGACAGCAAGGGCGTTGCAGCGACGGCCGACGCATCCGTGCCATCGGCGGCAGGCGCTGCCTCAGCCAAGTCCATGAGCGACCTCTCCGGATGGTCTTCCTGTCTTATCTGGCTTACCTAGGCCGGATGAGACCGTTGGTCCACTCCCATTTCCGGCATCAAGGCTCATGGCGAGCAGTCGGGCCACATGGACCGCCTCGCGGGCTGCACCGTCGGCGATCTGGTGACGACACGAGGTGCCGTCGGCGACGATGATGGCGTCCGGAGAAGCGGCGCGGACCGCCGGCAGCAAGGACAGTTCGGCCATGGCCTTCGATGCTTCGACCGTCTCCTTGTTGTAGCCGAATGCGCCTGCCATGCCGCAGCAGGAACTGTCGATCGTGCTCACCCTGAGCTCCGGAACCAGCCGCAGCACGCCTTCAACCGGACCCATGATCCCGAAGGCCTTCTGGTGGCAATGGCCATGCAGTAGCGCCTGCCGCGGCAAGGGCCCCAGCGGCAGCGACAGGCGGCCCACCTTGGCTTCCGCATGCAGGAACTCTTCAAACAGCATGGCCCTGGCTTCGACAGTGGCGACGGCCTGATTGCCGGGAAACAGGGCCGGGATTTCGTCGCGGAGCGTCAGCAGGCAGGACGGCTCAAGTCCGATCACCGGGATCCCACGCGCTGCGAACGGCGCAAGTGCGTCGATGAGGCGGCGGGCCTCGGCCTTCGCCTCGTCGACCATGCCGGTCGACAGGTAGGTTCGACCGCAGCACAGGGCACGCCGCGAGCCGTCGGCTGGCAACGCGTGGTGCACGCGATAGCCGCCGGCGACCAGCACCTTGACCGCAGCATCAAGGTTTTCGCGCTCGAAGGCGCGGTTGAAGGTGTCGGCAAACAGCACGACCTCACGGCCTTCGACAGGGCCTTCGGATGCAACCGGCGGCGCAAAGACATCGGCGCGCCAGACCGGCAGGCTTCGCGAGGCCGAGAATCCCGCCAGCGCTTCCGACAGCCGCTTCAGCACAGGCATTCGGTCGCGCAGGTTGAACACGATCGGCAACTTCGCCGCGAAGCGTGCATAGCGCGGCAGATGCGCCACCAGCCGCTCGTGCAGCCTTGCGCCATACAGAGCATGGCGCGCGGCGCTGACCTCGATCTTCATCCGTGCCATGTCGACGCCGGTCGGGCATTCGCGCTTGCAGGCCTTGCACGAGACGCACAGCTTGAGGCTGTCTGCCATGTCCGGCGAGGTCAGGGCTCCGTCGCCGAGTTGCCCAGTCAGCGCAAGCCGCAGCACATTGGCGCGACCGCGCGTGACGTCGGCCTCGTCGCGGGTGACGCGGTAGCTGGGGCACATCACGCCGCCGTCGAGCTTCCGGCAGGTGCCGTTGTTGTTGCACATCTCGATCGCGCCGAGAAAGCCTTGCGATGAGCCCGGATAAGCCGACCAGTCGAGCGCAGGCGCGATCTGCTGACCTTCATATCCCGGCGGATACCGGAACAGCGAGCGGTCATCCATGCGCGGCGCGCGCACGATCTTGCCGGGGTTGAAGACCATTTCAGGATCGAAGCGGTCCTTCACCTGCTCGAAAGCGCGGACGATCCGGCTGCCGAACATCGCTTCATGGAACTCGGACCGTAAGATGCCGTCGCCGTGCTCGCCCGAATGCGAACCCTTATACTTGCGGACGAGTTCAAACGCCTGCTCCGCCATGGAGCGCATGCGGCGGGCATCGACGTCGAGTTTCATGTTAAGCACGGGCCGCACGTGCAGGCAGCCCACCGAGGCGTGGGCATACCACGTGCCGGTTGTGCCGTGCGCCTCGAAGATGGCGGTCAGGCCGGCCGTATAGGCAGCCAGATCCGGCAGTGGCACGGCGCAATCCTCGACAAAGGACACCGGCTTGCCGGCCTCCTTCATGCTCATCATGATATTGAGCCCGGCCTGCCGCATCTCGGTGACGGCAGCCTGCCAGGGCGCTTCGGTGACGGCCACGACGCCGCCATAGCGCGCGCCCGCGCCGCTCCAGGAGAAACCGAGATCGCCCATCATGGCCTCAAGCCCGCTGAGCTTCCGCGCATTGGCCGCCTCGGTCTCCTCGGCGAACTCTACCACCAGAAGGGCATCGGGATCGCCGCGCACGACCCGCTCGATCGTGGGCTGGAAAGTGGGTATCGCCCGGGCGAGCGCGATCATCGTGCGGTCGACCAGCTCCACCGCGATCGGGCCGAGCGTGACAAGGGACTGGGCCGCATCCATGGCCTCGTGGAACGAGCCGAAGTGACAGACACCGAAGGCTTTCGGGCCCAGCAGGGGCGAGAGCCTGAGGTCAACCGCCGTGGTGAAGGCGAGCGTGCCTTCCGAGCCGACCAGCAGGTGGGCCAGGTTGTTCGTCTCGCCGGAGGGAACGAGCGCGTCGATGTTGTAGCCGCCAACCCGGCGTTGGACCTTCGGAAAGCGGGCCTCGATCTCGCCGGCCTCGCGCTCGCCGAGGGTGAGCAGATCGCGCACCAGCGCATCGGCATTGCTGCGCAGTGCTGCGGCGCGGTCGGTCCTGCCGAACCAGCGACGCTCGCCATTGGCCATCGCCGCTTCCACTGCGATGACGTTGTCGCGCATGGCGCCATACCGCAGCGAGCGGCCGCCGCAGGAATTGTTGGCGGTCATGCCACCGATCGTGGCGCGTGAAGCGGTCGAGACATCAACCGGAAACCAAAGACCGTGTTTCTTCAGTTGCCGGTTGAGATCGTCGAGCACGATGCCTGGCTCGACGCGGACCTGACGTCCGGCCACGTCCAGATCGAGAATGCGCGTCAGTTTCTTCGAGCAATCGACCACCAGAGACGTGTTGACCGCCTGCCCGCACTGCGACGTGCCGCCGCCGCGCGGCAGCACGGTGACCTTCTCCTCGCGCGCTAGGGCGACGGCGGCGATGGCGTCATCGACCGTGTCCGGTACCAGCACGCCGACCGGCATGATCTGATAGATCGAGGCGTCGGTGGCGTAGCGGCCGCGCGAGAAGGCATCGAACGCGATCTCGCCTTTCACGGCCTTGCGCAGGCGGCGCTCAAGGGGTTCTGGGCGGGATGATGCCATGGTGGGCGTGTGCTCGCGGGAAGGTGCTGCGCTGGGCGGACTGTCAGTGCGCCCTTGCGTTTGAATTTTGCATTCATTATTCAGTTTTGCAAGTCTGTCGTCGCGGTTGCCGCGCCTCCAAGGAGCCTTCCCATGTCCGCCAACGCCCCCCGCGCCGCCGGCCGCCATTTTCTGCAGATTCCGGGGCCGACACCAGTGCCGGATCGCATCCTCAGCGCCATGGCCAAGCCGACAATGGATCACCGCGGCCCGGATTTCGGACGTCTTGGACTGCGCGTTCTGGAAGGGTTGAAGAGCGTCTTCAAGACCAAGGACCCGGTTGTGATCTATCCGGCCTCCGGCACCGGTGCCTGGGAGGCAGCATTGGCAAACCTGATGTCGCCGGGCGACCAGGTGCTGATGGTCGAGACCGGCCACTTTGCCACGCTGTGGAAGACGATGGCCGAGAAACTCGGGCTGCAGCCGACCTTCATCGCGTCCGATTGGCGTACGGGCGCTGACGTCGCGGCCATCGAAGCAGCGCTCAGGACGGATGCCGGCCATGCCTTCAAGGCTGTCTGCGTCGTCCACAACGAAACCGCGACCGGCTGCGTCTCCCCAATCGCCGATGTGCGTCGCGCCATTGATGCTGCCAAGCATCCGGCGCTGCTGCTGGTCGACACGATTTCATCGCTGGCCTCGATCGACTATCGCCATGACGAGTGGGGCGTCGATGTCACGGTTGCCGGCTCGCAGAAGGGTCTGATGCTGCCGCCCGGATTGTCGTTCAACGCTGTGTCGCAGAAGGCCCTGAATGCGTCCCGGAGCGCCACCCTGCCCAAGAGCTTCTGGGGCTGGGAGGAGATGATCGCCTCCAACGCCACCGGCTACTTCCCCTACACGCCGGCCACCAATCTGCTCTACGGACTCGATGAAGCGCTGAAGATGCTGCATGAGGAGGGGCTCGATGCGGTCTTCGCCCGCCACGACCGCCATGCCGAGGCCACACGGCGCGCGGTGCGCGGCTGGGGGCTGGACATCCTGTGCCGCGAACCGAAGCACCATTCCTCGTCGCTGACCGCCGTCTTGATGCCCGAGGGCCATGACGCGGACCGGTTCCGCGCCGTCACGCTTGACGCCTTCGACATGTCGCTGGGAACCGGGCTGTCGAAGGTGGCGCGCAAGGTGTTCCGCATCGGCCATCTCGGCGACACCAACGACCTTACAATCCTGGGGGCGCTGTCGGGCGTCGAGATGGGTCTGGCGCTGGCCGGTGTGCCGCACAGGACCGGCGGCGTTCAGGCTGCAATGGCCTATCTGACCGAAGCCGGTCGCGCCCGTACGGCTCAAGCACGCTGAGATGCACGACAGCCCCCTGATCGAGCGGCGCTCGCTGGCGACCGAACTGGTCGAGCGGTTGCGCGGGCTGATCCAGGAGGGCCAACTCAGGCCAGGCGACAAGATCGTCGAGCCGGAACTGTGCGAACGCTTCGGCGTGTCGCGCACGCCGCTGCGCGAGGCGCTCAAGGTCCTCGCCGCCGAAGGACTGGTCGATCTGGCACCCAACCGCGGTGCCCGGGTGGCGCGCATCAGCCCCGAGGCAGTGGAGGAGCTGTTCCCGATCATGGGGATGCTCGAAGCGTTGGCTGGTGAATTATGCATTGAACGGATGGGCTCTGCGGACCTTGCCCTGCTTGAAGCCCTGCATGCGCGCATGGTGGCACACTGGCGTGCCTGCGAATGGGTGCCCTACGGGCGGCTCAACCGGCAGGTACACGAGGAAATCTTCCGCATCGCCGGCAACGGTGCCCTGGCTGCGCTGTACCAAAGCCTCCTGATCCGGACGCATGCGATCCGCTTCATGGCGCGCAAGACGCCAGAGCGCTGGGCAGAGGCGGTCGATGACCATGACCGCATCATGGGAGCGCTCAGGGCGCGCGATGCTGCCGCGCTCAACCTGATCATGCGCGAGCACCTGCGCCACAAGGCCGATGTGGTGCATGAGGCCCTGCAGCAGCTCGACAATGGCTGATCGCTGGCGTGGAGATGGGCTGATTCCGAGAACATGAAGCAGATCGCCAATCCGAGCACCTGATCGATCTTCATGTAGTGCCCTTCCCGGCGGTTCCCTGTCCCGGGCTGGCAGCCAAAGGCTTGCTTCGCTCCCGCATCTGGTGAAAACAGGGGGCCTGACCTGTTCCCGGCCTGACGATCATGACTGACCGCACATTGCTGCTGAAGAACGCGCTGGCGCTCGCCACAATGGATGACACCCGCCGCGAGATTGCCGACGGGGCGGTGTTCGTGCGCGGAGCGGCGATCGTGGCCGTCGGACCCACCGCCGACATTCTGGCCGCCCATGGTCACGAGACGGACGAGGCCATCGATCTGACCGGGCATGTGCTGATCCCGGGACTGGTCAACACCCATCACCACATGTTCCAATCGCTGACGCGGGCCACGCCGGCGGGGCAGGGTGCGGAACTGTTCGGCTGGCTGACCGCGCATTATCCGATCTGGTCGCATATCACACCGGAGATGTTCCACGTCTCGGCGGTGACGGCGATGTCGGAACTTGTTCTGACCGGTTGCACCACCTCGTCCGACCATCAGTATCTCTATGTCAACGGCGCCACGCTTGAGGAGGCCATCCACGCCGCCGCCCGGGTCGGCATCCGCTTTCACGCGGCCCGCGGGGCCATGAGCGTCGGGGTCAGCAAGGGCGGGCTGCCGCCCGACGCCATCGTCGAGGAAGAACCCGCGATCCTGAAGGAGATGCAGCGGCTGGTGGAGCGCTGGCATGACCCGTCGCGCTTCGCCATGCTACGCGTGGTGCTCGCGCCCTGTTCGCCCTTCACGGTGAGCGATGATCTGATGCGGGAGAGCGCCACGCTGGCGCGGCAGTACGGTGTGTCGCTGCACACCCATCTCGCCGAGAATGACAACGACATCAGCTATTCGCTTGAGGTCTACGGCAAGACGCCGGCTCGTTATGTCGAGGATCTCGATTGGGTTGGTCCGGATGTCTGGCACGCGCACTGCGTAAAGCTTGATGACACCGCCATCCAGCTGTTCGGCCGAACCGGCACGGGCGTGGCCCACTGCCCATGCTCTAACATGCGGCTCGCCTCCGGCATTGCGCCGATCCTGCAGATGCGGGCCGAAGGCGTGCCTGTCGGCCTCGGCGTCGACGGCTCCGCCTCGGCGGACTCCGGCAACATGCTGGGCGAGGCCCGCCAGGCCATGCTGCTGGCGCGCGTTGGCTTCGGTCCAAAGGCGATGTCGGCGCGCGAGGCGCTGGACCTTGCGACCCGTGGCGGGGCGAGGGTGCTCAACCGCGATGACATTGGCCAGATCGCGCCCGGCTTCGCGGCGGATATGGTCGCCTTTGATGTGCGCGGGCTCGACTTTGCCGGGGCGCAGGCCGATCCGGTTGCGGCTTTGGTGTTCTGCACCCCGCCCAAGGCCAGCTACAGCGTCATCAATGGCCGCATGATCGTGCGCGAAGGCCATTTGGCGACAATCGATCTGCCGCAACAGGTCGAGGCCCACAATGCCGCGTCACGGCTTTTGATGGTGAAGGCCGGGCTCCTCGCCTGATGCTGCGCTGCACAGCGCTCTCTCGCACTGGTAAGAAACACTAAAAGCCGCGTCACTTTGGGCGGTCATAGTGCAAGGATGACCGCCATGCTGCAGGTGCCGATGATCGCCGACAACCCCGCGCTTGCGCGCTCCATCGCTCACCGCTTTCTCTACATCGTCCCGCTCAACAACCTGCAGGTGGAGTTGCGGCGATGCTGGCGTGCGGGCGAAATGGACGAGAAGGCCCGCCGTGGCATCCTTGCGACGATCAACGGCATTGCCACAGGCCTCAGCAATTCCGGGTGACGCGCAGTCCTGCCGACGCCATCGGTCGCGGACCACAGCAGGTGTGCCTTCCGGGACCCGCGCATCCAGATCGATGATGTTGTGGTTGATCAGCCGGATAGGATCGTTCGACACGTTCTGGCCGATGCTCCAAGGCTCATTGGTGCCATTGATGCGGTGCATCGTGTTGCGCGAGCCGTTTTGAAGATCACGCGCCCGGGCGCCGAGGGGGTTGTCGAGCCCGCCGGGCATGCCACGCGCCCAGGGCCCGTTCTTCTGAGGGTCTTGGCGGATCATCGTGAACCGCGCCGGGTTTGCCGGAGGCCAGCCCGGCCATGCGGCCTTGCAGCCAACGCGGGCGCTGCCGCGCCAAGACGCGCCCTGCCGCGCCAGGATGCGCCCTGACGTCGGACGCCAACGCCATAACGTATGGCACGGCCGCCCGATTCGATGAGATATAGAAACCGGTCTGAGGTGCTGATTACCATGGTTCCCGGCGCGAACCCTGACGGCGCAGGCACCATGGTGCGCAGAAACTGTTCGTGGACCTCGCGCAGGTCGGCGCCCTCGAGCGGAAAACGCTCATCCTGCATCGAGGCCTGGATCACCTCCGGATCGCGTGCGAGCGAGCCCGCCATCCGCGTCGGCATCAGCGGGGTCTGGCCCCCCGGAGGCTCTGGCGGGGCGCAGGCGCCCAGCAAAGCCGCCGCGCCAAGCACAAGCAGTTGCCGAGGCTGAAGCTGGGGCGTGCCAACGGGTCGGTCGGGGAATGGGACGTTCATGGGCTTGGTCATGTCTATCGGAATGTTGCCGCAGGCAGTTCATTCCGTTGCGTCGCACCCTATCTGCACCGCGCCTGCAACCACCTGCCTGATCACATCATCAGGGAATCAAGCCGGAGACGCGCGATCCGCTCAATCTGGGCCAGCGCCGTATTGAATTCCTGATCAGTGTTGTTGTTCAGTCGCGCCTCAAAGGCCGCCAGGATGCTGGCCTTGGTGTTGTCCCTCACCGCGATGATGAAGGGGAAGCCGAAACGTGCCTTGTAGGCCTCGTTGAGGGCGGTGAAGCGGGATTTCTCGTCCGCGGTCAGGTGGTCCAGCCCGGCGGAGGCCTGTTCGGCGGTTGATTCCTGCGTCAGCAGCTTCGCAGCCGCCAGCTTTCCGGCGAGGTCCGGGTGGGCGAGGATGAGCGCGCGCTGCTGCGCCGGCGTGCCGGCCCGTAGCGCCCTGGTCATGGCCGCATGCAGACCTTCAGCGCTATCCGCAGCGCTGGTCAGGCCTGCCGCCAGCGTCGCTTCCGCCACCCAGGGAGAATGCTCCCAGACGCCGCCGAAGCGTTCCATGAACAGGGCTGGGGGGATGGCGGACGGCTTGTAGCCACAGGACGGCGGGTGATGTCTGACCCAATGCCGCGCAATGTCGAGCCGTGTCGCGATCCAGGCATGTTCATGGCTCTGCACATAGTCCATGAAGCGGGCCAGCGCCGCCGCCCGGCCCGGCCTTCCGACGAGGCGGCAATGCAGACCGATCGACATCATTTTTGGCACCGTTTCGCCTTCTGCGTAGAGCATGTCAAAGCTGTCCTTCAGATAGCTGAAGAACTGGTCGCCGCTGTTGAAGCCCTGGGGCGTGGCGAAGCGCATGTCGTTGGCGTCGAGCGTGTAGGGCGTGATCAGATGAGGCCCGCGCGGGCCCGTGATCCAGTAGGGCAATTCGTCGGAGTAGCTGTCGGCGGTGTAAAGAAAGCCGCCTTCCTGCATCGCCAGCGTCAGCGTGTTGACCGAGCAGCGGCCTTGGTAGAACCCCAGCGGGCGGGCGCCGGCCACCTCTCGGTGAATGCGAATGGCTTCAAGGATGTGCTCGCGCTCCGTCTCTGGTGCGTAGTCGCGATAATCAATCCATTTCAGGCCATGGGTGGCGATTTCCCAGCCGGCATCGTTCATCGAGGCGACGACGTCGGGGGCTTTGTCCATTGCGGCCGCGACACCGTAGACCGTCACCGGCATATTGCGCTCCGTGAACAGGCGCCAGAGCCGCCAATAGCCGGAGCGCGAGCCGTATTCGTAGATCGACTCCATGTTCATGTGGCGCTGGCCCGGCCAAGCCGCCGCGCCGACGATCTCGGACAGGAAGGCCTCCGAGGCTGCATCGCCGTGGAGGATGCAGTTCTCGCCGCCTTCCTCGTAATTGATCACGAACTGGACGGCGATGCGTGCGCCGCTCGGCCATCGGGCATGCGGCGGGTTGCGGCCATAGCCGATCAGGTCGCGCGGGTAGGGGGCGGTGGCCGGGTCGAACATCATGAACCCCTGTAAGTCGAGTACGCCCATGGCGAGCACAGCAGCGGCACATGATAATGTCCGTCGGCCTCGCCAATGGTGAAGCGGATCGGCACCACATCAAGGAAAGGCGGGCTGGCCTGCGCCGTACCGCGCGCCATGAA
Source organism: Hyphomicrobiales bacterium (assembly GCA_026400535.1). Classification (GTDB taxonomy): domain Bacteria; phylum Pseudomonadota; class Alphaproteobacteria; order Rhizobiales; family Beijerinckiaceae; genus Allobosea. The sequence goes on from JAPLOU010000051.1 coordinate 33,247, forward strand.
ATAGTCTCCGACATGGAAGCTGAGTTCATAGGTGCCCGGTCGGCACGCATCCCCGATCAGGAGGGGTTCGTCGGTGCGGCCGTCGGCATTCGTCTCAACATCCTTGAGTGCATCGCCCGTTTTGCCATCGAGGCGCTGAAGCGTGATGCGCACGCCCTTGGCGGGTCCGCCGTTGACGGTGTCGAGCACGTGGGTGGACAGACGGCCCATGTCGGCATCTCCGGCCTTGTTTGATCTCTCAGACCGCAATGATATACATTGCAAATGTATATCCTCAAGGAGGACGTCATGCAGATTTCGAAATGGGGGAACAGTCTCGCTGTGCGCCTGCCCAAGGCGCTGACGGACGAGCTCGGCCTGAAAGCCGGCGACGAGGTGACCATGGTGGCGCAGCCCGACGGCACCATCGCGCTGGCCAGGGACGAGCGGCGTGCAAAGGCGATCAAGCGGCTGCGTGAGCTGCGATTGCATGTTCCGGCCGACTACAAGTTCAACCGCGAGGAACTCTATGATGAGGCGCGTGGCGGACGAGATGACGCGCCATGAAGGCGTTTTTCGACACAAACATTCTGATCTATGCGGTTGGCGATGATCATCGGCGCGATCGTGCCGAAGCGCTGGTCAATCGCGGCGGTATCGTCAGCACCCAGGTGCTGAACGAATTTGTCAATGTGGCACGCAAGCAGATGCGATGGGATTGGGCCAGCGTCTTGGCCGGTCTCGAGCGCATCGAAGCGGTCGTGATTGACGTCACGCCCTTGACCCATCAGGCACAGCAGCTTGGCGTGTCCATCGCCCGGAGACAGCAGTTGCACATCTTTGACGCCTGCATCGTCGCGTCGGCGTCCCTTGAGGGCTGCGATGTTGTTTTCAGCGAGGACCTGAAGCACGGTCAGGTCATCGAAGGGGTCAAGATCGCCAATCCATTTCTATAGGGCGTGCTTCGGCTTGCTCGTTGCCCCGGGCGCTTGATCAAGGCTGACTTTGACCCAAAACATTGAGACGAACCATGCTTGATGCCTACCTTCTCGAATGGGGCTCCCTGCTGCTGCGCTGGCTGCATGTCATTGCCGGAATCGCCTGGATCGGCTCATCGTTCTTTTTCATGCACCTTGATGCATCCCTGAAACCTGTGCCGGGCGCCGAAAAGGGCGTGGCCGGCTCGTCCTGGCAGGTTCACGGCGGCGGTTTCTACGAGATGAAGAAATTCACGGTGGCACCGGATTTCATGCCGGCCGAGCTGACCTGGCATAAATGGCAGGCCTACTGGACCTGGTTTTCGGGTTTTTTCCTGCTTGTCTGGATCTACTACGCCCAGTCCTCGCTGTACCTGATCGACCCTGCCGTGATGGTGCTGCCAGCTTGGCAGGCCAGCGCCATCGGCGTTGCCTCGCTGGTGCTGGGCTGGGCCGTCTATGACGCGCTCTGCCGCTCGCCCGTGGCGAAGAACGAGAATGTTCTGGCCCTGTTGGGCTTCGGCTTTGTGGTGGCAATGGCCTGGTTCTATGCGCAGGTTTTCTCAGGCCGCGGCGCGATGATCCATATCGGCGCGCTGATGGCAACGATGATGGCCGGCAACGTGCTGATGGTGATCATCCCGAACCAGCGAAGGGTGGTCGCCGATCTGATCGCGGGCCGGATACCCGATTCGAGATACGGCAAGATCGGCAAGCAGCGCTCGACGCACAACAATTACATCACTTTGCCGGTCGTTTTCATGATGCTGGCGAACCACTATCCTGTCACATCTGCCAACAATGCGGTGATCCCGGTCATCACCGCGCTGGTGATCGTGGCGGGGGCGATCATCCGCCATTTCTACAATATTCGGCATATGGACCATGCCAGGTCGCCCTGGTGGGCCTGGGCTGTGGCAGGTTTTGCGATCTGGCTAGCCTTCTGGGTGGCGATGGCATCCAGTCCCGGGGGTCGTGACCGGCTGGGCCTCAAGCAACTTGACGAGCAGCGCATGCAGATTGCAGGCCTCGCCCTGCCACCGGCCCATGTCACGGATATCATCACCGGGCGCTGCGCCATGTGCCATGCGCCGGAGCCAGGCTGGGCAGGTATCCAGATCGCGCCCAAGGGCGTGCTGCTGCATACTGCCGAACGGATTGCACTGCAGAAGAACGCAATCCGCACGCAGGTGGTGATGACCCATGCCATGCCGCCGAACAATCTCAGCGAGATGACCCCCGCCGAGCGCCAGGCGGTGGCGGCATGGGCGCGCCGGTGAAGCGGCCGGGCGCTTGCCATCTGCATCAGGAGCGGCGGCGATGGAGATCCGGCGCGCAGCCGGGCTGTGCCCGTTCCGGGGAGGTCTGAATGCCCAGAGTTCCCTATCTGGTCGCGACGCCCGGCCGCCTTGTGTCGCTGGGCATGATGGTCTGGCGTGCGGGGGGGGCGGCGTCGCCCGTGCCGACTCTATCGACGGCCATTGGTGCTCCAATTCAGGTCGGCGCCTTATCATTGAGGGGCCGGCCGTGACGACGCCAGGCGGCGCGCGGATGCAGGACATGTCTTCGTGCCACAGCTTTGCCTCCACCATGCCGGCCAACGTGGCTGATGCGTGGTCTCCAGTCGACATTGTGTTGCAAGGTGAACCGCGGGTGAGTGGCAGGATCGGCCCATCCGCGGTCCAGAGCTGGCGGCGTTGTGCCGAGGGCATCAGCTGATATGTGCGGAACACCGAGCCCGTGGCGGCCTTTGGTCGTCTTTCGCGCTTCACGATGTTCCGGCATGCGCGTGACGGGTTCAGTCATCGTTCATCACAAAGGCGTTAGCGATCGCGACAGGGCGATCGGGTGTCGCCGACGGTTGTCTTCGGGGCTTGAACGTCCGTGTCAGAACTCGCTTCACGCTGCAATCTTCGGCTGCGCGGCCTTCTGGTCTTTGCTTTCATTGCCCTGCTCTGGGTTTGGATGGCCCTGCCATGGCTGAGCGGCGACGTCACGATCCCCTATGACGCGAAGGCGCATTTCCAGGCCCAGATCCAGTTCCTTGCAAATGCGCTGCATCGTGGCGATTCACCGTTCTGGACTCCGAACATCTTCGGCGGATCGCCGCAGATCGCCGATCCGCAATCGCTGATCTTCTCACCGGCCATCCTGCTGGCTCTGTTCGACAAGGCGCCGAGCTTCCGGTCGATGGACACCTATGTGCTGGTTCTGCTCTTGATCGGCGGGCTTGCCGTCGCGCAGTTCGGACGCGAGCGCGGCTGGCATCCTGCCGCGCAGGTGGCCGCGGCGCTCGTCTTCGCTTTTGGGGCGTCGGCCTCCTGGCGGTTGCAGCATGTGGGGCAGGTCCAGAGCCTTGCTTGCTTCGCGGTGTTGTTCTGGCTGCTGGCGCGGGCGCTTGAGCGGGCCTCCTGGCGCAGCGGGCTCGCGGCTGGCGCCGCAGCCGGCGTGATGGTGGTCACGCCGGACCAGGTCGATTTTCTGGGTCTTTATGTGCTGGCCGGCTACACGGTCTGGTTTGTGCTCAAGGGGCGTGAGCCATGGGTCGTCCTACGGCGTGTCTGGCGGGCCCTTCTGGCCGGCGGCGTGGTAGGCCTTGCCATCATCACGGTGCCGCTGCTGATGACGCTGCTGTTCTCCGCGGTGTCGAACCGGGCCGAGATCGACTACGGCGAAGCGGCGAGGGGATCGCTGCACCCTGCTTTCCTCCTGACCGCCTTCATCGGCGACCTGTTCGGCGCTGCCGATCCCAAGGTCGATTTCTGGGGGCCGTCGAGCGCGGCCTGGGCGCCGGGAAGCCTGACCCTGTCGCAGAACATGGGCCAGGTCTATGTCGGCGCGCTGCCGCTTCTGGCGGTGATCTTCTGGCTTGCCGGCGGGATCAGGCGGGTCAGCGCAGAAGCACGCTTCGTGCTCGGCGCGCTGCTGGCGATGATCATCTACGCCGTTGGTGCATACACGCCGCTGTTCCCGCTGATCTTCCATTGGCTGCCCGGCGCGGACATGTTCCGCCGGCCGGCCGATGCCACATTCATGATCGGCGCGCTGATGGCACTTTTGACGGGGTTCGCGGTGAACACAATCCTATCCGAGAGCTCCCCCAGCGCGTCTTTGCGGCCTTTGGCGATCACCGTGGCACTCACCGGCTCGGCCTTTGCAGCTGCGCTGGCGATAGCCTTCGCCCTTGGGCGTCTGGGCCTGGCCTGGCCGGCCATCGTCATCGGCGCGGCCTGGCTCTCATCCGCGCTTGTGCTGCTGGGGCTGCTGACCCGGCTTGATCGGGAGCGTGTTGCCGCCAGGCCTATCCTCGCGCTTCTGGTGGCCGGGATCGGCTTGCATGTGGCTGCTGACATCAGGGTCAACAACGGCCCGAATGAATCGACGGCGATGTCGTCCGAGCGCTTTGCAGTCATGGAGCCCAACACCGACAACGACACCATCGCCTACCTCAAGGCCGTGCTAGCGCGCGGCCACCGAGAACCGGCACGGCGGGACCGCGTCGAGCTGCTGGTCTCGGACTTCCACTGGCCCAATCTCGGCATGATCCACGGTTTCGACACCGCTTTCGGCTACAACCCGCTGCATCTGGCGCAGTTCACCGAGGCGACCGGTGCCAGGGATCATATGGGCAGCGCGCTGGAGCGCACCTTCACGCCGATGTTCCCCTCGTTCCGGTCGACCTTCGCTGACATGCTCGGCCTGCGCTTCATCATCTCCGCTATCCCCGTGGAGCATGTCGACCGATCCCTTAAGCCAGGCGACGTGACCTTGCTGGCGCGGACGGCCGACGGCTACATCTATGAAAATCCACGGGCGCTGCCACGAGCGATGGTCGTTCCTGCAGCAAGGCAGGCCGATTTCGCAAGCCTGCTGGATGAAGGGCTTCCAGCCGATTTCGATCCGCGCAAGGTGGTCCTGCTGGAGAAGCCGGGCGAAGACACCATTCTGGCGCCCGCGGCCGGCGAGGGTGCCGCGAAGACACAGGTGCGGCTGGCGAGTTACGCCAACACGGAGATCGTGGTCGAGGTCGAAGCCGCCACCGCCGGCTACCTCGTCCTGAACGACGTCTGGCATCCCTGGTGGCGGGCGACGGTCAATAACGAAGAGGCCGATATCCTGAAAGCGAACGTGCTGTTCCGCGCCGTGCAGATCGAAGCGGGAAGGAGCACGATCAGATTCAGCTTCCGCCCGCTGGACGGCGCCATCGCCGAACTGCGCGAGAAGGTGCTCGGGCCTGAAGCCGAGTCCGAGACAGCCGAGTCCGAGACCCCTTCGCTCAAACCCGTGTCGATGGTACGGTAAGCACCGATCAGGCGCCGGGATCGCCTTTCAGGCAAGCCGCCGCAATGCCAGCCATGGCGGCGATCTCGTCATTGTCGGAAGTATCGCCGGAGACGCCAATCGAGCCGATCACCGCGTTGCCGGCATCCCTGATCAGCACGCCGCCAGGAACCGGGATCAGCGCCCCACCGATGGCATGTGTTGCTGCGGCAATGAAATGGGGCCGCTCGGCGGTCATGCGGGCGATGGCGCGCGAGCCGACGCCGAGGCTGATCGCGCCCATGGCCTTGCCGCGTGCAATGTCGCCGCGCTTGAGGCTGGTGCCGTCCTCGCAGACAGACAGTTTCACGGCGCCGCGCTCGTCAAGAATGACGATCGCCAGCGGGTTCATCGCCTTGGAGCGGGCCTCGGACAGGGTTGCGGCCAGAATAGTCTGCGCGGCGGCGAGCGAAAGCGGCATGGTCTGATCTCCGGGTCAGCGGCGCAGCCCGATCCGGAGCCGCGCGCAATCGCACCGTTTATGCGCGACCATGGCCTGCCGGTCACCTGCCTTCGCAGCCATGCACTGTTTCAAATGTGGAAAAAATCTCCGTCAGGAGCGACGCTGATTTTCGGCGCGCTCCGTCCGCAGAGCCATCACGGCTGCCCAGATGCTGGCCACCGAGAACAGCATGCCCATCGCGAGATAGACGGTGAATGTTTCACGCACTGCTTCAAGCAGGTTGGTCATTTTGGCGCCTCCTCTATCGTTGCGACGTGTCTGTGTCGGGTTGGCGGGACACTTGGTTCAATGATTTTGCAGTGCACCATGCGGATCTGATTGGGGCGAAGATGTGGCTCGGGAGTGGACGATTGAAATCGAGACGGTTCACGAGGGTGTTATCGCAACGTTTGAACGCGTGGGATCGGGCTGCGCGCGACGGGTTGCAGCATCGGACGTGCCGCATGAAACGGATGCTTGCCCACAGGGTTGCGCTTGTGCTTGATTGTCGCGCAACAAAGAAGCTGCTGGAGATTACACATGGGGTTGTTCAAGTTCATCAAGGATGCGGGTGCCAAGCTTTTTGGCGCAAGTCCTGCCCAGGCGGCGAGCGCCGAAGCCCTGCAGAAGGAACTGGCGGGCCACGGTCTGCCGGCTCACGTGCAGGTCTCGGTCTCGGGCGACAGAGTGAGCGTATCCGGCGCGGCGATGACGACCGAGGAGGCCGAGCGCATCATTCTGGCGCTGGGCAACACCGTGGGCGTCGGGGAGGTCGAAAGCAACCTTATCGTCAACAGCGAGGTGCCGGCCTCGACCATGTACACCGTGAAGAAGGGTGACACGCTCTGGAAGATCGCTGAATTGCATTACGGCAAGGGCAAGGGTCCGAAATACACCGAGATCGTTGCGGCGAACTCGCCGCCGGTGAAGAACCCTGATCTCATCATGCCCGGCTGGGTGCTGCGCATCCCGCCGCTCGGCTGAGGTTCCGGATCGAACCAGACAAGGCCCGTCAGAACCGCGTGGTTGCGCGGCAATCTGACGGGTGTGTTGTGCCGTGTGTTCGCGGAGGGCAGGCTGGAGGCCAGCATGGTGCATGAACTGTCTATGGAAGAGATAGCAGAGGGATTGGGTGCCGGATCGATTGTGCTGGTCGATGTGCGCGAGGCGCATGAGTTCGCCATGGGTCACATTCCAGGATCGGTCTCGATGCCACTGTCGCAGTTCGATCCAGCTGTCATGACGATCCCGGACGGCCGGCGAATCGTGTTTTCCTGCGCGGCTGGCGTGCGTTCGCTGCGAGCGCTCTATCTGGCGCGGGCGGCAGGGGTGGATGTGGACGCGCATTATCTCGGCGGCTTCAAGGACTGGATGATCTCCGGCGGGACTGTTGCGCGCGGCTGAAACAGCCGCTCACATCCCGGTGATTTGCCGAAGACACATGGCCGCATGCAGCCATTCGGACTTGCAGTCACGGCAGAACTGCTTCCCTATCTGCCTTCCCAGCGGCGATAATTGTTCGAGGTCACTGACAGATGCGTCCAATGAAATTCGGCATGGGCCAGCCTGTGCGTCGGGTTGAAGACCAGCGCTTCATCACGGGGGCGGGCCGGTACACATCAGACATCAGGCCTGAAAAAGGACTGGTCTCCATGGCTTTGCGCAGCCCGCATGCGCACGCGTCGTTCCGGTTTTCAGATCTCGACTCGGCCCGCGCGATGAAGGGCGTGAAACTCGTTCTGACCCATGCCGACATTGCCCACCTCGGTGATCTGCCCTGCAAGGGCGTGATCAAGACCGTTGACGGCAGCATGGTCCAGCCAACACCGCGTCCGGTCCTGCCAAAGGACACGGTGCGCCATGTCGGTGAGGCCATTGCGTTCATCGTGGCCGAGACGCTGAACCAAGCGCGCGACGCGGCCGAGGCGATCGGCGTCGATTATACCGTCCTGCCATCGGTGACCGGCATCGCGGACGCGACGGCGCCGGGTGCGCCGCTGGTCTGGCCCGACCGGCCCGGCAATATCGCCTTCGTGGCTGAGCAGGGCGACAGGGCCCGCGCTGATGCCGCCTTTGCCAAGGCTGCGAAAACCGTGTCGCTCACCATCGTCAACAACCGTCTTGTCTCCAGCTATATGGAGACGCGTGCCGCGATCGGGGAGTATGACGCCAAGAGCAAGCGCTACACGCTCACGCTCGGCAGCCAGGGCAGCCATGGCGTCCGCGATCTTCTGTGCAAGGATGTCTTCAAGATCGACCCATCGCGCATGCGGGTGGTGACACCCGATGTGGGCGGCGGCTTCGGCACGAAGATCTTCCTGTACAGCGAGTATCCGCTGGTGCTGCTGGCGGCGGAAAAGCTGAAGCGTCCTGTAAGCTGGGTCTCGGACCGCACCGAGCATTTCCTGTCGGACACGCATGGGCGCGCGAATCTGGCGACGGCGACGATGGCGCTGGACGCGAAGGGTGCGTTCATCGGCCTTCGTGTCGCCATGGACGCCGACATGGGGGCGACGCTGTCCCAGTATGCGCCGTTCATTCCCTGGATCGGTACGACAATGACCCAGGGCTGCTATGACATCCCCGCCGTCCACGTGCAGTTCCGCGGTGTGCTGACCCACACGACGCCGGTCGACGCCTATCGCGGGGCAGGGCGCCCGGAAGCGGCCTATCTGATCGAGCGGTTGGTCGATGAGGTGGCGCGCGAGACCGGGCGTAAGCCGGAAGCCGTGCGCACGCAGAATTTCATCAAGCCTAAGCAGATGCCCTACAAGACCCAGACCGGACCTGTTTACGATTCCGGCGAGTTTGGTGGCCACATGCGCGAGGCGATGGACCGTGCCAACTGGTCCGGGTTTCCCTCCCGCGCGAAAATCGCAGCCCGGACGGGTAAGCTCAGGGGCATCGGAATGGCCTGCTATATAGAAGCCTGCGGCGGCGGCGGGCCTGAAAGTGCCTGGGTAACGATCGAGGCGGACGGCTCGGCCAGCGTCAAGATTGGCACGCAGTCGAACGGGCAGGGGCACGAGACGGCCTATATCCAGCTCGTGTCGCAGGAACTCGACCTGCCGCCCGAGAAGATCCGCGTGCTGCAGGGCGATACGGACCTGATCGAGCACGGCTCCGGAACCGGCGGCTCGCGCTCTATTCCCGTGGGCGGCGCGGCGCTGGCCCATGCCAGCCGCAAGGTGGCTGACAATCTCAAGGCGCTGGCGGCGGACAAGCTGGAGGCGGCTGTGGGCGATCTTGAGATCAGCGGCGGCGGCGTGCGCATCGCGGGAACCGACAAGGGCTTGTCCTTCGCCGAGATTGCGAAGCTGCCGGGCGCGACGCCGGACATGCTCAACGTCAAGGACACCTGGAAGCCGCCGGAAGCGACCTATCCGAATGGAACCCATGTCGCTGAAATCGAAATTGACATGGAAACCGGCGCAACGACGGTTGTGAACTATGTCGTCGTCGACGATTTCGGCGATACGCTCAACCCGCTGATGCTGGCGGGGCAGGTGCATGGTGGCGCCGTGCAGGGCATCGGGCAGGCGCTGATGGAGGAGGTCAAGTTCGACTCCAGCGGGCAGATGCTCACAGCAAGCTACATGGACTATGCCATGCCGCGAGCGGCTGACGCACCAAGCTTCTCGTTCTCAACGCGCAATGTGCGCTGCGTAACCAATGCGCTTGGCGTCAAGGGTGCCGGCGAGGCGGGCGCCATCGGGGCCTGCCCGGCGGTGATGAACGCGGTGGCTGACGCGCTCAGCCGGGGCGGAAAATCGACCGTCGTGGATATGCCGGCCACGCCGGCCAAGCTGAGGAAGCTGATTGCCGGAGCGGCAAAGGCCTGAGACCGGACGCGCCTGCGTCACCGCTCAGGAGGCTGGTCCCGCGCGGCGTCCTGCCCGCGGCGGGAGGGTTTTGAGGTATTCGGCCATGGCGCGCCGGTCCTCGGCGCTGAGCTTGGCGGTGTTGGCAACAACATCTTCCATCTCGTCGGCGACGAACGAGCCTGCTTTCGTGCCGCCCTTCAGCAGCAGATACTCGAAATCCTGGACTGTCCAGTCGGCCAGCCCGTCCGACGGATGCTGGCTGATGTTCGGGATGAAACCCTTTCCTTCCGGATTGGCGCCTCCGGCCATCCGCCCGTCCGGCGTGATTCCGCCCAGGACGTTGCGCCGCGAGTGGCATTCTGCGCAATGGCCGGGGCCTTCGACGAGATAGGCTCCCCGATTGAGCAGTGCCGAGCGCGCCGGGTCAGGTTCGTATGTCCTGCCATCGAGGAACAGCAGCTTCCAGAAGCCGATTGTGCGGCGGATGTTGAAGGGAAAGCCGATCGCATGGGGCTTGGTCGCCGTTTCGACGGTGGGCAGTGTCTTCATGAAAGCGTAGAGATCGCGCACGTCCTCGATCCGCATCCGCTGATAGGAGGTGTAGGGAAAGGCCGGGTAGAGGTGCTCCCCGCCGCGTCCGACGCCCTTCACCATCGCGGTGACGAACTCAGCCTCGTTCCAGCCGCCGATCCCCGCCTTGGCGCTGGTCGAGATGTTCGGCACGACAAACGTTCCAAAACCTGTCTTCAGTTCGTGCCCGCCGCCCAGCGAAAGCGGTGCCGTCTTCGGGTCGGCTGCATGACACGAGGCGCAGCCGCCGATATTGAACAGCGTTTCGCCGTTGGCCAGATCAGCCTTGCGTGCCGGCAAGGCCGACGATGCGATGACCTGAGGCGTGGTCACGACAAACGCGCCCGCGAGGGTAGCAGCCAACGCGGCCACAGCCAGCTTCAGCAGGGTGAACGGCTTCAACGCAGGTTCCTTCCGTCAAAGGGCAGTGGCCCTGGAACGACAAAGCGCGCGTAAGGCCACGCGCGCTTCAGGATTGCTGCAGTTTGGTCCGCCCGCGTCACTGCAACGGGGTCTGCATGCGCTTGAACGAGTCACTCAAACCGGGCGCATATCCGCCGCGGGCACCATGGCAGCTGCCGCATGTTGCCGCAAGCTTCGGATACTCGACCTTGAACGTGGACTCGTCCGTGATCGCGGCCGCCGTGGTCTTCGCGTCCGCCGCCCACTTGTCGATGATGGCGTTGAACTCGGCCCGCGCCTCCCAGACTTTCGCCGTCGCATCGGTTGAGCCGGTCTTAGAATCGTCCGGGAACCCAGCTTTGAACTTGTCCGCATTGTCCTGGATCGCCTTCAGCACCGCCTGGACCGGAGCCATGTTGAAGGGCAATTCGCCCCGCATCATCCTGAACGGTTCACCACCGGCCTGGGCAATCGTCCGCATCGCTTCGCGGCGCTGCTTTATGGCGTCTGCGTTCTGAGCGTAGGCTGCGGAGGCCGCAACAAGCGTTGCCGCGGTGAGTATGACGAGACGGCGCATGATTTGGATCCTTCCTGCGTTGGTGAGTGCCGCTTGAGTTTCTTCGGCAGCGCATTAGATGCCACGCATGGACAGCGCAGCACCCAGCCCGATCGAAGGAAATCTGCCGCCAATCGGAAGGTTACATCTCGCCACATGCGTGTGTAAACCGCTGCAAGCCAGCCGGCCGCGCACATTTAGTTGATCGTGCGTCAGCGCAAAAGCATCCTTGCAAGACTGCCAGTCTTTCGAATGCTGTCAACCCTGCTTGGCAGGCGTGCGCACAACCAGGCCGTCAAGACTTTCCTTGACCTTGATCTGGCAGGAGAGGCGTGAGGTCGGCTTCACGTCAAAGGCAAAATCCAGCATGTCCTCTTCCATTGGCTCAGCCTTCCCGGTGGCGGCAACCCATTCGTCGGCGACATAGACATGGCAGGTGGCGCAGGCGCAGGCACCGCCGCATTCCGCCTCTATGCCCGGGATCGCGTTCTTGATGGCCGCTTCCATGATGGTCGATCCGGCTTCGGCCTCAACCACGCGTGCCGTGCCGCCCGCATCAATGAAGGTAATCCTTGCCATCACACACAGTCCTGTTCCGAAAACCATGACACGGTCGCTGGACAACATGGTCCGCACCCGACAGAGCGCCTCTGTTAAGGCGTGGCGACAGCATTGTGAAGCGGCCTTACGGCCGTGAGCCGGTGAAATTTCAGGCCGCGCCGCGCATGGCGGCGATGGCGGCGCGGGCTTCGTCGGCGGCGAGGGCGAGTTCGCCGTAGCCTTCCGCGACCGAACGGTGCGTGAGCGCCTCCTCCACCTTCTCCGCTGCCTGTGCCACCTGCCAGGCACCGATTGCACGGGCGGCGCCCTTGAGCGTATGGGCTGCGTCGCTGCCGATTCTGGCGTTGGCGCTGCGGATGACCATCAGATGCTTCACGCACTGGTCGGCAAAAAGGGCAAGCAGTTCCTGCTCGAGGTCCTGATCGCCGCCGCACTGGCGAGCGAGGTGAACAAGGTCGATGGGAGAGACTATTGTGTTGATGGGCATGGCCGTTCGATCTCCCTTGACCGATTCCATCCTGCGTCGGTGGCGCAAGCTTCCAACGGCATGGTAACCGAGACGTTAACGACGTTTGATAAAGTTTGAACTCGAGCGGTTTCTTTCCCGCAAGCGGTCATTTATCTCTAGGAGTGGTAAACGCGCGGGCCAGTCAGGTCCGTGCTTTGGTGCGTGGCGTGAAAAGGCGGCTCTCATGTCCAAGATCAAGAAGCAGACTGACCCCACCGAAGCGGCACTTTCGGCCATCGAGGAAGCGCTCAACCAGGAAATGGCACGGGCTGCCAGCGACGCCCGACAGGGCGCGGTGGCGGTTGATCCGCCCGAGCCGCGCCTGCCCTCGGTCGGCGACAGGGAGCTTGGCGCGATCGAGCCGAAGCCGACTGCGCCTGCATCGCTGCCGTCTGGTCCGCCGCGGGCTGCAGCGCCTGCTGTTGTTGCACCCGACACGAGCCGTGTTGCCAACGATGACGGCCGCAACATGAGCGACCTCATCCAGTCCTTCTCCGCGAAGCCGTCGCGCAGGCCCTATCTGATCGCCCTGCTGGGATCGCTTTTGTGGACGGGCGGCATCGGGTTCCTGCTGCATGACCAGCATGGCGGCCTCGCACCCGCCATGACCGCCGTGATGGCCTTCAACCCCGGCCAGTTGGCGATCCTCGGCGGCGTGCTGCTGCTGCCGATCTTCCTGATGTTCGCGCTAGCTGGCATCTACGTCCGGACCAGCGAGATGCGGCTGTCATCGCGCGCGATGACCAATGTGGCCATGCGCCTGTCTGCGCCCGAAACGGTCGCCAGCGATTCGATGGTTTCGCTCTCGCAGGCGATCCGCCGCGAAGTTTCGGCGATGGGCGACGGTATCGAACGGGCGGTGGCCCGGGCGGGCGAACTCGAAACCATCGTTCGCTCCGAGATATCCACGCTTGAACGGGCCTATTCGGACAATGAGGTCCGCCTGCGCGCGCTGATCGACGAACTCGTCACCCAGCGCGAGGCAATCGTCACCAATTCCGATCGCGTCAAGACCGCGATCAGCGGCGCACACGAGAACCTGTCGCGTGACCTTGAAACCGCGAGCCGCTCGATCGCTGATGCGGTCAATACCGTCGGCGAGCGCGTCACCGGCGCGCTCGGCAGCAAGGGCGAGGAGATCACCGGGGCGCTCAGTCGCGCCGGGGACAAGATGGTTGACCAGATCGGCATGCGTGGCACCGATCTTGTCGAGCGCCTGCAGATGACCTCAAGCGAAGTGAGCGAGCGGCTGACCAAGGCGAGCGAAACCATTGCCGGTTCGCTCGATGACCGTTCCAACCAGATCGCGCAGCGCCTCGAAAGCACCTCGCTGGCCGTCGCGGGCGAGCTTGACACCCGCTCGCAGGCTGTGGTGGCCCGCCTCGCCGCTTCGACAGAACATGTGACAGCGCAGCTCGACGCGAAATCGCAGGAGATCACCGCGTCGCTCGAACGCACCGGTTCGGTGCTGACCGAGGGCCTTACCGGCGGTGCGCGCGAAGTCACCCGCTCGATTGCCGAGACCGGGCGTTCCGTGGCCGAGGCGATCGCGGCCCGCGCGTCCGAAGTCAACGATACGCTCTCGCAGACCGGGACACGGCTCAGCAGTGATATCGCCAGCCGTGGCGAAGAGGTGGTCAGCCGCTTCAACGCCACCGGATCGGAGCTCATCGGGCTGCTGTCAACCCGCAGCGGCGAGGTCATGTCCACCTTCCAGAACAGCGGTGAAATGCTGGCCACCACCATCGCGGAAAGCGGCAGCGCCCTCACGGGCCAGATCGCTGCCGCGGGTGCGGCGATCCACCAGACCCTGACCGTCAACGGAAAATCCGTTGCGGACGAGCTTGAGGCCCGGACCGCAAATCTGCGCGAGGTGATCGAAACGCGGACGGCAGAGGCGAAGGGCGTGTTCGCCACCGCGACCGAGACCCTGCAGCAGCGTCTGGCCGCCGAGAGCGAGACGGCGCGCGGGCTCATTGCCAGCACGGGCAAGGAAATCGTGATGGCGCTGGCCGGGCAGGGCGCCCGTGTCAACGAAGCGCTCGCGGCCAATGGGGCATCGATCCTGCAGACAGTCGAGGTGCGCGGCAAGGAACTGGAAGCCAGTTTTGCCGGGCGCCTTGTCGCTCTGGAGGACATCATCGTCCATCGCGGCGGACTTTTGACCGAGAAGATCTCGACTGATTCGGCACGTTTCACCGAGGAAATGGGCCAGCGGCTGATGCAGATCGAGACGCTGCTGACCAAGGAAGGCGAGCAGCTGATCGACCGCCTGACCCAGCGTACGGACAGCGCCGCCATGACGCTTGTTGCCCGCACCAGCGAAGCAGCAGAGGCTATGGAAAGCCAGATCAAGGCCTTCGAGGACCGGTCCGGCGCCAAGAGCGCCGAAATCGCCAATTCGCTCGACAGCCTGATCGCGCGCATCGACATCAATCTGGGCAACCGTGCGCAGGTGCTGAACGAGGCCCTCGTGGAGCGCACGGTCGACATCGCACGCGTTCTGGCCGAAGGCGGCCGCGACGTGACGCAGGCCCTCGCGGCCAAGGCCGACGAGATCGGGGCGGTCGTGACCTCAAAGAGCGAGGCCCTGACGCTGACCCTTTCGACAAAGGCTGACGAAATCAACAATACGTTGGGTGGTCGGGCCCTGGAAATCGCCGATACGTTGGACCAGCGCATCGCGCGCTTCGAGGAACGGGTCGTCAACCGGCTCGACGCTGTCTCCGGCACGCTGGACGAGCGCAGCCGCCTTATCGCTGAGACCTTGCAGGCCAAGTCGGACGGCATTTCCGCGACGCTGGGCGCTCGGGCGGAGGATCTGCGTCAGCTGTTCGACGACAAGGGCACGGGCGTCGTGACGGCGCTCGGCCAGCGCGGCGAAATCATCGCCTCCGACATTGCCGCCATCGGTCAGGCTGTGGTGACAACGATCGAGAGCCGTGGCGCGAGCATCGTGGAAGGGCTGCGTGAGCGGGGCGGTGAGATCACGACAGCGCTGCAAGCATCCAGCGCCTATCTCACGACCGAACTCGACCAACGCACGGGAGCCATCGCCGCGGCGCTGGCCAGTTCGCAGGAACAGTTGCGCCAGACGCTTGACAATGGAACGGCCAGCTCGGTCCATACGTTGGTGACCACCAACGAGCGGATCAGGACCGAGCTCGGCGGCACGCTGGACCGGCTGGGTGAGGCCAATCGCCTGATGCAGCAGATCGTCGCCAGCGCCAACACCAACCTTGCCGGCATTGGCGACAATCTCGGCGAGCGCGTCACCCAGTTGCAGGCCATCCTGACCGCCGTGTCTGACGAAACCAGCCGCGCCAGCTCGCAGGTGGCCCAGCAGGTCGATGCGCTCAAGGGCGTGTCGCAGGGGGCCATCGTCCAGGCTTCCAGCCTTGTCGACCAGCTTGGCGACCAGGGGCGGACGCTGGCCGAGACGACCAAGGAGCACATCGCGGCGCTTTCGCAGGCGACGCGCCAGCTTGAAGCCGTGGAGAACAGGGTCGGCACGGTCCTGCAGGACCGCAAGCAGGGCCTCGAGGAGATACTCCACGCGATCTCGACGCGAACAGAGGACGTCGAATCGATCACGCGTTCGTTCACTGCACTGGTCGAAGATTCGCTCAAGGCTGCCGAGCAGCGCGCCCGCCAGATCGGGACTGTGTTGGCCGACAGCGCCGAAGCCACCAGCCACGCCATCTCGGACCATTTCGAGACCGTGCGCACCAACACCGGAAAGGAGCGAGAGCGCACTGCTGCTGCCCTTCGGGCGGCCTATGAAAGCGTCGCCGGCGATCTGGACGGCGGCCTCACGCGCGTTACCGAACAGTTCCAGCAGACCGCTGCCGAGCTGCGCGCGATGAACGCCGAAATCCAGCGCGAACTGGAAGCGACCCGCGCCGAACTGCGCAAGGGCGTGCTCGACATGCCGCGCGAGACGCAGGAAACGACTGCCGCCATGCGGCGGGTCGTCGGCGATCAGATCAAGGCCCTGAACGAACTCTCCGATATCGTATCGCGTTCGGGTCGCACGCTGGATGTCGCGGCGCCGGAAGCGCCGCGCGCGAGGGTCGCACCGCCGCCGCTGGTTCAACCGCGCGTTGCCGAAGTCGCGCGCGAGGTTGCCGCGCCACGGGTGCCGTCCAGGCCGATGCCCGAACCCGTGCGGCGCGAAGAGCCTCCGATGGCGGAGCCTGCCCCGGCGCCGCGCGGGGGCTGGCTTTCGGACCTTCTGACCCGCGCCAGCCGCGAGGAGAAGCCGGCCGCGCAGCCAGGCGTGCCGATGCTGGAGAAGCTCGACTCACTCTCGGTCGATATCGCCCGGATGATCGACCATGACGCGGCCGTCGAATTGTGGGAGCGCTACAAGCGTGGCGAGCGGAACGTCTTCACGCGCCGCCTGTACACCTTGCAAGGCCAGCAGACCTTCGACGAAATCCGTCGCAGGTACCGGCGCGATGATGAGTTCAAGGAAACGGTCGACCGCTACATTGAGGAGTTCGAGCGGCTGCTCGACGAAGGCAGCAATGGCGGCCGCGACCAGACCATCGCCAACAGCTACCTGACATCCGAAACCGGCAAGGTCTACACCATGCTGGCCCATGCGAGTGGACGGTTCGAGTAAGCGAGATCCAACCAGAACAAGAGCGAGGCCGAGAAGGGAAAAGGCGCCCGCCCAGGGCGCTTTTTCATTCTGCGGAGCGCGCTCCGCTGCGCCCGTCCCAACGGACGATGTCGCGCAAGACCTGCGACATGGCGGCGTCCAGCGCCTGAGCCGCAGCCGGGCCGGAAATGCTGGCGATGGGCACGCGCGCAGCAAAGCCGCGTGCGGCGGTGACTTTCCCGGACCGGTCGCCAATGATGCGCACCGTGACTTCGACCACCGCCTGGTTGGTCTCGGTCTCGATCCCGAAGCTACGGATGTCTGTACTGAGCGCGAGATCCGGCACAATGCGGTCGCCGGGCCGCCCGACCCGGCCGAGCCGCGACGCGTTCTCGAAGGTCTGGATCAGGCGGGTCTGGAACAGCTTCGGCAGCCTGTCGGCCCACTGGGCATCGCGGAGATAGGAGAGCGCACTGCCTTCGCGCACCAGGATTCGGTCTGAGTCGAGCGCCTGCACCGTGGTCGGCTCGTTGATCACCAGTTGCGCGCGCAGGCCCGAAACCGAGCCGATACTGGCCGGCGCCGTCAGGTCGTAGGTCATCCGTTCGGGCGATCCGCTGCAGGCAGCCAACCCGCCCGGAATGGCCAGCATGAGCGCCAGTGCGGGAGCGGATCGGGGCAGACAACGTACCAGGCAGGAGCAAAGATGCATCGTCGATGATTTTCAGACCGGCGCCGCCAAAAGGGCCCTTGACGACCCAATCGCAAACGGCGTGTGGACACAACCCCCGGCCCGGGGCCGGCAACAGCAAATCACAGGCTGTGATCGGTCAGACATCGCTCACCGGCGGCCCGTATAATCCGGGATGCCCGGCTTGTTGCCGAACAGAAGCTGCTGCGGGTTGCGCTCGAAACTGCGCAGCGTCCGGTTCAGATCGTTCAGTGTCTTGCGGCCATCGCTGGCCAGAGCCTCGATGTCGCGAAGGCCTGGACCGGTGAAGCGGCTGATGCCGGTGGTGATCTCGGCTGTGCGCTTGTCGAGATTGTCAGCAAGGGAGCGGATCGACCGGGCGGCCGCCCCGACATCGGCGAATGCGCCCTGACCTTCGCCGCCGCCGGCGGATCCGAGGAAGGCCTGCGCGCCCTTGAGAACGCCCTCGACCTGATCGGCAGCCCGATTGAGCTTGTCCGTGAGGCCGGCCACTGACTGGATGGTTCTGGTGACGTCCCCGGAACCGCCGGCGAGCGCGCTCGTGAATGTATCGATGTTGTCGACGCTGCGGTTGATCTTGCCGATGTCGATCCGTTTGGCTATGCCCGAGAGATCGCGGCTGAACTCCTCAAGTTGCGTTGCGAGAGGCCCAACCCTCTCGGCTGCTGCCGAAATACTGGCCAGCATCTTGCTGATGCCCTCGGAATTGTTGCCGAGCGCGGCGGAGAATTTCTCGACATTCTTGATCGTGTTCGCAATTGACTTGTCGTTGTCGTCGACCAGTTTTCCGATTCGCTCGAACAAATCGTCGGTGCGCCGCGCCACATTGCGGACGGTCTCGAGCAGGTCCTGCACCTCTGAACGTTCGGCGATAATGGTTGGCTGCGGCTGACCTGCCTTCGCCTGCAGCGGAGGCGCATCAACCTTGCCGCCGAGCAGCTGGATGGCGACCACCCCGGCCAGGCCCTGCGATTCAATGCGCGCCCGGGTGTCTTCGCGGATCGGCGTGTTGTTGGCGACTTCCGCGATGGCGAAGATCGAGCGCGGGTCATCGGGGAAGAGCTGGATGTCCTTGACTTCGCCGACCCGAAACCCGTTGAAGAGCACGTTGGAGCCGCGCGTCAGGCCGGTCACGGAGCCGGAAAACACGATCCGGATCTCCCGCCGGTCCGCGCCGCCGCCAAGTCCGGAAAACCAAGACACGAAACCGAACGCCGCACCCAGCACCGCGAGCGTGAACAGTCCGATTAACGCATAGTTGGCGCGGGTTTCCATCGTGGTCTTGTCAGCCTTTCATGCGTGCGAGCGCACGCTTGCCGCGGAAATAGGACTTCACCCAAGGATGCGTGCTCGACAGCATATCCTTCAGCTCACCGACGGCCACGACCTTCTTGTCCGCCAATGCGGCGATTCTGTCACACGAGGAAGCCAAGCTGTCGAGATCGTGGGTTACCATGAACACCGTCAACCCCAAAGTCTGCTGCAAGGTCCGGATCAGATCGTCAAAATCGGCGGCGCCGATGGGATCTAGCCCCGATGTCGGCTCATCAAGGAACACAACCTCCGGATCAAGCGCCAGCGCCCGCGCCAGCGCCGCCCGCTTGATCATGCCGCCGGAGAGTTGAGACGGAAACTTGTCGCCCGCGTCGGGCCTGAGCCCGACCATCTCAATCTTGAGCGCGGCCAGATCGTTCATCATCGTCGGCGAGAGATCGAGATACTCGCGCATCGGAACCTGAATATTCTGCGCAACCGTGAGCGATGAGAACAGCGCGCCGTGCTGGAACATCACGCCCCAGCGCTTCTCGAGCGCGCGCTTGCCAGCTTCCGAGACCGAATCAAGGTCGGTGTCGAATACCGAGATCGTGCCACCCTGCTTTTCGACAAGCCCGAGGATCGCCCGCGTCAGAACGGACTTGCCCGTGCCCGACCCGCCGACAAAACCAAGGATTTCGCCGCGCCGCACATCCAGTGACAGGCGGTCGAGGATGGTCTTGTCGCCAAAGGCCACGACCAGGTTGCGCACCTTGATGATCAGGTCCTGATCGGCTTGGGGCGAGGCGTCCATCACGGTCAAAACCGGATCGAGGCAAAGAACATGGCAAACAGTCCGTCAAGCACAATGACCATGAAGATCGACTTGACCACGGATGCCGTGACCTGCTGACCCAGCGACTCAGCCGAACCCTTCACGTTCAAGCCCTCAATACAGGCGATGGCGCCGATGACGACAGCCATGAACGGCGCCTTGATCAGGCCGACCGAGAAATGCCGGTGATTGATGACGCTCTGAAGACGCGACAGAAAGGTTTCGGGCGCAATGCCGCCGTATATCCACGAGACGAGGCCGGCACCGAACAGGCCGGCCAAGGAGGCGAGGAAACTCAGGATTGGCATGGCGATGATCAGCGCCAGGATCCGCGGTACCACCAGCACGTCGACCGGATTGAGCCCCATAACGCGCAGGGCGTCGATCTCCTCCCGCATCTTCATAGAGCCGATTTCCGCGGTGAAAGCCGAGCCTGAGCGGCCTGCAACCATGATGGCGCAAAGCAGGAGCGCAAGTTCACGCAAGGTGATGATTCCGACGAGGTCCACCACGAATGCTGTCGCACCGAAGCGGCGGAGCTGGAAGATCCCCTGCTGGGCGACGATGCAGCCCACCAGGAACGTGATCAGGATGATAATCGGAGCGCCGCGAAAGGCGATCAGTTCAAGCTGAGTGACCAGAGACGCCCAGCGGAACGAGGCCGGACGCAGCATGACCCGCCCGATCGCGACCACGACTTCTCCGATGAAACTGATGCCGCGCACCAGATCCTGTCCGGCATGAACCACCGTCTGCCCGACATCGGCGAGCAGTTCAACCAACCGCGAGCGCCGGGGCGAAACCATCGGCTCGTTGCGGTGCCGGACGGCGCCGATCAGCGCCAGGTGCCGGTCCGATGCGTCCGGCATCTCGACCTTGACCCCGTCGCTGCCCAGCCGATGGCTGATCTGATCGATCACCAGTGCGCCAAGGGTGTCGAGGCGGTCAAGGCGCTTGAGATCAAGCGACGCCTTGCGGACCTCGCCCAGACCCACCAGCAATTCCCCCATGATGATCTCAAGGCGGCGGCCGTGATCGAGAGTCCACTCGCCGGTCAGGATGATCGTCGCTTGGTCCTGTGCAAAGGTGATCTCGAAGGCAGGATTTGACAGCGTTGTTGTCATGGCTCCGGCTCAAGACGGACGTTGGCACGGCGCGCGTCCGTATCCAGAACTAGCGCGCCTCCTGCATCCGTGTCGAGCAAAACACGCCGCGCGTGAAGTGCCGCCGCCACGAGGATCGCGAGGCCAGCCATGGCGATCGGCAGCATCGCCAGGAAGCCGATTGCGCCAAACCGTGCATACAGCACGCCCGATAGCAGGGTGGCCGCGCCCATCAGGCAGGCATTGACCGCCGACAAACGCCCCTGGATCGACGCGCCGCGGCCACCAGGCGATAAAATGGCGAGAATGGCCATCACGCCGAGCAGTTGTGCCCCGAAACTCACCGCATGGAGAGCCTGCACGGCCATGATCGCCGGCAGACTGACGGCAAAGGGCATGGCGGCAAAGCGAAGCACCGCCCCGATACCGGAGACGCCGAGGAACAGCGCGGCATTGCGGAAGCTGGCCGAGGCACCGCGCCCGAACCACCAGAGCATCCCGATCTCGGACACCACGCTGACGGCCCAAAGCACGCCGATGGTGCTGTCGTCGATCCCGAGCCCGCGCCAGTGCAGGGTCGCAAAGCCGTACAGCATGGCATGGCTGGCGTTGATCAGAGCCGAAGCGATGATCACCAGCCACAACAAAACGCGGCGCTGCGGGTCGATGGCTTCCGGGGTCCTGTCCGCCCATGTCACGGCGCGGGGCATCCGCTCCTCCGGCGCGAGCGCCGCGGTGGCCGCCGCCACGAGACAGCACGCGCTGAGCGCATAGGGCAGCGTGCCAATGCCCAGGCGCGACACCATCACGCCGGCCAGCACGCTCATGACCAGGAACGAAACCGAGCCCCAGAGGCGCATGCGCGCGAAATTGAGCTGCGGCTGGCGTTTCACTCCTGCCACGGTGAGGTGGTCGCCGAGCGGAATTACGCCAGCTGTTAACACCGCGATGCACGCCATTGCGGCCATCACTGCCTCCACCGACGGCAGCCTCGTCAAGCCAAGATAGGCCCCCGCGCACAGCACCTGGAGCAGCACCAGCACTCGCGCTGCGCCCCAGGGCCGGTCGCCAAGCGACGCGATCGGCTGGGTTGCGAGCATCCGGACAATCATGCCCATCGCCAGCGTGAAGCCGATCTGCTGCTCGCTCAGACCCTGCGATAACAGCCAGGCCGGCATGAACGGCATATAGATGCCGATTCCTGCGAAATTGGCGGCCTGCAGCGCGCTGAGGCGTAGCATGACGCTGCGCTGCGAAAGGGGCCCGGAAGGCGGCGCCGTGGCCGATGCAGGTTCATCCGACATGGAGATTTTGTTTACCTTGAACATGTTAGTAATTTTCGAAGTACGTGCGCGCCAGTGGCGATTCGGTTCGGCAAACATGTGCTCCAGGCATGGCGACAGATGACCAACGATCCAAGTTCACTCCCGGCGGTGTCGGAGGCTGACTACAACGCCATCGAACTGGCTGTGATGGAAACGGCCAGGGGGCGCTGGTTCTTGCGCGAGTTCGCTGCGCGCAACCGGCATGCCGACACCACAATGTTGCTCTCGGCCATCAGCCGTCTGGAACGGACGGTCAGCGGCGAAGACGCCTTCGCGCAGGTCGACCGGGTCCGCTCCGACCTTGTCGAAATGGCGAAATCAGTCTCAGGCCTGATGCTCGAACTGGAGACATCCGACGTCTCCGGTGCCGAAGGCGTGCGGCTCGGCGATGCCACCAGCGCGCTCGATGCGATTGTGAAGACGATCGAAAACGCCACGTCCGACATTCTGGCGGCCGCTGAAAGCATCCAGGAAATCGCCTGGCATCTGCGCGAACGGCAGATTGATGAGGCCGTCTGCGACAAGATCGATCATCTTGCCACCGAGATCTATACCGCCTGCGGCTTCCAGGACCTGACAGCCCAGCGGACGCAGAAAGTGGTCAGGACGCTGCGCTTTCTTGAAGAGCGGATCAACGCGCTGGTTGGTTTGTGGGCAGGGCCGGAAGGACACTCCGTAACGGCCCCGGGGCTGATGTCCCAGGATGGTCATGAGTCCACCGTCTCCGGCGCGCGCTTTGCGGGGCCAGCCGACCTGACACAGCAGGACATCGACGTGGTGATCGTCGATCCGCAGTCCGGAGGCAGGCAAGCTGCAGCCGGGGCGCTCGTGCAAGCCGAACCCGCCTTCCATGACGGCCCGGATCCGACCTTAAGCGCTGAGGATCCGCATGCGGGCGACGACATCGACTTTGCTCCGGTTGTGGACGAGCCCGACGCGGCGCATGATCCCGCTGCAGCGGTGGCTTTGGCCGCGCTCTCGGCCGACATGCCTGAGAACTTCACCGAAGACATCATGGCGTTCGAAGACCTCCAAGTGGTGATCGACGACACCGAGAATCTTGAGATCGAACGCGAGCCGGAAGCCGACCCGCCTGCCAAGGAGGATGCCCCTCCGGCGAAGCCTGCGCCTTCCAAGGCCGAGCCCTCCGGTGCCGCGATGTCACTGGCGCAGATCGATGCCCTTCCCACGACCGCGAAGGCGTTGATCTACGGCTGAGCGGCCTGCCGCTGGCGCGCAGGTTCCCGTACGATTTTGCGCTGGCGCCGTGGCGATGCATGCCGCATGACATCACGGTCTTTATGGGGAGTTGTTGGATGGATCTTGGATTGACGGGCCGCACGGCCATTGTTTGCGCATCGAGCCGTGGTCTTGGCCGGGGAGCAGCCTTCTCGCTGGCGCGGGCGGGGTGCGCCCTGGTGCTGAACGGGCGCGATGCTGCGGTGCTGGACAGAACCGCCGGTGAAATCCGCGCCGCGACCGGTGTCAACGTCACCACAGTGGTGGCCGACGTCGGCACGCGCGAGGGGCAGGACGCGCTGATCGCGGCGGCTCCGCAAGCCGACATCCTGATCAACAACAATGGCGGACCGCCGCCCAAGGGCTTTCGCGAAATCGACCGCGCCGCCATGCTGGACGGAGTTGTCCAGAACATGGTGACGCCGATCGAACTGATCCAGCGGGTTGTGGACGGCATGATCGCACGCCGCTTCGGGCGCATCGTCAACATCACTTCGGCGAGCGTGGTGACGCCGATCACGGGCCTTGACCTGTCGTCTGGCGCGCGCGCGGGCCTGACCTCGTTCCTGGCCGGCGTCTGCCGGGAAGTGGCCCATGCGAATGTCACGATCAACAGTGTTCAGCCCGGCATGTTCGACACCGACCGGCTGCGCGGCACGACCAAGAAGCAGGCTGACGCGCAGGGCAAGACCGTTGAAGAGATGGCCAAGACCCGCATGTCCACCGTTCCCGCCGGGCGATTTGGCACACCGGAAGAGTTCGGCGAGGTCTGCGCCTTCCTGTGCTCGCAGCAGGCGGGCTACATCACGGGGCAGAACATCCTGATCGACGGCGGCTGGTTCCGCTCGGCGTTCTGAGAGAGTCAGCTTTTCTTTTCGAAATGGCCGCGCCGCACCCTGCGGACGGCCAGGGCGACGCCTATGACGACAAGGGGGAGGGCAAGGGCGGTCGAGATGACCGGGTCCGGCCCTCCGCCTGCGTCGTTCCACGCCTTGAACAGATAGCCCAGCAAGCCGAGCACATAGTAGCTCACGGCAGCGACCGACAGGCCTTCCACCGTTTGCTGCAGGCGCAGTTGCACTTGCGCGCGCTCGTTCATGGCGCGCAGCAACTCCTGGTTCTGGCTTTCAAGGTCGATGTCGACACGGGTGCGCAGCAACTGGGCGGCTCGGGCGAGCTTGCGGGACAGGTTGGCCTGCCGCTCCTCGGTGGAGACGCAGGTGCGGATCGCCGGGGCCAGCCGGCGCGACAGGAAACCTGATAGCGTGGTCTGCCCGGGCACGGCCCGCTCTCCGATGGCATCGAGCCGGAGTCGGACAAGTTCGTCATAGGCCCGCGTCGCGCCGAAGCGGAACAGGGATGCTGCCGCGCCGCCTTCCAACTCCCCCGCCAATTCGGTCAGGCGCGACAGGAGCTTGCGGTTCGCCTCGAACCCTTCGGTCGCCTGCATCTGCTGCATCAGCCAGGGCAATTGCAGCTCGATCTTGCGGATCGAAGGCGACAGCGCCTGTGCCTCCGGCAGGCCCAACAGGGCAAAGGTGCGGTAGGTCTCGATTTCGAGCGCGCGTTGCACCAGAGCGCCTGCCTTTGCCGTAGTCAGCCCTTCATCGATGATCAGGAGCTTCACATAGCCGTCTGGATCTGCGCGAAAATCGGTTGCCAGCGTCGCGGCGTTGTCCTCCACCCGCGAGGCAGCCAGACTGGGAACCCCGAAAATTGTCTCCAGGCTGTCGGCCACCTTGGCTGCCTTCAGCAGGTGCAGGTCAATCTGCACCATGGTCGGGCCGGGCTGGGGGAGCTGGTTCATGAGCCGCGCGAAATCGCGGGCGGCTGGCCTGAAGGGCTGGTCATCCGCCCCTGCTGTTGCGTCAAATTCCCAGCTGTAGGTGCAAAACTCGCTGTGCCGTTCAAAGCGCAGGATCGCGCCCTGCACATTCACCCGATGATGGCGCGCATTCGCAGCTGGCGCCGGCAGGCTGCGCTGCGAACAGAAGGCCGCGAGCGCATCCACCGCCGAGGCGGCCTGGCCAGCATCGGTCGTATAGGCGAAGTGAAGCACGCGGCGCGGCGTGTCCATCGTGGCGAAGGGCCGCGCATGCAATTCACCGAGCAGCGCGGCGCGCGCCGGGTGGTCGCCGTAAACGGGTACTGCCGCCGAACCTGTCATTCCCTGTCCCCGCAAAAGCGTCTTAAGCCTGCCGGATACCTACGCAGTCCGCACTCCTTCAGATTGTCGGGCCGGTCACATCCGCTCAGGCATGATCAGGATATCGCGGCCCACATCGGCAAGGTTGCGGCGGCCGCAGAAGGCCATGGTGAGGTCGAGCTCCTTGTGGATGATCTGGAGCGCCTTGGTGACGCCGTCACCACCCATCGCGCCGAGGCCGTAGAGAAAGGCGCGGCCGATGTACGTACCCTTCGCCCCAAGCGCGATGGCCTTCAGTACATCCTGCCCTGAGCGGATGCCGCCGTCGAAATGCACCTCGATCCTGTCGCCGACCTTGTCGAGGATCGGCTGAAGGGCGGCAATCGACGACATCGCGCCATCAAGCTGTCGGCCGCCATGGTTCGAGACGATGATCGCGTCGCAGCCCATCTTGACGGCGATCTCTGCATCTTCGGGGTCAAGGATGCCCTTGACGATCAGCTTGCCACCCCACATCTGCTTGATGCGCTCGATATCGGCCCAGGACAGGCGCGGATCGAACTGCTCCGCCGTCCAACTCGACAGCGAGCTCATGTTTGAGACTCCCTTGGCATGCCCGACAATGTTGCGGAAGGTGCGCCGCTGCGTTCCGAGCATGCCCATGCACCAGCGCGGTTTGGTGGCCAGGTTGATCATGTTGGCAATGGTCGGCTTGGGCGGGGCCGACAGACCGTTCTTGATGTCCTTGTGACGCTGGCCCAGAATCTGCAGATCAACGGTCACCACCAGTGCCGAGCAGCCGACGGCCTTGGCCCTTTCGATCAGGTTCTTTGTGAAATCCCAGTCGCGCATCACATAGAGCTGAAACCAGAACGGCTTCTTGGTTTCCCCAGCCACATCTTCGATCGAGCAGATGCTCATGGTCGAGAGCGTGAACGGTACCCCGAAGGCCTCGCACGCCTTGGCCGCCAGAATCTCGCCGTCGGCGTGCTGCATGCCGGTCAAGCCGGTTGGTGCGCAGGCCACCGGCATCGTGACCGTCTCGCCGATCATGGTCGTGGCGGTGGAACGCCCTTCCATGTTGATCGCCACGCGCTGGCGCAGCCTTATCTTCTCGAAATCGGTGGTGTTGGCGCGGTAGGTGCTCTCCGTCCACGAGCCTGAATCGGCGTAGTCGTAGAACATGCGCGGCACGCGCGACTTGGCAAGGATGCGAAGGTCTTCGATGCAGGTGATGGTGGGCATGGGAACGGTCCGTGCGAGGAAATCGTCAGGTCAGCGAGCGATGTCGCGGGGCATGATGCGGTCGAGGGTGTTGTGGGCTGGAACCCATCCTTCGACAGGCTCAGGATGAGGATTGTGGCGTTGCAACATCTACGATCCTCCTCCTGAGACTGTCGAGGGATGGCATCCAGACTGTGTCTTCACTCCATCACGGCAGCCTTGAGAATGCATACCATGCTCGCTTCGCCCGGCTGGTTGCCGATGCAGCGCACGGTATGGGGGCGGTCGCAGCGGTAACGCAGGGTCTCGCCGGCCCTGGCGCGCTGCGTCACGCCTGAGACCTCGACTTCGAACTCGCCGGATGAGACCGACAGGCACTCGACCGATCCGCGCTGGTGGCCTTCTGATTCAAGCTGACCGCCCGGTTCGGATGTGACGGCATACCATTGCAGCCATTCCACCGTCTTGATCCAGCCGACGATGGCCAGCCGCATCTTGCCGTCTTCCGACACGAGGATAGGGGTGTCCGCCTTGGTCGATTTCTCGATGAAGGCCTCTTCCTCCGCATCCGACAGGACGCGCTCGATGGAGACATCGAGCGCCTGCGATAGCCGCCAGATCGTTGCGAGCGTCGGGTTTGTTTCGTTGCGCTCGATCTGGCTGATGATGGATTTGGCAACACCGGATTGTTCGGCCAACTCGGAGAGCGACAGGTTGTAGGCCTTGCGCAGCCGCTGGATGGTCTTTCCCAGATTGCCCGAGATGATCTGCGCGCCGCTTTCCAGCTCCCGCGGCTTGTCCTTGATCTCGATGCCCATGTCGCCCGATCCGCTGCCTGCCGGCTTGTCCGGCAAAGCGGACAATTGTTTGTAATTCCGGACTGGACCATGCATGGCTTGGGTCACCGGCGCAAGGGTGGCCTGCCGCATTTCGGATCAGATGGGGCGCCGACTGACCAGAAGGCCGAGGGCGATCATGCCGCCCAGTGCCACAAGACCGCAGGCCGCCATGACACCGAGCGCAACGCCCGCCCCGGCCAGGTCGATGAGCACCGCGAACGCCATGGGCGCAAGGGATTTTGCCGCGAGGGTCGGCATGGCGATCGCGCCAAGCGTGCGGCCGTAGTTTTCGCGTCCGAGCAGGCCCAGCACGATCACGCCGCGGGCAATCGTGACGAGGCCGTTGGAAATGCCGTAAAGCACGGCAAAGGCGACCATGCCCGCCAGCGTCGCGCCGGCCACTGCCAGCGCCGCGAAGGCAAAAGGCAGGGTGCCCGTCGCGACATAGCCCAGTCGCATCACGGGGTAGGTCCCGCCGAGGGCCAGTTCGATCAGCCGCCCTGCCGACTGCGAAGGGCCGATCAGGGTGGCGACGCTGACGGCCTGAGCCTCGCTCAGCCCCAGCGCCGCAAGCAGGGTGGTGATGTGAACGGACATGCCGTTGCTGACCAACCCATGCGCCATGAAGACGAGCGCCAGCAGCGCGACGATCTTGCCACGCAGGACCGGATCGGAGGAGCCGTGCTGGTCGGCGGTCCTCTCTGGAACGCCTGACGGGGTGAGGGCTGCCTTTTCGCCGCTGATGCCGCCAAGGTGGAGCGCGGCGCAGACGACACCGTTCAGGGCGGCATAGACAAGGCAAAGGCCGCGCCAGTCCATGAATGACAACAGCCACAGACCAAGGGGCCAGAACACAGTGGAGGCCAACCCGCCGCCAAGGGTGAGCAGGGTGATGGCGGTGCGCGCCTTCTGACCAGCAATGCGGGCCAGCGAGGCGAAGGCCGGATCGTAAAGGCTCCCGGCCATGCCGAGCCCGATGATGGCATAGGCGAGATAAAGCATGACAGGGTTGGCTGCATAGGCCAGCATGGCATAGCCAACGCCGCCGACCACAGAGCCGATGGCCATGACATGGCGGCCGCCGGAGCGATCAATCAGCCCGCCGATGCGCGGGGCGATCAGCCCCGAGGTCAGCATGGCGAGGGAGAAGGCCCCGAAGATGAGCGTCTTGCTCCAGCCCGTCTCGGCCATGATGCGAGGGCCGATCAGCGTGACGCCGTAGAACAGCGTGCCCCAGGCGATGATCATTGTCACCGACAGCACGGCCAGCGTTCGCTTGGCGCCAGCCGGCCAGTTTCTGAACGAGAACCCTTCCGTCATTTTGACAGGGTCGGCGCCGCTTCGCGGACTTTGGCTTTGAGCAGGCCGAGTTGCTGTTCGCGGAACAGTACGAAGAGGCCTGCGGCGATGACGATGCCGGCGCCGAAAAGAACGATCCTTGCGGGGAAGTCGCCGAACACGAACCAGCCCAGCGCCACGGCCCAGATCATCTGTGTATACTCGAACGGTGCGATCAGCGAGGCGTCGGCGTAGCGGTAACTCTGGGTCATCATGATTTGCCCGATTCCGCCGAGGATGCCGATCGCGATCAGCGCTCCCCAGTCGAGCAGCGTCTGCGGCATGGCCCAGCCCAGCAGGATCGTGGTGAGGCCGAGAAGCGCCGTCAGCATCATGAAATAGAATACGATGGCGCCCGTGGTCTCGGTTTCGGTCAGTTTGCGGACCTCAATCGTGGCCGCCGCGGAACAAAGGGCGCCGGACAGCGCGAACATGGCCCCGATCGCGGGCCCGCCTTGCGTCATCTCGGCAAGCCGGGACGGGGACAGGTGCGGCGAGAGCATCAGTGCCACCCCGATGATGCCGATGGCAACAGCGGACCAACGGTAGATGCGCACCGTCTCGCCAAGCACCAGTGCCGCCAGCACGACCACGAGCAGGGGCGTGGCGTAGCTGATCGCCACGGCATCAGGCAGCGGGATATAGCTCAGGGCGGCAAAGCCGCAGAACATGCCGGTCGAACCGATGATGCCGCGCTTGAGGTGGTTCAGCGGGCGCTTCGTGGTGATGGCGTCCGACAGATTGCGCAGATAGGCGAGCCAGATCAGCAATGGGATAAGCGCCATGGAGGAGCGGAAGAACACCAGTTGCCCGATCGGGTAGCTCACGCTCATAGCCTTGATCAAGGCCGACATGCAGGTGAATGCAAGGCCGGAGATCAGCTTCAGGGAGATGCCGTAGAGTGGCGACAAGGGACCGTGACCAGCGTGAGGGACTGTCTTAGACCACGAGACCGCCCGGCAGGAAAGCCGCGGCCATGCAAGGCGCGCATGCGCCAGCCGGGCGGAACCGGCTTCCTACTCGGCCGCGAGCCGTATGTTGCGCCGCGCGACGGGGCCGGTCACCGGAACGTCGGCAAAGCCGGCCTCCTCCAAGACGCTCGGCATCGGCCCGCCCGTGGCCCAGTCGATCAGCTCCGCCGTGTGCACCACCGGGACCGCGTGGCCACCATCGGCAAAGCCCTTGCCGATCTGGGTCATGCAGCCGATGTTGCCGGTGGCGACGATGTCAGGCCGCGTCTGCAGGATGTTGCCGACCTTGCGCTCGCGCAATTGCCCGGCGATCTCGGGCTGGAGGATGTTGTAAACCCCCGCCGAGCCGCAGCAGATGTGGCCTTCAGGCACTTCCCTGACCTTGAAGCCGGTGCCGGTCAGCAGCTTCTTCGGGCCGTCCTTCAGTTTCTGGCCATGCTGCATCGAGCAGGCGGAGTGGTAGGCGACCGTCAGGCCGATCGCCCGAACCGGTTTCAGCTCTAGGGTTTCGAGGAATTCGCTGATGTCCATCGCCAGCGATGAGACCCGTGCCGCCTTCCCGGCATAGGCGTCGTCGTCACGCAGCATGAAGCCGTAATCCTTGATCGTCGTGCCGCAGCCCGAGGCGGTGATGATGATCGCGTCGAGGCCTTCGCCTTCGATTTCAGCCATCCACGCGTCGATGTTGCGTTTCGCCGCAATATGGCCGGCGTGCTCCTGGCCCATGTGGTGGACCAGCGCGCCGCAACAGCCTTCGCCCTTGGGCAGGACGACCTCGACATCATGCCGGTTCAGAAGCCGGATGGCGGCGTCGTTGATCATCGGGTTGAGCACGGGCTGGGCGCAACCCGTGAGCATCGCGACCCGCTTCCGCCGCATTTTGACCGGGAAGGAGCGCCCGGGAACGGCGGCTGAGCGCGGCGGCACCTGCGCTGGGGCGAGCTGCAACAGTGAACCAAGTCGCGGACCAAAAGCTGGAATCAGGCCGAGCAAGCCCTTGAAAGGTCTGGCGATCATCGCGCCAAGAATGGCGAGGCGGAAGCGGTTGGGGTAGGGCAGGATCGCGCCCAGCAAGGTGCGCATCAGCCGGTCATGCCAGCTGCGGGTGTAGGTTTCCTCGATATGGGCGCGGGCATGGTCGACGAGGTGCATGTAGTGGACGCCAGACGGGCAGGTGGTCATGCAGGCAAGGCAGCTCAGGCAGCGGTCGACATGCTTCACCACCTCTGGCGTCGCCGGCTTGCCGTTCTCCAGCATGTCCTTGATCAGATAAATGCGCCCGCGGGGTGAGTCGAGTTCGTCGCCGAGCAGAAGGTAGGTCGGGCAGGTGGCCGTGCAGAAGCCGCAATGCACGCATGTGCGCAGGATCTTCTCCGATGACGGCATGCGCGGATCGGAGGCGAGCTGCTCGGGTGTGAAGTTGGTTTGCATCAGCTCACATCCCCGCATACATCCGGCCAGGCTCGAAAATGCCGGACGGATCGAAACCGGTCTTGATGCCGGCGGTCACCATCTGAAGCGGGCCGAGCGGCTGGAACACGTCGAGGCTGGCACGCAGGTCGCGCGGTGCTCGGATCAAGGTGGCGTGCCCCCCCCCGCTGGCGACAGCGGCGCGCACCGTGGCGGAGGCTGCGTCGCCAGTTGCCGGCATGGCAAGCCAGATGAGCCCGCCGCCCCAATCGTAGAACCAGCGCGCGCCGGGCACGGCGGCTGTGATGGTGGCGACCATGGCTGGGGCGCGGGTCGGCGCGGTCGAAATGCGCCAGATAGCGGCGTCCATCGGCTCGGCGAGGAATTCACAATCGCGCACGCCGCGCCACAGCCGGGACGAGTCCTCGCCTTCCAGCAGCGTGAGCTCGCCATAGGATGCGAGCAGCCTGCGGAACGCGCCCATGCGGTAGTCCAGCGAGATGCTGAAGCCTTCGAGCCGCAGAATCGTGCGCGCCAGCGGCTTGCCGAGCCCGGCTGGCAGGTGCGCCGCTGCGCTGGGCTCAAAGGGCGAGCCAAGCGCCGCGGACAGGGCGGCGACAGCGCGTTCGTCCGACAGGCCCTTGAGCAGCAGCGTCACAGTTCGCTCGGGACGGGGCAGTACCTTGAAGGTGACCTCGGTAAGCAGGCCGAGCGTGCCCCAGGAGCCGGTGACCAGCTTGGCCAGATCGAGCCCGGTCACGTTCTTCATCACACGGCCTCCGGACTTGATGGCCTCGCCGCGCCCGTTGACGATGCGCACGCCGATCAGGCTGTCGCGGCAGGCGCCGGCCTGGATGCGGCGCGGGCCGGAATGATTGCCCGCCACCACGCCGCCGATGCTGGGCTCGCCCCTGGTGCCAAACAGCGTCCGGTGATCCGTCGGCTCGAAGGGCAGCATCTGGTTCTTCGCAGCCAGCGTTGCCTCGACTTCGGAAACGGTGGCGCCGCCGCGCGCCGAGATCACCAGTTCAGCAGGTTCATGAAGCGTGACGCCGGTCAGGCGCACGGTGGAGATGGTGGCCTCGGTCTGGTTCGGACGGCCGATGCCTGCGCGCGTCGCGCCGCCCTGGATTGTAACGGTTTGTTTTGTGAGCGCCAGATCAGCGATGATCTGTGCTGCCTCGGCCTCGGTTCTCGGGGTGAAGAGGGTCACGCCGCGATCCTGCCTTCTAGTGGGAAGACCTTGGCCGGGTTGAGCAGCCATTTCGGATCGAACACGGCGCGCACGCGCATCTGCTGGTCGAGATCGCATTTGGCAAACTGTACCGGCATCAGGTCGCGTTTCTCGACACCGACGCCGTGCTCGCCCGTTAGGCAGCCGCCGACCTCGACGCAGAGGCGAAGGATGTCAAGGCCGCAATCCTCTGCCTTCTGGCGCTCGACCGGATCGTTGATGTTGTAGAGCACAAGCGGATGCAGGTTGCCGTCGCCGGCGTGGAAGACATTGGCGACGCGCAGGCCATAATGTTTCACCAGCTCGTCGATCTTGGTCAGAACCTCGGGCAGACGGCCTGTCGGGATCGTGCCGTCCATGCAGATATAGTCGGCGATCTTTCCGGTGGCGCCAAAGGCGGATTTGCGGCCCTTCCAGATTGCTGCGGTTTCCATCGCGGATTTGCTTTCCTTGATGGTGGTGACGCCATGCTTCCTCGCAATCTCGATGATGCGCACGAGCTGGTCGTCCATCTCCTGCTCGGAGCCCTCGACCTCGATGATCAGCAACGCTTCGGCATCCATCGGATAGCCCGCATGGGCGAAATCCTCACAAATCGCGATGGCCATCTTGTCCATGTATTCCATCGCCACGGGAATGATCCCCGCCCCGATGATCGCGGCCACCGCCGCGCCAGCCAGTTCAGGCTTCGGAAAACCGAACAGCACCGGCCGCGCGCCTTCCGCTGCGCGCAGGATGCGCACCGTTGCCTCGGTGACGATGCCGAGCTGACCTTCCGACCCGATCATGAGGCCGAGCAGGTCATAGCCGGCTGAATCGAGGTGGTCGCCGCCGATCTCGATGATCTCGCCGTTGAGCAGCACCATCTTCAGGCCGAGAACATTGTTGGTGGTGACGCCATATTTCAGGCAGTGCGCACCGCCGGAGTTCATCGCGATGTTGCCGCCGATGGAGCAGGCCAACTGCGACGAAGGGTCGGGCGCATAAAAGAACCCGCCCGCCATCACGGCCGCCGTGATCGCGAGATTGGTCACGCCAGCCTGCACCTTCGCCGTGCGGTTGGCGTAATCGATCTCGATGATCCTGTTCATCTTGGATACGCCGATCACGACGGCATCCTCCTGCGGGGTCGCTCCGCCAACGAGCGAGGTGCCGGAGCCGCGCGGAACGACAGGAACACCCGCCTGGCTGCAAAAGCGCATCACAGCGGCCACTTCCTCGGTGGTCGAAGGCAGCGCCACGGCCAGCGGCAGCTTCCGGAATGCCGTCAGCGCATCGCTTTCATAAGGGCGGAGTTCGTCCTCATGCGTGATCAGGGCTTCGGGCGCAACCAGCTTGGCAAGGCCGGCCAGGATGGCGGGCCGGCGTGCCATGATCGCGGCATCCGGCACTGGAAAGGCGATGGCTGACATCGGCGAAGCTCCCTGTTCACGCGCAGATGATTGAACCCACCCGTCCTTGATGTCTAGCTAGCCCATTCCAGCAGCACTTGAAAAGCGACAGAAAGCCGATCATTGTTTCCGAATTAGAAAAGATCGAGATCCAGCCACCCTTTGATCCCGTCATTCTCGAGACCCGTGATCAAGGGCATGGGCATGCGTGCGGAGGCAGGGATGGATACAGATGGACCGGCTTGGCGATCTTGATGTCTTCGCTCGCGTGGTCACGGCGCGTTCGATGTCGGCTGCGGGGCGGGAGCTGAAGCTTTCGCCAGCCGTGATTTCCAAGCGCATTCGCCGCCTCGAGGAGCGGCTCGGCGTTCGCCTCCTGCAGCGCACGACGCGGCAGCTGTCACTGACGGAAGCGGGGCAGGGGTTCTATGAGCGCGTGATCTCGATCCTGTCGAGCGTCGAGGAGGCCGAAGCCTGGATGGCGTCTGGCGCCGCAACGGCTCGGGGTGTCCTGCGTGTTTCGGCCCCGACATCGTTCGGGCGGCTGCACATCGCGCCGCATCTCAAGACATTCCTCGACCAGAACCCGCTCGTGACGGTCGATCTGGTGCTAAGCGATGCGTTCGTCGACATCGTCGGCGAAAGCTTCGATCTCGCTGTCAGGATCGCCGACCTGCAGGATTCCAGCCTGGTGGCGCGGCGGCTCGCCGCCAACCACCGGGTGTTGTGCGCCACGCCGGCCTATGTGGCTGCCAGGGGTGAACCGCGGACGCTGGACGAACTGCAGCAGCACACGCTGATCGCGCACAATGCCGATCAATGGCGTCTCGATGGGCCGAGGGGGGCGGCGACGGTGCGGATCAGTGGTCCGCTGCGGACCAACTCCAGTGAAGTGGTGCGCGAGACGCTGCTGGCCGGCCTCGGCGTTGCCTTGCGCTCGACCTGGGATGTCGGGCCCGAACTGAAGGATGGGCGGCTTGTCAGGCTGCTGCCCGAATTTTCAGGCGGCAAGCGCGTCGCCATCCACGGCGTCTATCCGAGCCGCCGGCACATGGAGCAGAAGGTGCGCGCCATTCTGGATTTCCTGGCTGGGCTCTACGGGCCGCTGCCGTACTGGGACGAGGGGCTCGGCCTTTAGGAGGCGTTCGCCGCGCTCACGCAGCTATGTCTGGATTCCATTTTTCTGGTACTCCAAGGCCTTGAAAACGCGCGGCACATTGTGCGCATTTTCCGGGTCCAGGAGTGGCTCAGCAATGGAAAGAACCGGCAAACCAGACCATGAGTCGTGAGCGCAGCGAAGGCCTTCCTTCTCACGCGGCGGGCGCGATCTGTGCTTTGCGCACAAGTGTCGTCTCAAGGCCGGGCTTCGGGTGGCGCGGCACCAGAAAGGCCAAAGACAGCGAGATGCTGGCGATCGCCATGCCGATGTAGAACACGACTGACGGGTCGATCTTGGTCCACAGCACGCCGAAGGTCACCGGCAGGCCGACGGCGGCGATGTGGTTGATCGAGAAGGCGACGGCTGCGGTAGGCGCAATGTCGGCAGGGTCGGCAATCTTCTGGAAATAGGTTTTCTGGGCGATGATCAGCGTGACGAAAATGCCGTCGAGCACGAACAGTTTACCGACAACGAAGGCGCCCCAGTCACCGAAAACGCCCTGGCTCGCCAGCGCATAGCCGAAAAAGACGCAGATCAGCGAGATGTTCTCAATCTGGATCGTCAACCGTTCGCCAAGCTTGCCGATCAGCCCACCGATCGTGGGAGCGACGACGACATTGGTGGCGTAGGTCGCCAGCATCAGAACGGCGATGGCGGAGAGGTCATAGCCGAAGCGCTCGACCAGCAGGAAGCCGCCAAAGGCCATGAAGATCTGCCGCCGCGCGCCGGACATGAAGGTGAGCGCGTAATAGAGCCCGTAGCGCTTGCGCAGCACGAGGCCCTTGTTCTGCGGCGTGGTGCCCTGCACACGCGGAAAGAAAGCCCATGCGCCCGCCACAAGCAGGACGGTCGCGCCGCCGGCGCACAGGAACAAGGTTTGCCAGCTTGGCTGGAAGAGCTTCCAGGACAGGGCAATCACGCCAAAGGAGAGAAGCTGGGCCGCCGCGACGGCGCTGGCGACCTTGCCGAGCGTCTTGGCGGCCTGGTCCTTCGGAATGATTTGCAGCGAAAGCGCCTGCTGGGCGGTTTCGAAATAGTGGAATCCGATCGACATGATGAATGTCGTGACCAGGATGCCGGTGAGGGACGGATAGTAACCCGTCAACGCAATGCCGACCCCAAGCAGGATCAGGCTAAGGTAGGCTAGGAGCTGTTCGCGCAGGAACAGGAACAGCACAATGACCGTGAACGCCATGAAGCCTGGGATCTCGCGCACCGACTGCATCATCCCGATGTCGAGGCCGGTGAAGCCGGCTGCTTCCTTGCCAAAATTGTTGATCAATGCCTGCCAGCAGGCGAACCCGATCCAGTTGGTGAAGGCCAGCGTCATGAGGAAGGTGACGGGCGAGGTGCGCGAGAACAGCTTGAGAGCAGGCGGGGACATCGTGCAAGCCTAGGCGGATGCGAACAACGGACTGACCGCGCAGCAGGCGCATATGACCAAAGCCATCCACGACGTCAATCGGCGCTCCGGGAAGGACAGCATTCGACGTGTGCAACGACGCTGCGTCTGATCAGGATCAAGGATTTGCCATGCTCAGCGGTGCATGATTGGACGTGCTCAAGGAGGTTGCCCATGTTCAAGAAGATTCTGGTTCCGATCGATCTCAGCGATGTTTCCGTAGCGCGGCCTGCGCTGGATCAGGCGGTCGCTCTGGCCTCGGTATCCGGCGGTGAACTGAAGCTGATCACCGTCCGCTCCCTGATGCCGGTGACATACATGGAGTATGTTCCGGCCGACTTCGACACGGCCGCGAAAGGCGAGGCTGACGACCAACTCAAGACCGTGGCTGCAGAGTTGGCGCTGCCGCGCGACCGGGTCAGTCACGTGGTCCGTCTCGGTTCGATCTACGGCGAGGTTCTGAATGAGGCCAAGGCCTGGGGAGCAGATGTCATCGTTGTCGGCTCGCACCGGCCGTCCATGGCAACCTATCTGATCGGCTCCAATGCAACCACCATCGTGCGCCATGCCGTCTGCTCGGTGCTTGTGGTGCGATGACCGCTAATGCTCCGGTTTTGGCATCAGTTCGTCCGGGATTTCGCCGCAGGCGAGCTCCCGCGGCCGGTTGAGCCTGACCATCGGCCACATCTGCCAGGCTGCGACAGCCGCCAGACCCACGCCGATCCACACGGCGCCGACAACACCCTGCTGCCAGGCGCGGAAGGAGAAGTAGGACATCATCAGGACCGAAATGGTGGCAATCGTCGCGAACAGGGCCCAGATGACGGGCGGCTTGCCGGACACGAAGCGGGCTCTTGGGTTCAGTCGCGCGATGATGGCGCACAGCTCGCGGATGAAGCGGATGTAGCGAGCCCCGCCGCGCTCAATCTCGACCATCGAGCGCCACGAAATGTCGCCGATGGTGATGGTCTTGCCGTCGCTGAGGCGAAGCTCGGTGACATAGCCGGTAGAGGCGATGGTGCCGGGCTTGAAGGTGAAACGCACCTGCTCGACGCTGCCGAGGCGAACGCGGTCGATCTTGCGGGTGGAATCGATCACAAGCACATCGCCCTCGATCTTGTAAGAAAGATCAAACCCGATCGGGCGGGGCTTCTGCCGATAGTTGGGCAGGCCGAACTCTTCTTCGTCAACCAGCAGCGGTGGGAGAATGGACATGCCGGAGCTGTAAGCCATGGCGCCTTGCCTGCGCAAGCGCTGCTGTGGCACCGAATGGCCGGTGCAACCGTTTGACCGCTGAGGCTGTCGATGCACCAGTCACGTCGTTGCGGCGTGTCCAACCGGACCGCAGGGTCAGCCATGCTCCCACGCCGCCTTGTCCTGTTCCCTGCTGGCCACGTTCAACGCGGTTGCGGGCGGCGACCCGGGCGCCTGGTGCAGCGCCAGCGGCATTGCCTGCGTTTAGCATCCGCGCCATCGATGCGACGTCTAACGCCCGTCTGGCGCGCTGGACGGCGACGGTGCGCCGAAGGTTGCGCGGGTGACGCTCAGCCTGCTCTGCGGCGTTGCCGGCCTTGCGCATCTGGTGGCTCCGGAGGCACACGCAAGGCTCACGCCGGCTGCCATGCCGTGGCCCGAAACGGTTGCGTTTCTGACAGGGATACGGCAGCTGCTGAACGCCATTGCCCTGCATCTGCCGCCGCTCAGGGCAGCGGCCGGTTTGCTGCTGGTGTTATATGCTCTGTGCGTCTGGCCAGCCAACAGCAACCATGCGGCCCAGGGCTTCTAGGCCGGCATTGTGACGGCCAGTTGCAGGTTATCACGGGCCGAGGTTGGCTTTGCAGCTGGTCCTGATCTGGCTGGCCCTGTTCGTGGGAGGTTAGACCGGGCAGTCCGCATGCAACTGACGGATCGGAATGCTGAGCCACTTCGCATCGCCAACCGTTGTCTTTTCAGCACAGCCACGAGCGGGAGAAATGGCGTGTGGCAAGGTCGCGCCCCGACACTGCGGGGTCAGCGCGACAGGATCTTGATGGCGCGCTCAAGGCCTTCCATCGTCAGCGGGTACATGCGCCCGCCCATGAGCTTGCCGATCAGGCCGGTGGAGTGCGTGTAGCCCCAGCGCAGTTGCGGAACCGGATTCAGCCAGACTGATCTGGGGAAGTGTTCGGTGAGCCGCTTCAT
Source organism: Hyphomicrobiales bacterium (assembly GCA_026400535.1). Classification (GTDB taxonomy): domain Bacteria; phylum Pseudomonadota; class Alphaproteobacteria; order Rhizobiales; family Beijerinckiaceae; genus Allobosea. The sequence continues at coordinate 71,755 of JAPLOU010000051.1, forward strand.
CCAGACCTCGCCCGCTTCCTCGTTCCAATGCTCGACCGAGCCTCCGGGCTGCACGACCTCGTAAGGGCTCATGGCCGCATCACCGACGAAGACGCAGCGGTAGTCGGCGGAATAGGTGCGCAGGATGTCCCAGGTGGACAGCATCTTGTCGTGGCGGCGGCGGTTCTCGCGCCAGACGCGCTCATACAGGCAGTTGTGGAAGTAGAAGTTCTCGAAATGCTTAAACTCGGCGCGTGCGGCTGAAAACAGCTCTTCCGCCTGTTCGATGTGCCAGTCCATCGAGCCGCCGACATCGAGGAACAGCAGCACCTTCACCGCATTGCGCCTCTCGGGGCGCAGCTTCACGTCGAGGTAGCCGTGCTCGGCGGTGGACTTGATGGTGTCGTCAAGGTCGAGTTCGTCGGCAGCGCCGGTGCGGGCGAACCTGCGCAGCTTGCGCAAGGCCAGGCGCATGTTACGCACGCCGAGCTCGCGGCTGTCGTCGAAGTCCTTGAACTCGCGCTTGTCCCAGACCTTCACGGCGCGCAAACTACGGTTGCCATCTTGCCCGATCCGTACGCCTTCGGGGTTGTAGCCATAGGCGCCGTAGGGGGAGGTGCCGGCGGTGCCGATCCATTTCGAGCCGCCCTGATGGCGGCCCTTCTGCTCCTCAAGACGCTGTTTCAGGGTTTCGAACAGCTTGTCCCAGCCGAGCGCCTCGATCTGCGCCCTTTCTTCATCGGTGAGATGCTTCTCCGCCAGCTTGCGCAGCCATTCGGCGGGTAAATCAACCTGTTGGAGAGAATCCGATAGCTGGTCCATGCCCTTGAAGACATGGGCGAAAACCAGGTCGAAGCGGTCAAGATGACGCTCGTCCTTGATGAGACAGGTGCGGGCGAGATAATAAAAATCAGTGACCCGATACTGAGCGACATGGCCTTCGACGCCCTCGAGCAGCGTGAGAAATTCACGCAGCGTGACCGGGACTTTTGCTGCACGCAGCTCGGTGAAGAGGGTGAGGAACATCGGCTCAGATTAGGATCGAATGGGAGGTCTGTCACGTCCAGTGGACTGACAGACCAGTGACGGCGGACGCGCCGCGATCACACCCCGTCGCGCTGCGTTGCCGCCCCGCGCCGCGCCCTGATCCGCGCGACGCTGGTGCGGGCCTCGCCGCGGTCGATGGTCTGGAACTCGGCGCGGAACTGGTCGCGGCGCTCATGCACGGAGGCGATGGCGAGGCCGAGCGGCACGCCGGCGCTGATCAGCGTGGCCTCGGCCAGATGCAGGCTGGCCTCAAAGGCTTCCGGAACGGCTTCGGTGACGCCGCGCTCATAAAGCAGGCGGGCATGGGCCCGGTCCTTGGCGCGGGCGACGATGACGAGGTCGGTGCGCATTCCGCGCACGACGGTCGAGACCTTCTCCACCGCGGCGCGATTGTCCATCGTCACGACCACGGCGCTGGCCTTATCGAGGCCGCAGCGCTGGAGGAATTCTGGGCGCGAGGCGTCGCCATAGTAAACCGGCTTGCCGGCGCGCCGCGCGGTGGCCACCGAAGCCGGATCGGTGTCGACCGCAATATAGGGCACCTTGTTCTCATCCAGCATGGAGGCGACGAGCTGGCCGACGCGGCCGAAGCCGACCACGATGACCTTGGCCGCACCATGGCCATCAGGCTGCACCAGCGCCTCCTCAGGCAGGACCGCCTGCGGCGCAATGCGCTTCGCCAGGCGCCGCCCGGCCATCGCCACCAGCGGCAGGATGGCCAGCGACAGCGAGGCGACGGTCAGCGCGAAGCCGCCCAGATCGGCTGCGATGACCTGCAGGCCGACCGCCAGGCCCAGAACCACGAAGGCGAACTCGCCGGCCGGAGACAGGAGCGCTGCCCCTTCGAGCGCGGCAGGGCGGCTGATGCGGAAGACGCGCATCACCGGATAGGTGACCGCCGCCTTGATGATCAGCAGGGCCAGTACCGCGCCGGTGATGGCCAGAGGCTGGGCAATGATCTTGCCCACATCGAGCGACATCCCCACGGCGAAGAAGAATACGCCAAGGAGCAAACCTTTGAAGGGCTCGATCGTGACCTCGATCTCGCGGCGGTACTCGGTTTCGGCGAGGATCAGGCCGGCGAGGAAGGCGCCGAGTGCCATGGACAGTCCGCTTACAGCCGTTATCAGGCTGGTGCCGAAAATCACCAGCAGGCAGGCGGCCATGAAGAGCTCGGGGCTGCGGGTGGCGGCAACGCGCCGGAAAACGGGGCGCAGCAGGTAGCGTCCGGCGAGAAAGATGGCTGCAACGGCGGCCAGGGCCTTCAAGGAGGCCAGCGACAGGCTGCCCATCAGGCTGCTGCCGGCCGCAGCACCCAGCACGCTAACAAGGACCAGCAGAGGCACCACGGCGATGTCCTCGAACAGCAGGATCGCGAAGGATGAGCGGCCCGTGATGGTGCCCAGCCGCTTCTGCTCTGCCAGAACCTGCACCACCAGCGCTGTCGAGGATAGGCCAAGACAGGCGCCCACGACCAGTGCCTCGGTCGGGGAGCGGCCAAGGGCGAGAAGTCCTGCGCCAATGGCGATGCTGGCGAGCACCAGCTTTGCCGCGCCCATGCCGAAGACCAGCCTCCGCATGGTCTTCAGCCGTTCGAACGACAGCTCCAGCCCGATCATGAACAGAAGGAATACAACGCCGAGTTCAGCGACATGCTCGAACTGCTCGCGTTCGCTGACCGTGATGTACTCCAACCCAGGCAGGTCATTCTTCAGGCGGGCCAGTCCATCGGGGCCAAGCAACGCTCCCATCAGCATGAATCCGAAGATCGGGCTGATTTTCAGACGATGGAAGGCCGGAACGACAAGAGCTGCCGTGCCGAGCACGAGCAGGACTTCCTTGTAGGATGAGGGATCAACTGCGGTGGCCATTCAGAAAGCGTAGACGATTCTGGCGGCAAGGGTAGGGTGCAGGCGTCATGGTGCCATCCACTCCGCGACCCGCGTCCTTCGACGGGCTGCTGAAGAGGGGATTGGAGGTGGCATTCGTCTGTCCCCCTTCAAATCTCCTTCAGCGCCTGCGTCATATCGGCGATCAGGTCGTCGATGTGCTCGATGCCGATCGAGACGCGGATGGTGGCGTCTGACACGCCGATGCGGTCGCGCACCTCCTTCGGCACGCCCGAATGGGTGGTCGTGGCGGGGTGGCACATCAGTGATTCGGTGCCGCCGAGGCTGACGGCCAGCTTGAAGACGGTCAGGCTGTTGAGCACCTTGAAGGCTGCCGCCTTGCCGCCCTTGACGTCGAACGCGAAGGTCGAGCCCGGGCCGGTTGCTTGGGCCTTGTGCACACGCGCCGCGGCGGAACGCGGGGGCAGTGCGGTGAGATCGTGGACCTTGTCGATGACCGGGTGGGCGCGCAGGAAACCGGCCATGGTCCTGGCGTTTTCCGCTGCGCGGTTCATGCGCAGGCCGAGCGTCTCCAGCGAGCGGCCGAGCATCCAGCACGAGTGCGGATCAAGCTGCGTGCCGATGGCCGAGCGCAGCGCCTTGACCGGCCTGATCATCCCGGCGGACCCGAGGGCGGCGCCTGCGATCAGGTCGGAATGACCGCCGACATACTTCGTCAGAGAGTAGACCGAAATGTCGGCGCCCTGCTTCAGCGGCGTCTGGAAGACCGGGCCAAGCAGCGTGTTGTCGCAGACGACGACCGGGCGAAGGCCTTCCTGTCTTGATTCAAGTTCTTGGGAAACCGCGCGAACCAAGGCCACATCCACCAAGGTGTTCAAAGGGTTGGATGGCGTTTCGATCATAATCACGGAAACGCGGCCCCCGCGTTTTTTCGCCAATGCCAGTGCGCCCTTCGCAGCTGCCCGCACAGCCTTCGGTGAGAGGCCATCGGCAAAGCCGACGCCCGCCATACCGAAGTTGGCCAGTGTCTTGGTCACCAGCGTCTCGGTCCCGCCATAGAGCGGCTGCGAATGCAGGATCACGTCGTTGGGGCGCGCATAGGCCATGATGGTCGTGGCGATCGCAGCCATGCCGGAGGCGAAGAGCAGCGCCGATTCTGCCTGCTCGTAGATGGCAAGGCGGTCCTCGACGATCTCGGAGTTGGGGTGGTTGAAACGGGAGTAGACCAGACCCGCCGCCTCGCCCTTGGGCGCGGACTTGCGGCCCGCCACCACGTGGAAGAACTCCTCGCCGTCCTCGGCGGATTTGAACACGAAGGTCGAGGTGAGGAACACTGGCGGCTTGACGGCGCCCTCCGACAATAGCGGGTCATAACCATAACCCAGCATCATCGTTTCGGGATGCAGCAGGTGATTGCCGATCCGGTCCTTCGAGTAGCGGGCTTTCGACATGATAAGGTCTCCGGGTTTCCCGCAGACTAGCCGATCGGCGCCGTCCGGTCGCTGCACAAATGCGCTTTGGGGGCAGTGCCCGCAATGACGATATCGCAGGTTCTTGCGATCTCCGCGTGGCCAACCTAGACATCGCTCAGATCACGAAAGATACAGAATGCGCTTTTCGGGCACCAAGGACTACATCACCACCGACGACCTCCAGATCGCGGTCAACGCGGCGATCACGCTTGAGCGGCCGCTCTTGGTCAAGGGCGAGCCGGGCACCGGCAAAACCGTGCTGGCCGAGGAAATCGCCAAGGCGGTGGGCGCGCCGCTGATCACCTGGCATGTGAAGTCCACCACCAAGGCGCAGCAGGGTCTGTACGAGTATGACGCGGTCAGCCGCCTGCGCGACAGCCAGCTCGGCGACCCGCGCGTGTCTGACATCGCCAACTACATCAAGCGCGGCAAGCTTTGGGAGGCCTTCACCGCGCCCCAGCGGCCGGTGCTGCTGATCGACGAGATCGACAAGGCCGACATCGAGTTCCCGAACGACCTTCTGCTCGAACTCGATCGCATGGAGTTCCATGTCTACGAGACCGGCGAAACCATCAAGGCGGCGCGGCGACCGGTGGTGATCGTGACATCAAACAACGAGAAGGAACTGCCGGACGCCTTCCTCCGCCGCTGCTTTTTCCACTACATCCGCTTTCCCGACGCCGAGACCATGCAGGCGATCATCGAGGCGCATTTTCCGGGGATCAAGAAGCGCCTTGTGGAGGAGGCGCTGAAGCTGTTCTTCGAAGTGCGCGAGGTGCCCGGGCTAAAGAAGAAGCCCTCGACATCCGAACTGCTCGACTGGCTGAAGCTTCTGGTGTCGGAGGATGTTGGGCCCGACATCCTGCGCGAGCGGGATCCGCGCAAGCTGATCCCGCCGCTGCATGGGGCGCTGCTCAAGAACGAGCAGGATGTCAGCCTGTTCGAGAAGCTGGCTTTCATGGTCCGGAGAGAGGGGCGCTGACGCAGTCTGGCGCTAAGGTTCGAGCAGCCTCGAAGCTGCGAGGCGGGCGTCGGCAAGCATGTCGTCGCGGGCGCCGCCGAGGGCGGCACGGCTGAGAACAATCGCGCCGACAACCAGGGCGAGCAGCGCGCGCGCCGTCCCGAGCCGGCCTTGCTCCGGGCCCACGCAGCCCCCTGAAAGAAGCACGGCTATCTCATCCAACGCTTTCGCATACATCACCCGCGTCGCCTCACTCGATCGGGCGACATCGACGCTGAGGCTCGGCAGCAGGCAGCTATCCGCGACAGCGTCGCGATGCGCCGCGGACAGGTAGCGTTCGGCGAACACGGCGGCCCAGCCGCGCGGGTCAGCCGCGGCCGCGCTCTCGATCTGGCGGGTGGCCTTGATTAGCCGCTCGAGCCCCCCGGCAATCACAGCCTCGAACACCTCCGTCTTGGAGGCGAAGTGGGCGTAGATGGCGCCCGAGCTCTGCCCGCTTGCCGAGGCCAGAGCGTCGATGCCGATGCCTGACAGCCCCGCTTCGCGGAAGCGGCGGCCGGCGGCAGCGACGATGGCGGCGCGGGCTGCGGTTTTCTGGGCAGGCGTCATGCGCATGGAATTATCCGTAACGATCGTTCTTTTTAGCTTTAACGAGAACGATCGTTATCTATTGTGCCGGGACGGCTCAGGCAAGTGCCGGGCCTCAAGGGGAAAGGACATCACATGGACCTCGTGACCGATTCATCGCCGCGCTGCTGGCGCGCGCCGGGCGTCATTCTCGCCCTCATCTGCGCTGTCGCCTTCATTGCACTCGGGTTGCGCGCGGTGCTCATTCCAGCCGTGACGTCGGCCGGCTTCGGCCTGCCGGCGCAGGAAGCGGTAAGCCAGGTCTGGGTGATGGTCGATGGCAGCCGCACATTGCTGCTCGGCGTTTTCGCGCTGGCCGCGCTGTTCCGGCGGCAGCTGGTCGCGGTCGCCCTGCTGTTCAGCATCGGCGCGCTCATGCCGCTGTTCGACATGGCCGTGCTTTGGCGCTTCGGCGAGCTGTCCGCCTTCGTCGTGCGCCACAGCACGTTTATCCTCGCGCTGGGCGTCGTCGCGGCGCTGCTCTGGCGCGACGTAAGGCGCGGCGTGGCCCGCGGCTGATGAGCACGCCCCGCGCCGTCAGCCCTTGTACCAGGCTTCCACCGGTCCGCTCAGCTTGATGGTCAGCGGCATGCCGAAACGGTCCTTGGATTTGCCGGCGGCGACACGGACC
>JAPLOU010000079.1 GCA_026400535.1 Hyphomicrobiales bacterium
GTAGACAATCGAGGTGCCGAAGCGCTGGTGCAGCTTCTTGATCTCGATGCGCACCTCGGCGCGAAGTTGCGCGTCGAGGTTCGACAGCGGCTCGTCGAAGAGGAACACTTTCGGACGCCTGACGATGGCGCGCCCCATGGCTACACGCTGGCGCTGACCACCGGACAGCTGGCCGGGACGGCGGTCGAGCAAATGCCCGATCTGCAGGACTTCGGCAGCTTCCTTGACGCGCGCCTCGATCTCGGCCACCGAAGCGCCGCGCATCTTCAGGCCGAAGCCCATGTTGTCGTAGACGCTCTTATGCGGATAAAGCGCGTAGTCCTGGAACACCATGGCAATGTCGCGGTCGCGCGGCGCAAGGTCGTTGACCACCACCCCACCAATGTCGATCTCGCCATCGGTGACCGATTCAAGTCCCGCGATCATGCGCAGGAGGGTGGATTTGCCGCAACCGGACGGGCCAACCAACACCACGAATTCGCCATCACGAAACGTCAGGTCGACGCCGTGGATGACCTCCACCTTGCCGAAGACCTTGCGGACCTTACGGATTGTCACCGCTGCCACGTGTCGCCCCCTTTGCCGCGCAGTGTCTCTGACGGACACATTCGCCTTTGGCACCAGCGTTCGTTAAACCTGACACGACACCTTATGCCAAAGTCTTATATAAGACACAAGACCCTTTTACCAGACGGCCTGTCGGGAGCACGCCTCGGCACAGAACCTTCAAGAAACGCAACTGCGGCCCGGTTCTTCCGGTTGACATGTCGCCTTCCGCACCCATAGAAAGCGCCGCTCCCGGTCCATGGCCGGTTGGCGCGCGATTGCCCCGGCAAAGGCGCGCCCAAGTGGGGGAATGTCCCGAGCGGCAAAGGGGGCGGACTGTAAATCCGCTGGCTAAGCCTTCGCAGGTTCGAGTCCTGCTTCCCCCACCATTTCCTCTGTTCCGGAAGGCACAGCTGCGGCCGCCAAACGGCGTCGGCCCTCAGCCGGTTCAGTTGGCGGCAAAATACGCGTCCGCCCAGTTGCTGCTGACGCCCTCGGCCCCGACGGCATAGTTGCGCAAGCGTCGGTTCGCGATGACAACCTCAAGCGGTGAGACCAGGTCTACCGATGGGATGTCACGGTGGATGAGCTGCTGGAAATCACGGAACAGGGCCTTGCGCTTGGCCGGATCGACCTCGATCGCCGCGGCCTCAAGCAGCCTGTCAGCCTCAGGGCTTTCATAGCGGGCGGAGTTCGAGAACGGCAGGCCTGGCTTGAAATTCCTCGACCAGTAACCGCGCTGGACCCCGACGGTCGGATCGAACACGTTCGAGAGCGACTCAATGATCATGTCAAATTGCCTATCCCCGTAAACCTGCTTGACGTAAGCGGACAGCTCGCGCGGCTGGATGACGGCGTCGATCCCCACCCTGCGCAGCGATTGCCGGACAAAATCCGCCAGCCTCGAATCAATGAATGGGTTGATCAGCAGCCTCAGTTGCAGGCGCATGCCGTCAGCCTTCTTCGGCAGGCCGGCCTCTTCCAGCAGCCGCTCGGAACGCCCCGGATCGAAGGCGCGGGGCTTGATTGACGAATCATGGAACGGGGCGAGCGCCACCGAGACCGGCGATGGCGACACCTTTGCCGCGCCATAGAAGACCGTCTCGACGATCCGGTTGAGGTCAAGCGCATGCGCCACCGCTTCGCGAACCCGCTTGTCCTTCAGCACCGCGGTCTCGAGATTGAAGAAGATCTGGTGCTGCTGGCCGGTGTAGGCGAAATCCTGACGCGCAACCACAAACCGCGGGTCACGCTCGAATCGCGGCAGGTCCGCCAGCGGAACCGGCGCGCTGCTACCCAGATCGAGATCGCCGGCCTCGAAAGCCGCCGCCCGCGCCGCAGCATCCGGCATGAAACGGAACACGACACGGTCAAGATAGGGCTTCGGCTTGTCCCAGTAGTTGGCGTTGCGATCGAGGACAGCATGACTGCCCCTCACCCACTCCTTCAGCACGAAAGGCCCGGTGCCGATCAGCAGCGGCGCACCCGGTGGCGTGCTCACGTCGACGCCCTCGTAAAGATGCTTCGGCACGATCGGCGATTCCGATGGCCCGAGCGCGACAATCAGGTAGGGTGCCGGCTGCGACAGCACGATTTCAAGCGTGTTGGCGTCCGGCGTGTTGGCCTGCGTCACATTGGCAAAGGTGGCGCGCCCGCGCGGATGCCCCTGCTTCAGGCGCAGGATCGAAAACGCAGCATCAGCGGAGGAGAACGGCTTGCCATCATGCCAGGTCACGCCCTCGCGGAGCTTGAATGTGTATGTCAACCCGTCGGGCGAGACCGTCCAAGACGTTGCCAGTTGCGGTTTCGGATTGAGGTCAAAATCATAGGTGACGAGACCATCGAAGATCTTGCCGGAGGTGAGCGGCGTCGAGGTGTTGTTGATCGAGGTCAGCGTCGCCGGCTCGTACTTCATCACGAAGCGCAACGTGCCGCCGGCCCGCGGCTGGTCGGTCTGCGCCTGGACTGGCATTGATAACAAGGCAGTGAGGCCGATAGACGCCCCGAGAACCATCGTCAAAACGTCGAGCTTACGAAGCATGGAGCCTCCACCATCATATCGGGGATCAAAAAGATTGACGTTGACTCAATCAAGCATGAGCGCCGATGCCTTGGCAATTGGCACGCTCCGGCAAGCGGAGCCTTGAGTGCCCGCCTTGGGCGTGACCGAGGATCTGCTTGTCGCGGACGACGTCACACACGGTAATGCAATTCCGCACCGGTCGCGGTCAAAACACTGAAGGCATTTATTTTCAGGGTTGCGGTTCCTCCGCACAATGCCAGCAGCGGCGGCTGCAGACCGGCCGCAATCCGGGGCGGCAGAACGTCGCATGCGAGCAGGTCACTGCGCCGTCCGGAGGCCAGGATGCGCGCGAGGCGCCGCGTCCCGTTCGGATGGACCACCAGCGACGGGTGGAACACAAGGTCCGGCGAAAGGTGCTCGACCACCGCCGAAAGCGTGGCGGGCATGAGGTCGGCTGGAAGCGGAAACCAGCGGAACCGCGCCGTCTGCGCCTGCCCGTCGATCACCACGCTGCGCGAGGCGGATCTCACCTCCGGCGCGCCCACTGACGATCGCGCTGCGTCCGCATCGGCGGTCGCCAGAACCAGGATGCGGACACCCTCCCCGCGCGCCAGATAGGGCTCCAGATGATTTCCGCTCCCGGGGTCAGGAGACGATAACTCGACATAGCCGTTCTCGAACACGACATGGGCGCTCGCTTGCCCGAGCGGCACGGGCTGCCCCTCACCATCAACCCCCATCAACGGGACCGGGTCGGACACGGCAAAGCCGCAGCCTCGCCAGGCGGCCACTTCGGTGGCAAGATCGCGGACCACCACGCCGATGTGATCCACCACGAGGGCTGTCAAATCGACATATGGCAAGGGAGCATGTTGAAGCTGGGGCATGGTCGGCTTTTGAGGACTCCAGGATGCAGCGCGGCGGCCGCGCGGGGCCAGAATGACACAAGCGACGCCCCTGTGAAGGCGCGTCACTCCGTTGCGTCGCGTAAGTCCTGTGGTCCGGCACGTAGCGGCGCGCGGCGCGGCGCGCTAGACAAGGGGCTCGGTCTTCGGAGAAGCACGGGCAATGACGGCAGGCGGAGTTGATCGGATACGGGCTGGAGCCCTGATGAAGGCAGCGGGCCTCGACGGCCTTGTGCTGTTCCAGCCCGAACATGTCGCCTACGCTATCGGGGTTAATCCCGGTGTTGCGGGCTTGTTTCGGCGCGCCGGCGCTGCTTCGGCCCTGATACCCGCCGATCCCGAAAGCCAGCTCGCCGCTGTAATGCCGGATCTGATGGAGGGGGCATGCCGCGCGGTGGGAGCGGTCGACTTAGCCTTTCATCCGATCTGGGTGGATCGCACGCGGATCGATCCGCAGCGCGCCGGTGAGCCCATCGGCGCGCTCTTCGGCGGCGACGCGGTGGTGAGGCCGTCCACGTTCGATGCGGCGGTGGCCTTTTCGCTGCTGGCGGAACAACTATCCGCGCGCGGGCTCGAACGGGCCCGACTGGGCCTCGATCTCGCCTTTGTTCCCGCCGCTGACCTCGTGCGGATACGGCAGGCGCTGCCCCACGCCGACATTGCTGATGGAACAGACGCGATCCGCCGGCTGCGCATGGTCAAGACCAGCGCCGAGATCGAGCGGCTGCGCCTAGCCGTCGAGCTGAGCGAGGCAGGGTTGGTCGCGGCGCTCGGCATCATCCGGCCGGGGATAGATCGGCGCGAGCTTGGCGCCGTGTATGGCGCCGCTGTGGGCGATGCGGCCACGAGGCGCGGCGTGCAGCCGGGCAGCGTGTGGGACTATATATCCATCGGGCCGGACCCATGGGGAGCGGGACGGCCGGCGCAGATGGGCGATATCCTGAAATTCGATGTTGGCGTGGTCATGGACGGATACTCGTCGGACATGGCGAGGACCGTTGTGCTTGGCCAGCCGCCGAGGGCCGCGCGCGAGCTGCATGCGGCCTTGCTGACCGCTCTCGAGGCCGGTCTTGCCCTGCTCGGGCCGGGCGTGCCGTTGGGGGATGTCCACGCAACGATGCTGAATACCGTGCAGGCAAGGGGGGTCACGGGCTACCGGCGCGGTCATTTCGGCCATGGTCTGGGCAATGACCCGTTCAGCGAGCAATGGCCATTCATCGCCGCCGACAGCGATGTCGTGGCGGAGCCGGGCATGGTTCTGGCTGTTGAGGCGCCGTACTACGTCGACGGGCTTGGTGGCTTCATCATCGAGGACCAGATTCTCGTCACGCCTGGCGGCATCGAGTTGATGAGCACCTTGCCGCGCGATTTCCGCAGCTACGGCTGATCCGATGCCCGCGGCACCTCATCGGCATGATGGCAGGCCACGTCATGGCCGGGTGCCCATGTCCGCGGCAGGGGAGCCTCGACCCGGCAACGGTCGCTGGAGAGCGGGCAGCGCGGATGAAAGCGGCAGCCGGCCGGCACATCCTGCGGTCCCGGCAGATCACCGTCGAGCGGGGCCACCTGCCGCCTGCGGGCCGGATCGGGAACCGCGGCGATCAGGGCGCGGGTATAGGGATGGAGCGGGCGTGACCACAGCTGGCTCGCCATCGCGCTTTCGACGATCACGCCGAGATACATCACGAGCACGCGGTCGCTGAAATAGCGCACCACCGACAGGTCGTGCGAGATGAACAGGAAACTCAGTCCGAACTCGCCTTTCAGGGACACAAGCAGATTGATGATTTGGGCCTGGATCGACAGGTCGAGCGCCGAAACCGGTTCGTCGCAGATCACCAGGTCGGGATCGAGGATCAGAGCCCGCGCGATGCCGATGCGCTGGCGCTGGCCGCCGGAGAACTCATGCGGATAGCGGTGGATGCTCTCCGCCGGAAGACCGACCTGGGCAAGGATGCGCGCAACCCTATCCTTCCGATCACCGGCTTTGCCGACACCATGGACTGCAAGCGGCGCGGACAGGATCTCGCCGATGCTGTGGCGCGGATTGAGCGACCCGAACGGATCCTGAAAGATCATTTGCATGCGTCGCCGGAACGGCTTTCGCGCACCGCTGCCAAGACGTGAAACCTCCTCACCGTCGAACCGCACCACCCCGTCCGTAACCGGAGCGAGACCGAGGATGGCTTTGCCGAGGGTGGACTTGCCGCATCCCGATTCCCCTACGAGCCCGACGCTCTCGCCGGCCGAAACGGTGAAGCTGACCCCATCGACGGCCTTCAGGAGCCCACGCGAGGTCGGGTAATGGGTCTCAAGCTCCGTGACCTCAAGCAACGGCATCGCGCGCCTGCCGAGGGTTCAAGACAGGGCAGGCAGCCAGATGGCCAGGCTGAACGACGACAGCCGGCGGCGGCGCAAGAGTGCAGGCGGGCGCAGCCTTCGGGCAACGCGGCCGGAACGGGCAGCCCTGCTCGCCGAGCGCACTGGCGATACTGCCGCGGATTTCGCGCAGCAGCCCGTCGCGGTAGCTCGATCCCTCCGCCGTCCGCGGCGAGGCCGCCAGCAGCCCTTCGGTGTAAGGATGGCGCGGGCGGTGCAGGATCACGTCCGGCACCCCTTCCTCGACCTTGCATCCGGCATACATCACGATGACACGATCAGCCCATTGACCGACCACGCTTAGATCATGCGTGATCAGCAGCAGGCCCATGCCGAGATCGCGGCGCAGCCCATCGAGCAGGTCGAGCACCTGAGCCTGGATGGTCACGTCAAGGGCCGTCGTCGGCTCGTCGGCGATCAGCAGCCGCGGGCCGCAGGCGACCGCAATGGCAATCATCACACGCTGGCGCATCCCGCCGGACAGCCGGTGCGGATAGTCGTCGATCCGCCGGTGCGGATCGGCCACCCTCACCAGATCGAGCAACTCGATCGCCCGCGCCCGCGCCGCCCGCCGGGACAGGTTCTCATGCAGCCTCAGCACGTCGACGATCTGCGCGCCAATGGTGAGAACCGGGTTGAGCGACGTCATCGGCTCCTGGAAGATCATCGCCAGCCGGGCCCCGCGCACCTTGCGCATCGCTGGCTCACTGAAGGTGACCAGATCCTGCCCGACAAAGTCGATGCGCCCCGAGCTGATGCGCGCCGCCCCGGGCAGCAGCCGCATGAGCGCCAGCGCGGTCAGCGACTTGCCTGATCCCGATTCCCCGACGATCGCGACGGTTTCGCCGCCCGCCACGCTGAAGGACAGGTTGCGCACCGGCCAAGCCGCCGGAAACGCGATGGTCAGGTCGTGGACCTCAAGCAAAGGCACGGTCATCCGGGCGCTACCGCTTGGCCGAAACGCGGGGATTCAAGGAATCATTGAGTGCGTCGCCCAGAAGGTTGAGGGCAAGCACGGTGAGCACGATCGCGACACCCGGTACGGCGCACAGATACCAAGCGGTGCGCAGCAATTCCCGGCCCGCCCCGATCATGCTCCCCCAGCTTACCACATTCGGATCACTCAAGCCCAGGAAGGACAGCGCGGCCTCCATCAGGATCGCAGTCGCCACCAGCACGGACGCGCTCACGATCAGGGGCGGCAGGGCGTTCGGCAGGATCTCGCGGACGATGATGCGGGCATGGCCATAGCCAAGGCCGCGCGCCGCCATCACGAAGTCCTTCTCGCGCAACGATCTGAACTCGGCGCGCACCAGACGGGCCGCCGTCGGCCAGGTCACCAGCGCGATCGCAACGATGACGGTGCTGATCGCCGGCTGGGCGATGGCCACCAGCACAACAAGCAGCACAAAACTGGGCGGGGTCTGGAAAATCTCGATGAACTTGACAAGCGCGTCGTCGACACGACCGCCGAAGTAGCCCGCGACCGCGCCGACCAGCAGCCCGAGGCTGATCCCCAGCGCCATGGCGCAGAAGCCGACCAGCAGCGAAATACGCGTACCCCAGACAACGCCGGCGGCCACATCGCGGCCAAGAGAATCCGTCCCGAGCGGATAGGAAGCGTTCTGCCCCGGCCACAGGAACGGTCTCGCCACCATCGACAGCGGATCCTCCGGATAAAGATGCGGCGCAGCCAGCGCCAGGGCGACGGCGCACAGCAGGAAGGCGAGCGAGATCACGCCGGCGGGATTACTCAGGAAGGCCCGGAACGCGCGGCGGCGCCCCTCCTGCGGCACCGCAAGCGTCTCGGCCATGTCAACGACGGCGGCCATCAGCGCACCTCGATGCGCGGATCGAGCCACGCCTGCAGCAGATCCACCATCATGTTGGCGATAATGACCAAAAACGACGACAACAGCAGGACCCCGAGCAATACATTGTAGTCGCGCCGCAACACAGCCTCGAAGGCCAGGCGCCCAAGGCCGGGCCAGCTGAACACCGTCTCGACCACCACCGCGCCGCCCAGAACGCCGCCGATGTGCATGCCGGCCAGCGTCGTTACCGGCAGGAGCGCATTGCGCAAAATATGCCGGAAGCCGACCGTGAAGCCGGACAGTCCCTTGGCGCGCGCGGTTCTGACAAAATCCTGTTCGGCCACCTCCATAACCGCGGCGCGGGTCAGGCGCGCATAGACGGCGATGAAGAACAGCGACAGCGTCAGCGCTGGCAGAATCATGTGCCGGAGGCGGTCCAGCACGAGATCGAGCCCTGTGAAGCCTGAGGCGATGGTTTCGGCACCCCCGCTGGGCAGCCAGCCCAGCTTGATCGAGAACAGGACGATCAGCATCAGCCCGATCCAAAAGCCGGGAACAGAATAGAGCAGGAGCGTGAGCACCGAGATCATCCTGTCCGGCCAGCGCCCGGCATTCAGAGCCATGACGGTGCCGAGCGTGACGCCAAGCACGAAGGCGAATCCAAGCGCCATCCAGAGCAGCATCAGGGTCTGCGGCAGCCGCTGGAGGATGAGATCGGCCACGGGCATGTTGTAGCGCGGCGAAAAGCCCAGGCTGCCCTGCGCCAGATTGGACAGATAGGCCTGCAGCTGGGCCACCACCGGAAGATCGAGCCCAAGCCGCGCCCGCAGCTGCCGCATGGACTCCTCGGTAGCCGCGCCCGACTCGCCAGCAATCACGTCGGCCGCATCGCCCGGAGCAAGCTGGAGAAGGAAGAAATTGAGAATCACAATGGCGAGGACGGTCGGGATCGCCGCCAGCCCGTTGCGAACAAGCGCCTTGAGAACGCGGCGGGCGCTTGTCATGCCGCGATGGTCTGCGCGGGTGCGGCCAAGCGGATCTCTGCCACCGAACCCTCGGTGGCGGCCTGTTGATCTGCACGGGCTGGGTGGCCGGAGAAATGATGCATGAGCCGACTCGTTGTCTCTGAAAGCCGCGGGTGGCGCTACGCTGCCCACAAGTGTCGCGTAGCACGCTGCGAAGTGCAAGGATGTCGTTGGGCCGAGCCTCAGCGTCCGCGGCGGGGTGGCGCGGCGCAGCAAGCTGGTCCATAAGGCCCCCAGAAGAGGACAGGGGCAATGACTGACAGTGATCGGCCCAAGGGCCCGCGCAAACCCTTCGGCAAACGGCCTTCCAGCGCCGGCCGGCAGCAGGATGGCGTCCCGGGCCGGAACCGCTTCGGAAGCAATCGCAGCCGAGGGCCGAGACCGCCCATGCCGCTGGATGTCACTGTCCTCTATGGCTGGCACCCCGTCGCCGAGGCGCTCCGTAATCCGGAGCGGCGATTACGTCGCCTGATGGCCACGGAAAACGCCATGGTCCGCGTTCGCGAGGAAATCGGTGAGCCCCCGTGCCCGGTCGAAATGGTCCGCCCCGCCGAGATCGACCGCCTGCTGACGCCAGACGCCGTGCATCAGGGTCTCTATCTGGAATGTGACCCTCTGGAGCCGCCGGCGCTGAAGTCCATCGGGCAGGATGCGCTGGTCCTCGTGCTCGACCAGATCACAGATCCACACAATGTCGGCGCGATGTTGCGCTCGGCGGCGGCCTTCGGCGTGTGCGCTGTGATCGTCACGGTACGCCATTCGCCGGATGCAACCGGCGTGTTGGCGAAAAGCGCCTCCGGCGCGCTCGAACATGTGCCGATCATCCCTGTACGCAATCTCGGCGACGCGCTGCTGCAGCTCAAGGATGAGGGCTATATGTGTGTCGGGTTCGATTCCGAAGCGCCATCCTCCTACGAGGAGATCAGGCTCACGCGTCCCCTCGCCCTTGTGATGGGCGCCGAGGGCAAGGGCCTACGCCAGCGCACCATGGGCCTGTGCGACGCCGTCGCGCGGCTCGACATGCCGGGCTCAATAAAGAGCCTGAATGTCTCCAACGCCACGGCAATCGCGCTCTATTCAGCCCACCTCAGGCTCGGCGGCTGACGCAGCCAAGGCGCGTCAGCGAACAATGATAATGCGCGCACCGCTCGTATCAGGCGCGGCAGACCCTGAACGGGCCTGCCGCATGCGGCTATGTTCGGCCAGCCAGCGCTCGCGCATGCCGCGGTTGACAAGGCGCGGACCGCCGCGGTCTCCGATCCGATAGATCAGCGGTTGCGCCTCCGGTGCACGCCGGATGCCGACGACTGTGGGGATCGTGTTGATCGTCAGTTGCATGGCGGCGGGTGCGGGCGCGTTGCGCTCGATGATCACCGTCTGGCCGTAGGCGTAGCCATAGAATGGCAGAACGCTCCCGAGATAGGCGTTCTGGATGATCGGCCTCACGGGACGGCCGGGCAGCCTCACCGCAACCGGCGGCGGAGGCACGCCCTGGGCGGAAAATCCCTTGGCGCGCAAACCCGGTTGCGCGGCAGCTGGCGTGGCGGCCTCGGCAAGAATTGCGGCGATGCTCAGGGACATGAGGGACGCACAGAATTTCACGCGCAGCATGGCGCACTCCTGTTTCACACGGCCTCCGCCCACAGTGTAGCGCAGCGGATCGGGCTTGGCGAGTCATCTGTCGATAGTGTGTCGGTAGCACACGATATGTCCGGTTTAGGTAGCACACGATCTGTCCGGTAGCGTTTGGCCCAAAGTGAGGGTCGAGGATGCGCCGGTCAGAAGCCCTACAGGGGGTTCGTGTGATCAAGTTCACGAGCATATTGAGCCGCTGCGAGGCGGCGGAGCTGAATCAGATGGACGCCGCGGAGCTGCTGGGGATCGACGAGCGGAGATTTCGGCGATGGCGACAGCGGTTCGAGGACGATGGCGAAGCCGGGCTTTTGGATCGGCGGCTTGGCAAATCGTCGGGCAAGCGGGTTCCAGCCGACCGGGAGCACGAGCTGGAGGCGTTGTATAGCGAGCGCTACAAGGGCTTCACAGCCAAACACTTTCACGAGCAGCTGGACACCCGCATTAACTGGCTTTCGAATGTCGCCTTGAGAGGCGTGAAGGCTGTTTCGGCCTCATCGAGCGCCTGAAGGGCCGGAATCTGGCCCCATTTGGTGGGCAGGCGCTGATTTTGGTTCGGATTTCCGGATTGTAGACAGACTCATCCTGCGACGCGGGCTCGCTCGTGGAAGATCAGCCGGTCGAAGTTGTAGGCGATGTTGGCCAGGGTCAGTTTCGCCTCGGCACGCGCGAGACCGATTGTGCGGATGAACAGCCCGAAGCGGTTCTTCTGATGCGCGAAGACATGCTCGACCGCGGCGCGGATCGAGGACTTCGTCGCGTTCGCCCGCGCGATGTTCTGCGGCATCGGCTTGCCAGCCGGCTTGCGGCGATGGATCCGGCTGACCAGCATCTTCGACGCCAGCCATTTCTCGTTCTTCTGTGAGCGATAGGCGCTGTCGGCCCAGACCTCGGAGGATGTGTTGTCCGTCGCCACCATGACCGGAAGCATCCGCCCATCGGCGTGCGACGCCGAGGTCGTGGCGCATTCCCGGATAAAGCCGAAGCGCCGGTCGATCGCAATGTGGCTCTTGTAGCCGAAGACTGGCAGGGCGATCTGCGGCAGAGGCTTGCCCTGCCCATCGAAGCGGATCTTGCCGCCAACCTTCAGCGTCCAGCGGGCATCAGTATCCTTCTGCGCCGCCTTGTTCGGCTCATCCGGCCAGATCTCATCGGCACTCTTGCCGGCCTTGATGGCGTCCTTCTCGGCATCCGTGTTCCGCTGCTTCGGCGCGGGAACCAGCGAGGCGTCGACGATCTGACCAGACATCGGGATGTAGCCCTTCTTCTGCAATTGCCAGTCGAAGGCCTTCATCACCCGTTGCAGCGTCCCGGTCTCGGTGAGTTTGTTCCGGAACAGGCGGATCGTGTTCTCGTCCGGCGTTGGGCCGCCAAGATCGAACTTCAGAAACCGCATCCAGGACAGCCGGTCGCGGATCATGAACTCCATCCGGGCATCGCTCAGATTGTGCTGGGCCTGCAGGATCAGCGCCTTGAACATCGAAACAGGGTCAAAGGGCGGCCGGCCACCCTTGGCGCCAGCGCCATAGCCCAGACCCTCCGAACAGCGACCGTTGCTCCATCGTCCCGTCTCCAAATCAGTGACGGGAGGAGTGAATCACGAAATCCAAAAACGCGCGAGGTTAATGCGGGTGTCCAGCTGGTGGCTCGCCATAATTTCGCCTGGGGCTACACTTGGACGAAGACGTTCCTGTATTCGAAGGGTCTTCTGGAGAAGGCCGAGCGTCGCGGGGCGCATCGGCGCAAGCGGCCGCGCCGGCCGATGCCGGGGATGATGCTGCACCAGGACGGGTCGCGCCATGTCTGGTGTCGGTAACGGCTTGTTCGGCGGCCTGTTGCCGGCGACCTCCTTTGCGGTGGTGGCGTCAACCCGCGACATCTACTCGGGTCCGTGGTACCCTGATGGGTTAGCTCTGATGACCGTCGTCATCGGCGTGCTCTTCGTCACGGAAACCAACGACCGCGACCTCGATACGATGAAGTGAACAACAACCGAACACGAGAGCTGGTCCCATCAAAAGGACCAGTCCTCCTCATCCCGGTCCGCCCGGGCAACTTTCCGGATACCCGCCAGCGATGGCGGGCTTTGTCTTGGAGCATTTTCGTGGGCGATTTTCATTGGGCGTCCGCTCGCATCCGGGTTGCCACAAACCGCCGACGCGGTTATTCAGCCGGACGGATGCCGGCGTAGCACAGCGGTAGTGCAGCGGTTTTGTAAACCGAAGGTCGGGAGTTCAATCCTCTCCGCCGGCACCAGCCACTCTCACCAAAACCGATGATTTTCCGGTTCTGGCAGAGAAGGCTGGCGATTTCAGAGACTTGTACCAAACTCAAAACCTCCGAGAGAGCCCAAGTGGCGGCATGGTCTCGTTCTAGCGCCCCTACTGTGTCTCGGGTGTCTGGCTGACAGTCATGGCCTAAGCCAGTTTGGTAGACCCGTCGATAGCACGGGGAAGAAGACCAGCAGCACGATGACGCCAATTTGAGCGTAGAAGAACCACTGAAGCTCCTTCCAGAGTTCTCGCAATTTGATATCTGCGATCCGGCAGGTCACAAAAAGGCAGACGCCGACCGGTGGCGAGATCAGACCCATCACCGTGGAAACGATCATGATCATCGAAAAATGGATATCATCGATCCCCATGGCACGGGTTAAAGGCAAAACCACAGGTGCCAGCAGAAGGAGAGCCGGCCCCGCATCCAGCGCCATGCCGATAAACAGAAGCACAACCACGCATAACAGAAGAAAGATGGTCGGGTGCGCCTTGAAAAAACTCAAAAGCCCCTGGGTCCACTCTTCAATCCCGCCAATAATGAGGATGTAGTTGAAGACCTCTACGGCAGCGATCATCATGAATAGAGCTGCCGTTAACCGCGCGGCGGCGCGAAATGACTTCAGTAAACCTGAGAGATCAAGGTGCCGGAACACGACCGTGCCAAGGAAAATCGCATAGATGACAGCGATCCCGCCGGCTTCAGTTGGGGTGAATACACCTGAAAGCGTTCCGAAAACGATGAAGCCCGGCAGCGTCAGAACCAGCAGACCATCCCGGATAACCCTCGGGCGCTCTTCGGCGGGAATTGTGACACCCGAAGGGGGCAACTCACCCCTCAGACCCTTGATAAAGACGACGACACCGCACGCGACCCCCAGCAAGATGCCCGGAACGATCCCGCCCAGAAATAGCTTCAGGACCGACAGATCGGCCACCGCCGCATAAAGCACCATGATGACCGATGGCGGTATGATCGGCCCGATGATCGAGCCCGCAGCCACCAACGCAGCCGCAAAGGCTTTCTTGTAACCCTCCTTCGCCATGGAATTGATGAAGATATGGCCGAGTGCTGCGATATCGGCGATGGCGGTGCCGGAGATACCTGCGAACAGGACCGAGGTCATAACGGCTGCATAGGCAGTGCCGCCGCGGATACGGCCAACAATGATGATCGAGAAACGGATCAAACGTTCGGATATGCCGCCCTTGTTCATCAACTCGCCGGCCACGATGTAAAACGGAGCGGCCAGCAACACGAAACTGTCTATGCCAGCAAAGAGCTTGGTTGGCAGGTTCAGGAGCGGTAGGCCCTCCCAGACAAGAGCAAAGATCGCAGCCAGTCCAAAAGACCACGCAATTGGCAGGCCAGAGATGAGAAGGACAAGGAGAGCAAGCGCGGCAACGATCATAGCACGTGCTTGGCTCCCTGGTCCGAGATCGCCGGTGGTACGAAGACATCATAGATCTTTACCAGCGACACCAAGGCCAGCAGGAACCCGCCAATAGGGATCGAGGCATAGACGAATACCATAAGTATGCCGGTCGACGGCGCGGTCTGCATGCCGCTTTTCATGCAGTAGATGACGCCCTGCCAAGTCAGTACGACGCCAAAGATGAAATTGAGGAACTGCAGGCCTACCCGCTGCACAGCCTGAAACGTGCCTCCGCCAATCTCATCGAACAGGTTCATGTCGAGGTGTTCATCCATCCATGCCGCTGAGACGCCGCCGAGCAACGCCATCCAGCAGGCAAGGTAGCGAATGCCCTCCTCGCTCCATGAGATCGAGTCGAGCATCACATAGCGCATGAAGACCGAGGCACCGTTCAGAACAACCAGTGCGACCAGAATCCAACCGATGACGTGATCAAGACCGATCACTATCGCTCTCACATTGGATCGTATTCGGTTCATGGCAATTGCCCCGCGCTTACAATTGCGTGCGATAGCCGACGGCACGATCGTGCCGTCGGCAGACAGGCATCAATTCTGATAAACCTTCTTCTTTGACACCTCGATCGCTGCAAGCAGCCTGTCGACGAGTTCCTTGCTGGTCTGTGAGGCGATGAACTCGATCACCGGGCCCTGAGTGGACTTGCGGAAAGCCTCCTTCTCGGAGGGTGTGCTGACATGGACCTTCACCCCTGTATCGCGAATCTTGCCAACCGCTTCGACGCTCTCGATGGCCTTCGCCGCATTGGCGACAGCGGTGTGAACCTTCGCACCATCGAGGATAATCTGGCGCTGGTCAGGCGTCAGTTTCTGGAAAGCCGCATCGCTCATCAAGTACAGATGCATGCCGTAAACGTGCTCGTTGACGGTCATGAACTTCTGCACCTCGTGCAGCTTGCCGGCCCACCTTTAAGGTCTTCGGGCGTTCTGATCTCGCGAACGTTGTTTGTCAGGTTGCGGAAGCCGTTCTCGGACAGCGTAAGCGTGCGGATGCCGGTCGCCTTGCGCATGTCCTCGGTCATCTCCCGCATGAAGGGTCCGTCCATGAACTCCCAGGCTACCGGCGAGGAGGGGAAGAGATAGGGGATCTGGAAGATCTGCATGGGCTTATGGAAGGAACCGAGAACGGAATCGTCCACCGCTGCCATGTCAAGCGTGCCGTTCTTCACCTGCTCGGTGAGCTGCAGCGAGCCGCCGAGCGTGTTGAAAAACAGCTGCACCTGCATCTGCCCGCCGGACTTGAACTCGACATATTGTTTGAAGGCCTTCATGCCCATCGCAAGCCCGTCGCCAGGAATGTCGGCGAACCCACCTGCGAAGCGTAGCCGCACCTGCTGCTGAGCGTGCGCCATCGTTGTGGCCACGAATGTCCCGATCAGCGCGACTGCCAGCAAGATTCTCCTGTTCATTGCGTAGTCCTCCCTGTTGTAGCGCCGGTTTCTCCGGTGCCGATTTGCCAATTTTTACATCCAACCTGCGCGAGTTCGGCGCAGCGCAGTCGATACCTATGTCGGCGAGACCACCCCGATGATTTCACCCATCTTCACGATATTCCCGACATCTTGCAGCATCTGCGTCAGCACTCCCGCTCTGGGACTGCTGATCTCGACCACCGCCTTGTCCGTTTCCACTTCGCAGATCAGATCGTCGGCCTGCACCTTGTCTCCGACCTTGAGATGCCATTTGATCAGCCTGCCCTCGCTGACAGTGAGATCGCCGAATGGCATGAGGATCGCCTCTCCATCGACCTGGACCGTAGGCAGCGCAGGGGCAGTCGTCGTTGGGCTGGACGCAAGAGTGATTGATTGCGGCGTCGGCATCCCAGCATCCGCAGCGGCAGGAGCAAGCCCCAGACCAGACCCGAACCTCATGATCGGGTCTGCATATCCCGCGATCGTCCGACGTGCGCGTTCGACGATCATGTCGGTACTGACCAGCATGGCGCGTTCAAGTGCAGGCGCGAAGGGGTGCGACACCGGCGCGGTGTGAAGACGCGCCACCGGACCATCGAGGTAGTCGAAGCAAAGCTCCGTGATGGACTGAGCCACCTCGGCTCCAACGCCGAACATGGCATAGCCCTCATCCACAACAAGAA
Source organism: Hyphomicrobiales bacterium (assembly GCA_026400535.1). Taxonomy (GTDB): domain Bacteria; phylum Pseudomonadota; class Alphaproteobacteria; order Rhizobiales; family Beijerinckiaceae; genus Allobosea. The sequence continues at coordinate 16,146 of JAPLOU010000079.1, forward strand.
GGCGGTTGGTCTTACGGACACTTGCAGCAACGGTCTCGACATCGAGTGGCTGGATCGTCCGCAGATCGATAACCTCGACCGAGATCCCCTCCCTTTCGAGAATTCCTGCGGCCTCGAGGGCGCGGTGTACGAGTTGACCGGCGGTGGCAATGGTGAGGTGCTCCCCGACACGCGCAATCCTGGCTAAGCCAAAGGGGACGTAGTGTTCGCCAGCAGGCACTGGCCCTTTTGAGGCGAAAAGTGCCTTCGTTTCGAGCATCAGAACCGGATCATCCGCATTGAGGGCCGTTTTCATCAACCCCTTTGCATCGGCTGGCGTCGACGGAAGGCAGACGATCAGACCGGGGATATGGGCCCAGACCGGATGATAGGTGCCGGAGTGATGCGGGCCAGCCGAGCGGACTGCGCCTGATCCGACACGAACCACAACAGGTGCGCTCATCTGCCCGTTTGACATGTAACGCAGCTTCGAACCCTGGAGGACGATCTGGCTGGCGGCTTCAAACAAAAAGTCTGCAAACATCAGATCGGCGATGCAGCGCACGCCCGTCGCGGACGCGCCGATTGCCGCGCCGGTAAAGCCCAGTTCCGATATCGGTGTGTCGACCATCCGATCGGCGCCGAACTCGGCATGGAGGTTCTTGGTGTGGGCGAAGGTGCCGCCTCGGACACCTGTTCCTTCACCAAAATAGATGATGTCGGGATTGATCCGCATTTCCTCGGCAATGCCGTCACGAACCGCGTCGAGCCAACCTGTCTCGACAAACGCGGAGCCGCCCGCTCTAACAGTACGCGCCTTTGCCGGGTTCAGTGGATTGGCATAGACATGGAGGCTTGCAGAGGCCGGGTCAGGTTCCGGCGAATTGCGTGCGTATTCGATGGCTTCGGCCACAGCAGTGTCGACGGCGCTGTCGATCTCATCGACTTCGCGACCCGTGAGGATGGCGTAGTCCTCGATAATGCGCCGTTTCAGGTTCTCGACCGGGCAACGTTTGGTCCATTCATCGACCTCGTCCTGGGTTCTGTATGTCCCAACGACCGTATCGCCTTCGTGATGCCCCACTGTCCTGTAGGTCTTGGCTTCGATCAGCGTCGGACCTTCGCCACGCCGCGCCCTTTCAACAGCTGCCTGCGCAGCCTTCCACACCGCAACGACATCATTGCCATCAACTGCAACACCGGGAATGCCATAAGCTCCTGCGCGCGTCGCGATCTCCGGATTGAGAGTGACCGAGGAAAGCGCGGTGGCAGTGGCGTAAAGATTGTTCTCGCAGACGAAAACGACTGGTGCTCGCGAGACCCCGGCGAAATTCAGCGATTCATGAAATGCTGAATGGTTGGTCGCTCCATCGCCGAAGAAGGCGACTGCAACACCATCCGTACCGCGATGCTTGGCGCTGATCGCAGCGCCGACAGCCGAAGGAATGCCGCCGCCGACAAGACCGTTCGTCCCGAACAAGCCCGTCGCTCGGTCATAAAGATGCATCGTTCCACCGCGACCGCCGCAACAGCCATCATGCTTGCCATAAAGTTCGGCCATCAGGATTGTGGGGTCCATGCCTTTTGCGAGGGCGTGACCATGCCCCCGATGGGTTGATGTCACCCAGTCTGTGATCTTGAGATGCGCACAGATGCCAACGGCAGTTGCCTCCTGGCCAATATAGAGATGGAGAAAGCCGGGTGTCTCGCCCTTGCGGCAGGCGATCTGGGCCGCAAGTTCGAATTTTCGAAGCAGCACCATCTGCTCGTAGAGACGGACCATTTCCTCGGCGCTGATCCCATCGGGCAACGGGACCGGATTGGCGATCTGTACGCTGGGTGACATTCGCACTGGCTGGGATTTGACGGCCATCGGTCAGAAATCCCTCGCAAAACCAGCTGTCCAGCCACCATCCACTGGCAGAACATGGCCAGTGATATAGGAACTTTCGGGAGCAGCTAGGAACAGCGCGGCATGCGCGATTTCCTGCGTGCTGGCCGGACGGGCCAAAGGGATGTGAGACATAAGGCGGGCATGCAGCTCAGCAGCCGAGCTGGACTTGTCGTCTATCCACCTGTGCCAGCCTTCTGTCGCAGTCGAGCCAGGTGCAATGCCGTTGACCAGAATGCCATCCGGCGCGAGTTCAAGCGCCATGGAACGGGTCAGATTCACCACGGCAGCCTTGGCGGCAACATAGGGACTTTGCAGGCGCATCGG
>JAPLOU010000098.1 GCA_026400535.1 Hyphomicrobiales bacterium
CCCGAGAGCATGATCCGGCCCGCGCGGCGGCGCGTGACGCCAATGATGCTGTTGACCAGCGTCGTCTTGCCGACGCCATTGCGCCCGAGCAGCGCCAGCGACTGGCCTTCGCCCACCTCCAGCGTGATGTCCGACAGCACCACCGCCTCGCCATAACCGGCGCTGAGGGCCTCGATGCGCAGCAACCCCGTAGTATTCCGGTCAGCCATGGGCAGCCTCACCGAGATAGGCCGTCCGCACGGCCGGATCGCGCGCGATCGCATCGGGCGCACCATCGGCCAGGACCTGCCCGTTGACCAGCACCGTGATGCGGGTGGCGAAGCGGAAAACGATGTCCATGTCGTGTTCGATCAGCAGCACCGAGACATCGGCCGGCAAGGCCGCCACGGTGTCGAGCAACTCGCGCCGCTCTGCTTCCGGCACGCCGGCCGCAGGCTCGTCGAGCAGCAGCACGGAAGGCTTGGCGGCAAAGGCGGCGGCGATCTCGATCTGGCGCTGTTTGCCATAGGGCAGGGTGGCGATGGTCTCGTCCATGATGTCGTCGAGCCTGAAGCGGGCGAGGATGTCCGCGGTCTCAGTCACGAGCCCCGCGCTGGCATCCAGCCGGCTGAAGCCGCGGGTCCCGAGGCCGAGCCGCTCGGAGGTAACAGCGGCGATCATCTCGAGCGGCGTCATCGTGGCGAAAAGTTGGTTGATCTGGAAGGTGCGCACGAGGCCGATGCGGACGCGCGCTTCCCGGCTCAGCGTGGTGATGTCTGCGCCGCCCAGCATCACAGTGCCCGATGTCGGCCGCAGCACGCCGGTCAGCAGATTGACGAAGGTGGTCTTGCCGGCGCCGTTGGGGCCGATCAGCGCATGGCGGGCGCCTCGCTCGAGCGAAAAGCTGATCCTGTCGGTCGGGGTGATGCCGCCGAACTGCTTGACCAGAGCCCTGGTTTCGAGCACCACGCTCATGACCGCTTGCCCGGCTTCAGGACGCGCAGGCGCGCGAGGACGGCCTTGATGCCGCCATGGATCATTTCGCGTCCGCCCAGCACGAACAGCACGAGGAACAGGCCGATCCAGAACTGCCAGTACTGCGGCGTGAAGCCGGAGATGATGTCCTGCAGGAACTTGAAGGCGATCGAGCCGATAAGGCCGCCATAGAGATAGCCGGCCCCGCCGATGATCAGCACCAGCATGACGTCCGCCGAGCGGTGGAAGTCGAGCACATCGAGCGACACGAACTGGGTGGTCTGCGCCAGCAGGGCTCCCGCCGCTCCCGCATAGGCCGCCGACAGGGTGTAGACGGCGGCCAGCCGCCAGTTGCGCGGCACGCCTGACGCGGTTGCCCTCAGCGGGTTGTCCCGTATGGCGCGCAAGGAGAGGCCAAACGGCGAGTGCACGATCCGCCGCGCCAGCACGAACAGCACGAACAGTACGCCAAGCGAATAGGCATAGGCCGTGCGTCCGAACAGGTCGAATTCGAACTGTCCGAAAAGCTTGCCCATCATGATGCCCTGCAGCCCGTCCGCACCGCCGGTGATGAAGCTCAGGGCATTGGCGAGTTCCAGCATCAGCAGCCCGACACCAAGCGTCACCATCAGGCGTGTCAGGTCATTGCCCTTGAGCACGAGGGGGCTGGTCACGAGCCCGAGCAAACCCGAGGCGGCCATGCCGACGAAAAGGCCGAGAAGGGGATCGGAGGCGACATGCAGCGCGACAAACCCCGCGCTGTAGGCGCCCATCCCGAGGAAAGCCGCGTGGCCAAGCGAAACGATGCCGGCATAGCCTAGGATCAGGTCGAGCGAGAGCGCGAACAGTGCGAGGATGGCGATCTCGTTCATCAAGAGGAGCTGGCGCGGGAACAGGAAGGCCGCAGCGACGGCCCCCGCCCAGAACAGCGCCTCCGCCGGATGCCATCGGCGCGACAGCATGAGCGAGGCCCGGACGCGCCCCGCCAGACCGCTTGCGGCAAGATCGCACGACCATCAGCGCGTAGATGATGAAGGAGCCGGCCTGGGGAATGAGATACTTGCCAGCCACGTCAGCCACACCAAGCAGCATGGCGGCAAAAAACGGCCCTGAAATAGTCGAGGTCCCGCCCACGGTGACCACGATCAGGAAGTAGATCATGAATTTGAGCGGGAAGGTCGGGTCGAGCCCGAGCAGTTCGATGCCAAGCGCGCCGCCCAGCCCCGCAAGCCCTGACCCGGCAGCGAAGGTCGCCGCGAACAGGACATTGACCGGAATGCCCAGCCCGCGCGCCACCCGCGCATCATCGACCGCCGCACGCAGCCGGCTGCCGAACAGGGTCCGCGCAAAGATCCAGCTGAGGCCCAGGGCGAGTGCTCCGCAGACCAAGATCACGAACAGGCGATAGCGTCCGACGCTGACCCCCAGAAATTCGAAGCGCCCCAGCAGCCAGCCGGGCAACTGGATGATCTGCTGCTGCGAACCCATCACGTATTTCATCGCTGCGACAGACATGAACACGAGGCCGATCGAGAACATCACCTGGTCGAGATGGCTCTTGGCGTACATCGGGCGGTAAAGGCTGCGCTCGAGCAGCCATCCGGCGGATGCTGTCGCCAGAAAGGCGGCGGGCAGCGTCCACAGGAAGGGGATGCCGAAGCGCTGCATCAGCACGACGGTGACATAGCCGCCGGCCATGGCGAACGCCCCATGCGCGAGGTTGACGAAGTTCATCAGCCCGAGCGTCACCGACAGGCCGCAGGCCAGCACGAACAGCACCATGCCATAGGCGACGCCGTCGATGAGGATGGTCAGCAGGGCCATGCGCGGGCGCTTCGCTCAGCGCGCCGGTTTCGAGGGATCGCGCACGCTCGGGATGGTGTGAAACTCGACGTTGAACAGCTCGCCATTCATCCGTTCGACGCGGCGGATGTAGACGTTCTGGATGATGTCGCGCGTTTGCGGGTCGATCGAGATCGGGCCGCGCGGGCTCTCCCAGCTGAGCCCTTTCATGGCCTCCACAAGCGCCTCTCCACCCTGGCCGCCCGTCTTCTTCAGTCCCTCATAAAGCGCGTGCATGCCGTCATAGCCGCCAAGAGCCATGAAGTTCGGGCGCATGTTGTTGTTGGCCTTGGCGAAGGCCTCGACGAAGGCCTTGTTCAGCGCGCCCGGATGGGCGGCGGAATAGTGGTGGGCGGTGACGACGCCCATCGCCGCGTCGCCCATGCCGTTGAGGATGTCGTCATCAGTGACGTCGCCTGTGCCGATCAGGCGGATGCCGGTCTTGTCCATGCCGCGTTCGACGAACTGCTTCATGAACTGCGCGCCGACGCCGGACGGCACGAACACCAGAAGCGCCTCGGGCTTGGCGTCCGCCACGCGCTGCAGGAAGGGCGAGAAGTCTGGGTTCTGCAGCGGAACGCGAATGTTCTCGACCTGCCCGCCCGCCTCCCGGAAGGCCTGGCTAAAGGAGGTTTCCACGTCATGGCCTGGCGCATAATCCGAGACGATGGTGATCACGCGCCTTGTCCCCTGTTGCGCGATCCACGTACCAAACGGTCCCGAGATCTGCGGAACGACCTGGCTGGTGCGGACGATGAATGGCGAGCGATCCACGATCACCGATGTGGCAGCGGCCATCACCACCATCGGCATCTTCGCCTGCGTGGCGAGCGGGGCGGTGGCCAGTGCCAGAGGCGTCAGGCCGAAGCCGGCGATGGCGGTGACCTTCTCGTTGACGATCAATTCCTGTGCGATGCGGCGGGTCACGTCGGCAACGCCGGTGTCGTCACGCAGGATGACCTGGACCGGGCGGCCCGCGATGGTGGCGCCGTTCTGCTGGACATAAAGGTTGACGGCAGCCGAGATCTGGCGACCGGTCGAGGTGAACGGCCCTGTCATCGGCAGGATAAGGCCGATCCTGATCGGCTCCTGCGCGATCGTGGGCATGGCGAGCGCCGCGGCAAGGCCCGCGCCCAGCATGGTCTTGAGAATGGTTCTGCGCAATGTCATGGCGTCGTCTCCCGTTATGCGCGGCTCTGCGGCTGCGCTTGATTGTGTTGCAGTCTGTCAGTCTTCGTCGCGATACTGAAGCCCGGCCTTCGCCAGCGCTTCGCGCATCTTGTACATATCAAGCCCGAGCTCGCCTGCGGCGAGCCTGTGGCGCTTGTCCTGCTCGTTCGCTTCACGGCCCCTGGCCTGAGCCGCGACCGTCCCCGCGTCAAGCCTCGGCACGACGCAGACCCCGTCATCATCGGCCACGATCACGTCGCCTGGGTTGACGAGCGTGCCTGCGCAGACCACTGGCACGTTCACCGAGCCAAGCGTGGCTTTCACCGTTCCCTTGGCGGAAACGGCGCGCGACCAGACCGGAAAGCCCATCTGTGTCAGGGTCTTCACATCGCGCACGCCGGCGTCGATGATGAGCCCTATGCCGCCGCGCGCCCTCAGTGACGTGGCGAGAAGGTCGCCAAACATGCCATCGGTGTTGTCCGTGGTGCAGGCCACGACCAGCACATCTCCGGGCCGGACCTGCTCGATCGCGACATGGATCATCCAGTTGTCGCCGGGCTGGGCAAGCACCGTGACGGCCCCGCCGGCGATCTGCGCTCCGGGATAGATCGGACGCATATAGGGCTTCATCAGCCCGCTGCGCCCCATCGCTTCATGGGTCGTGGAGACGCCCGTTTCGGCCAAGGCGGCCATCGCCGCTTTATCGGCGCGCTTGCTGTTGCGGATCACCACAGGGGTCATGCCAGCGCCTCCAGCGCTTCGGGAAACAGCCGCTGATAGGCCTCGCCATAGGTCATCGCCTTGCCCGAGTTGCGTCCGCCCTGCATGCCGCGGTTGAGCGCGACGCGGGTGTAGTACTCCCACAGGTGCTTCTGCGCCGCGAGGACCTCGAAGGCGTTGCGCTTGACCTCCCAGACCTCGTCGATGTTGAGGATCACGTTTGGCTTATAGTTGCACTGCTCGGGCTGATGCGGCTCGAACAGGAACACGGGCGGGGCAGCATAGCCGCGGCCGGGATCGGGCTTGTGTCCGGCGGCCTGCGCGATGATGCGCGCTTCCTGCGCGAAGCGCGTCGCCTCGGGATGGTCGACATTGTAGGGGTCTTCGAGGCTGTGCGTGAGCACGAAGGCCGGGTTCATCCCGCGGAAGATGTCGATGGCGCGTTCTAGCATGGCGTCCGTCGTCCGCAGCGGATAGTCGCCGGCGTCCATGAACTCGATCTCCGCGCCCAGCACCGCGGCCGCGCGCTCGGCCTCGTCGCGCCGCTGCGCCTTCACATCGGCCAGTTTCACACCAGCCTGCTTCCAGGCGAACTGGCTTTCGCCGCGTTCGCCATAGGCGAGGCACAGGATTTTCACGCGAAAGCCGCGCCTGGCGTGCAGCGCGATGGCGCCGCCCGCCCGCCAGACGAAATCACCTGGATGCGCCGTGATCACGAGGCCGGTCTTCTGTGTCGTCATGCGTCAGTCCTGTTCGGCTGTGGCAGGGGTGGGCTCCGGGACATAGGCCGTGCCGTCCATCAGGATGCGCGCGGTACGCAACAGGCCGGCGCGCTCGATCACGGGCTTGGCTGTGCTGCCGCCCACCGTGAGTGACACGGTGAACTCGCCGGTCGGATGTTCGACACTCACGCTGCGCTCGCGCCCAGCCCCCATGCTGGCCACCTGCGCGGCGGGTGATCCCGGCAGGGCAGCCGCTGTCGCCACCGTAACGGCGGCGAACACCCCGATCGAGGCGTGGCACTCATGCGGAATGAAGCTGCGGGTCAGGATTGTCCCGCCGGCCTGCGGTGGCGCCACAAGCGCGATCTTCGGCACCACCGTTCTCGTGACATCGCCGAGGTTCATCAGCGGGCCGGCGGCAAGGCGGATGCGCTCCAGCCGTGCCTTCAACGCGGTGTCCTTGTCGAGTTGGTCGCGCGGCTCCGAGCCCGTTCGGCCCACATCGGATGCACGCAGCACGATCACGGGCATGCCGTTGTCGATCAGGGTGACCGCGACGCCATCGACCATGTCGACGCTGTTGCCGGTCGGCAGCAAGGCGCCGCAGACCGAGCCTTCCGTATCGCGGAAGCTGATGTTGATCGGGGCCGAGGTGCCGGGCGCGCCATCGATGCGCGCCGAGCCGGTTGTCCGCGCCAGGCCATTGCGCGTTTCGATCGCGAGATCGGCGATGGTGCCGGTGTTGAGCGTCCGTACCCTGACGCTCGTGAGCGCCCCTGTCGCCTGCACAAGGCCGCGCGCCAGCGCAAACGGGCCGACACCGGCAAGAATGTTGCCGCAGTTCGGCGTGGTATCCACCCGCGCCTCGTCGATGGCGACCTGTGCGAACAGGAAGTCGAGATCGCAGCCGGCGTCGCCGGAGCGCGAGACGATGGCGACCTTGCTGGTCAGCGGGTGCGCGCCCCCCAGCCCGTCCACCTGCCGCTTGTCGGGCGAGCCCATCACGGCCAGCAGCAGGCGGTCGCGCGCTGCGGTGTCTGCGGGCAGGTCCTCGGCCAGGAAGTAGGCGCCCTTGGAGGTGCCACCCCGGATCAGCATGCAGCGGATGCCAGCCTGCATCTCAGCCTCCCGCGCCGGGCCGGTGATCGATCACGAAGCCGCACCCTGGAATGACCCGCTTCAACCTGTTGGCGATCAGCCGCGCCAGCACATCTGTGCTGCCGCCCGGCCTGAACGGCACGATGAGCTTGATCACCTTCATCGGCCAGCCTGCCTGCGCCCGGACAAGCGCGGATGCGGCCACGAGGCCGGTCGTGAAGACCCGCCGGCTGATTCGGCCGGGGCTCACGACGGAATGTCCTTCTTCGGCGTCGAACCACGCTGCTGGGCGTCGGCAACGGCAAGGGCGAGGGTGGGATCGAGCCCCATCGCCGAAAGCATCTCGCCCGCCTCGCGCATTTCCGCCGCGCGGCGGACGCCGTGGACAGCGACCCGTTCGTGCATCGATTCAGCAAGGGCCGGCCAGTCGATCGACGGGAAGGTCTGCCCCAGGCTGGCGAAAACCTCCTCGCTGACCCCGATACTTTCCGCAGCGGTCTTGCAGTCGACCAGCAGCGCCTCCAGCCCCTTGATGATGATGCTCCGGCACAGTTTCATCGCCGAGGCGCGCCCGAACACCGCGGAGACATGGCTGAGATTCAGGCCAAGTCGGTTCAGCTGGGGCACCGCCACCTCGCCATGCGGACCACCGGCCAGGATCGGTACGGCAAGACCGGGCTTAAGCACAGGGGCCATCACGGCGGCTTCCAGATAGCGCCCGCCGGCCGCCTCGATCAGCGCGGCACAGCGCTGTTTGGTCGAGGGTGCCGCCGAATTGACGTCGACGTAGAGTTGGCCCTGTTCGATGACGCCGGCGGCGGCGCGCGCCACCTCTTCCGCCGCCGAGGCCGTGACAGCCGAGAAGATGATGCTGGAACCGGTCAGCGCCTGTGCCAGAGCGGCGTGGCGCGCCACACCGAAAGACGCTGCGGCGGCCTCGAGCCGTCGGCCCGCTTCCGTCCCGAACAGGATGTCAAAGGCGCTGATCCGAACCTGTCCTGACGCGATCAGTCCACGCGAGAAGGTCTGCCCAACCTCGCCGAAGCCGATGAAGGTGATTGCCGTCGGTGAAGCCGAAGCCATCCGATGCGCTTTCTTGTGCGTTTCCCTGCTTGCGGTTGCACCATGCGCCAGCGCGATTACTGCTTCAAATGATCAATTTGCAAAGATTGATGATCTTGATTCATGAATCGGGAACGCCGATCTCGGCCTCTAGCGTGGCCACCATCAGATCAAGCAAATGCCGGCTCGCCTGCGAGAGCATGGCGCCCTTGCGCGTCACGATGCCGAGCGTGCGCGTGACGGTCGGGCTGCGCAGCGGAATGGCCACCAGATCGTCGGCATGGACCACATCATAGGCCAGCTTCGGCACGATGGCGTGGCCGATGCCGGATCGCACGAGGCTGACTGCGGAGGTGACGCGCTGCACCTCATAGCGCCAGAGCAATGTCTCGCGGCGGCTGCCGAGCGCGTCGTCGATCAGGATTCGGTTGCCGGTTTCGGCGCTGATGCGCACGAGTGGCAGCCCCTGCAGCTGCGCCCAGGTCAGCGTGGTCTCGGTGGCAAGCGGCAGGCTACGATGGCAGACCAGCACGAAGGGCTCCTTGACGACGGGCTTGAGATCGAGGTCCCAGCGGTTGGCCGCAACGATGGTGACGCCGAACTCCGCCTCTCCGGACTGCACACGCTCGGCCAGTTCGGTGGCGGAGTTGTCGAAGATCCGGACGCGTGTGGTTGGATAGGTCTGCTGGAAGGAGGCCAGCACAGGCGGCATGCAGCGCATGGCGATGGTGGGCAGGCAGCCGATCGCCACCTGCTCGATTCCCTCCTCGGCGCCGGCCCTGACGCCGTCCAGCGTTGCGTCCAGATCCTCGAAAATCCTGCGCGCGCGTGGCAGCAGGGCCACGCCGGCCGGCGTCAGCGCAACACTGCGCGTGGTGCGCAACAGCAGCGGCACCGCGAGGGCTTCCTCAAGCTTGCGGATGCGGTGGCTCAGCGCTGTCTGTGACAGGTTGAGATGGGCGGCCGCTGCATGAAAGCTGCCGCGTTCGGCAATGCACACGAAGGCCTGAAGGCCAAGAACGTCCACCCGCATGGTCGGCCAGCCCTCATCTTCCCGGTCACCCGGACGCCGGTCCCGTCATTGGCGATCTGCGTGCGCGACTGCAAGGCGACATCGGACAGCGCCATGGCTCTGTCAATGTCACTTCGGGAGGCAGGCCAACGGCCCGCGCTGGTCTCAGATCGAAAGCCCGCCGAGCGATTTGCCGCCGTCCACGAACAGCGTCTGGCCGGTGACGAAGGTCGTGGAGGCGCTGGCAAGGAAGGCGATCGCCTGGGCGATCTCATCCGGCGTTGCTGCCTTTCCGGTGGGCTCGAGCGCTTCCCAGGCGGCGAACATCTCGGCCGGGGCGGAGCGGGTCATCGGCGTGTCGGTAAACCCGGGCGCAACTGAGTTGACCGCGATGCCCGCGCTGCGCAACTCCATCGCCATGGCCCGCGTCAGCCCGATGATTGCCGCCTTCGACGCGACGTAGTGCGCAAAGCGCGTGCCGCCGAGCGCTCCGCGCGAGGAGATCGTGACGATGCGGCCACCGCGCGTCATGCGCCGCGCGGCCTCCTGCGCCGGAATGAAGGTGCCGATCACGTTGACGTCGAGCATCTGGCGGAAGCGCGCCTCGTCCAGATCGAGAAAGCGGGCGTCATTGTAGATGCCCGCCGCTGTCACCAGCACATCGACGCGCTGTTCGCTGGCGAAGACCTGCAACACCGAACTGCGGTCGCAGACATCGCAGACGGCAGACACGACGTCGTGGCCTGCCTGCCGCAGCACCGAAGCCTCTCGTTCGACGACAGGCGCGGAGCGATCCATCATCACCACGCGCAAGCCGTCCTGAGCCAGCCGCCGGGCCGTGGCAAGGCCGATGCCCTGCGCTGCGCCCGTGATGAAAGCGGTGCCGGATGCGGACATGGCGGCGCTACTGGTAGCCGAAGAGCCGGGGCAGGAAGAGCGTGATCGCGGGGAACACGGTCAGCACGGCCAGCAGCAGCGTCAGGGTGAGCACAAAGGGCCAGATCTCGCGGATGATTGCCATCAGCGGCACGCGAGTCAGGGACGCCATGACGAACAGCAGCAGCCCGTAGGGCGGCGTGATCAGCCCGATCATGAAGTTCAGCGTTACCACGATGCCGAAATAGGTCAGGTCGATGCCAAGCGCCTTGGCGCTCGGGATCAGCAGCGGCACGAACACCAGCATCATCACGGAGGCGTCGAGAAAGCAGCCGAGGACCAGGAAGAACAGGTTGACCACGAGCATGAACATCAGCGGCGTGAGCTGCATGGCCGAAATCGCCGCGACGAGGCTTTCGGCGAGCCGCTCGTTGGCGATGGCGTAGTTGAGGATGAAGGCGCTGGCGACCAGAAGCATCGTCGTCGCGGTCTGCTTGGAGGTTTCCAGCAAGACGCCCTGAAACACCGGCAAACTGATCCGGCGATAGGCAATCGTGCCGAGGATCAGCGCCCAGAAGGCGGCGACCGCAGCCGATTCCGTCGGAGTGAAGATGCCCGAGAAGATGCCGCCGAGCAGAACAACCGGCAGCGTCAGCGACAGGGCCGAACTGGCGAAGATGCGTGGCGCATCCCTGAGCGGGACCTTTTCGCCGATCGGCAGATCGCGCCGGCCCGCGATGATGCGGATGGCGATCATAAGGGCGCCGCCCATCAGGATGCCCGGAACGATCCCGGCGAGGAAGAGCGCGCCGATCGAGGCGCCGGACAGCAGGGCATAGATCACCAGCGGGATCGACGGCGGAATGATCGGCGCGATGGTGGCTGCTGCCGCCGTGATCGCGCAGGCAAGGCCGGGCGGGTACTTGCCCGTCTCGCGCATCATCTTCGTCGCCACCAGTCCCGGCCCGGCCGCATCCGTGATGGCGCTGCCGCTGATGCCCGAGAAGATCATGCTGGCAAGCACCGTAACATGGCCCATGCCGCCCTTGAATCGGCCCACCAGAACGTTCGCAGCGGCCCAGAGCCGGTCGCTGATTGTGGCGGCGTTCATGATGTTGGCGGCCAGGATGAACATGGGAATGGCGACGAGCACATACATCGCCGTCATCTGGTTCATCACTTGACCGACCAGCAGGCCGATGTCCTGCTTTGTCGCGAACAGGTAGGAAGCGCCGCCGCCGAACATCACCAGTGCCAGCGGCAGGCGCAGCAACGCGCCCAGCATGATGGTTCCCAGCAGGGCCCACAGTCCAGTGGTCACCGCTCCGCCTCCGGATCATGACCGGTCCAGCGGGCCAGTTCATCCTTCCAGCCGGGCGAGGCGAGTTGGCGCAGGGACCAGGCAAGGCGCACGAGGACAACAACGAAGAAGATGGGGAAGATCGAATAGACCCAGTCGAGCCGCAACTGCATCGCGTCCGTGCGCTCCCGCCAGAGGAAGAGCGTGTAGTCGACCAGCCCGGGCAAGGCCGCTCCCATGAGAACGACAAAGCCAATCGAGCCGACCAGCAAGGACCAGCGTTGCACACCTGGCCGCAGATTCGAGAAGACGACGTCGAAAGCGATGTGTTCCGGCCATTTCAAGACAAAGGCAGCGGTCCAGAAGGTGCCCCAAACGCTCAGTAGCGTTACGGCCTCGTCGATCCAGGCGAGGGGCCGGTTGGCGAGGTAGCGCATGCCGATGCCGATCACGAAAAGGGCAAAGACGGCCAGCATGCAAAGGGCGCTAATCGCTTCAGTCGCGCGTTGGAACCCGAATTCGGCCCGGCGGCCCGGCTTGAGGTCGTTGTCCGTCATCCGCCAAAGACCTCTGGTGTAAGTTCTGTCATGGAGGTGACGCCAAGCAACGCAAGGACGCGACTGATCTCAGTCCGCAGAATTTCTATGGCGCGCGAAACCCCGGCCTCCCCGCCAGCCGCCAGCCCGTAAAGCATGGCCCGGCCGAGTAGTACCGCATCTGCGCCAAGTGCAATCGCCTGTACTATTTCCCCGCCGCGGCGGAACCCCGAGTCGACAAGGATTGCAAATTCAGGACCGGCCAGGGCGCGCGCTTCCCTCACCAGGCGGATCGGTGCAATCGCCCGGTCAAGCTGGCGGCCGCCGTGATTTGAGAGAATGACGCCGTCCAAACCTGCCTCAATCGCCATCCGTACATCTTCGAGGTTTTGAACCCCCTTGATAAGCAGCTTTCCCGGCCATGCGTGACGCAGCCTCGCAATCGTTTGCCAGTTTGTCTGTGGCCGCTGGTTGGCGAGTGACCATCGGGCCACTTCATAAAGTGTTGGATTCTGGCCCGGAACGAACTGTTGCAGATTGGGAAAGTTTGGCAGCCCGTTTCTCAGGACTCGCCAGACCCACGTCGGATGGCGAAGCATATCCAGCCTGCTCGACAACGAGGGCGTAAAGTCGGACTGATAGTTTCGTCGATCCCATTCGCGGTTGCCCAGAACCGGCGTGTCAACTGTCACAAGCACGGCCGAGCAACCACTGTCATGAGCTTGCGCCAACAGCTTCATCCATACCTCGTCCTCGCCATACAAATAGAGTTGGAACCAATGAGCCGACGGCCCGGCGGCAGCGACATCCGCAATCGACGAGTTGGACACGGTGCTCTGCGTGAACGGAATTCCGGCGCGCGCCGCTGCGCGCGCCATGGCGATATCGCCCTGTGGCCAGAGCAGGCCGTTGAAACCGGTAGGCGCAATTGCGAATGGAAGGGCGGATCTGAAACCGAGTACTGCTCTGCTCAGGTCAATACTGGACACGTTTCGCAAGATGCGGGGCTGGAACACGAACGAGTCGAAGGCGCGTCGATTGCCTTCAAGCGTCGTCTCATCATCAGCACCACCTTCCACATACTCCGAATTCACACGCGGCAGCCTGCGCAGTGCGTTCTGGCGTAGGTCCCCGATAGACAGGGCGCGGGCAAGATCAGGCCCCGTGGAGAAGCGGCGCCTGGGTACATCTTGCGAGGCTGCGCCCCTGTGCAGATACATGTGCTTGGTCCGGATTCGATGAAGTGCCTGTATCGCGGCATACCCTTGTGTGGGCGGTCAACTGCGCGGAGAAGGCGGAAGCGAACTGCCCCCACCCACGTCCGCGCACATGCTATCACTTCACCGCTTCGATCCGGGCAAGCAGGCCGGGCTTCCACTTTTCCATCAGGCCACTGGCTTTGTACTCGGCCTGAACGGCCGCGCGGAAAGCGGCCACATCCGGCTCGACAACCTTCATCTTGCCGTCTTTCCTGAATTCCTCGAGTGCATCGATTTCATCCTTCCGCGAGCCCGCAATCTGGAATTCAGCGGCTTCCTTCGCGGCGGCCCGAATTGCCGCCTGCTGGTCCGCCGGCAACTTTTCAAAGAACGGCCTGGCGATGGCGATAAATGTAGGTTGCACAAGATGTTGGGTGAGGATGATCTGCTGGGTCACCTCCGCCAGCTTCCAGTCGCGCGTCATGTTGGTCGGGTTGTCCTGGCCGTCGATCGCACCTGTCTTGAGGCCAAGATACATCTCGGTCGCCGGCATCGCTATGGAACTGGCGCCGAGCGCCTTCGCGATCGCCTGAAACCCGGGACCAGGAGGCATCCGCAACTTCACGCCGGCGAGATCGGCAGGCACCCGGACAGGCTTGTCCGTGCGCAGGTTCAGGGTGCGCGTGCCGATATAGAGCGGCTCCAAAATGACGATACCCATCTTGTCAGCGACGTCCTTGGCGAACTCCTGCCCGATCTCGCCTCTGAACACCTTCAGCATATGCTCCAGGTCGCGGAAGACGTAGGCGCCACCGAGCGCCCCCCACTCCGGCAACTGCGCCTCGAACTCGGGCACGACGGGGCTTGCCATTTCAAGGTTGCCGCGCTGCATACCCGGAATCTCGGTTCCCTGCCGGAAAAGCGCGCTGGCGGCGTGGACCGAGACCTTCAGTTGGCCAGGAAACCTCTTCTCCAGCGCTTCCTTGAACGTGTTGAACGCTGTCGTCAGCGGCGAAACGGTTGGAGCCGCTGTCGAAATGCGGATCTCGGTCTGCGCTTTTGCGGGGGTCAAGGCGATTGGCGTTGCCGTCAAAAGGGCGGCAACGGCCCAGGCGAGTGTCTGTCTCATGCTCGTTCTCCCTCGTTGCAGAAGCGCCCCTGATGGTGGAATGCGGTCAGGTTGAGCGCCGGTCTCAGTTCGTTGATGCTGCGGGCCTTGCGTCAGCGCGGCTCCTGGATGGTGACGGACATCGCGCCGATATGCTCGATCTCCAGATCAACCTTGTCGCCGACCTTCAGGAACGTCTGTTTGGGCACCCCCACGCCCGCCGGTGTGCCAGTGAGCAGAACATCGCCCGGATCCAGCGTCATGATGCGGGAGGCGGTGGCGATCTGCTCGGCCACCGTGAAGATCATGTCGGTGGAACGGCCATTCTGTTTCAACTCGCCATTGACCCAGAGCTTGAGGCCGACATTCTGCGGATCGGCAATGGCGGAGGCAGGCACCAGCCGCGGCCCCATCGGGCAGCAGGTGTCATTGCCTTTGCCGGCAACCCAATCGAGCTTATAGAAGGTTTCCGGGGCACGGTTGTGGTCACGGGCCGAGAAGTCGACGGCGATGGAATAGGCTGCGACATGGTTGAGTGCGGTCTCGACCGGGACATTGCGCGCCGTCTTGCCGATCACCAGCGCAAGCTCGATCTCCCAGTCGAAGGCCTTCGTGCCGATCGGTATGTGGACGGTCGGACCCTCGCCGACCACCGCGTTGCGCGGCGGCTTCATGAAGAAGAACAGGCGCTGCTCCTCTTTCTTGGCGCCGGGCATGCCCATTTCGGCCAGATGGTCGAAGTAGTTGGCGCCGGCGCAAAGAATCTTGCCGGGGTAGAGCAATGGCGCGAGACGTCGTGAGCCGGTCACCGTGTCGGCTGGCTCCAGCCGTGTCATCGCCGCGTCAAGTGCCGCCGATGAGCGCTGCCAGTCTGCGAAGAGTGCGGCGACGCTGTCCATGCCGGCAAGGCCGACGCGCGCCAGCGACGGCGCGAGCCGGTAAAGCGCTCCTGCGGCCTCGATGCAGGCGACGGGTTTGCCGTCCACGTCCAGCGTCGCCAGTGACCAGTGTCCGCTCGTCATGGACTCAGGACCTCGTGATAGTGCTTGTCATAAAGGAAACATGATTTTATAAAATTCGTCTGTCAACATGAATCTGGCGCGGCGGAATGAACGAACTTGAGGACATGTCGCAGGCTGAGCGGGCCTACCGGCGTCTGCGCTCGGAGATCCTGCATGGCGAGCTGATGCCGGGCGAGCGCCTGCGGGCGGCCGAGTTGCAGGACCGCTTCCAGCT
>JAPLOU010000035.1 GCA_026400535.1 Hyphomicrobiales bacterium
CCGGAGCTATGCGATCCTGACCGGCGAACTCATGGCTGTCGGCGCCTCCAATCCGGGACGCAAAGCGCTCGACATGCTGTCACTCGACAATCCGGCGCTGGATTGGGTGGCTCTGGCGAAGGGCATGGGCGTGCCGGGCGTGCGCGCCGCCAGCGCGGAGGACTTCATTGCTGCCCTGCGCGAAGGCCTGGCCCACAAGGGCCCGTTCCTGATCGAAGCCCTGATCTGACGGCAGGTTCAGGCGCGGGCCTGGCCGCCTTCGGCGAGCAGCCGCGCAAGCTCTGGTGACAGACCGGTGCTCGGCACGGCATCGGTTGATGCGTCGGGCCGCGCAGGCCCGGCCGCCCGGAGCGCGGCGGCAGCAGACCTGAGCCCGGCTTCCACCGAACAGATCACCGGCACTTGCAGCGCCGGCTGGATCGCGGCCGCGATGCCCATCAAGCCGGCGCCACCCAGAATGATGGCCTCGGCACCGTCCTCGCGGATCGCCGCCTGGCACGTGTCGATGAAGAGCTGGTGCGTGGCCGCCGGATTGGCCGCGATGCTGCCACCCGTTGGCGCCAGCGTCCGGATGCTGGCGAGCTGCCCGTCCAGCTTCCGCGACTTCAGCATCGCGGCCAGCATCGGGCCCCAGCGCTCGCCGCCGGTGAGGATCGTGAACCGTCTGCCGCTTGCGCTGGCTTCCGCGCAGGCCGCATCGATCAGGCTGATCACAGGAACGGGAGAAACCTCCCGGATGGCCTCAAGCCCTGGATCGCCAAAACAGGCGAGCAGGACCGCGTCGCAACCCGCGGCGTTGGCTGCATAGGCATCGATCGCCGCATGTGACGCGACGGCGAAGGCAGCCCAACTGGCGATGTAGGCCGGCCCGAAGCGGCCCGTAGCCGTCACGATGCCAGTCTGCGGCGGCATGAATCCGGATGCGGCCAAGCCGACCTTCTCCGTCATGGCGGGCGTTGTGTTCGGGTTGATGATCAGCAGCCGCATGGCCCCTCGCTAATGCACGAAAAAAGGTCAGATCGCCCAAGAAGCAGGCAAAGCATCGCAGTCCGGGGTTGTTGCGGCCGTCACGGCCACGATCAGTTAGCCGACGGTTCGACGTCTTTGCACTGACAAGGCCCATCGTCGCACAGGTTCCCGCACGCTGGAGCCAGATGGCACGGTCATTGCTGAAGTGCAATGAGCGCAGCAGCCCCGCAGCTGCGCCTGATCGCTTTGCCTTCTGGAGAGACGGACATGACACTGAGGTTACCCCGCTTGCTTGGCGCCGCATTGCTGGCAACAACCATGATCGCCGGGTCAGCTGCGGCGCAGGAAAAGGTGCTGCGGATCGGCATGACTGCCGCCGACATCCCGCGCACCCACGGCCAGCCGGATCAGGGCTTTGAAGGCAACCGTTTCACCGGAATCCCGATGTACGATGCGTTGACCCACTGGGACCTGTCCTCCGCCGACAAGGCCAGCGTTGTCATTCCGGGCCTGGCGACCGAATGGGCCGTCGACGCGTCGGACAAGACCAAGTGGATCTTCAAGCTGCGCCCGGGCGTCAAGTTTCATGACGGCTCGCCGTTCAACGCGGACGCGGTGGTCTGGAATGTCGAGAAAGTGCTCAAGCGCGACGCGGCTCATTTTGATGCCAGCCAGGTCGGCGTCACCGTGTCCCGCATGCCCACGCTGCGCACGGCCCGCAAGATCGACGATCTGACCGTGGAGTTGACCACCTCGGAGCCGGATTCGTTCCTGCCGATCAACCTGACCAACCTGTTCATGGCGTCCCCGACCCACTGGGCCACGAAACTCGCCGCCGTTCCCGCTTCGGTGACAGAAGCCGCCGCCCGCTCGACCCAGGCATGGGCAGCGTTCGCCGCCGATCCGTCCGGCACAGGCCCCTTCCGTGGCGTGCGCCTGCAGCCGCGCGAACGCTTCGAGATGGCGGCCAACAAGGCCTACTGGGACCCCAAGCGTGTCCCGAAAATCGATCGCGTCGTGCTGCTGCCGCTGGCTGACGCGAATGCCCGCACCGCCGCGCTGCTGTCGGGCCAGGTTGACTGGATCGAGTCACCAGCGCCTGACGCGCTGCCGCGCATCAAGAGCGGTCCTTTCACCGTTTACGCCAATCCGCAGCCGCATGTCTGGCCCTGGCAGTTCTCGTTCATCGAAGGCTCGCCCTGGCTCGACAAGCGCACCCGGCAGGCGGCCAATCTCTGCGTCAACCGCACAGAATTGCAGACCCTTCTGGGCGGCCTGATGGGCATTCCGAAGGGATCGGTCTCGCCGGATCATCCGTGGTGGGGCAATCCGATCTTCGACATCACGTATGACCCTGCCGCCGCCAAGGCGATGATGACCGCTGCCGGCTACTCGGCCGCCAAGCCGATGAAGGTCAAGGTCCTGACCTCCGCCTCCGGCTCCGGCCAGATGCAGCCGATTCCGATGAACGAGTTCCTGCAGCAGGCGCTGAAGGAATGCTTTTTCGATGTCGAACTTGATGTGATCGAGTGGAACGCCGTGTTCACCAACTGGCGCGAGGGCGCGAAGGATCCGAAGGCGCGGGGGGCGAACGCCATCAACGTGACCTTCGCCACGATGGACCCGTTCTTCGCCATGGTCCGTTTCGTCTCGACCAAGACCTTCCCGCCGGTCTCCAACAACTGGGGCTTCTTTGGTAATGACGAGTTCGACGGACTGATCGCCAAGGCGCGTTCGACCTTCGACGGTACCGAACGCGACACCGCGCTGGCGGCCCTGCACAAGCGGATCGTCGAGGAGGCGCCCTTCCTTTGGGTTGCCCATGACGTCGGCCCGCGCGCCATGACCAACAAGGTCAAGGGCGTGGTCCAGCCCAAGAGCTGGTTCATCGACATCGCGCCGATGACCCTTGACTGACACCGCTCCGGTCAGCTCCCGCGCAAGATCCTTGCGCGGGAGCATCGACGTCTCCCTTTGTCCTGTACCTGCCAGTGAGGTCTTCAATCGTGAGAATCATCAACCTTGGAGCAGTCGCGCTGCTAGCGTCTTTGGGGTTCTGCCAACCGTCCCTAGCACAGGGTGTGCTGCGTATCGGCATGACCGCCTCCGACATTCCGCTCACGACCGGCCAGCCCGACCAGGGCGGGGAAGGCCAGCGGTTCATGGGCCTGACCGTCTATGACGCACTCGTCCACTGGGACTTGACCCGCGCTGATCGTCCGTCGACCCTGATCCCCGGCCTTGCCGCGAGCTGGACGGTGGACGCCAACGACAAGACGAAATGGACCTTCAAAATCAGGGATGGCGTCAAGTTCCACGATGGCAGTGTCCTGACGGCCGAGGCGGTTGTCTGGAACCTCGACAAACTCCTCAAGACCGATGCCCCGCAGTTTGACCAGCGCCAGGCCAGCCAGGGTCGCTCGCGCATCCCGGCGGTCGGCAGCTATCGCGCCGTGGACGCGCTGACGCTTGAGATCGTGACCCGCGCGCCGGATGCGACCTTGCCCTATCAGCTTGCCTGGATCGGCATTTCGTCACCCGCCCAGTGGGAAAAGCTTGGCAGGAACTGGCAGGAGTTTGCCAAGACGCCATCGGGCACCGGCCCCTGGAAGCTGACCGGGTTCACACCCCGTGAGCGCGCGGAGCTGGTGCCAAACAAGGATTACTGGGACACGACCCGCATTCCAAGGCTCGACCGCATGGTTCTGATCCCGCTGCCGGAGCCGAATGCGCGCGTTGCGGCCTTGCGCTCCGGTCAGGTCGACTGGATCGAAGCGCCTGCGCCCGATGCCGTTCCGTCACTGAAAGGCGCCGGCATTCAGGTTATCACCAACGCCTATCCACACAACTGGACCTGGCACCTGTCGAGCGCCGAAGGCTCGCCGTGGAACGATGTCCGGGTGCGCAAGGCGGCCAATCTGGCCATCGACCGCGAGGGCCTTAAGGAATTGCTCGGGGGGCTTATGATCCCTGCCGAGGGCTTCATGCCTCCGGGCCATCAGTGGTTCGGCAAGCCGAGTTTCAAGCTGAAGCGCGATCTGGCCGAGGCGAGGAAACTGCTGGCCGAAGCGGGATATGGTCCAGCAAAGCCTTTCCAGACCAAGATCCTGATATCACCATCCGGTTCCGGCCAGATGCAGCCCTTGCCAATGAACGAGTACATCCAGCAGAACCTCGCCGAAGCCGGCATGAAGATCGATTTTGAGGTTGTGGAGTGGAACACGCTGATCAACATCTGGCGGGCCGGTGCTCGGCATGAATCATCACGCGGCGCGACCGGCATGAATTACAGCTATTTCATCCAGGACCCGTTCACGGGCTTCATGCGTCACCTCCAGTGCAACCTCCAGCCGCCCGCCGGCACCAATTGGGGTCACTACTGCAACGCAGACATGGACAAGCTTTTCAACGAGGTGCGCAACACCTTTGACGCTGCGGCGCAATCGAAGGTTCTGGAGCGCATTCACGAAAAGTATGTTGACGATGCGCTGTTCCTGATGGTCACGCACGATGTCAACGCGCGCGCCCTCAGCCCGAAAGTCCGCGGCTTCGTGCAGGCCCAGAACTGGTTCCAGGATTTCGGCACCATCACCATGTCGCCCTGACCGGCTGCACACGCAGAGTCTTCCTGAATGCTGACCTATGTTGCGAAGCGTCTGCTGCACACGCTGCCTGTCGCCTTTGGTGTAAGCATCGTGTGCTTCATGCTGGTGCACATCGCGCCAGGCGACCCGCTCACCTCGGTCCTGCCGCCCGATGCCTCTGCCCAGCTGCAGGCGGAGATGCGCAAGATCTACGGCTTCGACCGCCCGCTACCTGTCCAGTACGGGCTGTGGTTGCTCAAGACGCTGCAGGGCGATCTCGGCGTCTCCATCGCCACGGGCCGGCCGGTCGCCTCCGAACTGTGGCGGGCACTTGGCAATACGCTGATGCTGGCGGTACTGGCCACGGTCATCGGTTTTGTGCTGGGATGTCTCTTTGGTTTCGTCGCGGGCTACTTCCGCGGCAGCTGGCTGGACAGGCTGGCCTCGTTCGTCTCGATCATCGGCGTTTCCGTGCCACATTACTGGCTTGGCATGGTGCTGGTGATCATCTTTTCGGTGCAGCTCAACTGGCTTCCCGCCACGGGCGCCGGGCCGGGGGGCTCCGCCGATTGGGCTTGGGACTGGGTTCATGTCAGGCACCTGATCCTGCCCGCCGTGACGATGTCGGTGATCCCCATGGGGATCGTTGCGCGGACGGTGAGGGCGCTTGTGGCGGACATTCTCAGCCAGGAGTTCATTGTCGGCCAGCGCGCCAAGGGGCTGCTGGACGCAGGCGTGTTCCGGCATGTCGTGAAGAACGCCGCCCCGACCGCGCTGGCGGTGATGGGCCTGCAGCTCGGCTACCTGCTCGGCGGCTCAATCCTGATCGAAACGGTGTTTTCCTGGCCGGGAACGGGCTTTCTGCTTGGCCAGGCCATCTTCCAGCGCGACCTTCCGCTCCTGCAGGGGACCATCCTCGTGTTGGCCATGTTCTTCGTCGGCCTCAATCTCATCGTCGACGTGGTGCAGACCATGCTTGATCCGCGCGTGCAGAGGTCCTGAGCCATGACGGCCGCAACCCTCGAAGCCATTGCCAAGGTCGAGAAATCGCCCGGCTACTGGTCCGGCGTGCTGCGCCGCATCGCCCGCGACCCTGTCGCCATGTTTGCCCTGTGCGTGATTGTCGCGATGATCCTGATGGCGATCTTCGCGCCGTGGATTGCACCGGCCGATCCCTACCGTGGTCAGATGCTGCGCCGTCTGCGTCCCATCGGCACGGCGGGCTTTCCGCTCGGAACCGATGAGCTTGGCCGCGACATGCTGACCCGGCTGATCTATGGCGCGCGGCTGTCGCTGACGATGGGCGTGACGCCGGTGATCATCGCCTTCTTCATCGGCTCTGCCATCGGCATTACCGCGGGCTATGTCGGAGGCAAGCTCAATTCGGCCCTCATGCGCACCATCGACGTGTTCTTCGCCTTCCCCTCGGTTCTGTTGGCGATTGCGCTTTCCGGGGCGCTGGGGGCTGGCATCTTCAACGGCCTTCTGTCGCTGACCATCGTGTTTATCCCGCCCATTGCCCGCATCGCCGAGAGCGTCACCACCGCCGTGCGCAAGATAGAGTATGTCGAGGCGGCGCGGGCTTCGGGAGCTTCCGGGTTCACCATCGTGCGGGTGCACGTGCTGGGCAACGTGATAGGTCCGATCTTCGTCTATGCGACAGGTCTGATTTCCGTCTCGCTGATCCTCGCCTCGGGCCTGTCCTTCCTCGGCCTCGGCGTCAAGCCGCCGGAACCTGAATGGGGGCTGATGCTCAACACCCTGCGCAACGCGATCTACGTGCAGCCTTGGGTGGCGGCTCTGCCGGGCCTGATGATCTTCATCACATCGATTTCCTTTAACCTGCTCTCGGACGGCCTGCGCTCGGCCATGGACATCAAGGCATGAGTGCGCCGCTTCTTTCGGTCAGCGGGCTGACCAAGCATTTTCCGCTGAAAGGTGGCCTGTTCGGTCGCAGCACCGGCACGGTGCGGGCGGTCGACGGCATCACCTTCGATGTCGCCGAGGGCGAGACGCTCGGCATCGTGGGCGAAAGCGGCTGCGGCAAGTCCACGACCGCGCGGCTTCTGGTCGATCTGATAACCCCGGACAGCGGCTCGATCCGGCTCGGCGGCAAGGAGATTGGCCCCGACCTGTCGGTGCGCGACCTGCGCCGCCAGGTTCAGATGGTGTTTCAGGACAGCTACGCCTCGCTCAATCCGCGCTTGACCATGGAAGACGCCATCTCGTTTGGCCCGATGGTGGGCGGCATGGCCGGCAACAAGGCCGTCGCCCTTGCGCGCGACCTGCTTGCGCGTGTCGGGCTCGATCCATCGAGGTTTGCTGGGCGCTATCCGCATGAGTTGTCAGGCGGCCAGCGCCAGCGCGTCAACATTGCCCGTGCGCTCGCCTTTTCGCCCAAGATCGTGGTGCTGGACGAGGCCGTGTCAGCGCTCGACAAGTCCGTCGAGGCTCAGGTCCTCAACCTTCTGGCGGATCTGAAGGCCGAGCTGGGGCTGACCTACATTTTCATCTCCCATGACCTCAATGTGGTCCGCTACATGAGCGACCGCGTGATGGTGATGTATCTGGGCCAGGTGGCGGAGATCGGCCCGGTGGAGGCCCTTTATGCAGCGCCCGCGCATCCCTATTCGCAGGCCTTGCTCGCGGCGATGCCGTCGATGGACCCCGACCGGCGCACCATGGAAGCGCCGCTGGCCGGCGACCCGCCGAACCCGATCAATCCGCCGTCGGGTTGCCGCTTCCACACCCGATGCAGACTGGCGGACACCGTCTGTTCGAAGGGTGATCCCGGCCTCTATGTCATGCCCGAGGCCGGGCATCTGGCGGCCTGTCATATCCACGTTCCCGGGTCTGGCCATCGCGACGCCACGAGCCGCGCCGGAGTGACGGCATGAGTGCGTCACTGGTCGAACTCGAGAACCTGACGGTTCGTTTCCACGGCGAGCGCACGGTCCATGCCGTCAACGGCGTCAGCTTCACACTGAAGGCCGGCGAGACGCTGGGCATTCTGGGCGAAAGCGGTTCGGGCAAGAGCGTGACGCTCAAGACCCTGCTGCGCCTGTTGCCGGAGAATCGAACCGAGATCGGCGGCGGCGTGCGCGTTGACGGCACCGATATCCTCAAGCTCGAGGGCAGGGCGCTTGCCGATCACCGAGGGGGTACGGCCTCGATGATCTTCCAGGATCCGATGCTGGCGCTTGATCCTGTCTACACCATCGGCGAGCAGATCGCCGAAGCGGTCATCCGGCATGAGGGCGTGTCCTCGGCCGAGGGCATGGCGCGCGCCCTCGACATGCTCACGCGCGTGCGCATCCCCTCGCCGGAGCGCCGGCTCAAGGCCTATCCCCACGAAATGTCCGGCGGCATGCGCCAGCGTGCCATGATCGCGCTGGCGCTGGCATGCCGTCCGAAGCTGCTGCTGGCCGATGAACCGACCACAGCGCTTGACGCGACGGTGCAGATCCAGATCCTGATTCTGCTTCGTGACCTGCAGCGCGAGTTCGGCATGGGCATGATCTTCGTCACCCACGACATCGGCGTTGCGGTCGAGGTCTCTGACCGGGTTGCCGTGATGTATGCCGGTGAGATTGTCGAGACCGGCAGCGTGCGTGACCTGATCCGTGATCCGCGCCACCCCTATACCAAGGGCCTCCTCGCCGCGAACCTTCACGGCGCGGTGAAGGGCGCGCGGCTCCACGCGATCCCCGGCGCGCCGCCGGCGTTGGCGGAGGTGCCGAAAGCGTGCTCGTTCGCGCCGCGTTGCCCGGTCAAGGTGTCAGGCTGCGACAACAACAGGCCGCCCTCGGTCGTGCTTGGCGAGGCGCGGCAGGTTCGCTGCATTCTGGCCGTCCCGGCGCCCTGAGCATGAGCCGGCACACGCTCACCGATACGATCGTGTTTGCGCTCACCGAGGACATTGTTGCCCACCGGCTCGCGCCGGGCCATGCGCTTGATGAAGCCCGTATCGGCCAGCGCTTCGGGGCGTCGCGCACCCCGGTCAGGGAAGCGCTGCGGCAGCTTGCGGCGAGCGGCATGGTCGAGCTCAGGCCGCACCGGACCCCGACGGTGACACGGGTCAACGCCGAACGCCTGCGGAACATGTTCGACGTCATGGCCGAGCTTGAAGCGTTGTGCGCCATCCGTGCCAGCACGGCGATGACGCCGCTGGAACGCCGCGCCCTGGAGCTGCATCATGAGACGATGGGGCAGGCGATGAGGGCTGGCGACGTGGTCGCCTACCGGCTCGGCAACGCCACGTTCCACGCGATGATTTATGAGGGCGCTCACAACGACTACCTGCGCGAACTGGCGCTCGCCACCCGCGAGCGCCTTGCCCCCTATCGCGGGGCCCAGCTTGAAGCCCCGGAGCGGCTGGCCAAGTCCGACCGCGAGCATGACGCTATCCTGACAGCAATCCTGCGCGGGCAGGGGGCAACGGCCGCGGATCTGCTGCGCGAACATCTCGGTAACACCCGTGCGCAACTGGCATCCATGACAACTGGATAGCAACAAGAGAAAGCCTAAAAAAACAGCAAAAAAATCAAACTGTATGCAGTTAGCGATCAGCCAGATCCCCCTGGAATTGCGCTGGCGCATCACAAGGTCGAATAAGACCGCTATTCCAATGGCTTGCTGTTCGCAGAGTGGTGAGGCCCGGCTGGCACGTCCCCTGCATTCACCATCGCGCACCAGGACAGCCAGCGCATGTTTGACGGCCCCTTGACCATCCGGACGCTTCATGCGGCCTATGCGCGCGGCGCTTCCGCCGTCGCCGCTGTGGACGCGTGCTTCGCCCGGATTGGCGCGCTGAACGATCCCGGCATCTTTCTGCATCTGTTGCCGCCCGAACTGGTGCGACAGGCAGCCGCGGCGCTTCCGCCGTTCGACCCGAAACATTATCCGCTCTGGGGTGTGCCCTTCGCGGTGAAGGACAATATCGACGTCGCTGGCGTACCAACCACCGCTGCATGCCCCGGATTTTCCTATCGCGCGGAAGTGACGGCGCCGGTGGTGCTGCTGCTTCTTGAGGCTGGCGCGATCCTGATTGGAAAGACCAATCTTGATCAGTTCGCAACCGGGCTGGTCGGCGTGCGCACGCCGCATCCGATCCCGCGCAACGCTTTTGACGCGCTGCGCGTGCCCGGTGGCTCCAGTTCGGGTTCAGCGGTGGCGGTCGCGCAAGGACTTGTGGCGTTCGCCCTGGGAACGGACACAGCTGGGTCAGGGCGCATTCCGGCGGCGTTCAACAATCTCGTCGGGCTGAAGCCGACGCTCGGCGCCCTGTCGACGCGCGGCGTGGTTCCCGCCTGCCGCACGCTCGACGCCGTGTCGGTCTTCGCAGGTACGGTGGAGGATGCAGCCGCCATTTTCGATGTCGCTGCCGTGTATGATCCGGCTGAACCTTATTCCCGGCATATGCCGGCCTATGGTCGCCGCATCGCCAGAATTGGCATTCCCATGGCGAAGGACCTCAGATTCTTCGGCGACCATAACGCGTCCGACGCCTGGGTCACCACTGTCGAGCAACTGAAAGCCACGGCGCTGGATATCGTGGACGTCGACATCGCGCCGTTGCTTGACTGCGCCGGTATGCTCTACGCAGGCCCCTGGGTGGCGGAGCGGCGTGCCGCGGTCGGGCGCTTCATGGACGACCATCCGGAGGCGCTTCATCCCGTTACCAGGACGATTCTGGAGGGCGCCAGCGCCTATTCGGCGGTCGACTGTTTCAACGCGATCTATCGCCTGGCCGCATTTCGCCGCACCTCCGAGGAGGTGTTCAGCCGCATCGATGCGCTCGCCGTTCCGACTGCTCCGATCTTCCCGACGCTGGTCGAACTGGCGGACGATCCGCTGGGCCCGAACACCCGCCTCGGCACCTACACCAACTTCGTCAACCTGCTCGATCTGGCCGCGATCGCCGTGCCCGGACCCTTCCGCAAGGATGGGCTGCCTGCCGGGGCAACATTCATCGCGCCCGCCGGCAGCGATCGGCAACTTGCGCGGCTGGCGGCGACCTTTTTCCCAAGTGTCGGGGGCAGGCTCGCCTCCCGCGCGATGGTTGATGCCTGAAAGGATGGACATGCACCAGGACATGATCGAGATCGTGGTTGTCGGCGCGCATCTGAGCGGGATGCCGCTCAATCGTGAGCTGACCGACAGGGGCGGGCTGTTCCGGCGAATGGTCACAACGACGGCCGACTACCGGTTTCACGCCCTTGCAGGCGGGCCGCCGCGCCGCCCGGGCCTGCTCCGCGTCGAGGATGGTCAGGGAGGCCCTGTCGAGGCCGAGGTCTGGGCCTTGCCGGCGGCAGGGTTCGGAACCTTCGTAGCCGCGATACCTGCGCCACTGTGCATTGGCACGGTACGGCTTTCGGACGGCACCAGTCCGAAGGGCTTCCTGGTCGAGCCCGCGGGCCTGGCCCTGGCCGAAGACATTACGCGCCTGGGTGGCTGGCGCCCGTCGTCATCTGCTTGCCACCGGCGCCGCCGCAACCGGGCTGGTGGCCATGCCATCTGTCCTGCGCGCTCAGACACCGCGCACCATCAAGATGGGCTCGTTGCGCCTGATCCACTCGATGACCCCGCATTTCTACGAGCGCTTCCTGCCATCGAATCTGAAGGTCGAGATCATCACCTTTGACTCCCCCACCGACGGCAAGAATGCTGTTGTCACCAAGTCGGTCGATTTCGGCGGATTCGGCATCGCCGCCGCCACGCTCGGCGCTGCTGCGGGTGAGCCAGTCACGGTCGTCGGCGCCTTCTGCAACAAGGGCATGGGCGTTGTCTCCAAGGCCGGCTCCGACATCAAGACCGTCAAGGACCTGCGCGGCAAGAAGGTCGGCATCTGGCCGGGGTCGACGCAGGAGGTCTTCATCATGGAACGCCTGCGCCTTGAGGGCATGAGCATCCGCGACGTGCAGGCCACGCGCGTGCCCTTCGGCGAGATGCACGCCATGCTCTCGCGCGGCGACATTGACGCCTATGTCGGCGCCGAACCGGGGCCAGGCCTGTCGATGTCCTCGGGCGTCGGACAGCTGGTCGAATATCCCTACAACACGGCCATGGGCGGCCTGAACATGATCTTCGCAACCCACGAGGATACCGCCGCCAAGGACCCGGACCTCGTCCGGACGATGTTGACGGTCCATCGCAAGGCGTCCGAATTCATGATGGCGAACAAGGCCGCGGTTGCAGAAATGACGGTCGCACGCCTCGGAGCCAACCGCGCGGCGGTCGATCACGCGCTGGCGGCCAACAATGTCGAATTCACCTGGGAGCTGACGGACACCGTCCTGACCCAGGCCCGCACCTATGCCGCCCAGATGCTGGAGCTGAAGCAGATCCGCGCCTTGCCGGACTTCGCCAAGTTCCTCAACCCGAGCTTCTCGAAAGCCGTTGCGACCGCCTGACCATAACCCCGATCAACCTGTGGATGGCTGGCCTTGCGCCGGTCATCCGCGCCTTGCGTGAGACGCCATGGCCCTGGCCGACACCCCCCAGCAAAGGCTTGCTGACATGCATGCGCCATCGCCATGGCTTGCGCGCCTGAAGCCGCTCGGTCTTGCCCTGATTGTGCCCGGCCTGTTGCTGCTCTTCTGGCACTTGGCGACAGCCCGGCGTTGGACCCGCCTCATTCCGACGCCGTACGAGACGGCGGAGTACATGGTCGATTTCGTCTTTGGCGGCATCTACAATGATGCCTTCTCCGCCACGGCCCACATTCACTTGCTGGCCTCGATGAGCCGGGTCTATGGAGGGTTCGGCCTCGCCATGCTGGCGGCGCTGCCGCTGGGGCTGCTGATCGGTCGCATCCCGCTGGCGCGGCTGACGCTCGACCCGTTCTTTCAGTTGATGCGGCCGATACCGGTCACCGCGTGGTTGCCACTGTCGATGATCCTGTTCGGGCTTGGCGCACGCTCGGCCTTCGCCCTCGTGTTTCTCGGCGCGTTCTTTCCGATCCTGCTCAACACCATTTTTGGTGTGAAAAATGTCGATCCGAAGCTGTTCGAGGCTGCCTCCATGCTCGGCTGCAAGGGTAATGCGCAGTTCTTCCGCGTTGTCCTTCCGGCGGCGCTGCCGTCGATCTTCACCGGGCTGAGGCTCGGCCTGGGCCTGGCCTGGTTCGTCATCGTGGTGGGCGAGATGACCGGTGTGCCGCAGGGCCTCGGCGCGGTGATCATGGACGGCCGCACCTTGTCGCGCACCGAACTCGTCATCTGCGGCATGATCATCATAGGCGTGGCCGGCTTCGTTTCGGACCGGATCGTGGTGGCCATCGGCAACCATCTCTTGCGCTGGAGCCCGAACCATCATGGCTGAGCCGTCAATTCCCATCATCGAGATCAGGAACGTCACCAAGACATTCCAGCTCCAGGGCCAGACGATCCACGCCCTGACGGACGCCAGCCTGAGCATCCGGAAGGGCGAATTCGTCACGCTGATCGGCGCGTCGGGTTGCGGAAAATCGACCCTGCTGCGCATCATCGCCGGCTTCGAGAAGCCAAGCGCAGGCGAGGCGCTGATGTGGGGCAAGCCGATTTGCGAGCCAGAGCCGCAGCGCGGCATGGTGTTTCAGGACTATGCGCTGTTCCCGTGGCTATCCGTCCGCGACAACATCGCCTTCGGGCCAACCGCGCGCGGGGTACCGAAGGCGCAGGCGCGCAAAACGGTCGAGCGCTTTGTCGACATGGTCGGGCTTGGCCGCTTCGCCGATGCCTATCCGCATCAACTGTCCGGCGGCATGCGCCAGCGCGTGGCGATCGCCCGGGTTCTGGCCAATGATGCCGAGGTGGTGCTGATGGACGAGCCCTTCGGTGCTCTGGACGCCATGACGCGTGAACGGCTGCAGGAGGAGCTGCTCGATATCTGGGCCAAGACCAACCTCACGGTCGTCTTCGTCACCCACGCGATCGAGGAAGCGATTTTCCTAGCCGACCGCGTCGTGGTGATGACGCCGGGCCCCGGCCGGATCGAAAGCGACAACCCGATGGCGCTGGCAAGGCCCCGCGACATCGCATCACCCGAGTTCAACGACGTCCGCCGCGCCCTGGCCGGCAAGCTGCACAGTCATCATGGCAGGAAGGCCGCCTGATGCGCCCTGAAGAGCGTTTGCCTTATGTGGCCAGCATTGACCGTCCGCGCCTCGCGCTTCCGGCTGGCAAGAAGGTCGCGAGAAGGTCGCGGTCTGGCCGGTGGTCAATGTCGAGCATGGGCTGAAAGACCATCCGATGCCGCGGCAGGTGCTGGTCGCGCCGACCGGAGAGGCGCTGCAGCCCGACCTGCCGAACTGCGCCTGGCATAAATACGGCATGCGGATCGGGTTCGGCGACTGCTCGACGCCTTCGGCAAGCGTGGCATTCGCCCGACCCTGTCGATCAACGGCTCTGACTGCCAGGCCTACCCGCGCATCGCACGCGCCGCTCACGAGGCTGGATGGGAGTCCATGGGGCATGGGGCTTCGTCGAGGTGCCCTCGCACCGCGTCGATGACCAGCCAGCGATGATTGCGAAGACAGTCGAGCCGATCCGGTCGATAACCGGCAGACCATGTTCGGGATGGCTTGGTCCCAGGCTTGGTCCGTGCTTGACCGAAACACTGGATACACCGGATTGTCTGGTCGCAGCCGGCATGCGATGGATTGCCGACTGGGTGGCGGATGATCTGCCATGCCGGCTCAAGACGCGTTGCGGCGAGGTCCTGACGATGCCCAGTTCGGTCGAACTGAACGATAGTCCGGTCCAGATGATCCAGCGTCACGGCGGGTCCGATTTTGCGGTCCGCACGCTGGCCAGGGTGGACCGCCTGCCCTGTGAAGCGGTCTCAGACGGTCCCCTTGGTGGGGCCTGGGTCATGGGTTTTGCCATCCACTCCTCCATCACCGGCGTGCCTCACCGCATCAGCATGCTGGAAGGCCTGCTCGGCGCGCTGACCCGGCGCGACGGTCTTGTCTTCATGCAGGGTGACGAGATTGCACACTGGTATCTGACGACCGGGTGCCATGTCTGAGCCTGTCGTCTGGCAGGGCTTCACCCGCAGCGCGCTCGATGGGGCCTACAACAACATGGCCGCGGTCAAGGACAGCGCCAAGCATCTCGAGACCTGGAGCAAGCGCTCTGAGGCGCTGCGCCGGCGGCAGCCGCGTGAACTGGGCCTGGCCTATGATCCCCTGCCACGCAACCGCATCGACCTTTTCCGCTGTGGGCGGCCTGGCGCGCCGCTGCTCGTCTTCATCCACGGGGGCTGGTGGCAGCGCAACAGCAAGGAAATCTTCGCCTGCATGGCCGAAGGACCGCTGGCGCAGAAGATGGATGTCGCGCTGGTGGGCTACACGCTTGCGCCCGATGCATCACTGACCGCGATCGTCGCGGAAGTGGAGGCGGCGCTCGATTGTCTTGCTGCCCAAGAGGCTGCTGCGACCTGCGTCCTCTCCGGCTGGTCCGCCGGCGGGCACCTGACAGCGGCCGTTATCCATCACCCCTTCGTGGCGGCCGGGCTGTCGATCAGCGGAGTATTTGACCTTGAGCCGATCCGCCATTGCTACATCAACGACAAACTTGGCCTTGATGTCGCCGAAGCGGAGGCTCTGAGCCCGATCAGGCGGCAGCTGGCCGGAAAGCCGCTGGCGGTGGCCTACGGCACGCGGGAGCTTCCCGAACTGCAGCGCCAGTCCGTCGCCTTTGGCCAGCACATGGCGCGGGCAGGTGTTGCGCCGATGATGCGACCGCAGCACGGCTATGACCATTTCTCTATCCTTGATGAGCTTTCGCAGCCGGGGGGCGCGCTGGCTGCACTGGCGCTCGAACTTGCCGGTGCTAGTCTGGCGGCACAGTCAGCCCGACAGGACAGGACACAGTTGATATGAGCTACGACACGATCATTTTCGGGGGCACCGTGGTCACCGCCTCTGACACCATCCGCTGCGATGTGGGCATTCGCGCGGGACGGGTCGCGACGCTGGGGTTGGACCTCGGGGAGGCGGCGGAGACGATCGACGCGACCGGGCTTTATGTCGTTCCGGGCGGCATCGACAGCCATGTCCACATTGCCCAGCCCTCCGGCCCCGGAATCATCATGGCCGACGGCTTCGAGAGCTGCACGCGCTCGGCGGCCTTCGGCGGCAACACGACGATCCTGCCATTCTGTCTGCAGGAGACCGGCCAATCCCTTCGGCAGGCCGTGACCGACTATCACGCCAAGGCGGATGGCCAGTGCCATGTCGACGTGTCATTCCACCTGATCATTTCCGACCCGAACGAACAGGTTCTGGGCCAGGAACTGCCGGCGCTGGTCAGGGACGGCTACTCCTCCTTCAAGGTCTTCATGACCTATGACGGATTGGCCCTCACCGACATCCAGATCCTCGAAACCATGGCCGTGGCGCGCGAGACCGGCGCGCTGATGATGATCCATGCCGAGAACTACGACGCGATCCGCTTCCTGACCGCGCAGCTTGAGCGCAAGGGCGACACCGCGCCGTTCTTCCATGGCAAGTCGCGGCCGATCCCGGTCGAACGCGAGGCCACCCACCGCGCCATCACGCTGGCCGAACTCATGGACGTGCCGTTGGTGGTGGTCCATGTCTCGAACGGCGAGGCGCGCGACGAGATTGCCCGCGCCCAGGATAAGGGCCTCAACATCATGGCCGAAACCTGCCCGCAGTATCTCGTGCTCACAGAGGACGACATGAAGGGCCTGAACATGGAGGGCGCGAAGTATGTCTGCTCGCCGCCGCCCCGCGACAAGGCCAGTCAGGTCGCCTGCTGGGAAGGGCTGAAGAGCGGTGTGTTTTCGCTGTTCTCGTCGGATCATTGCCCGTTCCGCTATGAAGACGAGGCCGGAAAGCTTCGCCCCAAGGGCCGGACGAGCTTCCGCTGGGTGCCGAACGGCATTCCGGGCGTGGCCGCGCGCCTGCCGATCCTGTTTTCCGAAGGCGTCAGCAAGGGCCGCATCGATATCAACACCTTCGTGGCCGTGACGGCCACCAACCATGCCAAGACTTACGGGCTTTATCCGCAAAAGGGCACGATCGCTGTCGGCAGCGACGCAGACATCGTCTTGTGGGATCCCCGGCGCGAGGAGACCATCACCAACGCCAACCAGCACCATGGGGCTGACTACACGCCATACGAGGGCTTCGGGGTGACCGGCTGGCCGGTTCTGACCATGGTGCGTGGCCGGACGGTCGTGCGGGACGGGGTGCTTGTCGGCCACAAGGGGCACGGCCGCCACATGCCGCGCGCCACCCACAAGGCCTGATCCGGCAGCGCGTCAACAAGGTCGAGCGGAGCTTGCCTTGGCCCAGGATCAGCACCCGAGCATGATGCCGCGCCAGATCGAGGTCGTGCGCGCCATGATCTGACTGGGACGATCGGCAATGCTGCCAGTCCGCTCAATGTGTCGGCGCCAGGAATCGGCCGCCTGATGAAGGACACCGTCCGTTCGCTGAGGCTGAGCTGTTCGAGCGCCGTGGCGGCCGCTATGTCCCGACCCTGCCGGCGGAAGGATATCTTCGAGCAGATCGACGGGGTCGCCAAGAAGGTTGATGACCTGCCGCAAATGCCGGTGCGCATCGAGCGTGGCGGTGACGTGCACGTCAGGCCCGGTATGGTATGCCCGGTGCCTCGCACGTCATGGGGCCGCGCGCCATCGTGCGCCTGCGCGGCAGGCATCCCGAGTTGGAGCTCTACATCAACATCCTCAGGATCGAGGAAGCTCTCGACGACATCCTGCTTGGGCAGGGCGAGGTTGCGGTGATGGGCTACAGGCTCAGCCATCCCAGCATCGATATCGTGCTGCTGATGCGCGGCTCGCTGGTCTGCATCGTTCCGCGAGGCCATCCGCTTGCGGACCGGCCTTCTGTCAGCGCCCGCGATATGGCCCGATTGCCCACGCGGCATCGAGCCGACCGACCCCTGCGGGCGGATCATGTGCGAACCGTTCGAGCGCGCGAACGCGCCGTTTGACCCGATCATCAAGGCGCGCTTCGGGACCACTGTCTGCGCCCGCGTCAAGGCCGGGCTGGGCATCGCCATCATTGATGAATTCACCGTGGCGCATCGCGCGATGCCGGGCATCGCGATCGTCCCGATCGCCGAGGACACCCCGTTCCAGACCTATGTCGCGGTGAGCAACGACCGGGCCCTGTCGCGCGATGCAGACAACGTCACCGTCCTGCTTCGGGCCAAGATGCGGGCGGTGGTGGAGACCGGTAAATCATAACATCATGTGAGCTTTGGCTCACAAACAGGTTGTTGCGTTAAGGTTGCAACCGATGCTCTAAGGCAGGTAACAAGGCATGGAGCCAAGGCATCACAATCACAAATGACAAGGGAGACGTCACATGCAACAATCCATTCTCGTACTGGGGATCGCAGCCGCTGCCGTGCTGGCACCGCCGGCTGCTGCCCAGGAAAAGATCAAGCTCGTCAATGTCGTCGAGCTTTCCGGAGCGGGCGCCACCGCCGGTACCAACTGGAAGAAC
The DNA here is from genome assembly GCA_026400535.1 of Hyphomicrobiales bacterium. GTDB lineage: Bacteria > Pseudomonadota > Alphaproteobacteria > Rhizobiales > Beijerinckiaceae > Allobosea. The sequence continues at coordinate 18,037 of JAPLOU010000035.1, forward strand.
GGCATTGATCTGGCAGTGGCCGACATCAACGCCAGGGGCGGTGTTCTGGGCCGCCAGATTGAGATCGTCCACTACGACACACAGACGAACCCCGGCAACACCCGCGCCGCCGTGCAGCGTGCCATCGACGAGGGCACCTATGCCGTGCTTGGCCCCGTCTTCTCTGGCCCGATCGGCGCCTCGATGCAGATCGCACAGCGCGCCGAGATCGCGCAGATCGTCGGCGGCGAGGCGGCGGGCCTGACCCGTCAGGGCAACCAATACCTGTTCCGCACCTCGCTGAGCCAGTCTGCGGCGATGCCGAAGATCGCCGCCTATCTCAAGAACACCGTGAAGGCCTCAAGCGTCACCGTCGTCTGGGTCAACAACGACTTTGGCAAGGGAGGCCGCGATGCGATCTTGCCTGAACTGCAGAAAGCCGGCATCCGCGTTGCCGCCGATATCTCCACGGAGCAGGGGCAGGCCGACTTCGCCGCAGACGCCATCAAGGTGAAGAATGCCAATGCCGATGCCGTTTTCGTCTACCTCAACGAGGAAGAGAGCGCCCGCTTCCTGCGCGCCGCCAAGCAGCAGGGCGTCGACAAGCCGATGGTCGGCGAGACGACGCTGCTGGGCTCCAAGGTCATCGAATTGGCGGGCGACGCGGCCAACGGGGTCCGCGGCCATGTCGGGCTGTCGATCGACGCGCCAGTGCCTGCCTTCCAGGAGTTCGGCCGGAAGTTCCAGGCCCGCTTCAACTACGCCTCGGACCATAACGGGTTGAAGGGCTACATGGCGGTCGCCATGATCAAGTGGGCGACCGAAAAGCAGAGGAAGTTCGACAAGAAGGGCCTTGCCGACACGTTGCGCGGTGCGACGATCACACCGGCCGAAGAGCCGGGCATCATGATCACCACCAAGATCGAGGCCAATGGCGACCTCGACCGAGAGAGCTATCTTGCCGAGGTCGAAGGCGGCAGGCAGATCATCAAGGCCACGTTGCCGATGATCAATCCTTAAGTTTCCTGTCATCACCGCTTCGTGCCGGGCTGACGACTTGACGCAAACTGGTGTCATCCCCGGCGGCCCGCAGGGCCGGGAAGGGGATCCAGAGATTCATGCCCAGAGTGGATCCCTGCCTGCACCCGTAGGCGCACCGGAATGACACCGAACACGGAGCAACACCCATGGCGGAGTTTCTCGCCTACCTTATCGCGGGTCTGGCCACCGGTGCCATCTATGCGCTGGCGGCCATCGGCTTCACGCTGGTCTGGCAGACATCGCAGACGATCAATTTCGCTCAGGGCGAGTTCGTCATGCTGCCGGCGATCCTGATCCTGGCGGCTGTCAAGCTTGCCGGCCTGCCGGTCTGGGTTGCGGCGATCCTCGGCATTGTCGCTTTCATCGCGCTGTTTGGCTGGGGCTTCAAGCTGGTCATCGTCGATCCGATGATCCGGCATGGCGTACTGCCGCTGGCGATCGCAACCATGGCGCTCTCGATCATCATGAAGGAGGGTGCGAAGGACGGCTTCACGGCTGAAGCGCAGCGTTTCCCCTCGCTGGTGCCGCAGGAAACGGTCAGCCTCCTCGGCATTTCGATCTCGCTCCAGCACATCGCCATCATCATTGTCGCCTGCCTGGCCATCGGCGCGCTGCAATGGTTCGTCACGCGGACGAAGACAGGTCGTCAGATGCAGGCATCGGCGCAGAATCCCAACGTGGCGCTGATTCTCGGCATTCCGGTGGCGCAGATGGTGATGCTCACCTTCCTCATCAACGCGGCCCTCGCGGCATTGGCCTCGATCCTGATCTCGCCGATCTATCTCGCCAAGTTTTCGAACGGCGAGGTGATCGGCCTGTTCGCCTTCATCGCTGCGATTGTCGGCGGCTTCAACCAGGTCCGCGGCGCGCTGGCGGGCGGGTTGAGTGTCGGCGTGATCGACAGCCTCGCCGCGGCCTACATCTCGACCTCCTACCGTCTGGCCGTTCCGCTGGTGCTGCTGGTCGGCATTATCCTGATCAAGCCGGAGGGCCTGTTTGGTCGCAAGGAGGAGCGCGGGGTATGAACACGTCTCGTTTCGACGCTGTGTTCGCGACGCTTGTCCTGGGCGCCGTGATCCTCTGGTTCGCGCCGGCCGGCATGGGCCGCTATGGCACCTATGTGCTCTCGCTCTGGCTGGTCACGGCGGTCGCTGTCATGGGTCTCAACCTCACGCTTGGCATTGCGGGACTGAAGTCGCTTGCGCAGGCAGCCTTCATGGGCATTGGCGCTTATGCCACAGCGCTGCTGACCACCAAGGCCGGTATCGGCTGGTTCCCGGCCTTCGCCATCTCGGGCGTGCTATGCTTCGCAGCGGGGCTGCTGCTCGGCTTTCCCGCGCTCCGGGTCAAGGCGCATTATCTCGCCTTCGTCACGCTCGCCTTCTCGACGCTGGTCTGGCTCGTGCTGCGCAACGAGCAGTGGCTGACCGGCGGCGTGTTCGGCATATCCAACATCCCGCGTCCGGTCGTATTCGGTGTCAAGACGGACAACGCCTTGCCCTTCCACCGCTTTGTGGTGGTGGTCACGCTGGTGCTGGCGCTGATCCTGTGGTGGCTTGTACGCAGCCCGTGGGGTAGGGCCTTCCTTGCCCTGCGCGAAAACCCCGTGCGGGCGGCCTCGCTTGGCGTGAACATCCGCGCCTACACGCTGCTCGCCTTTGCCATCGGCTCGGCCTATGCCGGGTTCGCGGGCGCGCTCTATGCGCCGCTGGTTGAGTTCATAGATCCATCGCCATTCCAGCTTTCAGCCTCATTTTTCCTTCTGCTGATGGTCGTGGCGGGCGGCTCGGGTTATCAACTCGGCCCCTTTGTCGGCGCTCTGCTCGGGGTGGTGCTGCCCGAATGGCTGCGCTTCACTGGCGGGATTTACCTGATCATCTTCGCCGCCATCGTGATCGGATTGCTGATCGCCTGCCCGCAGGGTGTCCTCGGCTTGCTTGAACGCGGCTGGACCGCTGTCAGGCGCCGGCCCCTGGGCTCCAATCCTCCAGCCAAGGAGACGGCATGATGGCGACGGTTCTTGAGGTCGAGGGTGTCAGGAAGCATTTCGGCGGCATTTCTGCCGTGGATGGCGTCAGCTTCACGGTGGAGGAAGGCGAAATCCTCGGCATCATCGGGCCGAACGGCTGCGGCAAGTCCACCCTGTTCAACTGCATTCTCGGCCAGCTTGCGCCGACCGCCGGCCGCGTCAGGCTCGACGGGATGGATGTCACGGGGATGAAGCCGGAACAGATGAACAGCCTTGGCGTCAGCCGGACCTTCCAGCTCCTTCAGGTTTTCCCGGAGCTGTCCGTCCGCGAGAACCTGATCCTCGCAGGGCAGGAGCATCGTGGCACCATGCTCAGCCGCCTGTTCGGCGCGCGTGATGCGGGGCTGACCGCAGCCGCCGATCACATGATCGGCTTCTTCAGGCTTCAGCATCTGTCTGACGTTAGGGCAGGTGGGCTGTCCTATGGCCAGCAGAAGCTGCTTGACGCGGCCATGGCATTCATGGCTGGGCCCCGCCTCGTGCTCCTTGATGAGCCTGCGGGTGGCGTCAACCTGACCATGCTCGGCGATCTCAAGGAGCGGCTGAAGGCGATGAACGCGGAGGCCGGCGCGACGTTCGTGGTGATCGAACACAACATGGACTTTGTCATGTCGCTCTGCAACCGTGTGGTTGTAATGGCCGAGGGCAAGGTGCTGGCGGTGGGAACGCCAGCCGAAGTGCGTGCCAACCCCGCTGTCATCGAAGCCTATCTGGGGCATTGAACATGACAGAGCACATTCTCGAACTGGACAAGGTCGTCGGCGGCTATGGTCGCATCACCATTCTCAACGGGACCTCGTTCAGGATCAGGCGAGGAGCCATCACCACCGTGATCGGCCCGAACGGAGCCGGAAAATCCACCGTTTTCAAGGCGATCTTCGGTCTGCTGAACCTGTCGAGCGGCGCGATCCGCTTCGATGGCCGCGACATCAACGGCTGGACGCCGCGCAGGCTGCTGGACGCCGGCATTGTCTATGTGCCGCAGGGGCGCAACATCTTTCCCGAACTGTCGGTCCGTCACAATCTGGAGTTCGGCGCTGTCGCTGCAGGCCCGAACATCACCGACATGCCGGCCCGGATCGAAGCCGCGCTCGACCGCTTTCCCACTTTGCGCCAGAAGGCTCACTTGCAGGCATCCACATTGTCGGGCGGCCAGCAGAAGCAGCTTGAGATCATGCGCGGGCTGCTGCTCGATCCGAAGCTGATCCTGATCGACGAGCCGTCGATCGGCCTGTCGCCGCTCCTGGTGCAGGAGACATTCGGAATCCTCACCGAACTGCGCAACAAGGGCGTCACCATCCTGATGGTCGAACAGAACGCACGATCGGCCCTCGAGATATCCGATGACGGGTTGGTGCTCGAACTCGGCCAGACGCGCATGCACGGACCGGCCCGTGACATTCTCCACGATCCGCGCGTGGCCCAGCTCTTTCTGGGCGGCGCCCTCGCCGAGGCAGGCTGATCATGTCAGGGCAACCGACCAGGATCGCGGTGATGGGGGCGGGCATGATCGGCCGCCGCCACATTGAGCACATCCAGGCCGAGCCTATGGCGGCGCTTCATGCCATCATTGATCCGGCCGAGGCGGCGCGCGCCCATGCCGCGGCATGCGGCGTGCCTTGGTATCCTGACCTCGACGCCATGCTTGCCGGCACCAAGCCGGACGGCGTGCTGATCGCAACGCCGAACCAGCTCCACGTTGCCCATGGCATGGCTACCATCGCCGCCGGGCTGCCGGCCCTGGTCGAAAAGCCGCTGGCCGATGATCTGGCGGCTGCGGAGCAGATGGTCGCGGCCGCTGCTCGGGCCGGCGTGCCCCTGCTGACGGGACATCACCGCCGCCATAACCCGATGATCCGGCATGCGCACGACATCATCGCCACCGGCATGCTCGGCCGGATCATCGCTGTGCACGGCTTCTTCTGGCTGATGAAGCCAGACAGCTATTTCGATGTTCCGTGGCGCCGCCAGCCGGGGGCCGGCCCAGTCATGCTCAACATGATCCATGATATCGACCTCTTGCGCAGTCTGTGCGGCGAGATCGAAGCCGTGCAGGCTTTTGAGTCGAACGCCGTGCGCGGCCATCCAGTCAACGAAACCACCGTGGTGATCCTGCGTTTTGCCAGCGGAGCGCTCGGCACCATCACCGTCAGCGACACCATCGTCGCCCCATGGAGCTGGGAGCATACGACCGGCGAGAACCCCGCCTATCCGCAGGCTGACCAGAATTGTTACGTGATTGGCGGAACCCACGCCTCGCTGTCCATCCCGCGCCTCGAGATCTGGACCAACCCCGCCCGGCGCGGCTGGCTTGAGCCTTTCCGCATCGAGCGGCATGTCAGCCCCGCCACCGACCCGCTCCGACGACAGGTCCAGCAGTTCTGCAAGGTCATCAGGGGCGAGGAGCCGCCACTCGTGTCGGGCGCCGAGGGGCTCGCCACGCTGAAGGTGATTGACGCGATCCAGCGGGCTGCGGCCTCGCAAACCCTGGTTGCAGTCTGAGCAGGGGCGCCGGTCACAACCTCGATCGCCACCGTCTGCGTCTCGGGGAACCTGCGCGAGAAGCTGGCGGCGATTGCTGCCGCCGGCTTGAGCGCCGGCGAGATCTTCGAGAACGACCTGATCGCCTGTCCCGGCTCGCCGGCGGATGTGGGCAGGATCTGCGCCGATCTCGGCCTGAGCATCATCAACTGCCAGCCGTTCATGGATTTCGAAGGCATGCCGCCTGAACGGCGCCAGCGCACCTTCGACCGGGCCGAACGCACGTCCGATCTTCTGGCTTAGCTTGGCTGCGCCTGCTGTTCGTCTGCTCCAGCCGGTCGCCTGGGTCCCTCGGCGGCATTGATGCGTCGCCGCGGATTGTGCCGAACTCGGCCACCGTGCGGCGCAGCGCCAAATGCACGTCGGCTGCGAAGGCCTGTCCTGGGTGGGGCACAGCGATGACTATCGCGACCCGTGGGCGATCGCGCGCCGCGCTAATCATCCTGTGGTCCGCGCCGTGTTCGGCACCGTCCACATCCAGTCCCGGGTCTTGACCTGTCGATGATCCGCAGCGTGCCGAAGGATCGCATCTTCCTCGTGCTGGTGGCGGATGCGCCAACGCGCAGAGCGACGGCACGCTGGACAAGCAGCTGACCATCTTGTCGCGACCAAAATTGCTCATCATCGATGAACTGGGCTATCTGCCGTTCGAGACCCATGCCGCGCATCTGTTCTTCCAGCTGGTGTCTCGGCGTTACGAA
>JAPLOU010000085.1 GCA_026400535.1 Hyphomicrobiales bacterium
GGCCTTGTGGGCGAGCGCGCCGGCGTCCATTCCGCATAACGGCGGTGGGCGCTCGGCATGTGTTCGATGATCGTCGTGTGCCGGTTGCGAACCGGCGAGAACGCGTGGCTCGCAATGCGCTTTCCCTTGTGGAAGATCTCGACCGTGGCGCTGGTGATGCGGGCGTCCACCACCTCCCTGATCAGCTTCGAGGGGACCGAGTAGAAGTGGTCAGCGATCTCGATGTGGTAATCGGGCGCGACGCGGGCCCGCTTCCATTCGGCATACTGGTCGGGCTCGGCCGGCAGCAGGTCAGCGCCGGACACTCCAGCTGTCTCCAGCAAGTCCGCGCGGCTTTTGCCCACGCGCCGCATCACCTTGGTGTTGATCTGCGTGACGCAGTCACGGATTGCGGCATTCAACTCAGCCAGCGAGAAGAAGGGCCGCTTACGCAACTTGGCCAGCACGAATGTCTGGGTCGAGGGGAGCCAGTCATTCCGGCCGATGGCCGAGCATCTCATGCCGCACAAGGACTTCGCTGCTCCGAAAGAGGCCGACCAACTCGGCCTTGGCGTGCAGCGCGACGGCGCGGCTTGGCTCGCCGAGATGCAGCCGATGCTCGACTTCAACTTGAAGCGGCTCGCCTGTCGCGCCAGGACCGGCAAGCTCGGGGGCGTCCGTCTCGAAACCGGCTCCTTGCTGGTGACGCCGCTGGCCAGCGAGGTTCCGCCTGACGCCGAGGCCCTGAATCTCGAACTGAACGAGATGTACCCTCTTGCCGAAGTGCCCGACCGAAAGCGAGGCGGCCCATGTTCTGGACAGCCTGTTCGACCATGATACCATTCTGGAGATCGAAGAGCACTTCACCGACACCGGCGGTGCCAGCGATCACGTCTTCGCGCTTTTCGCCCTGATCGGCAAACGCTTCGCGCCCTGCCTGCGCAATCTCAAGGACCGGAAGTTCCACACTTTCGAGAAGGCCGGGACTTATCCAGCTCTCGCGGGCCATATCGGCGCACCGATCAATGCCCCGCTGATCCTGGAGAACTGGGACGATCTGCTGCGTCTGGCGGCCTCGATCAGCACGCGCGCCGTTGCGCCCTCGGCCACCCTGAAAAAGCTTGCCGCTTCACCGAACCCCAGCCAGTTGGCGAAAGCCTTGCGCGAACTTGGCCGCATCGAGCGGTCTCTCTTCATGATCGAATGGTACTCCAGCCTCTCCTTGCGTCGACGTTGCCAGGCCGGGCTCAACAAGGGTGAGGCCGCGCACAAGCTCAAACGCGCCGTCTTCTTCCACGAGCGCGGCGAAATCCGCGACCGCTCCTTCGAGGGCCAGGCCTTCCGCGCCTCCGTCCTCAATCTCGTCGTCAGCGCCATCGTGCACTGGAACACCGTCTATCTCAGCCGCGCCGTCGCGCATCTGCGCCGGAACGACCAGATCGCGCCCGATCACCTCCTCAAGCACGTCTCGCCGCTCAGCTGGGAGCACATCAATCTCACCGGCATCTACTCCTGGGACGAGGAAAACCAGATCCCAGGCGGCTTCAGAGAGCTGAGGCTGCCATCAAGACTCCACCACGCCGCATAGCGTTCACACTCCGTTCGACCTTAGCGTATGATTTGGAACAGCTCTTGTTCTAACCCCAACTTGCCGACCCGCGGCCGTGCGAAGCTGGGGCGCTTTCCCTTGGCGCTACGCGGCGATACCCAGTTCGGCGGGACGTTACCGGGTTTCGTTGTAGATGTGATCGATGAAACGTGATGTCAGCCACGTAGATTGTAGTCTTGGAGACCGCTGGCCTCACATGCCTACCCCGTAACGCTCGCCCCATATTCCCAGATTGACGATCCGCCAGAGGGTGAAATCGACTGGTCGATCGCCGTAAAGCATCTCTTTGGCGAGCTCTCGGACACCGCTGGCGTTCAGGAGGCTGGGATACCGCGCGAGCGTTTTTTCGATGCCATCCGAGATCAGCGGCCGCAGCGGGCCGCGGAACCAAATCTGCTCCGGAGTGGCGAAGCCGAGCTTGTCGCGGCGCTCGGTCACCACGGTCGGTAAGACGTCAACCATGCCCTTGCGCAAGACGCGCTTGGTGTCGGCACCCACGATCTTGTGGTCGTTACCCAGCGCAAGGTCGAACTCGACCAGCGGATGATCGAGGAACGGAACGCGCGCCTCGATCGAGTGCGCCATTGAGTTCCGATCCTCCCAATGCAGCAGCATTCCCAGATTGGAGCCGTAGGTCAGCGTCAGGCACAAAGTCCGAATGTCCGTGACAGGCGGCAGCCCGAGTTCGTCGCTGGCAAGTTGGAAGGCAGTGATCGGGTTACCCTGCTGGTTGAGGATGTCGGTGCCGAGCCAATCGTGTTGGGTCAGCTTGCGGTGCTTTTGGCGGAGCAACCCCGCGACCCCTCGCGGGAGCAGCGGCACGACACAGCTGCCCATCTGCTCCATGATCGATGTGCCATGATAGCGTTTGCGCGCGAGCATGGTCTTGACCAGTTGCACGAATTGGCGCCTGCGGGTCAGACCGGCCATGTAATAGGAGAAGCTGCTGTGATAGCCGGCGAGTTGCTCGTCCGCGCCTTGCCCGTCCAGCATGACCTTCACGCCGACGCGCTTGGCTTCCTCGAACACGCACCACTGCGCGAAGACGGAGGTCGAGCCGAATGGCTCGTCCTGATGCCACGTGATGTCCGAAGCGCGCTGGAATACATCCTCCGCCCTGGGAAAGATGAAATGCGGCTGTGTGTTCGCGTGCGCCACAACCGCGTCCATGAACGGCTTTTCATCGACGCTCTTCTCGGCGTAGCAGGCCGAGATGGTAATGACTTTCGGGCCACCTGCGTTCGACCTCAACAATCGTGACATCAGGCAGACGATCGCCGATGAATCGAGCCCGCCAGACAGGCACGAACCGACCGGAACGTCGGCGCGCAGGTGCAACCGGACCGAGTCCGCCAGAAGATCGCGAAACCGCTCGGCCGCCTTGGACTCAGGCAGCTTCATCTCGCTGGCTTCGGCCGGATACCACCGCTTGATCTCGACGACGAGTGGACCGTGGCCGCCCACGGCCACGGTGGCGTGCTCGCCGCCGCGGATCTGATCGATGCCGGCAAACATCGTCTGGCTGGTATGGTCCGAGATCCCTGATGACAGAAAATCGTGAACGCGCGGAATGTTCATTCGCCTCGGGATACCGGGCAGGTCGAGCAGCTGCTTGATCTCGGAGCCGAATGCAATGCCCCGCGGCGTCGCGGCCATGTAAAGCGGTTTGATCCCGTAGCGGTCGCGGGCGGCAAACAGGGTTTTCTCCCGCTCATCCCAGATCAGGAAGGCGAACATGCCGCGCAGACGTTGCAGGCAGTCCTCTCCCCACAGCATGTAGGCGCGCAGCAGGACTTCGGAATCAGACACCGAAACGAAGAGCTCGCCCTTGGCCCGCATCTCCTCGCGCAGCTCAATATGATTGTAGATCTCGCCGTTGAAGACCATCCAGTAACGGCCTGACGCGTCGGCCATGGGCTGGAGCCCTGCATCGGACACATCGATGATGGCGAGGCGGCGATGGCCGAGCGCGACAGGACCCGCGCCGCTGCCGAATTCACGCCAGCCGCGCCCATCGGGCCCGCGATGGGCCACGATGTCGATCCTGGCCTGATCGGGCACGAACCCAATCGAGCCATACAATCCGCACATGCACGTTCCTCCGCAAACGATCGCTGCCTCGCAGCGCCCCGGTCCGTCTACGTGCCCATATGGGGCCGGCAGGGTTTCGTCGAGAACAAATCGAGCATGCCTGCATTCTGCGACACATCTGCGGAAAGCCTTGGCGCTCGGAGCGTTTATGCGCAAGAACCGGGTCCTCCGCACGTTGGCCCCCTGGCCTAGCCGGCAAGCAACTGCGCGATCCGCGCTTTGAACGGCGCACTTTCCTGCGGCCAGCGCAACTCGGCGGCCGCAAGGGCCGACGCGGCTTTCCAGCGCTCTACATCGACTGGCGTAAGTCTGTCGACTGCCTCGACGATGTCCGCGACGGTCCAGCCGCCGCTGATGAGACCGACATCGTACTGCTTGACGATGTCGACCATGTCCGGGGCCGCAGATACGGCGATAGCCAATCCCGCCCCGATGTACTCAAACAGCTTGTTGGGCAGCATGTAGCGTTGCTGAACCGTTTCCAGCGGCGGAAAGAACACACCGACATCGGCGTCGCGGGCTGCCGCGGCGATAACTTCCGAGGGCGGTGCCGGCGCGAGGAAGTGAATCCGGTCGGCTGCGGAGGAGGTGGCGGCGCGCGACTTGAGCTGTGCGACGTAGCCTTTCTCTCCCTGGCCGCGGATCAACAGGACGTGCGGCGTCGTCCACAGGGCGGCCGAGTCAATCAGCTCCTCAAGCCCGCGATGTGGCATGACGATCCCGTGGTAGATCAGCCGGAGCGGCCACGGCGTCTCACTCGGCATGGGCGGCGTTGGGTCGTCTGGCACGTTGCGGATGGCGAGGGGCCGCGATGGGAGGGCGTAGAGCTCGCCGAGTGCCACCGCCAATCCCACACCAACTGTCGAGACGCTGTCGGCCGCCGCGATGCCTTCCCGTTCCAGATGGCTTACGAAGGGTTTGTAGACCAACCGCCACCAGCGGCGGTTGTCGAACTCCGCCGTGGCGAACTCATGCGAGTCGTAGTGGATGCGCGACCCGGTAGCGGCTTTGGCCGCAGCAGCAACCACGAGGGCGGGCCAGTCGTTTGCGATGATGAGGCGCGGACGGGCCTCGCAAAGCAGACGCAGCGTGGCGCGCTTGTTTGGGTCCGCCCAGAAGCCGAGCCTGGCGGCCATCGGACCCATATGGGCCGGCAGTTGCCGCGCGAGCCTGCCGATCCGCTGCAGCAGCGTTGCCTCCGGCGATGGCTGTTTCACACATTGCACCCCCATCTGAAAGCCGCTGTCGGCATAGCCGATGACAAGCGGGGCGTGGCCCATGTCTGTAACGAGCTTGCATTGACGCTGGACGCGCCGGTCCCATGACAGATTGGAGAAGGAGAGGATCGCTACCTGTCCATCCCATTGAGGTGTCAGCCAGGAGACGCGCGATTCAGCCATGGCGTTGTCCAGCTGCCGACATCACCGACGCGATCTGCGCAGCACGCGCCTGCCAGGACGCCTCCCTGCTGACATAGGCCGCGCCGTTCGCACCCATGGACTTGGCTAGGCCCGGGTCTGCGGCCAGACGCGCCACCGCGCGCGCGAGCGCAGCGGGGTCACTGGGGGGCGTTACGATCCCCGCCCGCAACGAACGGACCAGATCGGCCTGAAAGGGCAGTTCGCTGACGATCACCGCAACGCCGCAGGCCATACTCTCGAACAGCTTCAGTGGTGCGACACCGGTGCTGGAACGGCCGTCGGGATCCTCGATGACGCAGAGCGCTGCGAGAGCGCCGCGCATGATGGCAACCGCTTGGTCCTGAGGCAACCGTCCCGGCGCATAGATGCCGGGGTCGTTCTCCAGGCCCAGCAGATGCCGGCGCTCGATGCCGTCGCCAATGATGACGAGGCGGACGCCCTCGGGCCATGCCGCCTCACGCCTTGCAGCGATCATGGTTTCCACGCCATGCCACCGGACTAGTCCGCCCACGAATACGACGTATCGACCCGTGAGCGGAGAAGGGGGGCCATCGGGCCTGAACAGCCGGATATTGGCACCGTTGGGGACAACGCTAATGCGGTCATGTCCCGCAGCCGCCCGCGCCCAGGCATGCAAGCCGTCGGTCACGACGAATACATGCGCCGCCATCCGCATCTGCGCCGCATAAAACCAGCGGATCAGGGGGCTGATCCAGCCAAATCGCCGGTACGTTACAAACAGGTCGTCAGGCTTGCCGTTGACCTCCTGAAAGACCGGAACCCCCCACAGCCTGGCGGCGGCGGCAGCCGGCAACGCGGCGAAGTGGGAGCGTATGTAGACGGCGTCCGCCTTGCCCAGCCGGCGCGCCAGACGCCATTGCGCTTCGATATATCCGCTCAACCGGCGCACATATGATGAACCGGAACTGGCGCCGCCGGTTGAGGTCGCGATCAGGTCGACCCGCCAGCCCAGTTCACGCAGGCCGGCGATGATCTCGTGCACATGTGTGTGGCTCGCCTGTCCCTCGCGCGGCGTCTCGAGAGAAAGATAGAGGAGCCGCAGCTCCTGCATCACGCGGCAGCTGCCGCGACTTTCAGCACATCGCGGACAGCTTCGATAATATAATCCTGCGTCGCTCCATCAAGATATGGATGCATGGGAAGCGCCAGCACCTCATGGCACACACGGTCGGAAACAGGAAGGCCGTTACCCGCAATTGGAAAACGCTTGTAGGCCGTCTGCTGGTGTAGCGGCTTGGGGTAATATATGGCGGTCGGGACGCCACGTGCCTTTAAACCCTCGATCACTCCGGCGCGCTTGTCGGCATCGACGCGGACCACGTACTGAGCCCAGGTGGACACGCACCCGTCCATCACCTCCGGAATAACCGCTACGTCTGAAAGGGCGTCATTGTAGCGCTGCGCCACAACCTGACGCTTGTCGATCTCATCAGCGAAAACCGCAATCTTTTGCAGCAAGACGGCAGCCTGCACGGTGTCGAGCCGTGAGTTCACGCCAATACGAACATTGTCGTATTTATCCGTCCCCTTTCCATGGACATGCAGCGAACGGATAATCGCGTGGTGCTCCTCGTTGGCCGTGAGGATGGCGCCGCCATCGCCATAGCACCCCAGTGGCTTGGCGGGGAAGAAGCTGGTCGTGGCAAAGTCGCCGATCGAGCCGGCAACGCGGCCTTTGTAGCGGCCGCCGAAACCCTGGGCCGAATCGGCAATCAGGACGAGGTTGTTTTCCTTGCAGAAGGCCTCGATCGGATCGTAGTCGGCAGGCTGGCCAAACAGGTCAACCGCAATCACGGCCCGGACCTTGAGGCTGCTCTGAGCCGCCGTCACCATGGCCTGGGCAAGGCCCTTGACGTCCATGTTGTAGGTCGCCTCGTCGATGTCGACGAAGATCGGCGTCGCGCCGAGCCAAGCCACGACCTCAGCGGTCGCCGCGAAAGTGAAACTCGGGCAGATCACCGCATCCCCAGGACGCAGCTTCAACGCCATCAGGGGCAGGGCGATGGCATCGGTGCCGTTGGCGCAGCCGATGGCGTGCGTGGCGCCGCAGAACGCCGCGAGCTTGCCCTCGAATTCCTTGACCTGCGGACCGAGGATGTAATTGCCCTCGTGGACGGCGGCCAGGATGGCGTCGTCCATGGCCTGTCCGATCCGGCGGCGCTGGGCTTTCAGATCGATGAAGTCAATCTTCGGGGTCATCAGGCGATCTCCTCAAGGCTGTCCGGTCCGGTCTCGCGGTAGCGGCGTCCGGTCTCGGGGCAAACCAGCTCGGGGCCAAGCTTGGCGCCCGCATGACTCATCCAGCCGATGCGCCGAGCGGGGACGCCCGCCATCAGCCCGAAGGCCGGCACATCCTTCGCAACCACCGCGCCTGCGGCGATGAACGAATAAGGCCCCAGTTCGTGGCCGCAGACGATCGTCGCGTTTGCGCCGATCGTGGCGCCGCGCCGAACGAGCGTCTTGCGATACTCGGATTTGCGCACGATCTCCGCACGCGGATTGTTGACATTAGTGAACACACAGGACGGGCCGCAGAACACGCCATCCTCGAGAACCACGCCTTCGTAGACCGAGACATTGTTCTGGATCTTCACGTTATCGCCGATTGCCACCCTTGGTCCAATGACAACATTTTGCCCAATGTTGCATTTCTCACCGATGATGACGTCCCCGAGGATATGGCTGAAGTGCCAGATCTTCGAGCCTGCGCCAATGGTGACCCTGTCGTCGACGAAGGCCGTTTGGTGAACGCTGGCACCTTCGCCAAGCTTCGTGTTCGGATGTACGTTGGAACGGGCCGGTGCCGGCGACTGCGTCGGTGCGGCGGACATGGCGCCTTGCAGCCGCATCGCCGCGCTGGCGCGCTCGAGAACTGACAACACGCGAAGCCCTTCGGCGCCGTCAGTCCGCGGCGTCTCACCTGAGCTGATCACATCGAGAAAGTGTCGGCACTCGTCTTTCAGCGGATTGTTGTCACCATAGGGAATGGGAGTACCATTTTCCTCGGACGCCTTGACCGCGCGGGGAACGCCGCTGCTCCATTCCACCGTGTGGGCATAATGCTTGAGCTTGTCAGCCGGGTTACGTGCGCTGTCCTCGAACACGACCGTGCCGCGCTCGCCGACCACGACGAGCCGCTGCTCCTTGAACGGGTGCAGCCAGGAGCAAAAGACATGCGCCTTGATGCCGCAGGGAAAAGCCATGTGGACTTGGCAGAAATCGGCGATGGTGGGATGGAGCGTAGGTCCTGAGAACGCCCCGACCTCGTGTGGCACCTCCCCCACCAGGCTGAGGATCATCGAAAGGTCATGCGGCGCAAACGACCAAAGCACGTCCTCCTCGCGGCGCACAATTCCATAGGACAGCCGGTTGGAGTACACATAGGTCAGCCGGCCGATTTTGCCTGAGGCCACAAAAGTCTTCAGGGCAATGAAGGCGGGATGATAGTGCAGCAGATGCCCGACCATCAGCCTAAGATTTCTGGCAGCTGCGAGGGCGACCAATTCCTCGCCTTCGCCTACTCCAAGTGCGAGCGGCTTCTCCACATAGACATGCTTGCCTGCGCCTAGCGCACGGCGTGCCAGCGTGTAATGCATCTCGGCCGGCGCTGCGATCACGACGCCGTCGATCTTTGGATCCGCGAGCGCCTCTTCGACCGTCAGGGCGCGAGTATCGTACTGGATGATGAGCGCGTCGCGGGTCGCCGGGTTGGCCTCGACGATAGCCTCTAGGGCACCAAGCGCCGCGAAGTCACGTACGAGGTTCTTGCCCCAGTACCCGCAGCCGATCACGGCGACACGTGGTTGGGCCTTCTGGTTTGCCGTCACTACAAATGTCCTCGATCGAAGCGGTTCAGGCCTTGAAGATGTGGGCGGCGGAGACCTTCTCGCGCACGCAGACGTTGCGCGTGTCCACCACACAGCGGGCATGGGATGCCAGCAGGCTATAGTCGACCCCGTCATGGTCGGTCGCAATCAGCACAGCGTCGAATGCAGGCAGGCTGTCTGCGTCGAAAGTCACCGATGTGCGGCCGGTCAAGTCGGCATGCTCCCGCGTGTGGGGGATGACCTGAATGAATGGATCGTGGTATTCGACGCGGGCCCCACGCTTCTCGATTAACTCCATCAGCTTCAGCGACGGGCTCTCTCGCATGTCGTCGATATTCTTCTTGTAGGCGATGCCCATCAGCAGGATCCGTGCGCCGTTGAGACCCTTTCCGCTCGTGCGATCGAGGCATTCGGCCAGCTTGTTGATGACGAGATACGGCATCCGCGAGTTGATCTGGCCGGCCAGTTCGATGAACCGCGTGGTGATGTCGTACTCTCGCGCCTTCCAGGTCAGGTAGAACGGATCGATCGGAATGCAGTGCCCGCCGAGGCCAGGCCCCGGATAGAAGGGCATAAAGCCGAAAGGCTTGGTCTTGGCCGCGTCGATGACCTCCCAGACGTCGACGCCCATCGCCGCGTAAACGACCTTCAACTCGTTGACGAGTGCGATGTTGATGGCACGAAAGATGTTCTCGGTCAGCTTGACCGCCTCGGCCGTGGCCGTCGAGGACACCGGGACGGTTTTCACGACAATGCTGGAGTAGAGCGCGTCCGCTATGCGCAGCGCATATGCGCCGTCGCCTCCAACCACCTTGGGGATCGTGCCGGTGGAGAAATGGGCGTTGCCCGGGTCCTCGCGCTCGGGCGAGAATGCCAGGAAGAACTCCTCGGCGCATTTGAGGCCACTGGCCTTCTCGAGGGCCGGGCGCATGATCTCGCTCGTCGTGCCGGGATAAGTCGTCGACTCCAGCACTACGAGTTGACCCTTCCTCAAGACGCGCCCGATCGCCTCTGTCGTCTTGACGACAAAGGACAGATCCGGCTCGCGATACTTGTTTAGCGGCGTCGGCACCGCGATCAGAATCGCGTCCGGTTCAGACAGCCGGGCAAAATCCGCAGTTGCTTCGAAGCGGCCCGTCCGCGACCCCTCGACAATCTCGTCCATCTTGATGTGCTTGATGGACTGTACGCCGGCGTTGAGATCGGAGACGCGCTGGCGATCGATGTCGAAGCCGATCACCTTGAAGCCCTTGGCGAGCGCGACAAGCGCTAGCGGGATGCCGACATAGCCCATGCCGACAATCCCGATCACGAGGCTACGATCTGCAATCCTGGCGCAAAACTGGTCGGAAAGCTGCTGACCGATGCACTTCGTTGACATGTATCTGGCTTCCTAGGAACCCGATTCACTATTAAGTGCGCGACCGGTGGAGGTCAACACGGTCTCTAGCAGCCTGTCGGATTTACGCAAATCAGCATAGACTAGATTCATGTCTAATTTCAGAGACTTCAATCGAGAACCAGGGCTCCGAACTCAAGTTGACGCGCTATCTTGATTGCGATTTGAATGACTCCGTTGGTCTTCCTGATTCGGGGGGACCTCATGAACGATTTAGAGGCCGTTTTCGCGCCGTCTCGAACGGCTGTTCTGCTGAAGCACCGTTCTAAGGTGCCCGATCGGTTTGGATTTGGCCAAGAACGTCTTTCAAGTTCATGGCGCTTCCGCACCATACCGGAAGTGGACTACGGCCTTGCAGCCATCATCAATCTGGCCAGTCCAACGCCTGACGTTGCATGACTTGTTGAAGCCAATCTTTCACGCCTGCCGCAATTCGGTTGGGAAGTAATTCTGTGCGAAAATCCCCATCGGCTGGATTGAGAGGTGACTCGGACATGCCCTGCATTCCAGCACGGCGCAATTTTTGGACACCTTTTTGGGAATCGATGAAAAGATTCCAGAGCTCAGCAAATTCATCTCCATGCATCTCGACTGACAATACCCTGTAAAAGCCATCACGTGAATCGTCACGCAGGAGAATAATGGTTACGCGTGAATTTCCACGAAAATTAAAAATAATCACAGACTGTTTGTGATGAAATTTCGATAGCCAGAGTGTGCCACTATCATCCCTGTAAGTTGTGACGATCGAACCGCCGGCAAGATACTCAGACATCGCGTCCTCTTCGGACATTGGAGACAGAAGCTTCAGTTCAGCGTCGCGAATGAATTCATTTGAAGCGAAGACGATCTGATCAGGGTGCACAGGCGGCTTCTCAATCACACCGGGCGGCAGCTCTGGCCAGGGAGCGATTGAGAATACAGCTTCGGACGCGAGTGCAGCTCGTTCGGACGATGGCACTTCGATTGGAAATGGAGCTTGTTCCCAGTAGCGATCAATCTTGAGTTTTTTGACTGTGATTTCCTCATGCTGATGACACTCAGATGCAATCGACAATGGGTCTCGGTTCAAGAGCGTTCGCGCCTCGTCGATGAGACGTAATGTTTGAGGGTATTCGCGCCACTGGATTGAGCGCCGTTCGACAAGGGCTTCTGCGGTTGAAGTCGCGCCTGCCAGGATGAGCGCTTTGAGCCGTTCTGGCCGTAGCTGGTACGCTTCGTCCCGGGATTGTGGGAAGTCGCCAAGCGACATGGACGCTCCGAGCGGACCAAAAACATCGTGCGCCAAACAGTCTATCAAGACGGGCGGGAAGTATGAGCGATCCGCGTGCCAGACCCCGTCAAACAATCGATCCGACCAGCCTATTGGGTGATTCTGGGCGAGAAGCGGTGCCGCTAGTTTATGCAGATAGACCGAGTTCTTGTCCCAACGGGACTGAGCGAGATAAATGCCTCGCAAAACGTGACGAAATGGCCGCGTGACCAGCATACGCCCGACCAGCACGAGGTCGGAGCGCATTTCCAGTAGTGGTCTCACGCACGCCCTTATCTCCGCCTGCTGCATTCAGATGTACTCGCTCAGGTGCGTTGGTCGTGGAGCTATCGCCCAAAGTTGGTGACGGCGGGAATCGGGAAGGCGGCATATCATGGGGGTGCTTGACGCCTCCATTTCTCCACCGAAGGAGCGATATGCCGTGCCTTATGATAACGTTGTCCGACTAAAACAGCCAGAAGCCTTCGACGATCCTCTCACCGACATCTTGCGCAACGGGGCGCGTGCGTTGCTTGCCCAGGCGGTCGAGGCCGAGGTCGCAGACTTTCTCAGCAAGCATATCGATTTGAAGACCAGCGACGGCCACCAGCGCCTCGTGCGCCACGGTCATCTGCCGGAGCGCGAGGTGATGACAGGCATCGGTCCGGTTGCTGTTTGCCAGCCGCGTGTGCGTGATCGCGAGGCAGGCAGTGCCGCCCCCGACCGCATCCGGTTCCGGCCTTCGATCCTGCCGCCCTACATGCGGCGCACGAAGTCGATCGAGGCGCTGCTGCCTTTGCTTTACCTGAAGGGGATCTCGACCGGCGACTTCTCCGAGGCGCTGGCCGCACTGCTCGGCAAGGATGCTGCGGGGTTGTCGGCATCTGCCATCGGTCGCCTGAAAGATGGCTGGTTCGACGAGCACGCGGCCTGGCAAAAGCGTGATCTGTCGACGAAGCGATACGTCTATGTGTGGGCGGATGGCATCCATCTCCAGGCGCGCCTCGAAGACGAGAAGCAATGCATCCTCGTCATCATTGGCGCGACGCCGGAGGGCGCCAAGGAACTTGTCGGGTTCAGCGATGGCGCCCGCGAGAGCGCGCACGATTGGCGTGAGTTGCTGCTCGATCTGAAGCGCCGCAGGTTCGACGTGCCGCCGCAACTCGTCATCGCCGATGGCGCACTCGGGTTCTGGAAGGCTGCCGGTGAGGTCTGGCCGAAAACACGCGAGCAGCGCTGCTGGGTGCACAAGACAGCGAATGTGCTCGCAAAGCTGCCGAAGAGCCAGCAGCCGAAATCCAAACGCGCGTTGCAGGAGATCTGGATGGCTGCAACCAGGACCGTGGCCGAGTTGGCGTTCGACGCCTTCATCGAAAGCTACACGCCCAAATACGAAAAGGCGGCCGATTGCCTGAGCAAGGATCGCGACGCGCTGCTGGCATTCTACGACTTCCCCGCCGAGCACTGGAAGCATCTGCGGACGACCAATCCCATCGAAAGCACATTCGCCACGGTGCGTCACCGTACGATCCGGTCGAAGGGCTGCCTATCCAACAAGACCGCGCTCGCCATGGTGTTCAAGCTGGTCGAGGGCGCCCAGCGATCATGGCGCCGTCTCGATGGTCACAACCAGTTGCCAAAACTGATCCTGGGTGTGACATTCAACGACGGGATCGAGGTCATCACCAAAACGGTCGACCATCAGTCTGCCGCCGCCGCCTGACCGACCCCGCCCGTCACCAACAATTGGCGATAGCTCCGTTGACCTCCGGTTGGGGCCCTTTGCCCTCGAGCGATAACCGGCGAAGATAACCGTCGTCGACACCGACCAATGCCGCCACTTCTCCAGACGAAAAGCGACGAATCTGTTTCCGAGCAGCGGGTGGGAAAAGCTGGTGACGATGTTGCTGGAGCTTGCCTGAAAGGTCACGGGCATGCGATGCGATCAACGTATGAATCGCGTCAACAGCTTGTTCTTTTGATAGCGCCGCAGATGGCACGCTTGGCTCCGCTTGTCACGTTTCGACGCGCTACATACGCCTGATACCGTGACAGGTATGAGCCCGATTCTATCTTCTTGGCAAGAAAGAATGAGTTACCAAGAAGTTAACAACTCCAGACGGTCACTTGGGCAAAGTTGCCGGCCGGCAACTTTCGAATCCAGCGCCTAGAGCATGCGGTTTTCTGAAGGAATCGGGGTTCCCAAATCAAATCAGCTTGGTTCTGATTCAAACTCGGTGCTGGAGAGCGAGGCCAGCATGGATGACGCGGCCTTACTCGGAAGACCTCCGTGAATGGGCGTTGCTGCGCGCCGATGCGGGCGAGACAATCCGTCAGATAGCAGCGGCATTGCAGATCAGTCCTTCGTGTGTCTCGAAGTGGCGCAAACTGCGGCGGGAAACAGGAGCGCTGACGCCAGGCCAGATGGATGGTTACAAGAAGCTTACGCTATCAGACGAGCGCGCTAAATGGTTGCGGGCGCGTATTGATGAGTGGCAGCTGCAGCATACCGCTACCTGTCGATAGAGGCGTTCGCGAGCGTGAATACAGTCGACAAGGAAATCGACCGCTTCGCTCTTGCGCCGCCAGCAACATCGCAGATACTTGCTCCGCGCGCGGCCTGAGCCGGTACACCGCTTGGCCGCCCCAATTTCCACCACTCAGGTGGACGCTACCGAAGATGCATCGGCGACGCTTGATATCCAGATCGCGGGTGTGACCGGCGTGATCTTGCCCGCGACAGGGCGAAGCTCCGTGACCCTGACGATCCCCCCGGGTTTTTCCGGTGCGCCTGCGTTGCGTCTGGCACCTTCAGGCGCCGGCAGTGTCAGCTTTCGCCGTATGAAGCTCGAGTTCGGTGCCAGCATGACTGCCTGGGTTTCCAGGCCCCTAACGCACGAACAGTTGTCGGCACAGCGCTATTTCTTTCGCATCAACGGCCCCCGGGGGCTCTTTCTGTATGCGCAGGGGCTTGGTAATTACTTTTTCAACGGCGTGCTCTTGCCAGTTCCGATGCGCGTGACGCCGGTCGTCTCGCGCATTGTATCAGCATCTGGGAATTTGTTCCAAAATGATGTGGCTAACGCCTCAGCAGCTGCCCTTGGGCCGGGATCGCTCAGGCTCTCGATCAGCCCGAATGCCGCGAGCGAATGTTATGCCAACTTCGATCGGGTGGATTGCAGCGCTGAGCTGTGAGTTTTATCGTCGCTTCCTAAAACTAGACTTTGCACACGAACAATGGCACCCTGAAGGCCCTCTTTTACTAGGCGCGTCGCATGATTTGTCGAGGTCATATTCGTTTTTGCACCGCCTTCGTCCTCGCCGCGTTGCTCTTGCTGTTGCCAGGCCATCAGCAATCACTGGCAGAGGAGTGGACGCGTGTCGCACTCACGAATGTCGACGGACGGGCAGACTTAATCCTGTCATCTCCTGACGGACGACGTTTTGCCTATTTGCCTCTGGACGGCGCTACCCCTGTCGCCTTGCCAACCGATTTTGTTCCACAAGCACGGCTCCACCTCGATAGTGGTCGTTGGCTTCTGCTGGGTCGCATCGCATTGGTCGGCGACCTCGCCGCGGTTGTCGTTGATGGTCGAACTGCCACGCGTCTGCTGATAGAGCCGCACATTGCCAGCAGGCTTTATCTCTTTCACGGCTTCAAGGCTCTCGGGAACGCGTTCCTTGTTGCCTATGACGTCGAAGCAATGATCGCGTCTGGTCGCTCTAGCAAGGTCGTCAAGGACGGCGTCGATCTTTTTGTGCTGGACATATTCGAGAACGAACTTCGGCTGAAGAAGATCGCCGACAAAATGCAACTTGCCGGTATTGACGCGCGCTACACTGATCAGCAGCTCGGAAACGCCCATATATTGTGTGCGCAAGCGGCGTGCCTCGTCATGTCACGCGACACGAGTGGCGAGCTTCAGCATGTGGAGTTACGGCGGCCAGAATGGGCCCCGCGATCCCTGGTTGAACTGACCGTGAGCAGTGGCTCTTTGCGCGGTCTGTTCCGGCTGGATTTTGATGACCGTTTCCGCGCTCCGCCGGTCGCCGGCGAAATCATCTATGCAGAATGCGGAATATGGCCGGAGGGCGGCTGCAAGGATTTGCCGGCCGACCAACTGCCCTTGGGCTATCGACCTGATGGTGGGATCGCGGCTGCTGAGACATGCGCGGACGTGGAAACCATCGCGCGCAAGGATCTGCTGGCCATGCCCGGGCATGGGCTGACTTATGTTGGCATGAACAACCATGAGGGGCGCATTCCGTGGGGGCAGATCTATGTCCTTGACGGGATGCTGGATGTGATCGAGCGGCTTGCATTGCCCCAGAAGCGCTTTGATGCCTTGCGCAGTGACATGAGGCAGCGTGTCGCCATGGAGCTGGCGTGGTGGGGTTTGCTGACGCAAACAAAAACACCTTGGCTTTGGTCAAGACGCTATTCTCTCGAACGAGCTGATATTGTGTCGTTAGTGCACATTGGAAGGATGACACGCGTGGTGGGGAGAGCCGAAAGCATGGGTTTGGATACCCCATCAGCTCTGCAAAGAGCATTGGCGGAAGCCCTGACTCGGCACGACATAGCGCTGGAACAGGTTAAAGATAACCAACTGGTCTATCGAAAAGGTAGTCCGTTTTATCTCGACGGCTCCAACGTGCCCTGGAACTACCAAAGTGGCTGGGTGGAAGGATTGGCAGCTATGGCGACATTTGGCGCGGTCGATGACGCAAGCCGAGTTGCTGCGACAGCTATGGTCTATGATTTCATCAAAGTCGAAATTGTGCCGCGCAAGCCGGACATCTGGCAGTATTGTGCAGGGCCTTGCCAGGATGGTTGGAAATCCGGGGAGGGCGTCTCTGTCAATACGCCCGAGTGGGAGGGAAACAAGACGCGTACGAGTACAGCCCATACCAGCTACCGCGCGATGGACGCGCGTGCCGTGCTCGAAGCCATGGCAACATGGAAAATCGATGGACTGGAATGGTTCCCCCGCTACGTCAAAGGGCTCGTTGAACGGGGCTGGCTTTATCCAATGACCATGGCGCCGCTCGCGAAACATGGTCTGCGTCCCAAACTTGGTGCCGCCGAAATTGCAAGCTTTGGTCGTTCCACGATACCGTTCGACGTTCACAATCAACTCTGGGCACTCGACGCAATGGCCGCAAAGCCAGGTATGTGTGAGTGAACAAATGACGCTTGGGCGCGTGAAGCAATCAAGACTGAACCACCCCCGGTTTTGGAGGCTCCAACTTCCAAATAGGATGGAGCCATCATGAGCAAGACGACGAACAAGTTTTCACCCGAGGTGCGCGAGCGCGCTGTCAGATTGGTGCTGGATCCCGAAGGCGAGCACCTCCCATGACAGCGGAGAAGCTCCCAATCATGAGCGGCCCATGCAAGCTGGAGAATTGGAAGCCCAATCGCTCATGCATTGGTATCGAACAGCCAGGCTCCTTCGCAAACTTGATGTCGGCAACTTTTTTGGCATGAGCGTGCAAATCGGAAGCGCAGGTGCAGGGCAGGGGACAGGCCGCCAGATCTAGACCGGCCCAGTATTCGATTGAGGTTGATCACGCGGCGAAGCATGCCCATTGACAGCGATGAACCAAACGAACCTGTGCTGGCATCAGAGGAGGCTTGCGTGCCAGATCCTGAACTGATGACAGCACTTGACGCGGCCCGAGCGCTTGGCCGCCTGCGGGCGGCCAAGATCCTTGCCGACGAGGACATGCTGAGCGCTGACAACTTCGCCAAGTTGCTCGGCGTGACACAAGCGACGGTACTGTCAGGTTGACGACGTGTCGACGAACATCGGCTATTTGAGCGCGATGATGACGACATCAAAATCCATCTATCGCGGCTACCGGTTCCCGGCGGAAGTCATCCAGCAGGCTGTCTGGCTCTATTTCCGTTTTCCGCTCAGCCTGCGGATGGTCGAGGACCTGCTGGCGGTGCGAGGAATCATCGTAAGCCACGAAACCGTGCGGTGCTGGGCAGAGAAGTTCGGACGGATCTACGCCAGCAAGATCCGTCGGCGCGCGCCGCAGTTCGGCGACAAGTGGCATCTCGACGAGGTCGTGATCTCGATCAACGGCAAGAAGCATTGGCTGTGGCGCGCCGTCGATGCAGACGGCTTCGTTCTCGACGCTCTGGTTCAAAGCCGCAGGGATCGGCGCGCAGCGGAGAAGCTCCTGCGCAAGTTGATACGAAAGCAATGCCGCGCACCGCGCGTGATGGTCACCGACAAGCTCGGTTCCTACGGCGCTGCCCGGACCGGGATGGGTATGAATTTCGAGCACCGCCAGCACAAGGGCCTCAACAACCGGGCGGAGAATTCGCACCTGCCGACGAGGCGGCGAGAGAGGATCATGAACCGGTTCAAGTCCGCCCGACACCTCCAGCGCTTCGTCTCCATCCACGATCCGATTGCCAACCTCCACAACTGTCCCCGCCATGCCATGTCGTCATCCGACTATCGAGCGCTTCGTTCCGAGGCGATGGCTGCCTGGCGCGAGATCGCCGAACTGGGCGTCGCCGCGTAGCGCCAGGGGATAGCGCCCCGTCTTCACGCGACCGCCGTTCGGCAAGTTGACAGTACCGCGCACACGCCGATGGCCTCTGACGTGCTGCACGACCCGGAAGCTTCACGCATCAAAGGCCATCTGGGACAGCAGCAACCTGATGCCGTATTGACCGCCAGACTCCGGCAACAATCGACTGAGGCAACGACATGATGCGTCAGGAACTTCGTTGAATGAGGCAATACGGGTCGCATCCAGATTGATGCGCTATAGGTCGGAGCCCCATGCAGAGAAATGGCTCCTGATCGAGTGGCCCGAAGACGAGCGCGAACCGGCGAAGTATTGGCTCTCCACCCTGCCGGTGAATATACCGATCACCCAGTTGGTCGATACCGCCACCCCGCTGGTCGATCGCGGCCTACCCAGACCGCTGGGCTAGGGCTAGAAATATTGTAATGTTCGCGCTACATATTTCGCTGATCTGTAGTGCAAAGGTGTCAAATGCCTACCCCCCACAACCCCTCAGCGGCCGTACGCCGGGCCCTGCGCAAGCTCGGGGCGGACATCCATGATGCTCGCCGCCGCCGCAAGCTACCGATGGCGGTCGTTGCAGAACGGGCTTTCACATCGCGCTCAACCCTGCAGAAGGTCGAGGCCGGCAACACGAACGTCAGCATCAGCATTTACGCCGCCGTCCTTCAGGCGCTCGGCCTACTCGAAGGTCTGACGCAGGTTGCCGACATTGGCAACGACACTGTCGGCCAAGTTCTCGCCAGCGCCGATCTGCCCAAGCACATCCATCTGAAGCGGTCGCCAGGTTCATCCCGCGATGGCTGACTTCGAGGTGCACATCGACCTGAATGGCCGCATCCGCCCGATTGGATTGGCGAGGAGCAACCGCGTCCGCGGCACGGAAACGATCCTTTTCGAATATGCCGGCAAGTGGCTTGACGACGCTGACCGCTTCTCCCTCGAGCCGGCACTCGCCCTCACGCGTGGCGCCTTCGCTCCCCCTGCCGGCCTAGCGACCTTCGGATCCATCGGCGATTCAGCGCCAGATACTTGGGGGCGGCGCCTCATGCAGCGCGCTGAGCGCCGTCTTGCCGAACGCGAGAGGCGCGCTGTTCGCACCCTCGCCGAGAGCGATTACTTGCTCGGCGTTGCAGACGAGACACGGCTCGGCGCGCTTCGTTTTCGCTGGATCGGCGAAGAGGATTTCCAGGCGCCGGTCCGCGCGGGCGTCCCAGCGTTGATCGAGCTCGGCCGTTTCCTTGAGATCACCGAGCGCATCTTGCGCGACGAAGAGACGGACGAAGACCTTCAACTCATCTTTGCCCCCGGCTCTTCCCTGGGCGGCGCGCGACCGAAGGCATCGGTCATCGATCAACATGGTCACCTCTCCATCGCCAAGTTTCCCAAGGAGACCGACGACTACAGCATGGAGACGTGGGAGGAGATTGCCCTTCGGTTGGCCAGCCAAGCCGGCATCGCGACCCCACAGCACGAGCTGATCGAAGTGGCCGGCAAGACCGTCATGCTATCCCGTCGCTTCGACCGGACCGGCGCGATCCGCATCCCCTTCCTATCGGCGATGGCCATGATGGGCGCCAAGGACGGCGAGCGGGGTAGCTATCCCGAGATCGTGGACGCAATTGCAGAACATGGTGCTCAGGGAAAAACGGACGCGCACGCCCTCTACCGGCGCGTCGTCTTCAACGTGCTCATTTCGAATGTTGACGACCACCTGCGCAATCATGGCTTCCTGTGGCTCGGAAAGGCCGGCTGGTCGCTCGCGCCAGCATACGACCTGAACCCTGTCCCTAGCGATCTCAAGGCGCGCGTCCTTACGACGAACATCGATCTCGACGAAGGCACCTGCTCTCTAGACCTGCTGGAAGCCGCCTCGGAGTACTTCGCGCTCACGCTGCCGCAAGCCCGCGCAATCATCAAAGAGGTGGCCACCGCGACCGCCA
>JAPLOU010000082.1 GCA_026400535.1 Hyphomicrobiales bacterium
GGGCAGTGTCGAGATTGCCCGGCATGAACGCTCCTACGAGGCAGGCGATATGGTCAGTGATCCGCGTCACTATCTGGCGCTGATCGAGACCAAGCCGGGTGCACTCGATCAGGCAGCGGCCCTGCAGGGCTGGGTGTTGCCACCATCCTTTGCCAAGATCCGGCGCCTGCTGGAAGCGCGCTCGGGACGGGCTGGCAAGCGCGAGTTCATCCAGATCCTGCGCCTGACCGAGATCGCACCGCCGGAGGTGATCGGCTCGGTCATCACTGACGCCATCCGGCGCAATGTGATCGGCTTTGACGCCGTGAAGCAATTGCTGGTGGCGAGGATCGAGCGGCGTGCGCCACGGCTTGATCCGTCGAGCTATCCTTACCTGCCTCAGGCTACGGTGATGATGACGGCTGCCTCCGATTACACAGCACTGCTGACGGCAGGTGCAGCATGAGCCCTGTTCATCCAGACCTGCCGTCATCACCCGACACGCCGCCAGTACTGCTGCTCGGCCATCACCTGAAGCAGCTTCGTCTGCCAACCGTGCTGCGCGAGTACGAGAAGGTCGCCCGCGAGTGTGCGCGGGATGGTGTCGATCATCCGCGCTACCTGCTGCGCCTGATCGAACTGGAACTGCTCGACCGCGAGCGGCGCGTCACCGAACGACGCATCCGCGAGGCAAGGTTCCCGGCGGTGAAGAGCCTCGATACCTTCGACTTCACCGCCATCCCCAGCCTGAACAAGATGCTGGTGCTGGACCTTGCACGCTCAGAGTTCATCACACGGCGCGAGAACATCATCGCGCTCGGCAACAGCGGCACAGGCAAGACCCATGTGGCGCTGGGCCTTGGACTGGCAGCTTGCCAGAAGGGCTGCTCGACCCTGTTCATCACAGCCCATTCCCTAAGCTCCCAGCTGATGGAAGCACGCGACGAGAAGCGGCTGATGAAGCTCCAGGCCCAGTTGCAGAACGTCAAGCTGCTGATCATCGACGAACTGGGCTATGTCCCGCTTAGCCAGGTCGGTGCCGAACTCCTGTTCGAGGTCTTCAGCCAGCGCTACGAACGCGGCTCGACCATGGTGACCTCCAACCTGCCTTTCGAGGAATGGCCGTCGGTGTTCCAGTCAGAGCGCCTCACTGGTGCCTTGCTCGACCGTCTGACCCACCATGTCCACATCCTCGAACTGAACGGCGACAGCTATCGCCTCAAGCACTCCGCCAGCCGAAAGCGCGCAACCGTCGAGGCGGACCAAAACAAGGCCAGTGCCGACAGCTGACCCGCTGACTGATCCTGCCAACACCAAACAGAAACGAAAGCGTGACAGCCCGGACCCCTGCAGGGGCCCGGGCTGTCACGCTTCACCACCCACTCAGCACAAGTGGCCGACTTTTACGCCGCCCCGCTGGCCGGAAATTGCGCCGCCATTGACACCTTGGATAAGCAGGCAGCACGATGTCGGTCGGATGAATGCGTCAAAGCGCCAACAACAGCAGTTGCGGTTTGCGCCGGCCCCGATTTCAGTTGCTCCCGGCCCTGAGGGATCAAGCCGAAATCAGACGTTCAAAATCTCTCGAGAAACAGGTACTGTCTGGGTTTGACTGCTCGCCGTCCGTTCGAAAAGGAGAGCGATCGTGATTCTCTTGCGCAGACATGACCATGAGGCCATCAATGCCGAGAGCCCGCTTTCCTTGCTCGATCCGCCGATAACGCCGGTTGGACAGCTCTTTGTCCGCAACAACGGCCATCTCCCGGACAGGCCCCTCGACACTCAGACATGGCCGTTCTCGGTCACAGGATTGGTGTGCCAGCCCTTGAGCCTGACCGTCGGGGAACTCGAACGCCACTTCCCGGTTACATCGATCACCACGGTCATCGAATGCGCCGGGAATGGCCGCTCGCTGAATGACTACCCCACGGAAGGCATTCCGTGGGGGCTTGGCGCAGTGGGCTGTGTGACCTTCACGGGCGTCCGGCTTGCGGATGTTCTGCGCGCGACTGGCCTTGCCGAAGGTGCCAGCCATATCCGGCATCATGGGGCGGACCTGACCATCAACCGGCGCGGTGCAGCCTTTTCGCGCGGATTGCCGCTGGATAAGGCCTTGCAGCCGGAATGCCTCCTGGCCGTTGCGATGAATGGCGAACCGTTGACGCCGGATCATGGGGCGCCGTTGCGGATCGTTGCGCCGGGCTATCCCGGTTCGGCCTGGCAGAAATGGCTGACCGGCATCGAGGTGCTCGACCATGTCCATGAGGGCCCGGGCATGTCCGGGCTGGATTATCGGCTGCCGATCGATCCCCTCCGGCCTGGTGACCCGATTGACCCGGCGCGCTTCGAGATCATCCGGGAAATGCCGGTCCGCGCCATCGTGACCAGCCATGAAAATGGCGATGTGGTTCATCGGGGCGAGGCAATACGGATCGAAGGCTGGGCCTGGGCGCACGGGACTCCGGTTGCCGAGATCGCAATCTCGATGGATCAGGGCTTGCATTGGCAACGGGCATCGCTGACCGCGCCGGACTGTTCCTATGCCTGGACCCGGTTCTCGGTTTCCCTGGTTGTTCCCGCGACCGGACCACTGGTGCTTGTCATTCGCGCAACGGATGCGAAGGGGCGACAGCAACCGCTCGAGCCGCGCTGGAACCCCCGAGGTTACTGCAACAACATGTGCCAACGGCTTGAATTGGCCGTCATCTGACGCGGTTTCTTGTTTCGCATGCTAAGTCCAGCGTGCCCTTCTTGACCGCAAGACAGCAGTCCGTGGGCCGGAAGAGGACCAGCCTCCGCAGCGCGACAACCCGTATCACGATTATCGCACCGCTCCTGAGCGCCGATGCACCGCTTATCATGGTTGCATCCGTTCCGATGGACCATTCATCGGGCGCGAACAGGGGCGCGCAATCCATCTGTTCTACGACACGTCCTCGAACTGAATGAAGGGCCACGCGTCTGTCGGCCGGCGTCGCGCAGCCAGACAAACCGACGCATGGGCCGGCTGGAGTTCGAAACCCTGACGATACACGTCCGACCCGCCAACGCCTCGGATCGCGCGCACCTGTGCGAAGGCTCGGATCCGAAGCGGCGCCCTCTCGGGAAGAGCCGGGTGCGGGAAATCCGCCCGCCCGGATCCGTGAGGGCAAGAGCCGAAGGGCTGGTCGCCCCGACCATCACCCGGCCAAAGCAGCATCCGGAAGCCGATCAAGCGAGAGCCTGGATAAGGCCTGAAGGCTGGTCGCGTCAGCATGTGCTTGTCAAGATCCCAAAACCAAGGCAAGCTTTGTCTCTTTCCAGCGTTCATCTGGGGAATGACTGCTGAGATCACAAAATGAGCCCGAACAAGGGCAGTGACGTTTCAGGGAGAAACCATATGACCATCATCACCCGTCGCACACTTCTGGCCTCCGCCGCAGCCGGAGCCGCCGCCTCGCATCTGTCAGCGCCTGCGCTGGCGCAAAGCTATCCGTCGCGACCGATCACACTTGTGGTGCCATGGGGTGCCGGTGGCGGCACGGACGCGACCGCCCGCATCGTCGGCTCGATCCTGGAGCGCGACCTGAAGCAGCCGGTGAATGTCGTCAACCGCACGGGTGGTTCCGGCGTGGTCGGCCATTCGGCAATCGCCACCGCGCCGCCGGATGGCTACACGATCGGCATGATCACGGTTGAAATCACCATGATGCACTGGCAGGGGCTGACACAGCTCAACCCGGAAAGCTACACGCCCCTCGCGCTGATGAATGAGGACCCGCCGGGCGTGCAGGTGAGTTCGTCCAGCCCCTACCAGACCGTCAAGCAACTGGCCGACTTCATCAAGGCGAACCCCGGCAAGCTGAAAGCCTCGGGCACGGGCCAGGGCGGCATCTGGCATCTGGCGCTCGTCGGCTGGCTTGGCGCCATGGGCCTGCCGGCTTCGGCCGTGCCGTGGGTGCCCTCGAACGGGGCAGCACCCGCCATGCAGGATCTTGCCGCCGGCGGCGTCGACATCGTCACCTGCTCGGTGCCGGAAGCGAAGGCGATGCTCGATGCTGGCCGCGCCCGCTCGCTCGCCATCATGGCGCCGGCGCGGAACCCGCAATTCCCGAACGTGCCGACGCTGAACGAGAGCCTCGGCATCAATTTTTCGGTCGGCGCCTGGCGCGGCATCGCCGCCCCGAAGGACCTGCCGCAGCCGATCGTCGACCAGCTCACGGCCGCACTCAAGAAAGCCTATGAGTCGAAGGAGTTCCAGGATTTCATGGCCAATCGCGGCTTCGGCATCAAATGGGCCGAGCCGGCGGGCTTTGCGCGCTTCATGGCCGAGGGTAATGCCGCCATGGGCGTGGCGATGCGGGCGGCGGGGCTGGCGCGGTCGGCCTGACCGCGCCCGTTCATCGCCATGCGCGTCAACGACATCGTCTCGGGAACCATCCTCATCGCGGCCGCGGCCGCGATGATCGCCTATACCAGAACGTTCCCCAGTTTCCCGGGACAACACTACGGGCCGGACCTGTTCCCCCGCATTCTCGGCGTACTGCTCATCATCTTCGGCGGATTGCTGGTGGTGCGCGGTCTGCGCGCCCGGGTGGCCGGCGCGCCGCTGGTTTCGGCCCCGGAATGGGCAACACGGGCAAGCGGCCTCGTCTCGGTGGGCCTCGTGCTCGGAGTCATCCTGGCCTTCGTGCTCTTCCAGAATGTGATCGGCTTCATCCCGCTCGGCATTGTCTCGCTGGTTGGCCTTTTCCTGTGGTTCGGTGTGAAACCGCTTCAGGCCGGGCTGATCGGGGTGGCCAGCATCCTGATCATCCACTGGTTCTTTTCCTCGCTCATGCGCGTGCCGTTGCCGCGCGGCCTCCTCGATCCATTCCTCTGACACCCCCGGCATGGCCCCAAGCACATGACCTTCGACATCCTGATGCAGGCCTTCGCGCTGGTGTTTCGCCTCGACGTGATGGCGATCATCCTGGCATCCGCCGCCTTCGGCATGTTCGTCGGTGCCATGCCGGGGCTGACCGCCACGATGGCGACCGCGCTGCTCGTGCCCGTGACGTTCTTCCTCGATCCCGTGCCGGCGTTGGGTGCCATCGTCACCGCCACCGCTATGGCGATCTTTGCCGGCGATATCCCTGCCGCCATCATGCGCATGCCGGGCACGCCCGCTTCCGCCGCCTATACGGATGAGAGCTACGCGATGGCCCGCAAGGGCCAGCTCGACCTCAATCTTGGCGTCAACCTCACCACCTCCGTGCTCGGCGGACTGATCGGGGTGGTGATCCTTGTGCTCTGCGCGCCGGTCCTTGCCGAATTCGCGCTCGCCTTTTCGAGCTTCGAGTATTTCTGGCTGGCGGCGCTCGGCCTGACCTGCGCGGTGTTCCTCGCCACCGACAACCCGCTCAAGGGCTTTGTCTCGCTGCTACTGGGCCTGGCTATCGGCACGATCGGCATCGACCCGGCGGCCGGCTTCCCGCGCTTCACGTTCGGGTCGGTGGAACTGATGCAAGGCGTGTCGTTCATCCCGGCGATGATCGGCATGTTCGCGATCTCGGAGATCCTGCGCGGCGCAACCGCGATCAACGCGCCGTCCGAGATGATCACGCAGGCAATCGGCAATGTGTTTCGTGGTGTTGGGTCTACCTTGCGGAAATACTGGGTCAATTTCTTCCGCGGCTCGGCCATCGGTGTGGTCATAGGCGCGCTGCCAGGCGCGGGCGCCGATATCGCGGCGTGGATTTCCTTTGCCGTCTCGAAGCGCTTCTCGAAGGAGCCCGAGAAATTCGGAACCGGCCATGTCGAGGGCATCGTGGATGCGGGGGCGGCCAACAATTCCGCCCTGGCCGCAGCCTGGATCCCGGCGCTGGTCTTCGGAATCCCGGGCGATTCCATCACGGCAATCGTGATCGGCGTGCTCTATATGAAGGGCATGAACCCGGGCCCGACCGTGTTCCTGCAGAACCCGCAACTCATCTATGCGGTGTTCATCATCTTCGTTCTGGCAAACCTCCTGATGCTGCCGCTCGGCTGGGCGGCGATCAAATCCGCACGGCAGGTGTTGCGCGTGCCGCAGAACGTGCTGATTCCGATGATCCTGATCTTCTGCATCGTCGGGTCTTACGCGATGACCAATTCCTATTACGGCATCCTGATCATGCTGATCATGGGCGTTTTCGCCTTCTTGCTGGAGCAGAACGGCTTCCCCATCGCGCCGATCATCCTCGGGCTCGTGCTCGGCGAGATGTTCGAGCAGAACTTCATGACCTCGATGATCAAGGCCGACGGCTCGTTCCTTGCCTTCTTCGCGCGCCCGATCGCGGCCATCCTCGGCATCTCGACGCTGGCCATCTGGGCGCTGATGATCTGGCGCGTGGGCATTGCGAAGCAGCCGGCACCCGCTCAATAGGCCTTGCCCGAAGTCAGCGTCAGCACGCAGATGCGGATGTCGAAAAACGCGACCAGGCGTCGCGACAGGAGAGCTCGTGACGCTGAACCAATACCCGCATTGGTTTTTGCAGCCAGCCCTTGGCAATTGATCGCGCCATTCATCTCTGACATTTTCGCGCTGACAAAACGTCACAATCTGAGTTTCCAGGAGCCTGCCCAATGCCATCCTTTGTCATGGACCCACCAGCAGTTGTCACTGCGCCCGTCAAAGGCTCCAGCAAGCTGTTCCCTGTTCGCCGCGTCTACTGCATCGGCCGCAATTACGCAGCGCATGCGATAGAGATGGGGCATGACCCGAACCGGGAGCCGCCGTTCTTTTTCCAGAAGAATCCAGACAATATCGACTTTTCGGGCGCGTTTCCGTATCCACCACAAACCAAAGATGTTCATCACGAGATTGAATTGGTCGTGGCGCTGTCAAAGGGCGGCACAAACATTCCGATCGACAAGGCACTGGATCATGTCTGGGGCTACGCTGTCGGGCTCGACATGACCAGACGCGACCTCCAGGGCATTGCCAAGGAAATGGGTCGTCCTTGGGAAATCGGGAAGGCATTCGAGAAGTCCGCGCCCATGGGCCCGCTGGTTCCAGCGGCGGAGATCGGTCATCCTGCATCGGGCAAGGTCGAGCTCAAGGTCAATGGCAAAGTCAAACAGACCGGTGATCTCAACCAGATGATCTGGAAAGTGCCAGAGATGATCTCCTATCTGTCAGACTATTTTGAACTTGCGGCCGGTGACATCATCATGACCGGTACACCTGCCGGTGTTGCCGCCGTCGTTGCCGGGGATACCATGGAGGCGACCGTTGAGGGCGTAGGCAGCCTCACGGTCAAGGTGGTGTGATCACCGTCCGCGCCCAGTTTTCTGGTATCTAGCCAGAAAGCCCAGGGATCACGCGGTCACGCACCGACACAAGATGTTCGCGCATCAGGGCATCGGCCCCTGATGCGTCGCGCGCGGAAATAGCGCCGATGATGGCTTCGTGTTGGGCAAAACTTGCGTGTGTGCGCGGGGGCAGGTTGGTGGATCTGAGTTGACCCCACACGATCGAGCGCCGCACCACGTTCAGCGTTTCGAAGAGGTGTATCAGCAGCTTGTTGTGCGTCGCCTTGGCGATCGCCAGGTGGAAATTGTTGTCCCACGCCTCATAGCTGCGCCAGTCGCGCGCGTTCTCGCATTTTCTGCTGCAATTGCGGATCTCGTCAAAGTCGACCTTTGCACCATGAATGGCCGCCAGGCG
Source organism: Hyphomicrobiales bacterium (assembly GCA_026400535.1). GTDB lineage: Bacteria > Pseudomonadota > Alphaproteobacteria > Rhizobiales > Beijerinckiaceae > Allobosea. The sequence goes on from JAPLOU010000082.1 coordinate 7,649, forward strand.
CGCAAGCTCAGGCTCGATGGCCAGCCTTGCCTCGATGACCTTCATCGGTCGAGCCAGTTTTTCCAGATATCCAACATCGTGCAAATTGAGCACAGGGCGTGAACCAATGAATGTGCCGCGCCCGACATGACGCCAGACCAAGCCGTCGGCCTCAAGCTCGGACAGCGCCTTGCGCAACTCGCCGCGCGTCACTTTCAACCTCACGCACAGGTCGCGCTCCGGCGGCAGGCGAGCATTGTGCTCGAAACGACTGTCGTTGACGAACTGCCGCAGACGTTCAGACAGAGGGACTGTAACGGAAGTGTCTGACATGCGCCCTTGCACAACACCAATCCCTGAATTGGTCAAGTGATTGGGCTTCTCAGATGTGCTGTTTCCGGTCTATCACATGTCCGGGACATGTCTTGCGTGCTCCAAAGACCGGAAATCCGGCATCAGGCACCCAAGGGAGGAAACGCAGATGAAGCTGGCGACTGTCCGCTACGAAGGGCGTTTCGCGGCGGCGGCCATGTTGCAAAGTGGTTCAGCCCTGCGATTGGCCGATGCGGCGCGGCTTGCCGGTGGGTCGCCCGAGCCGTTCGGCTCGCTTCAGACGATCATCGAGGGCGGCGATACGGCGCTGGCGCATATTCGGCAGCTGGTCGCCTCTGCTGCTGCACACCACAGCGCAATCATCCAGCCGGCCGATGTGAAGCTCGCAGCCCCGTTGCCGCACCCGCGCAAGAACGTCTTCTGCGTCGGTCGCAACTATGTCGAGCATATCGCCGAAGGTGAACGCGCCCAGAACATCAAGGTTGGCATCTCCGAACACCCCGTGTTTTTCACCAAACCGGCAACGGCCGTCGTCGGACCTGGCGACACGGTCCCGCTGTTCGCCCATGTTTCCAGGCAGATCGACTATGAGGTCGAGTTGGCGGTCATCATCGGCAAGGCTGGACGCGATATATCTCGCGAAGATGCCCTTCGCCACGTCTGGGGTTACACCATCATTAATGACGTAACGGCTCGGGACGTGCAGCGCCGCCATGGTGGCCAGTACTTCAAGGGCAAGGGTCTCGACGGCTCCTGTCCGATGGGGCCATGGATCGTCACGGCGGATGGTGTCCGCGATCCTGGCAACCTTGCAATCCGCCTTCGGGTCAATGGCGACCTGCGGCAGGATGGGCGCACCTCCGCCATGATCTTCGATATTCCGACACTGATTGCCTCATTGTCCGAGGGGCTGACGCTCGAGCCAGGTGACGTGATCGCGACCGGAACCCCATCGGGTGTGGGCTATGCGATGACACCTCCTTGCTTCCTCAAGGATGGCGACGTGGTCGAGTGCGAGGTCGAAGGCATCGGGACCTTGTCGAACAATTTCAGGACAGCAAGCTCACCCCAACGCGCCGGGTGACAAATTTGGCGCAATGCGGAACAGCAGACGACATCACGAAGTCAGGGAGTTAAAGCATCATGAAAGTCCATCTTTCCTTTGCCACCGGTCGTCGGACACTTGTGCTCGGTACACTTGCCGCTGCCGCATCCTGGGCGCTCGGCTCGCAACCCGTCAAGGCGCAGGTCCAGAATGTCGTCTTTGTCCAGCCCAGTGCATCGGCAATCAATTCATTCCCGATCTATGTGGCCATTGGTGAAGGTTATTTCAGGGACGAAGGCCTCAACGTCCGGGTTGAATCCATCAACGGCTCAGGGCCTGTGTTGCAAGCATTGTCATCCGGGCAGGCACAATTCGGGCGACCGGGGCCAGGACCGGTACTGTCGGCGAGAGCGCGCGGCGTCGATGTGATGTTCATCTACAACGTCTCGACACGCACCAATTTCGGCATCGTTGTTCGGGAAGGCGCGCCCTACCAGAAGCCCGGCGATCTGAAGGGACTGACGATTGGAACCGGCACGGCAGATGGCGCCGAAGTGGGCTTTGCGCGCAATGTCCTCCTTGCCGCAGGTCTGAAGGACCCTGCCGACTTCAAGTTCTTGACCGTGGGTGACGGCGGTCCGGCCACGGCCGGGTTCCTCAGAAACGACATTCAGGCCTATGCCGCCTCGACAGCTGACATGGCGATCCTGAACAATCGCGGCATGAAGGTCAGGGACATCACGCCGGCCGAAAACCAGACACTCTTTGGCAATGGCATCGCGACCATGGGTGCCACGGTGCGTGACAATCCTGATCTGGTCACAAAATTTGGCCGGGCTGTTGCCCGCGGTCATGCTTTTGCGCTCAACCCGGCCAACAAGCCGCGGGTGATGGCCCATCTCAAGGCAGGGATGCCACAGGAAAGCGAAGATGCCGCGTTTGCATCGGCGTTGTTTGATGCGGTATCGTCCAAGACCATTCCACTGGATCGCTCGAAGGGCTTCGGCTATCAGCCGCCCGAAGGCTGGGCTGATTGGCACAAGAACATGCTGGGGACCGGGGACCTCAAGGCGCCATTGCCGGACATCAATGCGGCGTTCACGAACCAGTTCGTGGCAGCATGGAATGCCAGTATCCGCTGATGCCCGGCTCCGCAACCATGCCGGTCGCGACAAACACGTCACATGACGTCGTTTATCAGCTGTCCGGGGTCAGCAAGACGTATGCGCGCAACGCCGTGCATGCGCTTGAGGACATCAACCTGACCCTGGGCAAGGGCAGCTTTTCGTCGATCATCGGATCGAGCGGTTGCGGCAAGTCGACATTGTTGAAGATCATGGCGGGTCTGATCCCGCCATCGCGGGGGCGCGTCGTTCTTCAAGGGCGGCCTGTCACCGGTTCACGCCGCGACATCGGCATGATGTTTCAACAGGCCACGCTCTTTCCCTGGCGCACGACAATCGAGAACATCGTGCTGCCAATCGAGATCCGCGATGGCAAGGCGGCCGCTCTTGCAGCCCATGAGCCCGCACGGGCGCTGCTGGAGCTTGTCGGTCTCAAGGGCTTCGACAAGGCCTATCCGAGCGAATTGTCAGGCGGCATGGCGCAGCGGGCCGCGATCTGCCGCATGCTGATCACGGAGCCGGCGGTTCTGCTTCTCGACGAGCCATTCAGCGCGCTTGATGAACTGACCCGCGATTTCATGAACATGGAATTGCAGCGCATCTGCACATCGCGGAATGCAACCGCGTTTCTGGTCACGCATTCGATCCCCGAGGCGGTGATCCTGTCTGACGTCGTCTATGTGATGAAGCCCCGGCCCGGACGTATCGCCGAAGAGGTCGTGATCGACCTGCCACGCCCACGCACGCTGGACATGATCACCACACCGAAGTTCGGTGCGCTCGTCGAGCATATCCGCGGTCGACTCGACAAGGAAACTTTCATTTGACGCAAAAAGATCACGCACAGGAACGTGGCAGCGACACTGTCTGGATCGAGCAGGTCGCCTGGATCGACCGTGTGCCTCGCCCCGTTGCCATGGCCTTCGTGTTCGCGGTGTTCGTTGGCATCTGGCACATCGTGACCCAAGCCGGGTTTGTCTCACCGATCATTCTGCCGACGCCGGGAGAGACTTTCGCCGATCTGGTGTTGGTCGGGCGGAACCTGATCAGTGGCGAGTACATGCTTGCAGCACTCTGGGTGACACTGCGGGAGGTTGCCTACGGTTTCGCGATTGCGATGATGATCGGATTTTCGCTTGGCATCATCGTTGGCGAAACTGCCTTCGGCGAGCGAGCGATCATGCCATATCTGGTTGCAATCGATACAATGCCCAAGGTTGCCTTCGCGCCACTGTTCATCGCATGGCTGGGCTTTGGTATCGAATCCAAGGTCGCCCTGGCGGCCTTCATCGCTACATTTCCGATTGTCGTCGGCACAGCTGCCGGCCTGCATTCGGCCGATGCAAACGCACGCATGTTGTTCAAGACGATGGGCGCTTCACGTTTGCAGACCCTGTTCAAGATGAAGTTGCCGACCGGGCTGCCGCAAATATTCACAGGGCTCAAGATCGCGTCTGTCAGTGTCATGGCCGGGGCCATCACCGGAGAGTTTCTGGGTGGTGGTCGGGGTTTCGGTGAGTTGATCCGGGTCGCCTCTACGCAGTTGAACACACCGCGGGTGTTCTCGTTGATCATCTATCTCAGCCTTGTCGGCATGGCGCTGTTCGGCACAGTGGTCTGGATCCAGCGGCGATTTGTGTTCTGGCACAAGGAGCGTGTCGTCGGCGGAGATCTGTGAGCCCCCCCGGTGGGGCAGCGACATGGGTCTGCATGCCCCGGATCGGGTCTTTACCACCTGTCTTTGAAGATCTTGCAGGGCCTCGGGACAATCTGGTTGTCGCAGCGGAACTGAGACCGAAGCGGATGCCTTGGGCTATGACGCTTGGCGTTCGTTAGCCGCAACGCGTTTCAACGTATCCACACGCCGAGGGCCGCCTTGCGGGAAGGCCTTTCGGCGCTCAGCTTTTCACGCTCGTTTGACCGGCAACGGGTGTCGGCAGCGGTGCTGGAGAGTTTTCTATGGACGATGGGACCTATGTCCGCCGCCGCCGTTGGAGCGCTGAGGAGAAGCGCACGGTCGTGAGCGAGGCTTTTTCGAGTGGGAACGTGGTTGCGACGGCGAAGCGGCA
>JAPLOU010000029.1 GCA_026400535.1 Hyphomicrobiales bacterium
CCTTTCGGACGATCCATCGGATCCGGCTCATCGCTCCGACGATGAGCCGTTTACGGATGTCGGTTTGCCCCATTTTACTGACGCCGCCATGACGGGTCTTGCCGCCCGTCGATCGCTGCCTTGGTACGAGCCCAAGCCAGGCGGCGAAGTTCCGGCCACTGGCGAACGTGCGTGGATCAGGCGCAAAGGCCATGATGGCACCGGCCGTGACCGGCCCAACGCCAGGTCTTCGATCCGGCCGCTGAGGACGTCGATCTGGTCCAGGTCAATACGAACCATCTCTTTGACAGCATCGGGCAGCTCGTCACGATCAGCTTCCAGAAAGCCAGCAAACTCCCTGAGGTGGACCGGCCCTTGGGCGACGACAATCCCGAACTCCGCCAGATGGCCTCGCAGAGCGTTGATCAGTTGTGTGCGCTGCCGGACGAAGCACTGGTGCGTGCGAAAGGCCACCGCCCGCGCCTGATGTTCGGCGCTCTTCACCCCGACGTAGTGAATGTTCGGCCGCGGAACGGCTTCGGCGATCGCAGCAGCATCAGCCGCATCGTTCTTCTGCCGCTTGACGAACGGCTTCACGAAAACCGGCGGGATCAGCCGGACGTCATGACCGTAGCTTTGCGCCACGCGTCCCCAACAGTGACTGGTGGCGCAGGCTTCCATGGCGACGATGCACGGCGCTCGCGAACTCAAGATCTGCATCAACTTGGTGCGCGACACCGTACGATTGAACAGAACCGCCCCACCTCGATCCGTCGTGCAGACCTGGCAGCTTCGCTTGGTGAGGTCGATCGCCAGAACATGCACATCGGACATGGACCCCTCCTCGATCGCGCCACCATGGCGCTCGATGGCATCATACGATGCCGGCCGGAGGGGGCATCCACCCCATCAGTTCAGGGCAAAGCGCCATCTCCAGGGCTTTTTTTCCATCCCTGACCCATCGCCAACCTGGTTCATTGTCCCTTCAGCTGCATGAACGCTTCCGACGATCGAGCGCTTCGAGCCGGAGCGATGAGCGTGGGGGCGGATCTTGCGGCCGCTGCCGCTTGAGCTCGCTGTGGAAGCGATCCAACTTGGTCACGCATCCAGTCAGTTGATGGTGCCGCTCCGTCACAGCGCAGGCAGGTCCGGCATGGCTGCGATGAGCATCCGTGTGTAGGCGTTTGCCGGATTGCGGAAAACGTCTTGAGCCGGTCCTGTCTCGACGATTTCGCCGCCGTTGATCACGGCGATGCGATCGCAGATGTATCGCACGACCGACAGGTCATGGCTGATGAAGACGTAGGTGAGCCCGAGGCGCTGCTGCAACCCGTGCAGGAGATTGAGCACCTGCGCCTGGACGGACACATCGAGCGCCGAAGTCGGCTCATCGAGGAGCAACAATGCCGGGCCGGTGGCAAGGGCGCGCGCAATGCCGATCCGCTGGCGCTGGCCGCCTGAAAACTCATGCGGATAGCGGTGCAGGTGCTGTTCGGCGAGGCCAACCATGGCGAGCAGTTCGGCGGCGCGCGCCGTCCGGGATCGCTGGTCGAGCCCCAGAGTTGCACGGTGGATCAGCATGGGTTCAGTGACGATGTCATGAACCGTCATGCGGGGGTTGAGTGACGCATACGGGTCCTGGAAAACGATCTGGATGCGGGCGCGCAGGCGGCGCATGGCCGCAGCCGACAGCCGCGCCATGTCGTCACCCTCGAACAGGATCCGCCCGGAGGTGGGTATGTCGAGCCGCAGGATCAGGCGCGTGAGCGTGGTCTTGCCGGAGCCTGATTCGCCCACGACGCCGAAGGTTTCGCCGTGGTCGACGGCAAGGCTGACATCGCGCAGGGCGCTGACGGTCCGGCGAGCGCTGAACAGGCTCCGACGTCCGTGGAACTCCTTGGACACCCGTTCAAGCACAAGCATCAGGCTGCCTCCGCAGCCGGGGCGAGCTTGAGGCAGGCCGCCATGTGACCGCCGCCAAGATCAACCGGCCGGGGCGGCTGCGCCTGGCAGGCCTCCGCGGCCTGCGCACAGCGCGGCGCAAAGCGGCAGCCGTGCGGGGGCCTGATCAGGTTCGGCACCTGTCCGGGCAGACCCTTCAGTTCGCCGCGGCGGATCCCGCTTGCCGGGATCGATGCCATCAGGGCCCGCGTGTAGGGATGCGACGGCTTGCGCAGAACATCGACGACTGGTCCGCTCTCGACGATCGTGCCGGCATACATCACGGCCGCATGGCTGCAGGCCTTCGCGACCACGCCGAGATTATGTGTGATCAGGATCACGCCCATGGCGTGGTCCTTCACCATGCCGGCAAGCAGCGCCAGGATCTGGCTCTGGACCGCGACATCAAGGGCTGTCGTGGGTTCATCCGCAATCAGCAGGTCGGGCCGGCCGATCAGTGCCATCGCGATCAGCACGCGCTGGCGCATGCCGCCCGAGAATTCGTGCGGATAGGCGTCAATCCGCTCGGCAGCATCGGTGATGCCGACTTCCGCAAGGGTCCTGACGGCAAGATCGCGGGCCGCACGGCGCCGCGCGCGCCACCCTGCCCGGGCGGCAATGCCAAGAATGTCCGGATTGCGGCGATGGGCAGCGAGCGCGACGTCCACGAGTTGCTCGCCGATCCGGAAGGCCGGGTTGAGGTTGGTCGTCGGGTCCTGGAAGATCATGCCGATGCGATGGCCGCGCAGGCTGCGCATCCCGGCCTCGTCGAGGGCCAGCAGGTCGCGGCCATCAAACAGGATCCTGCCACCCAAGTAGCGGGCGGGTGGGCTTGGCACAAGACGCGAGATGGACAGACCGGTCAGGGACTTGCCGCAGCCTGTCTCTCCGACAACGCCCCAGACCTCGTTGCGACGCACCGAAAGGTTGACGCCGGCCAGCACATGCGCCTCGCCATCGAAGCTGGTCATCGACAGGTGCAGGTCACGGATGTCGAGCAGTGGCGGTTCGATCATGGTCAGCGCCGCGCCTTGGGGTCGAAGACGTCGCGCAGGCCATCGCCCAGAAGATTGAAGCCAAACACGGCAATGAAGATCGCAAGGCCGGGGAAGATCGCCGTCCACCAGAAATCAGGCATGTAATTGCGCGAGACCGAGAGCAGTGCGCCCCATTCCGGCGTCGGTGGCTTCACGCCGATACCGATGAAGCCAAGCGACGCCACCGTCAGGATGGCAAAGCCCATGTCGAGCGACATCTTGACGATGATCGGCGTCATGACATTCGGCAGGATGTGCCGGAAGAGGATGCGTCCCGGGCTGGCCCCGAGCGCGCGCGCCGCGGTGACGAACATCTCCTCCTTCTTGGACATGACCTCGCCGCGCACGAGCCGTGCGTAGCCGGGCCACCAGCCGGCGGCGATCGCAATCACCATGTTGACGAGGCCGGGACCTAGCGCGGCCGCGATGGCCATCGCAAAAATCAGGCCGGGGACCGTCAGCTTGAGGTCGCTGAGACGCATCAGAACCTCATCGACCCAGCCGCCTGCATAGCCCGCGACAGCCCCGATCACCGTACCGACGAAGGCGCCCGCCAGCACGACGGCAAGGCCGGCAAACAGCGAGACGCGCGTGCCCGCCAGCACCAGCGTCAGTACATCCTGCCCCAGTTCATTGGTTCCAAAGGGATGTGCGGCAGAAGGAGGCCGGAAGCGGTTGGCGGTGGCGATACTGCCGGTGACATGCTCGGGAAAGGGCACGATCCAGGGACCGGTCACGGCAATGAGCAGCAGACCCAGCACAAGGATCAGGCCGATGATCGAAAGCGTGCTCTGGCTGAAGCGATACAGGCCTCTCCGCCAGGCCTGCCGGCTGGCTGACATGGGCGCCGCGATCGCCTGGGCGGATTTGTCGGGGAGCGGCGGCGCGGTCAGGCTCATTTGGTCCGAACCTTCGGGTTGACCACGCCGTACAGGACATCGACCAGAAGATTGGCGCAGACAAAGAGTGTGCCGATGACCAGGGTCACGCCGATGACCGGCATGAAGTCCTGGGTCACCACGGCCTTGGTCGCGTACAGGCCGAGTCCCGGCCAGTCAAAGATCGTCTCCACGAGAACCGTTCCACCGAGCAGCCAGCCGAAATAGAGCCCAATGACCGTGAGGGTGGCGGAAATCGCATTGCGGGCCACATACTTGGTCACAATCAGGCGTTGCGACAGTCCAAGCGCCCGCTCGGTCATGACATAGTCCTGCTGCATGACCTCCAGCGTCGAGGCCCGCATCATGCGCATGATGGTCGCCAGTGGCGACAAAGACATGGCGATGGCCGGCATTGCGAGGTGCCGGCAGGCTGTCCAGAAGGCCGACAGGTCCTGCGCAATCAGGGCATCGACCGTCAGGAAGCCGGTGACAAGCCGTGGCGGATCGTCAGTCAAGGGAAAGCGCCCGCCGAGCGGCAGCCAGCCGAGCCACATGGCGAAAGCCAGTTGCAGCAACAGCCCAAGGAAGAAGCGCGGCATCGAAATGGCCCCAAGCGCCGCCACGCGCGAGAGATAGTCGGGCCAGCGGTCACGATAGACCGCAGCGGCCAGGCCTGCCGGGATTCCGATCAGGACCGCCAGCGCCATGGCCGCGAAAACGAGTTCGAGCGTTGCGGGCGTATAGGCGATCAGGTCCTCGATCACCGGGCGGCGGGTGAAGATCGACACGCCGAAGTTGCCGCCAAGCAGACCGGTCAGATAGGTGGCGTACTGAACCCAGACGGGCCGGTCGAGGCCGAACTCGCGGGCATAGGCGGCGATCTCGGCCGGCGTGGCGTTGGGACCCGCCGCCAGCGCGACAGGATCACCAGGCAGCAGCCGGCCGATCGCGAACACCAGCACGGTCAACCCGAGCAGCACCGGGATCGTCAGAAACATCCGCCTGATGACAAAGCGCAGCAAAAGCCACCCCGTTTCGAGAAGAAGGCCGAAGCCTGGCCCGTTGCGCGCGTTGCGGCCCAGCGATGGCGCGCAACAGGCCCCGCGCCGGATCAGGCCAACGACAGCGGAAACAGTTCGATGGCATTGGACGCAACGGGCACGAAGGTGAAGCCCTTGACCTGATCACGCAAGGCGAGCTTGCGACGCTCAAGCACACCGAAAATGTCGGGCGCGTCTTCCACGATCTTGCGCTGCATCTCGCCATAGATGGCGATCCGCTTGGCCTCGTCCGGTTCGGCCCGGCCTGCTTCGATCAGTCGGTCGACCTCGGGGTTGGCGTAGACGGCGTTCTGCCAGTTGCCATTGCGCGAGGAATGATAGGCGGCAAAGGCGATGTTGTCCGGGTCGCCGTAGTTGGCGGTCTGGTAGACCGGGAACAGGTCCGGGAAGGTTTCCGGCGATCGGCAGGATGCGACCATGTCGGGCCAGATCATGGGCTTGATGTCGAGATCGATGTCGAGTTGCTTCAGGCTGTCGAGCATCACCAGCCCCCAGCGCCGTTGCTGATCGAGGCCGGAGACGTGGACCATGGTCAGCTTGACCCCGCCATTGGGATACTTCGATCTGGCCAAATGCTCGCGGGCCTTGGCAAGGTCAGTCCGGTAGACAGTCAGTTTCGGGTCATGGCCCAGAATGCCGTGCGGCAGGGGGCCGATCATCAGATCGGCATAGCCGGCGGCATCGGCAATGGCCTGGTAGTTGGTCGCATAGGAAACCGCCTTGCGGAACTCCGGATCGGCCATCGGTCCATGACGGGTGTTCATCTTGATCGAGAAGGTGCGGTACTCAGGCTCGATGATGCTGACCACGCCCGGACGGTCCTTCAGCGCGTCCATGTCTTCGGAGGTCAGATCGACCGCGATATGGACTTCGCCGCGCTGGAGCATCAGCCGCTGGGTGGCCGTTTCCCGGGTGATCCGCCAGATGGCGCCGCTGAGATTGCCGCCGCCCGTCTTCCAGGCGTTGGGAATGCGCTCGAGCTCGTAGAGCGCTCCCGCCTCGGCCCGCCGCACCTTGAACGGCCCGGAGGCGGCGAGGTTGCTGCGCAGCCAGGTCTGGCCGTCATCCGTGCCGATATTGGCCTCAACCTGCGCCTTCGAAACGATCCAGGCCCAGGGCAGCACCTGAAGAAAGGCGGAAAAGGGCTTCGCGAGTACAAACTTGACGGTGCCGCGATCGATCGCGGTGACGCCTGCCGGGGTCACGACGCCCTGGATCATCCAGGCGTTGCCGCGGTTGAGCCGGAGCAGGCGCTGGAAGGAATAGACCACGTCATCGGCGGTCACCGGCGAGCCGTCCTGGAACCTGGCCGCCGGATCAAGCTTGAACACATATTCCAGCCCGTTTGCGGAGGTCACCCACGACGCGGCGAGATGTGGGACGGGCTTGGGTGGATTGCTTTCGACCCGCACCAGCGAGTCGTAACAGTTCCTGAGCAGCATGCTGGCCGAATAGCCGGTCCCGATATGCGGGTCGAAGTTCGGGATGTCCTGGTTCGAGGCAATCACCAGAATCCGGCGGCCGCCCTGTTGGGCGAACGCGCTTTCCGGGAGCGTCATTCCGGCCAGACCGGCTGCGCCCATCGCCAACAGATGGCGCCGGGACAGCGCCTGTGGTGCCTTCGTCATTGTTCTCTCCTCTTCGTGCGTCCAGACCGCTCTCAGCGGCAAAAGTCTCGATCAAGTCAGTGCAGCATCCGTGCCGAGGCTTGTGGCAAGCTCAACGCAGGCCGCGTAGTCGCGTCTGGCGCCTTCCGGCGTCACCAGTCCAAGCGCAAGGTCGCGGGCAAGATGTTCCGGTCGCCGCTCGGCCGGATCGCCATAGCCTGAACCACCTGCGAGCGTAATCTCCACGATCTGCTCCGGGCTGGTCAGTTCGACAAGCTCACCGGTGCCGCAGTTCCGCAGTTCCTTGCCGCCCTTGTCCACCACCCGGCCCCGGGCCGTGCCGCCCGGCAATCCATCAAACAGCCCATCGATCGGGTTGTCGACACCCTCGGGATAGACCGAGACCTGCGTCGGGAGCCCGTCATCGTGGCGCTTGCGCAGCCTGAGGCGTTGGCCGAGGCCGCCCCTGAAGCGGCCGGGGCCGCCCGAATCGGCGAGATACGTCTTTTCCAGCACGACGACGGGCACACGGCTTTCGATCAGTTCGATCGACGTGTTGGCCGCCGATGTGGGCCAGAGCAGCCCGGACTTGCCGTCACCGGATGCGGAGGCGCCCTGACCGCCCCCGGAGAACAGCAAGTCAGAATAGTAGCCGCCATGGTCGTCCCTGCCGTAGATGTTGGCGGCGCAGGGCAACCCGGTGAAGGCCTGAACGCGGGATGGTACCGCATCGGCAAGCGCGCGGAAGATGTTCGGCGCGAGATACCAGCCTGTCCGGGTGCGCAAATTGACGGCGGCGGGACGGCTGCAGTTGAGGATCGTCCCCTCCGGCGCCTTTACTGAAAATGGGCGGTAACAGCCCGCATTGCCGCGCACGGACGGGGTCAGCATGCACTTGAGCGGATAGGTCGCATGGGCTTCGGTGTAGTTCAGCGTCGAGTTCAGTCCGCCCTGTCCGACCTGCGGGGGCGCGCCGTCAAAGTCGATCTGCATCTGGTCGCCCTCGACGGTGATGGAGACCGGGTAGCTCAGCTTCGTCCCAAGCGGGTTGTTGGTGATGGTGGCTTCATAGACGCCATCCGGGATGGCGCGGATCGCGTCTCGCATGGCCTTCTCCGAAAGGCCTTGCACGACGGCCGCCAGCGCGCGCAGGTCATGCATGCCATAATCATCCATGAAGGCGAGGAGCCGCGCAGCTCCAATGGCATTGGCCGCGACGAACGAATGCACGTCGCCGATCACCTGATCGCCATTGCGGACGTTCTCGGCCAGCAGCCTCAGAAGCGTCTCGTTCGGCTTTCCGGCTTCGAACAGTTTCATCGGCGGGATCTGAAAGCCTTCCTCGTAGATTTCCCGCGCCTTGAGCGAGTCCTTGGTGCCGCCGATATCCGAGACATGGCCGACCGTTCCCATCAGGCCAACCACCCTGCCCTCCCGGAAAACCGGGGTCACGACGGCAATGTCGAACAGGTGTCCGGCGCACAGCCACGGATCGTTGGTGACGAGCACATCGCCCGGCGACAGGGTCTCGACGGGATAGCGCGCCAGCAGCGCCTTCACGGCGCGCGGCAAGGTCAGGTTGAAGACCGGCATGGCGCGCGGAGAATGCGCGAGAGTCTCCCCCTTTGGATCGAGCAACTCGCAGGCGAAGTCCTGCGCTTCGGAGATAACGAGGGAAAAGGCCGTGCGGCAGACCGTCAGCCACATCTCCTCGACAACATTGATCATGCGGCTCCACATGATTTCAAGACCGATCGGGTCGGCTTCGATCCGTGCCATCGCCTCCCGAAGCGGCATCTCTGGCGTCACGATGGCGCGCGCGGCAAGCTGGGATGCAACGGCGATGCGCAGGTTGAGGTTGTTATCGACCTTGAGGGTATCGCCTGGGGCGATGACAGTGGTCGACTCGCGCTCCTCGATGATGGCGGGCCCGGCGATGGCGTCTCCGGTGCGCAGGGCATAACGGTCATAAACCGGGACATCGGTGTCGACGCCCTCGAACCAGGCATGGCGTTTGCCCTTGATGGCCTGTGATGGCCCCTCTCCAGCTCCCGAACGCTCGAACGACAGGATCGGCGTTGGACCTGCCGCCCTGACCCTGAAATTCACCGCCTCGATGCGTGCGCCTTCGTAAACCGCAGTATAGCGGGCGCTGTAGACTCTCACGAAGGCGGCCCGGATCGCCGACAACGAGGCGGCGCTGATCGGGCCGGCTGGCAACGGGACACAGATGTCATGCATCTGGCCCACAAGGCGCATATCGGCGCTGCGCTCGATGCTGATGTCGGCGGGCGCAACGCCGGCCGCGACAAGGCGGGCCGACCCTTCGGCCACAAGATCGGCCAGTACGGCGTTGACCATACCTGCGTCGAAACCCTCGACAAAGCGGACAGGATGGGAGCGCACGCAATCAAACGACAGCGGTGCGGCGAGAAAGCCAAGCGCCGAGGCCGCGCCGGACGCAGGCGGAATGATGACCTCGCCAACCCCCAGCACACGGGCCACATTGACCGCATGGGCCGGGCCGGCTCCGCCAAAGCCGACCATGGCGTAGTGGCGCGGATCCTTGCCCTTTTCGATCAGGTGCACGCGGGCGGCTGCCGCCATGCTCTCGACAACAACCTTGTGGATCCCCAGCGCGGTCTGCTCAGCGTTCAGGCCGAGCGGTGCGCCGACGGCAGCCACGGCCCGCCGGGCAGCATCCAGATCGAGCTTCATCCGACCGCCGAGGAAGAAGCCCGGGTCGTAATAGCCAAGAACGAGATTGGCGTCTGTCACCGTTGCTTGTGTGCCGCCGAGCCCGTAACAGGCCGGACCTGGATCGGAGGCGGCGGAATGCGGGCCGACCTTCAGCAGACCGACCTCGTCGATTGCCGCGATCGAGCCGCCCCCGGCCCCGATCTCGATCATCTCGATCACTGGCGCCTTGATCGGCAGACCGGAGCCCTTGGTGAAGCGGTGCACGCGGGCCGCCTCCAGCATCGGTGCGATCTCCGCCCGCCCGCCTTCGATCATGCAGGCCTTGGCTGTGGTGCCGCCCATGTCGAACGAGATCACGTCGGGCTTGCCTGCCAGTTCACCGAACAGGGCGGTGGCGAGGCCGCCGCCAGCCGGTCCGCTTTCCAGAAGCCGGATCGGCAGGCTGGCAGCGGTTTCGGGCGAGACAAGCCCGCCGGCCGAATGCATCAATCGCAGCGCGCCGCGAAAGCCGCGCTGGGCCAGTACCCGCTCAAGCCGGCCCAGATAGCGTGCCATCAGTGGCTGCACGTAGGCATTGGCGCAGGTCGTGACGGTGCGCTGGTACTCACCCATCTCCGCCACAACCTCCGCCGACAGCGAAACGGCAAGGTCCGGATAGAGCGCCGCAATAATCCGGCGCGCTTCCTGTTCATGGCCCGGGTTGGCATAGGCGTTCAGAAACGCCACCGCCACCGCCTCGCAGCCTGCGGCCACCAGCGCGTGGGCCGCCCGCTCAATGTCGTCGCGCGACAGCGCGCTCAGGACATGGCCGTCGCAATCCATGCGACCGCGGACCTCCAGCCGGCGGTCGCGCGGCACGAACGGTGCGGGAAATGCGAGAAAAAGGTCATAGATATCGTAGCGCTGCTCGGTGCCCATCTCCAGCACATCGCGAAAGCCCTTCGTCGTGATCAGGCCAAGCTGCGCGCCCTTGCGCTCGATGATGGCGTTGGTCACCAGCGTGGTGCCGTGGACGATGTCGCCAAGGTCGGAGAAGCCCAGACCGCGCATCGCAAGGACCTCTTCGAGGCCGAGAAGAGCCGCCTCCGAGGGGTCTTTGGCTGTCGTCAGCCGCTTGTGCAGCGTGATGCCGCCGTCATTGCCGTCATAGAGCACAAAATCGGTGAAGGTACCGCCAATGTCGAGGCCGACGCGCCAGCGGGACGGTGTCATCTGGGTTGCAGTGCTCATGCTGGCCTCATGCCGCTTTCAGGGTCTTGCCGACGAGCGACATGGGGAACAGCCGGTCATTGACGAGGCCGGCGATCTCCGCGGCCCCGTCAAACAGATCCTGCGCGATCTGGTCACGTTCGGCGAGGTCACAGGTCGCCGCCGGAAACACGATGCAGAGTGATACCTCTTCCCGCTGCCGCTGGTCGCCAACGGCCACCGCGACAGCCGCAACCCCGCGATTGGCCTCGTCATGGGAAACGGCGATGCCGCTGCGCCGGATCTGCGCAAGCCGCTCGAGGAGTTGCGCCATGTCTTGCGGCGAGGTCTCCGACGGTCCCGGGGGCAGCCCGCGCGGATACAGCGCCGTGACCTCGTCGTTGGTGAGGCGGGCCAGCAGGCTCCTCCCGGTCGCGCTTGCGAAAGCCGGCAACTTGCGGCCGATGGAACTGACCACCCTGAGGGCGTTGCTGCCGGGATGATCGGTCACGGCGGTGATATCGAGGTTGTCACGCTGGCTGACATAACCGGTGTGCCCGCATGCGGCCGAAACCCGCGCCACCACCTCATCGGCGCGTTGCACCAGCGTCGACGCCCTCCGATAGCTGCGGCCCACATCGACCAGCATCAGGCTGGGGCGATAACGTTTGCCGGTGCCCACGCTTTCGAGCAGTCCCGCATCCCGCATTGATCGCAACAGCCGTGACGCATTGCTCTTGGGCATGCCGAGCCGCTGCACCAGCCCTGTGACCGAGACTTCGGCGCAATCACCGGAGAAGCAGCGCAGGACCTTCGCGGCACTCACCAGAATGGACACCATCGATCTCCGAAATGTTCCATATAATGGAACTTGATTTTCGATATATGGAATTTACAATCAGTGTTTTGCTGAATGCAAGGACTATCAATCATGACCGGGGCGATCGACGCGCAGAACCAGACACTGGCCGATTGGCTGTCCTCGCAGGAGGCGTCGATGGTCGACTTGCTCAGGGATCTCGTCAATGCCGACTCCGGCACCTATGACAAGCCCGGCGTCGATGCCGCCGGAGACGTGCTGGTCAGGTTCTGGCAGTCGCACGGCCTCGAAGTCCGGCGCATGCCGCATGATCGCTTTGGCGATGGCCTGTCGGCGCGGCTGCCGGCCGCCGATGGTGTGCTGGAGCGCCCCGTCATGCTGATGGGGCATCGCGACACCGTGTTTCCGAAGGGCGAGCCGATGCGGAGGCCCTTCACGGTCGTCGATGGGCGCGGCTATGGGCCTGGCGTGGCCGACATGAAGTCTGGTCTGGTGATCGAAGCCTTCGTCATGGCCGCCTTTGCCGCGCTCGGCAGGGCTGAGTCGCCCCTGCTGATGCTGACGACCTCAGACGAGGAGATCGCCTCGCCGTCGTCGCGTGGGCTGATCGAAGCCCATGCACGGGAGGCCAGCGCGGTGTTCAATGCCGAGCCGTCGCGTCTTGCCGAAAGTGAAACCGCGACCAGCAACCGGCGAACCCAGGTGATCACGCGTGGACGCAAGGGCGGCGTCTTCATGCGTGCCGAGTTCGTGGGCAAAGCAGCGCATTCGGGCGCGCACTACGGGCGCGGACGCTCGGCGATCCTCGATCTTGCCCAGAAGGTCGCCCCGCTGCATGCTTTGACCAACCTCGACCGGGGCGTGTCGGTCAATGTGGGCCTGATCGGGGGCGGCCAGACGGTCAACACGATCGCCCCTTCTGCCTGGTGCGAGATTGACCTGCGCTACGTCGAACCGGCGCAGCGCGATGAACTCGTCGTGGCCATCCAGTCCATTGTGGAGACACCCTCTGTCGACGGGACCTCCGCCAAGCTGAACATCCTTGGGGAGTTCCTGCCGCTGACGCAGAGCCAGGCCTCGCTGCAGTTGCTCGACATCTACACCCGCGCAGCATCCCGCTTCGGCGTCGACGTCACGGCCGATTTCAGCGGCGGCTGCGCCGATTCAGGCTACACGGCGAATGTCGGATGCCCGACCCTGTGCAGTGTCGGCCCGTCCGGCGGTGGCGGCCATACGCCAGACGAGTATATCGAAATGCCGACCTTGCTGACCAGCGCCCAGACCCTCGCCGTGGCTGTGGCCGAGGTGGCGCGGCACGCGCGCCGCGCCAGCCTGGCCTTGTAGAACATGCCCTCCATCATCTCGGCGGTGCTACGCGCCAAGCGTTCCGGCCGTCCGCATCCGTGCGCCGTTTGCCTCTGCAAACGGTTGATACGCGGGCGTAGTCGTAGATCATGGGCGATCCGTCAAGACAGGTGCGGCTGCGCCTTGGTGCGCGTGGCGCGATCCGCACAACGTGGCAGCTTGGCGACCTTCTCGCCTACTTTGTCCTTGACAAGCCGAAGCCCGCAGAGCTGCTGAAGGTTCAGCCAGAACTGCGGGCTGGTGCCGAACCAGTGACCGAACCGCAGGGCAGTGTCCGCCGTAATGCGCGCTGTGCATTGATGATGCCGGTGATCCGGTTGACCGCTGCTTCGATCTGCCGTGACAGCTCGGCAGCGGACATGCTCAGCTCGCGCAGTTCCTCGGCCAGGTGCTCGCCGGGATGAACCGGTGTACGGGCCATGGGTTGTACTCCTTCAGCTGCAGTTGATGATCTCTCCATCCACGGGGCTGGGCGATCCCTCCGGCCACGAAAAACAAATCCGCCACTGGTCGTTAATGCGGATCAAGAATTGTCCGGCGCGGTTGCCCTTCAATCCTTGCAGCCGATTGCCGGGCAACGCACCAAGATCAGCAAGGCACGTTGCCGCGTCCACCCGGTCGCGCCGAATGTCAGCTTGCCGCGCAAAGCCAGAGAACTCTTTGGCGTGTTCACCAGTGGCAAAGTGCTCGGTTCGTTTATCGCGGTCGCTGATGATCATCAGGAACGACCAAAAGCGAAAAGTATGCATTCCGTAAAGCATGATTTGTTTCGCTTTGATGGCCTGCTTTTCGGCACGGGTTTGCACCTGATCTATGGACGGCAAAACGCCCTTGCGGATGGCTTTGGTGCGGCGTGGCCGGCGCGCGTCGCTCGGGCCTTGTCGGTGCATCACCCGACGCGGACCAATACCGGCCCTGCCAGCGTCATGGTGCGATCGGCGCTCTTGATATGAATGGCTTTGATAATGTAGACGCCCGAGGTGATCCCACGATGTGGCAAAGAGGTCTCCTGGACGTCCGATCACGTCGCCCCGGTCCGCACTGATGCAGCAGCTCGATAAGGACCCATCATGAAGATCAAGGTCGCTGCTGTCTTTGGCCTTCTTGCGCTGTCGGCTTCACTGCGCAGCGCAACAGCGTTGTCCGTCCCAGGCCCCGAGGCGCAGTTGATGCATCGCGCATCCCAGACATGCGTGCAGGCTAGTGGCCTCAAGCAACCGAGCGTCGCCACCACAATCGATTTCCGCGATAAGGTCTTGGTGGTCATTGATGACGGGCTGCCCCAACCGCATGCCGGCAGGTTGCCGGCGCGCTATGCATGTCTCTTCGACAAACGGACCGAAACAGCGGATATCAGGCCGCTTGCGCGCTGATCTGCAGCCGCGCGCAGTTCCGCATGCCTGTGCTGTTAACCGCGAAGCAGCACTGACGCCGTCCTCGCTCCGGGTCATCCCCCGTCGGGGGTCACGGGGCAAAGGCAAACCGAGCAGGACCCTGACAAAGTCGGCCTGATCGGTTACACAGCGGGGGAAAACCAGTCAGACAGGATCGTCATCATCATGGGTTACAAGGTCGCCATCGCGGGAGCCACGGGGAATGTGGGCCGCGAAATGCTTTCCATCCTGGCCGA
>JAPLOU010000015.1 GCA_026400535.1 Hyphomicrobiales bacterium
GCCATGAACGAGGCGCTGCGCGACTGGGTGACCAATGTGGCGGACACGTTCTACTGCATCGGAACGGCGGCCGGCCCGCATCCCTATCCGATGATGGTGCGTGATTTCCAATCGGTGATCGGCACGGAGACCAGGGCCCAGATGCTGGAGATGGAGGGCCGGCTGCCCGACTCCCTGATCGCCTCCATCGGCGGCGGCTCGAACGCGATCGGCCTGTTTCATCCCTTCCTCGATGATGCGGGCGTCAGGATGTGGGGCGTCGAGGCCGCCGGCCACGGCGTCGATTCGGGCCAGCACGCCGCCTCGCTGACCGGCGGCAGGCCGGGCGTGCTGCACGGCAATCGCACCTATCTGCTGATGGATGATGACGGCCAGATCACCGATGCCCATTCCATCTCGGCCGGCCTCGACTATCCCGGCATCGGGCCTGAACATGCCTGGCTGCACCAGATGGGCCGGATCGACTACATATCGGCAACCGACAGCGAGGCGCTGGACGCCTTCCAGCTTTGCTCGAAACTGGAAGGCATCATCCCGGCGCTGGAGCCGTCACACGCCATCGCCAAGGTCCTGCAACTGGCGCCCGACCTGCCACGCGAGCACCTCATGGTCGTCAACCTGTGCGGCCGCGGTGACAAGGACATCTTCACCGTCGCCGAGCATCTTGGCGGAATGTGAGAACCAGCCCATGACAACGCG
This sequence comes from Hyphomicrobiales bacterium, assembly GCA_026400535.1. Classification (GTDB taxonomy): domain Bacteria; phylum Pseudomonadota; class Alphaproteobacteria; order Rhizobiales; family Beijerinckiaceae; genus Allobosea. Next base: position 700 of record JAPLOU010000015.1, read on the forward strand.
CCTTGCCACCCGTTTTGCCGCCTGCGCCACCGAGGGCCGCGCCGCCCTCGTCACCTTCGTGACCGCCGGCGATCCCGATTTCGCCACCGGGGAAGCGATCCTGCATGCCCTGCCGGCAGCGGGCGCGGATGTCATCGAACTGGGTGTACCCTTCACCGACCCGATGGCCGACGGCATGCCGATCCAGCTTGCGGGCCAGCGCGCGCTGAAGGCAGGACAGACCCTGCGCAAGACGCTCGCCATGGTCCGAAGCTTCCGGAAGATCGACGCGGCAACCCCGATCGTCCTGATGGGCTACTACAATCCGGTCTATGTCTACGGCGTCGAGGCCTTCCTCAAGGATGCGCTGGCTGCCGGCGTCGACGGGCTGATCATGGTCGACCTGCCCCCCGAGGAGGATGACGAGTTGTGCCTGCCGGCCCTGAAGGCCGGGCTGAACTTCATCCGCCTCGCGACACCCACCACCGACGACAACCGGCTTCCGAAGGTGCTGCAGAACACCTCGGGTTTTGTCTATTATGTGTCGATGACTGGTATTACGGGGGGCGTGATCGGCTCGTATGATGCTGTCGGCGAAGCGGTCGCGCGGATCAAGGCGCATACGGCCTTGCCGGTCGCCGTCGGTTTCGGGGTCAAGACAGCCGCCGATGCCGCAGCCATCGCCAAGGGTGCCGACGGCGTCGTGGTCGGTTCCGCGCTGGTGGAGAAGGTACGGCTGTCACTTGACGACGCCGGAAACCCCACCGCGGGCACGGTCGCGGCCGTCACCGACCTGGTTTCAGAACTGGCCCGCGGCGTCCGCTCGGTGAACAAGGCGGCTTGACGGCCGCCCCGCACGCTTCCCATCTAACGCAGGCGTGGTGCCGGTCCGCTGCGCCGCCCTGACCATCCGACTTGCCGAGGATCACTGCGATGAACTGGATCTCTGACGGCGTGCTGCCCAAGATCAAGACCTTGTTCAAGCGCGAGGCGCCGGACAATCTCTGGATCAAATGCCCCGATTCCGGCCAGCTGGTCTTCCAGAAGGATGTCGAGGCCAATCAGTGGGTCATTCCCGGCTCCGAACATCACCTGCGCATGAAATCGCTCGACCGGCTCCGGCTGATCTTCGACGAGGCCAAATGGCTGGATGTGGCCTTGCCGGAGGTGGCGCTCGACCCGCTCCGGTTCCGCGACGAGAAGCGCTATGTCGACCGGTTGCGCGACGCCAAGGCCAAGACGTCGATGCAGGACGCCTTCCGGATCGGCTTTGGCCGGGTGGAGGGCAACCCGATGACGATCGCCGTGCAGGATTTCGACTTCATGGGCGGTTCGCTCGGCATGGCCGCCGGCGATGCCTTCATCAAGGGCGCAGACACGGCCATCGAAAAGCAAACGCCCTATCTCGTGTTCGCGGCTTCCGGGGGTGCCCGCATGCAAGAAGGCATCCTGTCGCTGATGCAGTTGCCGCGCACCACCGTCGCAACGAGGCGCCTCAAACAGGCCGGCCTGCCCTACATCGTGGTGCTGACCAATCCGACCACCGGTGGCGTGACCGCCTCCTACGCGATGCTGGGCGATGTCCATATCGCGGAGCCCGGCGCGCTGATCGGCTTCGCCGGCCCGCGCGTGATCGAGCAGACCATCCGCGAGAAGCTCCCCGACGGCTTCCAGCGGGCCGAGTATCTCAAGCTCCACGGCATGGTCGACATGGTGGTGCATCGCCATCAGCTCAAGGCCACCGTTGCGCGCGTGGCGCGGCTGCTGATGAAGCAACCCGCCCCGGAAGCGGCGTGACCGCGCGCTGGCCCGTCTGACATGGCGGTCTCATCCGATGCGCTTATCGCGCGCCTTCTCGCCATGCACCCAAAGGCGATCGACCTGTCGCTCGGCAGGATCGGGCGTTTGCTGGAGAAACTGGGCGAACCGCACAAGCGTCTGCCGCCGACGATTCATGTCGCCGGAACAAACGGCAAAGGCTCGACGGTGGCCTTCATGCGCGCCATTCTGGAAGCGCAGGGGCTGCGGGTTCACGTCGACACCTCTCCGCACCTTGTCCGCTTCAACGAGCGCATCCGGCTCGGGCGCCCCGGCGGTGGCGCGTTTGTCGACGACGCGATGCTGCTGGACGCACTGACGCGCTGCGAAGCCGCCAATGACGGCGCCGCCATCACCTTCTGGGAGATCGTGACAGCGGCGGCTTTCCTGCTCTTCAGCGAACAGCCAGCCGACGTGCTGCTGCTGGAAGTGGGCCTCGGTGGCAGGCTGGACGCCACCAATGTCATCGAGCGGCCGGCGGCGGCGGTGGTGACCTCCATCGGGATGGATCACGCCGAATATCTCGGCGACACGCTGGCCAAGATCGCCGCCGAGAAGGCCGGCATCTTCAAGCGCGGCGCGCCCGCAGTGATCGCGCCTCAAACCTATGCCGAGGCCGAGGAGGTGCTGGTGGCCGAGGCGGAGCGGCGTGGCGCGGGCCCGATCTGGGTCGGCGGGCAGGAATTCACCCTTCACGAAGAGGCCGGTCGCCTGGTCTACCAGGATGAGGGGCGGCTGATGGACCTGCCCCTGCCCCGTCTGACGGGGCGGCATCAGCATATCAATGCGGCCACAGCCATCGCGGCGCTACGGGCCGCGGGCTATGACTTCAGCAATGCGGTGTTCGAGGCCGGCGTGGCGAACGCCGACTGGCCAGCGCGCATGCAACGGCTGTCGCGCGGACGATTGGCGGAGATGTGTCCGGCAGGGTCGGAGCTCTGGCTCGATGGTGGCCACAACGCCGACGGTGGACGCGTGCTCGCCGCAGCGATGGCCGACCTGCATGACCGCAACCCAGCACCCCTGGTGATGATCGTCGGCATGCTGGGCACGAAGGACACGGCGTCGGTGCTGAAACCGTTTGCTGGCCTCGCGCGGCTCGTGGTCGCCGTGCCAATCCCCGGCCAGCAGGCGGCGCGGTCGCCCGAGGATGTGGCGCAGCAGGCGCGGTCGGTCGGCCTCGAGGCCTGGCCATCATCCTCGGTGTCAGCCGCATTGGAGGATGTCGCCCGGATGAACTGGGCAACGCCACCGCGCATCCTGATCTGCGGGTCGCTCTATCTTGCGGGAGAGGTGCTGGCGCTGAACGGAACGCCGCCAGTGTAGCCTTCAACGCGGGCCGGTTCGGAAACCAAGACTTCAAGCCTTGCTTTACGACAGCACAAAAACGCGCTTTCATCATAGCCGATGGGTGAGACACGGCACTTGGCACGCCATGCGCGTGACCACCTGCAGAGGGTGATGTGATGTTGCGTCGGTTGATGCTCGCCGTCATGGCGGTGTTCGGCTTGCTTGGAACTGCAGGCCTCGCCTCGGCCGGGGTCAATGTCCGCGTGGATCTGGCCAGCCAGCGCATCCAGGTCGACACCAGCGATGGCGAACGCTACAACTGGGCGATCTCGTCGGGCCGCGACGGCTACCGCACGATCCGCGGCACGTTCAAGCCGACCCGGCTCGAGAAGAGATGGTATTCGCGCAAGTATGGCGGCAACATGCCGAATGCGATCTTCTTTCGCGGCGGCTTCGCCATCCATGGCACCGGCGCTGTCGGGATGCTCGGCCGCCCCGCCTCGCATGGCTGTGTCAGGCTTCATCCTGCCAATGCCGCCAAGCTGTTCGCGCTGGTTGAGAAACATGGCAAGAGCGCCACCCGGATCGCGATTAATGGCGTCGCGCCAGATTCGACTTCGACGTTCGCCAAGGCCAAGTCCGAGCGCAGCCGCGTGGCCAGCGCCAAGGCCAAGCGCAAGGCGACCGACTGGGCCACCGCGCGCAACCGGGTTCTCGAACGTGACGGGATGTTCTCGTCCGGCCCGGCTCTCGGCTTCCGCCCGGTGACGCCCGCGCAAACCTGGTTTCCGTGGCGCTGAGGCCCACGCCCGCGCCTGCGTCGCCGTTGCCGGTTGTGACGGCCGGATGAACCCTCTACATCGTCCGTCAGGGTTGCGCCGCCAGCATGGAGGCGCGGCGGAACCATAGACGCCCGAGCCAGTCGATGTCAGAGACCATCCTTCTCGACCTGAGCGGCCTGAAATGCCCGCTGCCGGCCTTGCGGACACGCAAGGCCCTGAAGGGGCTTGCACCAGGCCGAATCCTCAGCGTCATCTGCACGGACCCGATGGCCGTCATCGATATCCCGAACCTCGTGCGTGAAACCGGCGACATGCTCGCCGATCAGCGCACGGAGGCCGGCACAACCAGGTTCGAGATCCGCAAGAGCTGACGGACGCAACGCTTTCGCCCACTGGAAACATCATGACCCTTGCTCCTTCCGATGTCCTGCGCGCCCTCGAACTCGTCAAGCTGCCGGCCAGCGGCGAGGCCCTCGGTCCGTCGGGCCGCGTCAGCGGGATCGTCGTCGACGGCGGCAAGATCATGTTCGCCATCGCCATCGACCCGAGCGAGGCTGCCGCCATGGAACCCGTCCGCCAGGCGGCGGAGCGGGCGGTCACCGGGCTGCCCGGCGTGACGCAGGCGTTCGTCTCACTGACGGCCGACCGGGCACCGGTTGCCAGAACCGCAGCCCAGACCGCGCGGGCCCAGGCCGCCGGCAGCGGCGTGACACCCCGGGCTGCGGCCATTCCGGGCATCCGGCACATCATCGCCGTGGCCAGCGGCAAGGGCGGCGTCGGCAAGTCGACCACCGCCGCGAACCTCGCCGTGGGGCTCGCGACGCTTGGTCTCAAGGTCGGAATCATGGATGCCGACATCTATGGCCCCTCGGTGCCGAAAATCTTCGGCGTGACCGGCAAGCCACGCCTCGTGGGCGGACGCACGCTGGCCCCGATGGAGGCGTTCGGCCTGAAGATCATGTCGATCGGCTTTCTGATCGACGAGGAAACGCCGATGATCTGGCGCGGACCGATGGTGATCTCGGCCATCACCCAAATGCTGCGCGAAGTGGCCTGGGGCGAGCTTGACGTGCTTGTCGTCGACATGCCGCCCGGCACGGGTGACGCGCAACTGACCATGGCGCAGCAGACGCCGCTCGCCGGCGCCGTGATCGTGTCCACGCCGCAGGATCTGGCGCTGCTGGATGCCCGCCGTGGCGTGGCGATGTTCAAGCGCGTCGAGGTGCCGATTCTCGGGATTGTCGAGAACATGAGCTACTTTATCGCGCCGGACACCGGAAACCGCTACGATATCTTCGGCCATGGCGGCGCACGGCACGAAGCAGAACGGCTTGGAGTGCCGTTTCTCGGCGAAATCCCGCTTGCGATGCCGATCCGCGAACTGTCGGACAATGGCCGTCCGATCGTGGCGTCCGATCCGGACAGCCCGCATGCGAAGGCCTATGTGGCCATCGCCATGCAGGTGAAACGCGCCCTCGAAGGCCCGAGCACGCTGCGGCCCGCGCCCCGGATCGTGATCGAGACGTAACGCAGGGCAGCGCTCGAGCCATCGAAAGCCTTCGTTCCTGGTTTTTCTGCTGTGTTCGGACGGTTGCGCTCCTCCCGGCCTTCACGTGAGCCACCGCCTTGCCCATCAGCACAGGGCGGACCTCACGGCGCATTCGCAGCTGGCGTACTTTCTCAAAAGCCACGCCGAAGCATTGATGCTGATCGCGCTCTTTGCCGGCGATCAGTCCGTCATCACCGATCCCGAGGACCGGCGGCCGGTGACCTTGTCGCCAGCCCTTCGCCGCTTCGCGCCTGCGGAGCTCCGCATCAGCCCTCGACGTCCTGTCGCGCGGCGCGTCCGAGTGGCTGTGCAGCACCATGAATCGGCTGATAAAGACCGTCATCCTCATCGTCCGCGCCATCAGGGACCCGAACGAGGCCCGCCGATCATCGCGGTCACAGCCGAGGCCTTTCGCGGCCTTCTGACGCGGGAAACCGCCTTCATCCATGCCGGCGGCGACAGGCGCGCGGCGGCCCTGAGCAGGATCGACCCGCAACAGGCGATCGATCGGATCATGGCGTGCTGGCGACCACCCTCAGAGCCAGCGCTTGCGCTTGAAGAAGCTGTAGGTTCCGACAACCGACAGAACCATCATGCCGAGCGCCATGGGATAGCCATACTCCCAGTTGAGTTCCGGCATGTTCTTGAAGTTCATGCCATAGGACGAGGCGATCAGGGTCGGCGGCAGAAAGATCACCGCAGCCACCGAGAAGATCTTGATGATCTTGTTCTGTTCGAGGCTAACAAGCCCGAGGGTGGCGTCGAGGATGAACTGCACCTTGCTGTTGATGAAGGTCGCGTGGTCCTCGATCGACTGGACGTCGCGGATCGTGGTGCGCCATTCTGTCTTGAAGCCCGAGCGCTTGGTCGGCCCCTGATGGTTGGCCTGCAGGAAGATCAGCATGCGTTCCAGTGACACCATGCTCTCGCGGACATTGGAGATCAGCCCCGCCTGACGTCCAAGCTTCTGGATGACGCCCTGATAGCCGCCGCTGCGTTCCAGCCGGTTGGGGTCGTGTTCGAACACGGATCGCGACAGGTCCTCGATCTGGTCGCCGACGCGGCCGAGGATCTCCGCCGCGCGGTCGATGATCGTGTCGATCAGCCCGTCAAGGACGGCTTCCGGTTGATGGCCGCAGCCGGCGGGCTTGGCGGCCCGGCTCGTGAACATGGCGAAGGCGCGCGGCTCGTCATAGCGCACGGTAACCAGCGCCTGATGCGTGAGGATGAAGCTGACCGGGACCAGCCGCGGCTGCTCGGTGTCGGACTGGCACAGGACGCGGGCCGTCATGTAACGCGCATTGTCTTCGGTGTAGATGATCTCGGAGGGTTCGATATCCTGCATTTCCTCGCGGGTCGGGATCGATACGGTCAAAAAGGCCTCGACGAGATGGTCTTCGGCGCGCGTCGGCTCGAGCAGATCGATCCAGAGGGCGTTCCTGGGTATGTCCATGCCGCGCTCAAGCACGAAGCGGTCAAGCCCCGTCCCGGCGGCTGAAGGTGCGTGGACGATGATCATGGGACAATCCGAAGGTTAAGGGCCCGTGCCGCCGCAGCCATCATGAGCCTGTGACCATGGTGTGACACAAAGATCCTTGCCATCACAATCCATACCGCCCCCACAGCGCCCGCGTCTCGAGCGCCGCGAGAATGTCATCGGCGCGGATGAGGGGCACGCCGCCCGCATCGGCCATCCCTGCCGAGGGCAGAACGAAGCGCAGCAAGCCGCTGCGTCCGGGTGGGGGAACGAGCTCAAGCTCGACCTTGTCGCCGAAACGCGCACGCATCACGGTGCGCAGATCACCGAGACCATCGACGAGACCCAGATCGAGCGCCTTGCGTCCCGTCCAGAACGCGCCATTGAACAGGGCGGCGTCAGGTCCCTTCAGGCGATCCCCGCGACTTGCCTTGACGAGGGTGACAAAGCTGTCGTGCACGTCGGCCTGCAGCTCCTTCAGGCGCGCCACATCCTCGGCCTTCTCGGGCAGGAACGGATCCAGCATGGCCTTGGAGGCGCCCGCCGTGTAGATGCGGCGCTCGACGCCGAGCTTCTCGATCAGCCCCGTCAGCCCGAAACCGGCGGAGACGACGCCGATCGAGCCGACGATCGAGGTCGGATCGGCGAAGATCTCGTCGGCGGCGCAGGCCAGCATGTAGCCGCCAGAGGCTCCGACATCCTCGATGAAGGCGAACACCGGTCGCTCGTGTTCCGCCGCGAGCGAGCGGATGCGCTGGTAGATCAGGTGCGCCTGGGCCGGTGATCCGCCAGGCGACTTGATCAGCAGGGCGACCGCTTTCGCATCCTCGACCTCGAAGGCCGCCTCAAGCTGGGCGGCGATTCCGGCCAGCGACAGCGCTCCCTGGCTCGGGAAGGACGGCATGCCGATCGGGCCATAAAGCCGGATCACCGGCACGACGGCGCCGGCGGCCCGCAAGCCTTTGGGCAGAAACCGTTCCGGAATGATCCGGGACAGGCGAAGCGTGCGGCGGGAGAGCATCTTGGTTGGCATGATCAGATCATGTGGGCGCGACGGGCCAAGCGCAAGGGCAAGGGCAGGTGCAAGGTCAAGGGCAGGTGCATGGGCAGGTGAATGGGCAGGTGCATGGGCAGCAATGAGGCGTCAGGCGCGGTGCGGCAAGGCGTCATGGCGGGCCTTCAGGCTGAGCAGATCGGCCCAGGCCTGCCGCTTGGCGATCGGGCTGCGCAGCAGATAGGCCGGGTGCAGCATCGGCATGGCCGGGATCTCGCGCCCTCCGACGCTGTAGGTCAGCCAACGCCCGCGCGCCGCCATAATGCCCTTGACATCGAGCAGGGCCTGCGAGGATGGCCCGCCGATGGTGACCAGAATGTCCGGATTGGCCAGTTCGATCTGGCGGACGATGAAGGGACGGCAGGCCAGCATCTCCTGCGTCGTCGGCGTGCGGTTGCCGGGCGGACGCCAGGGCACGATGTTCGCGATGTAGACGTGCTCGGCCCGGCCGAGCCCGATGGCGGCGAGCATGCGGTCGAGCAACTGGCCCGAGACGCCGACGAAGGGCAGGCCCTGCCGGTCCTCGTCCTCGCCGGGGGCTTCGCCGACCAGCATGATGCGCCCTGCGGGGTTGCCGTCGGCGAAGCACAGGTTCTTGGCGCCGGCCTTGAGGGCGCAGCCATCGAAGCTTGCGAGCGCGGCCCTCAATTCATCGAGCGTGCGGGCCGAGGCGGCGAGCAAGCCCGCGCGCGCGGCTGCTTCATCCGCGCCAAGCGAAGCCGCTGCCAGCGAAGGTCGCGGCGCCTCGGGCGCAACCGCAGGCGCCCGGCTCAGGACACGCCTTGGCGCAGGCGGCCCTGGCGGGGCGTCTGACGTGTCACCCGAAGCGCGCAGTGCAACGGCCCCATCTTCCGGCAGCGCCGCCCCTGAAGCAGCGCCCTCGGCAAACCGGTCATGGGCAACCTCATCGAGCGCGCAATCCACCCCCGCCCCGGCATAGAAGGCGAGGATGTCGGCGAGTTCCGCTGGGCTGAGGGTCTGGGCAGCAGGCATGGGCCAGCGTCATAGCATGCCGCGTCCGTCATCGCGAGCGCAGCGAGGCAACGACACATCGTGACAACAGCACCCCGCGCCGTTCCTGCCCCTTGCATCGCTGCGCGGCCTCGCTCAAACACGCTCTTGAGAAAACCGCGCAAACACGATAGTTCATATCTAAACTAACTGATGGGCCTGATGCGCCGATGCCGCGCCGGGAGGACATGATGAGCGACTTGCCGGAACGCGAGGCGATGGACTACGACGTCGTGATCGTGGGGGCGGGGCCTGCCGGCCTGGCCGCCGCAATCCGGTTCAAGCAGATCAACGCCGATACCACGGTGGTCGTGGTCGAGAAGGGCTCGGAAGTCGGGGCGCACATCCTGTCCGGCGCCGTGATCGACCCGATCGGCCTCGACATGCTGCTGCCGGACTGGCGCAGCGACGGCGCGCGCCCGCTGACCACCGAGGTGACCGAGGACAGGTTCTATTTCCTCGGGCCAGCCGGCGGCGTCCGCCTGCCGAACTTCACCATGCCGAAGCTGATGGACAATCACGGCAATTTCGTGGGCTCACTCGGCAATGTGACGCGCTGGCTGGCCACGCAGGCCGAGGCGCTGGGCGTCGAGATCTATCCGGGTTTTGCCGCTGCCGAGGTTCTCTTTGACGATCAAGGCGCCGTCACCGGCATCGCCACGGGCGACATGGGCATCGCGAGGGACGGCTCCATCTCCGAGCGTTTCACGCGCGGCATGGCGTTGCGCGGGCGCTACACGCTGTTCGGCGAAGGGGTGCGCGGGCACCTTTCCAAGCAGCTGATCCAGCGCTTCGACCTGTCACGCGGCAAGGAGCCGCAGAAGTTCGGCATCGGCCTCAAGGAATTGTGGCAGGTGACGCCGGACAAGCACAGAAAGGGTCTGGTGCAGCACTCGTTCGGCTGGCCGCTCGACATGAAGACGGGCGGCGGCTCGTTCCTCTACCATTTTGACGACAATCTGGTCTCCGTCGGTTTCGTGGTCCACCTCAACTACCAGAACCCGACCCTGTCGCCGTTCGATGAGTTCCAGCGCTTCAAGACGCACGAGATGGTGCGTGACGTGTTCGAGGGCGGCAAACGGCTGAGCTACGGGGCGCGCGCCATCACCGAAGGCGGCTGGCAGTCGGTGCCGCGCCTGACCTTTCCGGGCGGGGTCCTGCTCGGTTGCTCGGCCGGCTTCGTCAACGTGCCGCGCATCAAGGGCAGTCACAATGCCATCATCTCCGGCATGCTGGCGGCGGAGCATCTGAGCGAAGCCTTGGCAGCAGGCCGCGCCCATGACGAGGTCACGGGCTATGAGGAGGCATGGCGCTCATCCGCGATCGGACGCGATCTCAAACCTGTGCGCAACGTCAAGCCGCTGTGGTCAACGTTCGGTACCCTCGGCGGGGTGATGCTCGGTGGCGTCGACATGTGGTGCAACGAGGTTTTCGGAACCTCGCCGTTCGGCACAATGAAGCACGGCAAGGCCGACTTTGAGACGCTGAAACCGATCGATCAGGTCAAGCCGATCACCTATCCCAAACCCGATGGCGTCGTCTCGTTCGACAAGCTGTCATCGGTGTTCATGTCCTCGACCAATCACGAGGAAGACCAGCCGGCGCATCTGAAGCTGCTCGACCCCTCGTTGCCGATCGCGAGGAACCTGCCGATGTACGGCGAGCCGGCCCGGCTCTACTGTCCGGCCGGGGTCTATGAGGTGGTCTATGGCGACGCGCAGGAGAAGACCGATCCGCGCTTCGTGATCAACGCGCAGAACTGCGTGCACTGCAAGACCTGCGACATCAAGGACCCGTCGCAGAACATCAACTGGGTTACGCCGGAAGGCGGCGGCGGGCCGAACTATCCGAACATGTAGGTGATTCAACAGTGCGGGGCCGGCCACTGCCCCGCGATCGAGAGCCCAGCGAAAGTCCGACCATGCGCAATGCTATCCGTCCGTCCGTCGCACGGCTGCCCCTGTTCGGCAGCATCCCGACCGCCGACAGCCTTGCGCCGTCCGTGCCCGCGCAGGCCCTGCTGCACCTCAATGAATGCCCCTACCCGCCGTCGCCCAAGGTCGTGGTGGCGATTCAGGAGCACGCTGCCGGGCTCAACCGCTATGCCGAGCCACGCCCGGAAAAGCTGAGCGCGATGCTGGCGGACCGAACCGGCATTCCGACAAGCCGGATCGTGATCGGCAACGGCTCGGATGAAATCCTGGCCCTGATCTCGGTCATGACCCTGGAAGCCGGCGACAACGCCATCATGCCCACACCGTCCTTTCCGCGCTACCGCATTGCCGCAGCCATGCAGGGCGCCGAGCCGCGGCTGATCGGCCTCCAGCCCGATGGCAGCAATGACGTCGACGCGCTTGTGGCCGCCATCGATGACCGGACCCGGGTGGTCTATGCGTGCACGCCGAACAATCCGAGCGGCGCGCCCATGTCGATGACCGATCTCGAGCGGCTCGTGCGTGGCGTGCCGGATCACGTGCTGCTCGTGGTGGACGAGGCCTATGTCGAGTTCGACCAGTTCGAGGGCGGGGTCGGCGCGCTTCCCGCGCTCAAGGGCCGGACGGGTCTGTGGGTGTCGACGCGGACCTTCTCGAAGGCATTCGCGTTGGCGGGCCTGAGGATCGGCTATGCCCTGTGCGGCAGCCTGGAGATCGCCGAATCGCTTGTGAAGGTGAAAACCAACTTCAACCTCAACCGGCTGGCGGTGCATGCCGCCGTCGCGGCCCTTGACGATCAGACCTATTCCGACCGCTGCATCGGCGCAGCGGTGATCGAGCGCGAACGACTTGGCGCACGCCTGAACGGGCTGGGCTTCAGGACACTGCCGTCGCGCGCCAACTTCATCTCGTTCGATCTCGGCCGCAACTCCGTTCCGGTGATGGCGGCCATGGCGGCACGCGGCGTGCTGGTGCGGGAGTGGCGGGATCCGGGGTTCGAGACCTTCATGCGGATTTCGATCGGGTTGCCAGCGGAAAATGACCGGGCGTTCGAGGCGCTCAAGGATAGCCTCGCGGCAACCGGTTGAAAGCCGCACGCGGCGCTCCGGCGCCGGAAGGCGCGGGATGCGGCCAGGCGCGGCGGGTTGCGACTTGTGCAAACGCCGTGATGCAGCCATCTTGCACGTGCACCGTCAGTGTGTGCGTCGCGCGCCGGGTGCTGGTTCAATGGCGCCGATGCGTTGCCGCCCGATCATGATGAGGCTCACGTGATGTCTTTCAGAAACTCCATCGACACCCTGTGCGTGGAGACACAGTCCATCCGAGCGCGCCTTGGAGGCCTCGTCAAAGCCTCGGTCCTGTCGCTGGCCGTCACGCTGGGCACCGGCGCCGCGCTGGCCAGCGCCCAGCAGCAGCCGACCCGCCAGCCGGAGCGCTACCAGCCAGCCGACAGCGTCGAAGGCAACTATCTTTCCGCGCTGATCGCGGGCTCGGCCCGCGACACCTCCGCCGCCGCGACCTTCCTGCGGGAGGCGTTGCGCGCCGACCCGCGCAACCAGGAACTGATCGAGCGCTCCTTCATCGCCTTCCTTGCGGATGGAGCGATGCCGGATGCCTTCCGCAGCGCCGAGCGAATCATCGCGCGCGATCCGAACAACGGGCTAGCGTTGATGACTCTCGCGGTGCGGGCGCTCAAGAACAAGCAGTTCCAGACCGCACGCGAGCGTCTGCGCGGGGGCGCGCGCAACCGTGCCGCCGACATCACCTCGACCTTGCTGACAGCCTGGGCCTTCGCCGGGGCAGGCGACCAGAAGCGCGCCATCGAGGCCGTCGACCGCCTTGGCGGCGACGCCTCGGTCACGACCTTCCGCGATTACCATGCCGCGCTGATCCACGACATGCTCGGCAACACGGTCGAGGCTCAGAAGCGCCTGAAGGCGGCCTATGACAGCGACCCCGTGAGCCTCCGTACTGTCGATGCCTGGGCGCGCCTTCAGGCCCGCCGCGGCGATGTCGCCGGCGCGCGCGACACCTATGCGCGCTTCAACCGCCTGCTGCCGAACCATCCGGTCATTCGCGACGCGATGGAGACGCTGGCCTCCGCAAAGCCGGCTGACATGGCGACGGCTCTGCCGCGCACCGTCGCCACGGCCCAGCAGGGCGCTGCGGAGACGCTGTTCGGACTGGCCAGCGCCGGCAACCGCGATGACAATGATTCCGTCATCGTGATCATCTACCTCAGGCTCGCGCTCTATCTCCATCCGGCGCACGAGATGGCCATCATCACGCTTGGCGACACGCTGGAGCGGGCCAAGCAGCCCGACGACGCCATAGCGGTCTTTGACCGGATGCCGGCCAACTCGCCGCTGAGGAGCATTGCCGAGGTCCAGATCGGCCTTGGCCTCGAGCAGATGGGCCGCAAGGATGAGGCGATCCAGCACCTTGAAGCGGCGATCAAGGATGATCCGGGCAATCTTGAAGCCCTGTCGGCCATTGGCGGCGTCTACCGGGCCCGCAAGGAGTTCGCCAAGGCGGCGGAATTCTACGAGAAGGGGATTGCCCAGATCGGGACCCCGCAGCGGCATCACTGGAACCTGTTTTACGCGCGCGGCATCGCCTATGAGCGGACCAAGCGCTGGCCGCTCGCCGAAGCCGACTTCAAGAAGGCGCTTGACCTGATCCCCGACAGCATGAGTGCCAACCGGGCACTGGTGCTGAACTATCTCGGCTATTCGTGGGTCGACCAGGGCATCAACCTGGACGAGGCCTTCATGATGCTGCGCAAGGCCGTCGAGCTGAAGCCACGGGACGGCTACATCATCGACAGCCTCGGCTGGGCCTATTTCCGGCTCGGCCGCTACGAGGATGCGGTGCGTGAACTTGAACGCGCCATTGAACTGCGTCCCGCTGATCCTGTCATCAATGACCATCTGGGCGACGCATACTGGCGGGTCGGCCGCAAGCTCGAGGCGCGCTTCCAGTGGAACCATGCGCGCGACCTCAAGCCCGAACCGGAAGATCTGCCCAAGATCCTGGGCAAGATCGAGAACGGCCTCGACGACGAGGCGAAACCGGCGTCCGCCGTGGCGGAGCCGCCCAAGAAGAATGACGGCTGAGGCGAACCAACCCGTCGCGCCATGCTGACCGTCCGCGCGCCCGCCAAGGTCAATCTGACACTGACCGTGCACGGACGCCGCGACGACGGCTATCATGACCTCACCAGCCTTGTGGTGTTTGCCGGCGTCGGCGACACCCTGTCGCTCACGCCCAGCGCGCCGTTCGGAATGAGCATAACCGGCCCGTTCGGCGAAGGCCTCGACACGGGACCGGACAATCTGGTGCTGCGCGCCGCCGCAAGGCTTTGTCACCGTCTCGGATGCCCTCCGCACGGCCAATTTGCGCTGGTAAAGCGGCTGCCGGTGGCGTCGGGCATCGGCGGCGGCTCAGCCGATGCGGCGGCAGCCTTGAGACTGCTGGCGCAGGTTCACCATCTTTCCCTGGCCGATCCCGTCCTGATGGCAGCATCACGGGACAGCGGGGCCGATGTTCCCGTCTGCCTGATGGCCAGAGCGCGGATCATGAGCGGGATCGGCGACAGCCTTGGCCCGCCCTTGCGGCTGCCGAAGCTGTTTGCGCTGCTGGTCAACCCCGGTTTGGCTGTCTCGACCGCCGCTGTGTTCGCGTCGCTGGGGCTCGCAGCCGGCCAGCGGCACCAGCCGAGGTCAGAGTCCGGCACCGTGGCCTCCTGGCTTGAGGACTGGCCGGAAGACGGCCGCGCGCTGATGGCAAGCCTGCACGGCCAAGGCAACGATCTTGAGGCGCCCGCCATCCGCACTGCGCCGGTGATCGGCGCAGTGCTCGACGCGCTCCGGGCCGTCGAGGGCTGCCGCCTCGCCCGCATGTCCGGTTCCGGCGCGACCTGCTTTGGATTGTTCGACGACAGCGCCAGCAGCGCCCGGGCAGCGCGGCGCATCAGGGGGTCTCACCCCGACTGGTGGGTCAAGCCAACGGTTCTGCGCTGAGCCGCCCCACGGCCCTGCGCGTTCAATGGGCGCGCGCGATGCAGAATTCGACAGCGCCAGCCATGGCCGCCTTCATCTCGCCGTCCGGGAACAACGCCAGCGCATCAAGCGCCATCGCACCATAATGGCGAGCCCGTTCGATCGTGTCATCCAGGGCGCGGTGCTTTTTCATGATAGCCGTGGCCTGTTCGAAATCGCCGTCCTCGACATCGCCCTGGGCCAGCGTGCGCTGCCAGAAGGCGCGCTCCGCCGCGTTGCCGCGTCGGAACGACAGCACGACCGGCAAGGTGATCTTGCCCTCGCGGAAATCATCGCCAACATTCTTACCAAGCCGCGCGGCGACGCCGCCATAGTCCAGCGCGTCATCCACGAGCTGGAAGGCGATGCCCAGATTGAGGCCGAAGCCGCGACAGGCTGCATGCTCCGCCTTTGGCCGGTCCGCGATCACAGGCCCGACCTCGCAGGCTGCGGCGAACAATTCGGCGGTCTTGCCCCGGATCACGGCGAGGTATTCGTCTTCCGTTGTCTCGGTGTTCTTGGCGGCAGCCAGTTGCATGACCTCGCCCTCGGCGATCACGGCTGCGGCGGTCGACAGGATGTCGAGCGCCCGCAGCGAGCCGACCTCGACCATCATCCGGAACGCCTGGCCGAGGAGAAAATCGCCGACAAGGACGCTGGCCTCATTGCCCCAGAGCATGCGCGCAGCCAGCTTGCCGCGCCGCATGTCGCTTTGGTCGACGACGTCATCGTGCAGCAAGGTCGCCGTGTGCATGAATTCGACGGAGGCTGCCAGCTTGACGTGGCCATCGCCGCGATAGCCGCAGAGATTGGCTGTGGCAAGGGTCAGCATCGGGCGCAGGCGCTTGCCACCTGACGAAATCAGGTGGTTGGCCACCTCAGGGATCATCGTGACCTCAGAGCCGGTGCGCGAGAGGATCATGGCATTGACCCGCTCCATGTCCGGGCGCGTCAACGCCACCAGCGCGCCGATGCCATCACGTCCGACATCCTTGTCCTCAAACGGTATGACGAGTCCCAAATTCTGATCCCCTGCCTCCGGCATGCGCCATCTCAATGGAGCGAGCCACACCGAACCGGTCTTCCGCGCTTGCACTGATCGCGTCCATGCGACAAATGCCTTGGCGCTGCAAGCCTGTTGCGTCAATGGGCCGCCACGGAGCCGCGCCATGATCGAGATCCTGCGCACCAACAACCTGGTCACGATCAGCGCTGTCGAGGCCCTTCTGAACGCGGCCGATATCCATGTCCTGATCGCAGATGGCTACATCAGCGCGCTTGAGGGCTCGATCGGCGCTTTCCAGCGGCGGGTCCTCGTTCTGGACGACGAGGAAGCCGAGGCGCGGGCCCTGATCACGGCGGCAGGCATGGGAGCGGAGCTGCGCGATGCCAGAGGGGGCTGATGCGGACCGTGCCGCGGTCCGCGAGGACAGACTTCTTGGCGGACGTTTGCGCCTGGCGCAGTTGCCGACGGGGCACCGCGCCGGAACCGATGCCATCCTGCTGATCGCAGCAGCCGGCACCGCGCGCCATCTGATCGATCTGGGCAGCGGCGTGGGCACGGCCGGGCTGGGCCTTGTCGCGCTCGGCCGCGCGTCCAGAGCCACGCTGGTGGAGCGCGACGCCGATGCCACCGCCCTCGCCCGCCGAAACGCCGGGTTGAATGGGCTTGACCGGTGCGTCGCGGTTGTCGAGACCGACATCGCCGCCCCGGCGCGCGTCCATGCATCGCTGGGACTGGCTCCGGGGATGGCGGACCTTGTGGTGAGCAACCCCCCGTTCAACAGGACAGGCCAGCACCGCGCCTCGCCGGATCCGGTGCGCGCGCTGGCCCATGCGATGATGCCGGATGATCTCGGCCACTGGCTGAAGACGGCGGCGCGGCTTATGGCCGGGCAGGGCCGCCTCGTCATGATCCACCGGCCAGAAGCACTGCCATGGCTGCTGCCGCTGCTCGGCCAACGCTTTGGCAGCTTCGGGATCAGGCCGGTGCACACCAAGCCGGACGATCCGGCCAGGCGCGTCCTGATCGGGGCTGTACTGGGCGGCAAGGCGCCGGCAAGGCTTCTGCCGGCGCTCGTCCTGCATCAGACCGACGGGCGCTTCACACCGCTCGCCGACAGCCTCAACAACGGCGATGCGCAGATCGCCCTGTGATCACGCCCGCCCATCAGTAGCAGACGCGGCGGCGTTCGGAGACCCAGTCCCAGCCATCCCAGTAGCGAACATGGCGCACCACGCAGCGCGGCGGTCCGTAGCCATAGGCCGGACGATCCCGCCAACGGCCACCATAACCCGGCCGGCCATGACCCCAACCACCATGACCCCAGCCACCCTGACCCCAGCCACCCTGGCTCCAGGCTTGGCGGGGATGGCCGAAGCCGCCGCCGCGCCAGTTGCCAAAGGCGTGACCGTGCCGCAGATACGAACCATGACCGGAAGCCGGACTGACCGAAGGCCAGCCCTGCGCAGCGGCCTGACTGGTGGCGGCCCCCATGGTTGCGCCCAGAACAGCGCTGCCCAGAGCAACCGCAACGGCAACCCTCAAGACGAAGTGTCGCGACATCGGATGTATCCTGCAATCCTGATGATGGCTGACCGGACACGCCGTCCGGCCTCCACGCCACCCTGATCCAGATCATCGCAGGCACTGGCTGAACGGCATCAGAGCATGCCGTTCAGCCGCCGTTTATCACCTCAATAGGCGCAGACCCGGACCGGCTTTCGGACATAGCCGTGCCAGGTGTGGACGGTGCGGTAGCGGATCCAGCAGTTGGCGTCGAAATAGGCCGGCGTCGCATGAACGGTCCGGTAGCGCACCGGGTGATGATAGACCGGGTGATGATAGGCCGGGTGGTGATAGACTGGGCGGACATAGCCGCGGCGATAGACCACCGGACGGCCGTAGAAGCGCGGACGATAGACTGGACGGGCATGGACCACACGGCGATAGCTGCGCCGGTCAGCGACATCGGCCACCAGAGCGCGGCTGGCCTGGTTTGCCGTCTCGGAGGTTCGTGACAGCCCAGTCGCCACCGGCGCCGCCTGCGCCAGTGACGTGACGCCCAGGGCCAGTCCCGCAGCCATCACCCATCTCACAATGTACTTCATCCCAAGCTCTCCTCTTCATGGAACGGGCGGTCGGTCTGCCCGTGGACAACACCCCCCAAAATCGTATGCGCAGCGAAATGAACACAGGCTGCATGGGACGTTCAGGACCGGTGCAGCAACACAAGGCCAGATCGGCATGGGTCCAGACCCTTGCAGGATCGAGCGGAAAACAGCATGCTAGATTCCGGTTCAGCCAATGATGCGTGAGACACGGCCATGAAGTGGGATGACTATCGCCAGTCCGACAATCTCGAGGACCGGCGCAGCGGCGGACGCTTTGCAGGCACGCCCGGCGGTCGCCGTGGGCTGGGGCTCGGCACGATCGTGGTGCTCGGCCTGATCGGCTACGCCTTGGGCATCGATCCACGCCTGCTGATGGGCGGCGCCGAGATGCTGCAAGGGGCACGCGCGCCGCAGCAGCAGACCCAGGCCGGCGGACGTCCCAGCGACGACATGGGGCGCTTCGTCTCGGTTGTCCTGGCGCAGAACGAGGATGTCTGGACCAAGGTGATGCCGCGCGACACCAACAGGACCTACGAGCCGCCGCGTCTGGTCCTGTTCCGCGGGGTCGACCGCTCCCAATGCGGCACGGCCCAGGCGGCGATGGGTCCGTTCTACTGTCCGCTCGACAAGCGCGTGTATCTCGACACATCGTTCTTTGAGGAAATGAAACGCAAGCTCGGCGGCGGCGGAGACTTCGCCTATGCCTATGTCGTGGCCCATGAGGTTGGGCACCATGTGCAGAACCTGCTCGGGATCCTGCCGCGCGTTGAACAGATGAAGCAGCGCGCCTCGGAACGCGACGCCAATGCCCTGTCGGTGCGGGTCGAGTTGCAGGCTGACTGTTTCGCCGGCGTCTGGGCCTTCCATGTCCAGCAGATGGGGCGCCTCGATCAGGGCGACATCCAAGAAGCGATGAACACGGCCTCGGCCATTGGGGACGACAAGCTGCAGAAGGCCACTCAGGGCTATGCCGTGCCGGACAGCTTCACCCATGGTTCGGCCGAACAGCGGATGCGCTGGTTCATGTCCGGCTTCCGTTCGGGCACGCTGAAAGCCTGCGACACGTTCTCGACCCGGACCCTGTGAACCATGTCGCGGATCGACGAGGCGCGCGCTTTCATCGCCGTGGGCATCGCAATCCTGACCGTGTCGGACACGCGCACGCTGGCGGATGACCGCTCCGGCGACGTGCTGTCGGCGCGCATCTCGGGGTCAGGCCACCGGCTCGCCGCTCGCGCCATCGTTCCGGACGACAAGGCAGCCATCCAGGCCCAGGTCAAAGCCTGGGTGGCGGACCCTGCCGTCGACGTGGTGATCACCACCGGCGGCACCGGCTTCACCGGGCGCGATGTGACGCCCGATGCGCTGGAGCCTCTGTTCGACAAGCGGATGGACGGCTTTTCATGGGTTTTTCACCAGATCTCTGCCGCCAAGATCGGCACCTCGACCATCCAGTCTCGCGCCACGGCCGGTCTGATCGGCACCACCTATGTCTTCTGCGTTCCCGGATCGCCCGGAGCGTGCAAGGATGCCTGGGACGGAATCCTGTCGCTGCAACTCGATTTTCGCCACCGGCCCTGCAATTTCGTCGAGATCATGCCGCGCCTCGACGAGCATCTGCGGCGCGGAACGGGCAAGGTGTCGCGCTGACGGACCAGCTCAGCCGCCGAGGCGGCTGCGCGTGCCGTTGAGGATCACCGGCACTCCACCGCTCTGACCGTTGGACACGCGCTCGCGCGGCGCGATCAGTCCGGAGCGCAACAGCCCCTGGCCGAGGATCATCGCTGCACGCTCCCGCAAGCGCCCCAGCAGGCCGGCCGCGGGCACAATGGCGGGCCGCTGTCGTGCGGAGGTCTGGTGCAGCAGGTGGCGCTCGACCGCACCGATCCAGCCATGGTCCAGGATCTCGCCGGCGTCGAGCAGCAGGACCCAGTCGCCGCGGGCGATGCAGGCCGCCTCGCGCCATGGCTCGCGCAATGGGGTCAGCACCGTGGCCCCCATGGCATCGGCGATCCGCTCGGTGGACGGCCGGTCCGGCCCGAGAATGACCACGGCATGGCTGATGAGGCCCTCGGCCACAGCAGGCACAAGCGCGGACAGGCTGAAGGCCAGTGCTTCGGGCGTTGACTTGGCGTGAACAAGAGCAGTCAGCATGATCGTGCTTGTAGCGGTGACGGCAGAGCGCGCAAAGCCCAGCTTTTGGGCAAGACCGGCCAATCCGGGACAAGACGGGTCCGATGGGACCTTGCATCTGTTCATGGTTTGGTTATAGGAACAAATGCAGAACATAAAGGAGGTTCGCGGATGCCAAGATCATCGAGCACTGATCGCCCGGGCTCCGTGGCAAGGCGTCAGGCCGTGGACGCCGCCGCCGTTTCGCCACGGGTCAAGGCCTGCAACCCGTTGGCGCTGGCCGGATACAGGCTCGATCCGGACCGTTTGCGCGGGCGCGGTGCCACCCTCAATCCGGAGGGCCGCTTCAACGCGCTCACACGGATCGAGGATGATGATGGCTGGGGTTCGCTCGGTGAGTTGCCGGCCTTCAGGACAGAGGTGACCATCGAGAAGGCGCGCAGCATCATCACGCGCAACACCTCGCCGGACATCTCCTTTGACCGGTCGATCAACCCCTACAGGGGCTGCGAGCATGGCTGCGTGTATTGCTTTGCACGACCAAGCCATGCCTATCTGGGGCTGTCGCCGGGGGTTGACTTTGAAAGCAAGCTGACAGTGAAGCCCGATGCCGCCACGCTGCTGGAGCGGGAGCTATCGGCTGCCGGCTACACGGCCCGCACCATGGCCATCGGCACGAACACGGACGCCTACCAGCCGATCGAACGCAAGCTCCGGATCATGCGCGGGGTGCTGGAGGTGCTGGCGCGCTTCGATCACCCCGTCGGCATCGTCACCAAGTCGGCGCTGGTGCAGCGCGACATCGACATCCTTGCGCCGATGGCGGCGCGCGGCCTCGCCAAGGTTGCGATTTCGGTGACGACGCTCGACCCCAAGCTCGCCCGCACCATGGAGCCGCGCGCGGCCAGCCCGGCCAAACGGCTCGACACGATCCAACGCCTCAGCGAGGCCGGCATTCCGGTCACGGTGCTGGTGGCGCCGATCATCCCGGCCGTGAACGATGCGGAGATCGAGCGCATTCTCGACGCGGCCTACGCCAACGGAGCGCGCGAGGCCGGCTATGTGCTGCTCAGAGTACCGCTTGAGGTGAAAGACCTGGTGCGCGACTGGCTGATGACCCACTATCCGGACAAGCTGCGGCATGTGATGTCGCTGGTTCGGTCGACACGCGGCGGAAAGGACTACGACGCCGCCTGGGGCCAGCGGCAGGTCGGCTCGGGACCCTATGCCTGGATGATCGGGCGGCGCTTCGAACTGGCTGCCGAACGGACCGGCTTCAGCAAGACGCGGCTGAAACTGAGGGCTGACCTGTTCCACCGCCCTCACTCCTTACCGGAGCAGCTTAGCCTGCTCTGACCTGCTCACGCGGCTGATCACGCTTGACGCGAGCGGCCCGGGCGGCGACACCCGCCGCCATGGCGGGCTCGTGTGCAATCATTGCCGGAGTGGATGAAGTCGGGCGCGGGCCACTGGCCGGGCCGGTGGTGACCGCTGCCGTGATTCTTGACCCCAACGACGTGCCCGACGGGCTGGCAGATTCAAAAACCCTTTCCGCCGCCCGCCGCGAGGCGCTGTTCGAAAGCCTTGTCGCGCGCGCGCGCAGCGTCAGCCTTGCCAGCGCCAGCGCCGCCGCGATTGACGCCAGCGACATCCGTACCGTGACGCTGGCCTGCATGGCCCGGTCGGTGCGCGGACTGAGTCTGACGCCTCAGCTTGTGCTCGTCGACGGCCGCGATGTGATCGCCGTTCCGATGCGCTGCCGCGCGATCATCCGTGGCGATGGCAGCGAGCCGGCGATCGCAGCGGCGTCGATCGTGGCGAAGGTGGTGCGCGACCGCATGATGGCGCGGTTGGACCGGGCCTTCCCGGCCTATGGCTTTGCCAACCACGCCGGCTACGGCACCGCGCTGCATCGCGCCGCGATCGCGGCGCACGGACCTTGCACCCTGCACCGCTACAGCTTCGCCCCGATCAAGGGCCGCTGGCGGCGCAGCCCCTGATCCGCCTGCCGGCGCCCCAACCCGGCAAAAACTGCAGCCCCAAAACGGCACGCAAGATTTTCCAGTCTGTGCACGTGGCTTTTACCCTGTTGCCGCATCTTCCCGATCGTTGAGTTGCGTAACCGGTGCAGCACCATGGGTACTTTGCGTACCGGGGCGGCCGATGCTTCTGTCCGGATTGGGGTACAGCGTACCGGACAGTTCGCATCGGCGTCTCGGATCGAGCCGACAGGCTCGCCAGTCGACCAGATTCTGGCAGGCGATTGTATTGCCGAGCTTGAAAAGCTTCCGGCCGGGTCGGTCGACCTCGTCTTTGCCGATCCGCCCTACAATCTGCAGCTCGGTGGCGATCTGCGCCGCCCGGACGACAGCCTTGTCGATGCTGTCGACGATGCGTGGGACAAGTTCGCCTCGTTTGCCGATTACGATGCTTTCACCCGCGCCTGGCTTGTCGCCTGCCGTCGCGCCCTGAAACCCAATGGCGCGCTCTGGGTGATCGGTTCCTACCACAACATCTTCCGGGTCGGGACAATCTTGCAGGATATCGGCTTCTGGATGCTGAACGACATCGTCTGGCGCAAGGCCAATCCGATGCCGAATTTCCGCGGCCGCCGCTTCACCAATGCCCATGAGACAATGCTGTGGGCGGCACGCGACCAGAAATCCAGATACACCTTCCACTATGAGGCCCTGAAGGGCGGCAATGAGGACACCCAGGTCCGCTCCGACTGGCATATCCCGCTGTGCACCGGCGAAGAGCGCCTGAAGGACGCCAACGGGGCCAAGCTGCATCCGACGCAGAAGCCCGAGGCGCTGCTGGCGCGCGTGTTGCTCTCCTCCACCAATCCGGGCGACGTCGTGCTCGACCCGTTCTTCGGCACCGGAACCACCGGCGCAGTGGCCAAGGCGCTTGGCCGGCACTTCATCGGCATCGAGCGCGATCCGGTCTATATCGCCGGCGCCACGGCACGCATCGCCACGGTCAAGCCGCTGCCGCCCGAAGCCTTCCTTGCCGCGCCATCGCGGCGCACCGATGTGCGCGTGCCGTTCCTGTCGCTGATCGAGGCCGGGCTGGTGCGACCGGGCGAGGTGGTCCACGACGACCGCAGGCGCCATGCGGCAGTGATCCGCGCCGACGGCAACCTCGCGCTCGGACCGGCCGTGGGGTCGATCCACAAGATCGGCGCGCTGGCGCAGGGGCTGCCAGCCTGCAATGGCTGGACCTTCTGGCATGTCGAGCGCGCCGGCAGGGCGCTCCTGATCGATGACCTGCGGGGCGAGATGCGGCTGCGCATGGCTGCGTAAGGACCGTCGCCGCACGCCAATGTGCGGCTGTCCCGCGCCAGTACGCGGCTTTCGTGCTTGCCTTTCTGACCGAGACGGGTTTTCAGGGGACGTGAAGGATACGCCCTGCGATGCCCGATTTGCTGCTTGAACTGTTTTCCGAGGAAATCCCCGCGCGCATGCAGCGCAAGGCGGCGGAGGATCTGCAAAAGCTCGTCACCGACGCGCTGGTCGAGGGCGGCCTGATCTATGAAGGCGCCCGCGCCTTCGCCACGCCGCGGCGGCTGGCGCTGCACGTGGCCGGCCTGCCGGCAAAGGGCAGCGATCTGCGCGAGGAGCGCAAGGGGCCGCGCGTCGGCTCGCCCGAGGCCGCCATCCAGGGCTTTCTCAAGGCCGCCGGCCTCGCCTCGATCAATCAGGCCAGTATCCAGAGCGACCCAAAGAAGGGCGATTCCTACGTCGCCTTCATCCACAGGCCGGGCCGGCTGACCGCCGCGGTGATCGCCGAGATCGTGCCTTCCGTGATCCGCAACTTCCCCTGGCCCAAGAGCCAGCGCTGGGGCGTGATGTCATCGCCAGTGGACTCCGCCTTCACCTCCGACGGCAAGGGCCCCAACGCCCTGCGCTGGGTGCGCCCTCTGCACAGCATCCTGTGCACCTTCGGGCCCGAAACCGAGGAGCCGGAGGTGATCGCCTTCGCGGTCGACGGGATTGTTTCCGGCGACACCACGCTCGGACACCGCTTCTTGTCCGATGGCCAGCCGATCCGCGTCAGGCGGCTTGAGGATTACATCACCAAGCTTGAAGCGGCCCATGTCATCCTCGATGCCGAGCGGCGCAAGGCCCTCATCCTCAACGAGGCGACGCATCTCGCCTTCGCTCAGGGGCTGGAGCTGATTGAGGATGAAGGGCTGCTCAACGAGGTGGCCGGTCTGGTCGAATGGCCGACCGTGCTGATGGGCTCCTTCGATGACGCGTTTCTCGCCATTCCCGGTGAGGTGATCCGCGCCACGATCCGGGCCAACCAGAAGTGCTTTGTCCTGCGCGATGCCCAGGGCAAGCTCGCCAGCCGCTTCCTGCTGACCACCAACCAGATCGCGCCCGATGGCGGCAAGGCGATCATCGCCGGCAACGAGCGCGTGGTGCGCGCCCGCCTCTCCGACGCGCTGCATTTCTGGAAGACGGACCAGCGCCCGCTGCCGGATGTGGAGACGCTGAAGGCCAGCGCCGACAGGCTCGGGCTCGACCTCGCCAAGCCGCTCGACCAGCGCATGGCGCGGCTCGACCATCTCGGCGTGGTCTTTCATGAGAAGCTGGGCACGCAAGGAGAGCGGGTTCAGCGCATCGCAGCGCTGGCGCGCGAGTTGGCCAAGGCCACGGGCGCCGACCCGGATCTGTGCGCCCGCGCAGCCGTGCTGGCCAAGGCTGATCTTGAGACCGAAGTCGTCGGCGAATTCCCCGAGCTGCAGGGCTTCATGGGCCGGCGCTATGCCGAACTGCAGGGCGAGCCCGATAGCGTCTGCATCGCCATCGAGGATCACTACAAGCCGCTCGGCCCCTCGGACCGCGTGCCGACGGACAAGGTCGCGATCACCGTGGCGCTCGCCGACAAGCTCGACACGCTGGTCGGCTTCTGGGCGATCGACGAGAAGCCCACAGGCAGCAAGGACCCTTATGCGCTCCGAAGGGCAGGTATCGGCTTCAATGCCCTTCAGTCCATGAACCAGATCACCCTCAGCCCTCGGCACTTTGCTGAACTGCATTTCCCACGGCTGGTGGGGCATGACCGGTATGATGACTATGCTGCGGCACTTGATGGTCTTTGCATTTTTCTGGAGGACCGTCTCGGTGTCCACTTGCGGGAAAAGGGCTTACGCGGCGATCTGATCGACGCAGTCATTGGCAATAAGGGCCTTGTCGCTCACGAGCCCACCTTGCCCATCATCCGCCGCGTCGAGGCGCTGACGGTCTTCCTTGCCACCGAGGATGGCGCCAACCTCCTGGCAGGTGCCAAGCGTGCCGCCAATATCCTGAAAGCCGAGGAAAAGAAGGATGGCGAGGGGGCGTTCGCCGGCGAGGCTGACCCGGCGCTGCTGAGCGATCCGGCCGAGAAGGCGTTGCATGCGGCGTTGCTGACGGCCCTGCCTGCGGCGGCCACAGCGGCCAAAGCCGAGGACTTCGCCGGCGCGATGGCGGCGCTCGCGGCCCTGCGCCAGCCAGTCGACGCCTTCTTCGAGGCGGTGATGGTCAACGCACCGGACCCGGCCATCCGCGCCAACCGGCTGAAGCTGCTCGGCGCGCTGCGCGCAGCCACGCTCAGTGTCGCGGATTTCGGCAAGATCGCGGGCTGATCACAGCTTCGGGGCTACCCGACGGCATTCAGGTCCCGCACCGTGGCGACCGGATCGAGACCGGCATATTCGCGCGGCAGGCCGGCGCGGTTGACCCAGATGGCCAGCGCACCGAAGGCAACCGCGCCCGCGATATCCCAGCGATTGGACGAGACCAGCAGCACATCGGCTGGCGCCACCCCAAAATGGCTGCAAACCATCTGGTAGGCCGCCGGGGCCGTCTTGAAGACGCCCACCGCATCGACGGAGAAGACCGCATCGAGCCGATCGGTCAGTCCTGCGGAGGCGATCGCGTCGGCCAGCATGCCCGGCGCGCCATTGGAGAGAATGCAGGTCGAAAAGCCAAAGGCCTGCAGGCGTTCGAGCACGCCGCGCGCCTCGGGATAGGCCGACAGGCTGCGGTAGGCGGCCAGAAGGTCCGGGCGCAGCGCCTTGTCAACGGCCGGAAAGCTGGCGAAGGCATAGTCGAGCGCCTCCTGGGTCAGGTCCCAGAAATCGCGATACGCGCCAGCCAGCGACAAAACCCAGCTGTATTCCAGTTGCTTCTGGCGCCACAGCGCCGAGAAGGCCGCAGCGTCCGGGCCGATGCGCGCAGCAAGTCGCTGCACGGCGGAGTGGACATCGAACAGGGTTCCGTAGGCGTCAAAGGCGACAACCTTCGGCTGGTGCAACAGCGTGAGCAGGGCGGTCACGCCGTCACGCCAGCTGCGGCAACGGCATCAGGCAGCGCCCTTGTCGGCAACATCTTTGCTGTCCTGCGCCTTGACCTTGCCCTTGCCGTAGCTGCTTTCGGCTGTCCACTTGTCGGTCAGGGCCATCAGCAGGCCCGAGATCACGAACAGCATGTGGATGCCGACCAGCCACATCAGCTCGCGGTCCGGGATATTCTTGACGTTCATGAAGGCCTTCAGCACCTGAATGGCCGAAATCGCCACGATCGAGGACACCAGCTTGAGCTTGAGGCCGGTGAAATCGATCTTGCCCATCCATTCGGGCCAGTCCCTGTGATCATCGGCCTCGATCTTGGAGACGAAGTTCTCATAGCCCGAAAAGATCACGATGATGATCAGCGAGCCGGTCAGTGTCAGGTCGACCAGCGCCAGCACGCCCAGGATGATCTGCGACTCGGACGCGCTCCAGGCCGTGAGCATGAAATGCACCGTCTCCTGCGCGCCCTTGAGCAGAAGCGCGCCGAGCGCGATCACCAGCATGACGTAGAAGGGGGCCAGCAGCCAGCGGCTGCCAAACAGGAACTTCTCCAGATATCGCTCGATCATGCGGCAACCGTTGTCAGCAGGGCGGGACCTGACCGCTTCTCGCATCACAACCGCCGCGCGGCAAGAGCGGGCTTGTCGCGCGACGTGGATTCAAAGGGGCTTCAGGCGCTGATGCCCGTGCCGATCTGGCAGGCGACGCCCGTGCCGCCAAGGCCACAATATCCGGACGGGTTCTTGGCCAGATACTGCTGGTGGTAGGCCTCGGCGTAGTAAAACGGCGGCGCATCGATGATCTCCGTGGTGACCGCATCCAGGCCTCTGGCGGCGAGCGCCGCGCCATAGATGGCCTTCGATGCCTCTGCCGCCGCCTTCTGCGCGGGCGAGAAGGCGTAGATGCCGGAGCGGTACTGCGTGCCGACATCATTGCCCTGCCGCATGCCCTGGGTTGGATCATGGTTCTCCCAGAAGGTCTTGAGCAAGGCGCCGTAGCTGACCTTCGCCGGATCGAAGACCACGAGCACGACCTCGTTGTGGCCCGTCAGGCCCGAGCAGGTTTCCTCATAGGTCGGATTGGGCGTGTGGCCGCCCGCGTAGCCGACCGCGGTGATCCAGATGCCGTTCTCCAGCTCCCAGAACTTGCGCTCGGCGCCCCAGAAGCAGCCGAGGCCGAACATGGCCATGTCCAGCCCTTCGGGATACGCCCCCTTGAGCTTGCGGCCGTTGATGAAATGGGTCTCCGCAGTCGGGATCGGGGTCGATCGTCCCGGCAAGGCGGCCTGGGGGGACGGCATCTCTGCCTTCTTGCGCATGAAAAACATGGGGCACTCCTTGTTGCAGACCTCATTTTGCGATGTAGGCAGCAGGCGTTACAGGCGGGAGACCTGCCGAGATCAGTTTCGCGTGACATAGCCGATGACGGCCGGCGCGCGCCTGCCGATTCGGTAGCAGACCAGCCCGAGCCCGAGCAGCACCAGCGACGTCGGCAGCAGGAACAGACTGGACAGGATCGGGTCCCACAGCAATGGATGAAGGTTCCGCTCCACGACAGGCTGAAGTTGCAGGAAGCGGTCTCCGAACAGGCGAAACGCGGTGCCGCCGATGCGGGCGTAGTCCAGCGTCGAATTGGCCAGCGAACGCGCCGCGTCCATCACCGCGCCGATGAAGCCGGCAGCCAGCAGCAGAAAGGCGATGAAACGAAACAGGGCCTTGATCACGTCACAGTCTCCTGACCCCGATGTGCGCCGCAGCCCGGGCCGATGCAAGGGGCCCCGGCACGCCAAAGTGCAAGGCTGCGCATCCGTGGGGTGATTTTTGCGCGCGTGGGATGCTCAGCGCACTTGCAATCAGGCGCGCGGGCAGTCATAGCGCGTGGCGACGCCGAGCTGACAGGGCAGGGGTAGGACCCCGCCCTCCGGCCAGTGCTCCTGCGTGCGCCTTTGCGCACGTTGCTAACGGGTGTGCCCCTGTGGTTGAAGGCGCACAGCGTCAGCCGAAGGCTGACGCGTCCTGGTCGAAAGTGTTGCGTGCGCCCCGGCGCGCGTTGCGGACAGGTGGCCGAGTGGTTGAAGGCGCACGCCTGGAAAGTGTGTATAGGGGCAACTCTATCGCGGGTTCGAATCCCGCCCTGTCCGCCATTAAATTCGATTAAAGCGTTGTTTTGATTAGATAATATTGCATGCGATTTTTTTGCATCCCCCAGATCGTCCCCCACCATATCATGGATGCCATCGGAACGTGGTGGACCTTCCTGGCGCCATATCGCGCACCGACGAACAACTCCAAAGGACAATCCGCCGTTCGAAGAATTGAAACGCCGTGTCGACATGCGGGCCCCTGCCTCGACTATGCGCAGCCTTATTGGTAAGCATCGTCAATGAGCAGTGAACACAGCCGGCTGGAAACGGCACGGCAAGTTGTATGGCTGGAGCGGCAATCATAACCAAACTCGTGAGATCATCCTTGAAAAAGTGGGCCGGGGTGATGCTCGGTTGCACGCTGATAGCGCCGCAGGCGTCGGCCATTGTGGGTGGACAGGCGGGCGGACCGCTCGAGGCCTCCGCCGTGATGGTCCTGGATGACCGGGGCGGCATGTGCAGCGGGGTCGTGATCGCCCAGGATGTGGTTCTGACAGCAGCGTTCTGCGTTCCGGCCGGCGCTCCGATCAGAGTGCTTTTCCGAGAGGCGGGCCAGCCGGTGCTGATTGCGTCGCAGAGGGTTGCGCTACACCCTGAGTATCGGGCAAACGCGGTGCAGGAGCGCACGCGGTCGATCGACATGGCGCTAATTCGTCTGCAGAGGCCGCTTCCGGCACGATTTGAGCCTGCCTTACTGTCGACCGAGACAAGCCCTACCGCCGCTAACATCACCGCTGCAGGCTTTGGTGTGGCCCGCGAAGGCGACGCCTCCACCATCGGTAGCTGGCGCTCGGTGACGTTGCAAGCCGTCGAGCCCCACGGGCCAAGCCCCGTTCTGCTCTGGGCCCGAGGTGCAGCCGGTGCCGGCATCTGCGGTGGCGATGGGGGGGGGCCGATCACCGATACGCGCAACCGGGTAGTCGCC
Source organism: Hyphomicrobiales bacterium (assembly GCA_026400535.1). GTDB lineage: Bacteria > Pseudomonadota > Alphaproteobacteria > Rhizobiales > Beijerinckiaceae > Allobosea. The sequence continues at coordinate 30,292 of JAPLOU010000015.1, forward strand.
ATCGCAAACTGGTCGACAGGAGCATCCGGACGATCCTGCGGTGATCTAACACAAGGGCCGTTCCTTGGCCCGCAACGAAGCTGGATCGATTCGATCCTCAGCGGATGGGGTCAGAGGGCACTGTGGGATTCAACCGACATGAACCCGCAGACCACGCTTGGCGAGCCACGCCCCGTCCGCAGCATCCCAGTGCGCCCGGACGGCACGATAGCGCCCTCACCAGGTAGCGCCCCTTCAGCAGCCTCGGTTCAAGGCGGTGTAGCCCGCATCGGGTATAATCCGGCCGGAGAGGTCGTCGTGCGCGTCAGCGGCGTCCTGACGCGTGATGCTCTTGCACGGTTCCAGCAAGCAATCGGCGATGAAAAGCACGTTGTCGTGGTTCTTGAAGGACCAGGCGGCAACCTTTCGACCGGTATTGAGATTGGCAATCGTATTCGGCTGCGAGGTTATCGGACCGCCGTGGCTCCAGGCACGGTATGCGCTTCCGCATGCGCCATCGCATGGCTTGGTGGGGCGCGCCGACACCTAGATCCGTCATCACGTGTCGGCTTCCACGCCGCCTACATCGATGAAAACGGCCGGCAAATTGAATCAGGCGTCGCCAATGCTTTGGTCGGGTCATATGCCAACCGCTTGGGTCTGACTGATAGCGCCGTTATCTTCATTACATCGGCGGGGCCACAGGAAATGAATTGGATCCAGACAGGATCAATGAATGCCTACGGCGTCGAGTTCTCAACAGACTCTGCACGATACATCGCGCTGCGGTAGCAGCTACGGGCAAATGGCGCTCCAATTAGAACTGGTATATTGGTTGGGCAGTCTGAAATATGAAGTGCACGATAGGACACGACCCTGAGATTGTCGCCGCTACGTCGAGCCATCGGCCTTGTGATTGCCTTGACCATGATAGGGGCAGGCGGCGGAAGCCTGGGCTATCTGCTGTTCTTCGCTGATGGTTGGAAGGGATGGATGCTCATGGCCTCGAGCTTCGTGCTTGTCGTGGGGCTAATAGCAATCTGGGAGAATTACATCAAAGCCACCCCTGACCCCGACACATGACCGCCGGGCTGGGGAATTGCTTCATGGGATTGAACCGGCGAAGGGTGCGAACCAAAACATTGATGTCGGCAGCGACAGTAAAGTTCTCACCCGCACCGATGACGCTCGTGAAGTTGGTATGTCCGACCGGCTACCAATGCACGCGAACGCCCGAAGTCCCCGTCGGTATCCATGGACACCAACGGGCCTTCCGCACCCCGATTCAACTGCGAAACCTGCCGTTCCTTCGCCTCACTCTCGCGCTCTATGGCGTGTCCAGCGACAATCGGATCTGACCCCTTGGCGACATCTGGAACTGACCCCCTTTCCGGTTGGTGTCCACCGGCGTCTCTCACGCGCGCTTTGATTTTTTCGCACCTTAGTGCTTTCCTATGAACTCACCACAAAAGGGGGATTTTATGGGCGGCGTTAGCGTCTGGCACTGGATAGTCGTAATTTTAGCGATAGCGCTTCCCGTGATGTACATTTTGTCATTTCGCAAAACCTCTCGCGTTGTTAATTCTCTCGGGGGGGACGGACCTGTAGAACTAGCATGGCTACTGTTATTTCCTATTGTAATGTCCTTCGTGTATTTTATCTTACTTGTAAAACTTAAAGCAGGGTCGTTTCACATTTGAAGTGCATCACCTGACGGATTATCGGGTGAGTGATGGGCCAAGTTTACAACCACCTCAGCGGTGAGGAACGCAATTTCATTCATCGGCATCTGAATGAAGGTCGGAGCTGTCGCTGGATAGCC
>JAPLOU010000099.1 GCA_026400535.1 Hyphomicrobiales bacterium
GAAACCGGGGACGTGATCTTGTCCACCAAGCCCGGGGACTGGCGCGCGATGTTCGAGGCCATCGACGCTGCGGGGAGCGCGCCGGACGGTTTCATGACCCATCCACGTGATGAGACCACGGAACGGGACAATGTCCTGTGATCCCGTGTTTCATGCTCGACACCAACATGGCGAGCGCGCTCATCAAGAACCTGTCGCAGCCCTTGCGTGACCGGCTGGTTGCGACGCCGGTTGCGCAGACCTGCATGTCGGCCGTGACTGAGGGCGAGTTGCGCTTCGGACTTGCCGAGATGCCACAGACCAAACACGCGGAGGCGGCGCGGCTGTTTCTGGCGACGGTTCCCGTCATGCCGTGGAACAGTGAAGCGGCAGCCGCTTATGGCAGCCTGCGCGCTGTCCTTGAGCGCGTGGGCACTCCGCTCGGTGCGCTCGACTTGTTGATCGCCGCCCATGCGCTCGCGCTGGGCGCCCAACTGATCACGGCCGACAAGGCATTCAAGCTGGTGCCGGGTCTTGTCGTGGCGGACTGGTCGACATGACCCACGCCGACGATCCCGAGCACGCACGCTTTGCCGAGCTCAATGCGCTCGCAGGCGTGCTGCCGTATCATCGCCGCGATGAACTGTCCGCTCTGCTGTCGGATGCTGATGTCGCCACCTTGCGCCATCTGGTCGAGAGCGGCATGGGCGCCAACACGCTGCGCGCCATCGCCTCGGACCTGGCCTATCTCGAGCGCTGGGCGCTGGCGGCGACAGGCTCTCCCCTGCCCTGGCCGGCACCAGCCTCGCTGGTGGTAAAGTTCATCGCCCATCACCTGTGGGACGCGGTGAAGAAGGAGGCCGATCCAGCGCACGGCATGCCGGACGAGGTCGCGAGCGCGCTGCGGACGATCGGCGCGCTCAAATCCTCCGGTCCTCACGCACCAGGCACGGTCAAGCGGCGGCTGTCGCTCTGGGGCTCAATGCACAAATGGCGGGGCCTGACGGGGCCGTTTGGCGATGGCCAGATCAGGACAGCCTTGCGCCTTTCTGTCCGTGCCGCTGCCCGGCCGCGTCAGCGCAAGAGCGAGAAGGCCGTCACCGGCGACATCGTGGCCAAGCTGATCGAAACCTGCTGGCTGAACCGCCCGCAGGATCTGCGCGACAAGGCGCTGCTGCTGGTGGCTTTCGCGAGCGGAGGGCGGCGGCGCTCCGAGGTCGCGGGCCTGCGCCTTGAGGACATTGTGGCGGAACCCGACGTGCCCTCGGTTCCTGGCGATCCCGCCTCCCCGTCCCTGCCCTGCCGGCGCATCCGGCTCGGGCGCACCAAGACCACCGATGCCGACCAGGATGCCAGCGTCTTTGTTATCGGCGCGCCGGTCATCGCACTGGAGGCCTGGCTCGCCTTCGCCAGGATCAAGAGCGGGCCTGTTTTCCGCAGCATCGACCAGTGGGAGAACATCCGCCCCGAAGGTCTCACCGGCCAGGGCGTCAACCTGATCCTCAAGCGCCGCATCGCCATGGCAGGCCTTGATCCCGTCAGCTTCTCGGCCCACGGCCTGCGCTCCGGCTTCCTCACCGAGGCGGCCCGGCAAGGCGTGCCCCTGCCAGAGGCCATGGCGCAGAGCCAGCATACCTCCGTGCAACAGGCCGCGCGCTACTACAACGACGCCGATCGACGAATGGGACGGGCAGCAAGGCTGCTCGGATAAGCGCCGGCCGGCAATGTTCTCAGGAGTTCCAGGTTGATCGCGGCGTTTTCAAAAAGCGCCATGTCGATCGCCTCGTTTGCTGGCGCCGCGCGAAGATATCGGTCACCCTCAACAAACGCGCGACCATCAAAATGATTGTCGTTGGGCTGCTGTTGGTGTAATGCACAATGCATTACATCCATAGGAGGCACCGGATGGAACATGCGCCCAGTCCTATCTCACGTCGCGACGTGCCGGTTTCGATGCGCCTGCGCGAAGACGATCTCGCACTGATCGATCGCGGAGCCGCATCCAGCGGCCTGTCGCGCACTGAATTTCTGCGTCGCGCCGCCATCGACGAAGCGCAGCGCGCCATCCTCCACGAGACGGTTTTGCGCCTGTCCCCCGAAGCCTTCGCGCAATTCGTTGCGATCATCGAAGCACCGGTGTCGCCTATGCCCGAGAAAGTAAAGGAACGCCTTGCGCGACCTGCTGTCTGGACCGTGGAACGCTGATGCCGATCAGTGCGCCGGAGCCGTTGGCGCCCCATCACGATCTTTCAGGCTTCGACTGTGGCAAGACGCAACTCAACAATTGGCTGAAGAATCACGCCCGCCGCAACGACGAAAAGGGGTTCACCCGGGTCATGGTCGTTTGCGAAGGAACCCGGGTCATTGGCTACTATGGCCTTGCGCCGACGGGCGTGCCAGGTCCATCCATGCCGCGATCGATCCGCACCGGCCAGGCGCCTGATCCGATCCCTTGCATCTTGTTCGGGCAACTCGCCGTAGACGTTGCCCATAACGGCAAGGGCATCGGATCCTCTCTTCTGCGCGATGCGTTGCAGCGGTGCGTCGATGGCGCTGCGGCGATTGGCGGCCGCGCCGTCGTTGTGAGGGCTATCGACCACGAGGCGGAGGTTTACTGGCAGTCGAATGGCTTTATTCCGGCAATCGATGACCCGTCGATTCTCTTTCGCTCGGTTGTCGACATCGCGGCGTGGTTGAAAGCAAGCGCTGGGTGATCCTGCGTTTCTGATGGCCTTTGGGCGCAACCGGCTCATTATCTGGCTCAAAGTGGAGGGTGCGAGTGCGCGTGAAACCGTTCAAGCGTACCACGGCAGTTTCAACAGTCTCTCTTGTCCTAGATTTCCGATTGCGTCTCGCCGTGGGTGCTCCCGCTTGATGCTATCGAACCGTCGCGCGGGAAGAGGCTGCGGCACCGTTGAGCCATAAACATTCTCTCTGACTTCCAGTGATACGACCGGCTCGGCACTTCGTCATCAAGACGAAGAAGATCGACGATGAGCAACACTCTCACCCACTCCATGCCTGCTGAGGACATCGCTTGCTGGATCGCGGAGATCGAGTGCGAATATCCTACCCTGCCATACGGCGAGCGCCAGATAGCCCGCAAGCAGCTGCACCAGCTGCGCGCCGAGCTCGGCATCCGCAACGAGTTCGATCGGATCGAGACTAAGCAGCGCTACTTCACCGCGGTCGAAGCCTACGCCGCAACACCTCGTTTGCCCCGGCGGACGGGCCTTCTGGCCGTGCTGCACCAGGCAACCGCCGCCAGCGGCGCGAGCATCGACCGGAAAGGTGTCTAGGCCGAAACACGCGTCATCAGCCCGCAGGCTTACTGTGCCTGGTCAGAAGCGCCGCGATGGCTTCGCGCAAGGGTGGCAGATCGTGGCGCGCCACATCCCAGACGATCTCCGGATCGACCCGCCAATACTCGTGGCGAATGCGGTTGCCGATGGTGCGGATGTCCGCCCAGGGGATTTCGGGCCGCTCCGCTAAAACCTCGTCTGGCACATGCCGCACGGCTTCGGAGATAATCTCGATCGCGCGCTCGGCACCCCATTGCTTGAAGCGATCATCCCAGAACGCGGACTTGCTGATGCCGTCCAACGTGGACATCAGCACATCGATCGTGTCGAGAATCTCCTTCAGAACAACATCAACCCGTCGCGCCATCAAAAAATCCGGATCGCCTCGCGTTCGATGTCGGGCCTCAGGTCCGGCAGCAGCCCCCTGCGTGTCAGAAGGTCCACTTCGACGCCAAGTTCGCGCTCAAGCAAGTTCTGCACGCCACACAGATCGATCAACGAGAATTTCCGTCCGGGCGCGATGTCGATGAAGATATCAAGATCACTGTCCTGACTCTGTTCGCCACGCACGGTCGAGCCGAAGAGATAGGCGGCCGCAATGCCGCGCGCTTTCAATGCGTCGGCGCGGGCGGCAATCTCGGCGATGGCGACTTCGCGGTTCATACTTTTCTTGTACCACAAACTGGCTGTCTCGGAAACGTAGCGATTGAGAAACGTTGGGGGCCCTCTCCTGCCCTGTTTAGTCAACCGCCTCGCCATGCACAGGCCGGACAGTTCCCGCTTGGCGGCATCGAACCGTCGCGCGGGATATTGGCTGCGGCACCATTGAGCCAGAATACGTTTCCTGACTTCCAAGGTTACGACCGGTTCGACCGGCGATCCAAGGATCGGCGGTGCCCCCGGTGTTCAGCCGGACCGCTGACGCATCCCGTCAGAAAACCGGCTCCCCCGCCGCCCGCCGCTGGCGGCGCTTCGCGTCCTTGACCCCGCCCTCCCCGGCTCGTCGCGGCACTTCGTCATCAAGACGAAGGAGATCGACGATGAGCAACACTCTCACCCACTCCATGCCTGCTGAGGACATCGCTTGCTGGATCGCGGAGATCGAGCGCGAATATTCTACCCTGCCCCGCGGCGAGCGGCGCATCGCCCGGAGGCAGCTATGCCAGCTGCGCACCGAGCTCGGCATCCGGGACGAGTTCGACCGGATCGAGACCGAGCAGCGCTACTTCGCAAAGGTCGAAGCTTACGCCGCGACGATCGCGCCGCGCGGGCTCGAACTGCCGTTCTGAAGCCAGGCGAGAGGGAGTTCACAAAACTCCCTCTCGCCCTTTGCTTCGCCGGGGAGCCCCTGACCGGCGTTGACCCGGGCGCGGGGCAGGCCCACTGCTGTGGGCAGCATGGTTGCGCCAGCCTTGCCCTAAGCCGGCCTTTTTTGCAGAAACCAGGTCGCTAGTCTGCGGGCATCGGTCATGAACGATGACACTCCCCGCGCCAATGAGTTGTACGTGTACAACCGATGGAACGGCTGGCTTCCCGTCAGAGTACGGCAAATCAGTTGTACACGTACAACTTGCGTCGATTAGGTCCGATCCCGAATTGGCAGGCAGCAGGTGAGCTGCCTCCGTTAAGAATCTGTTAACTCAATAAAGATTGCGTGATTGGAAGAATCGGGCATTATCCCAAATCAGCGCAGATTGCGCCGAAAAGCTACTTTTCCCGCAGGTTCGCTGAAGATGCAAAAACCAGTCACCATGCACCAAGAACGCCTAGGCGATATTCGTCCGATTATCAATTCGGATGCGGCTGAGCTGTCTTTGCGTCTTCAAGCGCAACAGTTGCGTGATTTTCCACCATCCGCGCAAAAGACGATGCGGCGCTTTTCCACCGCGGAGGTCGCCCGCTTCATCGGTATCCATGAAGGTTACCTCAGACAGCTGGTGGCCGAACGCAAGATACCGATGGGGGAGGGGAGTGCGCGTAAGACCTACTCGATCGAGGAAATCGAGGAACTGCGCAGCGAACTGCACAAATCCGGTAAGGGAATTCGTCGGTACCAGCCCCACAGACTGCCCAATGAGCACCTGCAGATCATCTCTGTGATGAACTTCAAAGGTGGTAGCGGCAAAACAACTACGGCGGCACATCTGGCCCAGTATCTCGCCCTGCGCGGATATCGGGTTCTCGCAATTGATCTTGATCCTCAGGCAAGCCTGTCAGCCTTGTTTGGCCATATCCCGGAAACGGATGTTGGGGACGGCGATACAATCTTCGGCGCCATTCGCTACGCAGGCGAAAGGCGCGACATGCGTGACATCGTTCGTGGCACCTACATCCCCAATCTGCACATTGTGCCAGGCCAACTCGAGCTGATGGAGTTCGAGCATGAGACACCCCGGGCACTCATGGAGCGGCAGGATGACAGAGGACTGTTTTTTGCCCGGATCAGCGGTGCGATCGCGCAGGTTGGCGATGCTTACGACGTTGTCGTCATCGACTGCCCACCGCAACTCGGCTTCCTGAGTTTGTCGGCGCTTTGCGCTGCAACTGCTGTGCTCATCACCGTCCATCCGCAAATGCTCGACGTGATGTCGATGTCCCAATTTCTGAACATGACCGGTGGACTACTCGACGTTGTCGCGAAGGCTGGCGGCACAACCAATTACGATTGGATGCGCTATCTCGTCACTCGATACGAGCCGAGCGATGGTCCGCAGACGACGATGGTCGGGTTGATGCGATCGATCTTTGGTTCGCGGGTACTTACCCACCCAATGCTGAAGAGTACAGCAATCGCTGATGCAGGCCTGACCAAGCAGACCCTTTACGAGGTGGAACGCCAGCAGTTCACGCGAGGCACCTATGACAGGGCGGTAGAGGCGGTTGACCAGGTCAATGGTGAAATCGAAGCCCTGATCAAGCAGGCCTGGGGACGGAACTGAGATGGCGAGAAAAATCAGTTTCGACGCTCCAATTGAAACCCGTCCTGAGATCGAGGCTGGGCAAGAAGTCAGGAGTTCCATCACGCGTCCATTGATGGGACTGGAGCGCCCTTCACGGCCAAGCGGGGCACTTAGTGCAATCTCCCGATCTCTCGATGGGCTGTCCGAAAAAGCGAAGCGCGCCGATGACATCGAGCAAAAGCTTGTCCAAGGCTTGGTGGTCGTCGAAATCGATACGTCGTTGGTCGACGCCTCAATTGTCCCGGATCGGATGGAGTTGAGCGCGGAGCAGAATGAAGAATTCCGCGATACGATTCGCGAAAACGGTCAGCAATCACCAATTCTGGTTCGGCCTAAGCCCGATGCTGAGGGCCGCTACGAAGTTGCCTTTGGCCATCGTCGCCTGCGCGCCGCACGTGAGCTCGGAATCAAGGTTCGGGCAGTCGTCAAAAAGCTGTCCGACCAGGAGTTGGTCGTCGCACAAGGGCAGGAAAATAGCAGCCGTACCGATCTGACCTTTATCGAAAGAGCGCGCTTCGCTGCCCGGCTTGAAGAACGCGGTTTCTCTCGCGACGTCATCATGTCTGCTTTGTCCGTCGACAAGGCAGCATTGTCGCGATTGGTAGCCTTGGCGACGCGTCTACCGGCCAGCCTTGTTGAAGCGATTGGACCAGCGCCCGGTTTCGGACGCGTGCGATGGGTTGAGCTGGCCGAGCTGTTGGATGGTGCCGGCGGGTTGGAGAAAGCCAGTCGTCACATTGAGGCTCCAGAGTTCAAGCTGCTTCACACCGATCAGCGCTTTCTTTCTCTCCACAATTCGCTCCGCTCGAAGGCCGAGCCAAGAAAAGCCGAGACAATCCTCAGCTCAGACGGTCAGATGATTGGCGAGTTCAGTCGCAGCGGTCGAAAGCTGCTGCTCGCTTTCGACAACAAGGCGGTTCCGGAATTCGGCGACTTCGTCCGAAACAAGCTCGAAACACTTTACACCGAATTCCAATCCACGCGCGGTCGTTCGCGCTGAAGCCTTCACCCGCGCCGAGGCGCTAAATCAACCGCAACAGGGAGCATCGACCGCAAAAGAAAAAGGCCCCCCGACGTCACCGCTAGGAAGCCTTCTCATTTGGTTTGGCGACTGAGAGAAGACCACTTCCGCGAATCACTGTCAAGAGTCGGCCGCCGTTTTGGTGGGCGGGTTTCTTTTGCCTGATGAAGGCAAGAGCCATGGAAGCACATATCCCAACGACGTCCTTCGGGCGGCGGCCGGTGTCGCTTGGCCAGATTGCAGCGCAGTTGCAGGTCAAGCGGGCCGTCGATGAGGCCGGCAAGGCCGGATCGAACGCACCGGCCGCAGTCAACAAATGGCAGATCTGCCGGATGCTGACGGAAATCCGCGAGCGCCTCGGCGTAACGGACCGGTCCTTGAGTGTGCTGAGCGCGCTGTTGTCGTTTCATCCGGAAACCGCACTGTCGCTGCCCAAGCCCCGCGCGGGTGCTGCTGACGATCCCTTGGCCGCAAGCGGGGAGGGCGCCTCCGCCTCCTGCGACCTGATTGTCTTTCCCTCCAACCGCCAGCTCGGCCAGCGCGCGCATGGCATGGCTCCCGCGACGCTGTGGCGGCATCTGACGGCTTTGGTGGAGGCAGGACTGATCATCCGGCGCGACAGTCCCAACGGCAAGCGCTACGCCCGCAAGGATGCCTCAGGCCAGGAGCGCTTCTCCGACGCCTTC
>JAPLOU010000039.1 GCA_026400535.1 Hyphomicrobiales bacterium
CGGGCGAGGTCGTGGGGCACGCCAACATGCGACGCCGCGCCACAGACCTTGCAATTGATGTCATCCTGATGGCGTTCTCGCTGGCGATGCTGCTGCCGCTCGTGCTGCTGGTGGCCAATGCCTTCAAGACGCCGCAGGAAATGCTGGTCTGGCCGCCCACCATCATTCCGTCCGATCCGACCTTGTCGAACTTCACCGCGGTTCTCGGAGAGACGCCGCTGTTGCGCTGGATCTGGAACAGCCTCGCCTTCGCCGTGCTGTCGACCCTGGCGATCGTGTCGACCTCGGCCGTGGCGGGCTATGTCTTCGGCAAGTTCCGCTACCGCAGCCTCAACGCCATCTTTGTGGTGATCCTCGCCACGGCCATTATCCCGTTCGAGGTCTACATGATACCGCTCTATTTCCAGGTGAAGTCGCTCGGTCTGCTCAATTCCCTGTGGGGGCTGCTGCTCGGCTATCTGGTGATGAGCTTCGGCATCTTCCTGATCCGGCAGAATGTCATCCAAGCCATCCCCGACGAACTGCTCGAGGCGGCGCGGGTGGATGGAGCGGGCGAGTTCTGGATCTTCGCCCGCATCGTCCTGCCGCTTCTGCGCGGTCCGCTCGCGGCGCTTGGCGTTCTGGCCTTCTTCCAGGCGTGGACCGCGTTCGCCTGGCCGCTGGTGGTGGCCACGTCGCGGGACACCTACACGATCGAGGTCGGCCTTGCCCTGTTCCAGACCGGGTTCACGGTCGATCTGGGGCGTCTCAGCGCCGCTTCCGCCATCGTCCTGATCCCAAGCGTGACCCTGTTCGTGTTCCTGCGCCGGCAGTTCACCCAGGGCATCGCGACAAGCGGCCTGAAGGATTGAGCCATGCGGCAAAGCTTCTATGCGGAGGCCCGACAGCGCTATCAGGAAGCCAACACCGCCGCGCTGCGCTGGCTGGTCGACCGCCCCGTGCCGGCAAGCGGTTTTCTCGACACCAAGATGCACAGCATCACGCTGCGAGACTACGGCCTTGCGGACGGATGGCGCGGACCCGACTTCACCTATGGCTGGATCCAGGGGCGGGGCCTCGAAGCGCTCACCACCTTTGCGGACGAACTGTCAGGGCGCGATTCCGAACTGGCGCGGGCACTGACAGAGCGCGCGCATGTCCTTTACGGGGCGCTTGAAGCCCTCGTGGCGCGGACGGGGCATGTTTACTTCTGTCATGATCGGCAGCTGCGCCCGGTCTACCCGGGATCCGGTGAGACAGCTGCCCCGCAGGACACGCATGCCGACATCCACACCTATTCCGACGCCTTCGCTGCCAAGGGGCTTCTGGCCTTCGCTGCCCGCCACCGGCCACAGGACGCCGGACGGCACCTTGATCATCTCGCCCGGACCATCGACGCCATCGAACAAGGCCGCTTCCAGATCGATGAACGAAGGCTTTTGTGTCAGGAGGCCCTGGCATGTCAGCCTGACGATCTGGGACCGCGCATGATCCTGCTCGGAGCGGCCAGCCTCGTGGCCGCAGCGACCGGGCGGCACAACACCGGCTACGCCGTTGGGTTCATCGAGCACGTGCTGTCGCAGCATCTCGACGGGCCGACATCGCTGCTAAGAAACGTACCCGGCGGGGATGCGTGTAATGTCGGCCACGGCATCGAGTTTGTCGGGTTCGTGCTGGACCATCTGCGATCGGACATCGACCCCGATCTGCTGCGGACGCTGGAACGCATCCTGGAAGCGTCCTTTGCGGCCGGCTTCCGGGGGCCTGGTCTCGTCCTCTCTGTTTCGGTTGGCACCGGTGCCGTTCTGGCGCCGCATTGCCCGTGGTGGTCCTTGCCGGAGACGATCCGAGCCGCGGCCCTGCTGCACAGGCTGACGGGGAGCGACGCGTCCCTTGCAATCTGGCGGCAGGCTGACGCAGCCTTCTTCGGGCGGTACTGGCGCGGCAATCCGCCGATCGCCTACCAGACCATGACCGCGGATGGTCCGGTGGACGTCATTCCGGCGACCCCTGATCTCGACCCTTGTTACCATACAGGCCTCAGCCTCCTCGCGGCCTCCCGCGCCGCGGCCGAACTGGCCATAACCTGGCACCCCAGGGCGGGGTCATGAGCCGTCTGCGCATCGCGATCATCGGGCTTGGCGCCGCCGTGGAACCGCATGCAAAGGCGCTTGTCGATCTTCGGGAGCAGATCGACGTCGCTGCCGCTGTGACCCGCAATCGGGAACGGGCGGCCGCGTTCGGCGCGCGGTTCCCGTTCAAGGTCAGCACCGATGTCGACGGCGTCATCACTGATCCGGCGATCGACGCGATCCTGCTGCTGACGACGCCCGACTCTCATCTTCAGCTGGCTGGACGATGTTTTGCCGCCGGCAAGCATGTTCTGGTGGAAAAGCCGCTCGCGATCACGCTGGCTGGTGCGACCGCGTTGGTCGAGAACGCTGACAGGGCCGGACGAACCCTTGGCGTCGTCCTGCAGAACAGGTTTCGCCCGGCTGTCCTGCGTCTGCATGAACTCTTGCGGGCGGGCGAACTCGGCGCTGTCGTTCATGCGTCGATGCAGGTGCCATGGTGGCGGCCGCAGAGCTACTATGATGAACCTGGTCGGGGCACGCTGTGGCGTGACGGCGGCGGGGTCCTGATCACGCAGGCCATCCACACGCTCGACATTTTCCGCAGTCTGGTGGGTGTCAGCATCGTTGAAGCCGCTTGCGTCACTACGACGCCGCTCCACAGGATGGAGGGCGAGGATCTGGTGACGGCCCTGGTTCGGCTTGGCAATGGCGCGCCGGGTTCGATCATGGCCACCACAGCGGCCTATCCGGGCGCGCCGGAGTCGATCAGCATCCTGGGCACGCTCGCCCGGGCCGAACTGACAGGGGCGTCGCTGAACGTAACCTGGCTGGACGGACGAAGGGAGGCCACCGGGACAGAAAGCCGTTCGGGGACCGGAGCGGCCGTGATGGACTTTCCGCATGACACGCACCGTGCGCTGATCGCCGACTTTGCGTCAGCGGCCCGGGAGGGCCGGCATCCGCTTGTGACCGGCGAGGATTGCCTCGCCACCCAACGCATCATCGACGCCGTCATCCGTGCCGGTTCGCATGGCGGTTCGTCCGTGCCTTCCGTCGCCGTCGCGCCAAGGGGGCCTCCGTGATCGCGTGGTTCGGCACGCCGCCTGCGCCGCAACCGGTGAAGCGCCGCCGGTACTGTGCTGCGGATCGAGGACGCTGCCGCCGCGTTCGGTCTGCTGCGTGCCTGGCGCCCGCCGACAGCGCAGGGGCGTCTGACCTCTCCGCTGTTACGGGCTTGGATCGCTGATTGATGTGCCAGATATCGAAAACCTCGGCAACGGCCTCATCCTCGCCGCGGACGAAACCCATCCGGATGTTGGTGGCATTCTGCCGGTTCTCGGTGAGGGAATGGACGCGGATGGCGACGATGAGCCGTGAGAACCGGACGAGCACCGGAGTGTCTTACAGATTTCATTGTGTTTGTGGCATGGGACATGCCACTCTCGCTCAAATCGAAGATCATGTCCGACGCTATCCGGTCCTGGTGGAGACTGCTCTGATGCGGGCGAGCCGCTGAACCATGACCTTGTTTGCCGAAGCATTCGAGCAGACGCGCGGACGGTTCAACAACCTGCCGCGCAATCTGCGCGCTTCGGTGCTGGTCATCGTCGCGTTCCTCACCTTTGCCGCCATGGCGGTGATGCTGCGGGCCCTCAATGGTACCATTCCGATCATCCAGATCATCTTTGTTCGGCAATTGGCTGCTCTGGTCATGATGGTGCCGTTCTATGCGAGCCTGTGGCCCGAGATCAGGAGACCCCAGCGGCTGCCGCTCCATCTGATGCGCGGGGTGACGGCAAGCGGATCGATGTTCTTCGGCCTGTCGGCGGTCGTCATGCTTCCGCTCGCGGATGTCACCGCCATCCAGATGACCGAGGTTCTGTTTTCGACCGCCTTTGCGGCCGTGTTGCTGCGCGAGCGGGTCACGCGCGTGCAATGGATTGCGGCGCTTGTCGGCTTCGCCGGCGTCCTGATCATGATGCGCCCCTTTGCGGGCGGTCTGGCGCTCGGGTCGGTGCTGGCCTTGAGCGGAGCCATGTGCGGTGCCTTGTCGATGATCGCCATCAGGTTTGGCGCCCATCATGACCGGGTCGAGACCGTGACGTTCTGGCAGGGCCTTGTCGTGATGGCGATCGTGACGCCCATGGCCGTGCTGTGGTGGGTGCCGCCGACGATGGAGCAATGGCTGTTGCTGGCGCTGATGAGCCTGGCATTCGCTGTCGGCCAATGGCTGTTCACGGCGGGACTGAGGATGGGCGACGCAGCCTCCATCGCGCCGCTCGGCTATCTCCGCCTGATCCTGATGACCGTGATCGGCTGGTGGCTCTATGCGGAAATTCCGACACTCGCCACGGCGGTCGGCGCTGTCCTTGTGATCAGTTCGGCCATCTTCACAATCCGCAACAACGCGAGGCGCAGGGGCGAAGCGATCGCGTCGCCGGAAGCGCAGTCATGATGTGCCCGTGGCTCCAGGCGGCAAAGGCATGGCGTCGATGCGCGTCCACGCATGGCTCAGTCCGGGTTTCATGCACGTGAAAACCGCCCCGCCAAAGCTGTCCGCATGGCACAAATGGTCCTGAAATACTGAGCTGCCGGAGTTTGCGATGCCCCCTGCCATAGCCAGAATCCAGCCATCGGACCTTGTCGGCGTCCTTGGCATGGTGCCGACACCCTCGACGCCGGATGCGGATCACTGGTCATGCCAGAACTCCGTCGATCTCGACCAGACCGCCTTTATGGCCAGAATGGTCGTGGAGGGCGGCGTCGGCATCCTTCTGACCAATGGCAGCCTTGGCGAAGGCGCCAGCCTTCTCGTCCATGAGCAGCAGGACTTCACACGCTGCATTGCCGACACCATCAAGGGGAAGGGCCTCCTCTTTGCCGGTGTCACGACGTTGAACACCCGCGAGAGCATCGCGCGGGCGCGGGCTGTGCTGGCCGCCGGAGCCGATGGGCTGTTTCTCGGCCGCCCGATGTGGATGTCGCTCGATCCCGAGGCCATCATCCGCTACTACGCCGATCTCGCGGAAGCCCTGCCCGGCGTTCCATTCATCCTCTATGACAACCAGTTCGCCTTCAAGGCCAAGATCGACACGCCGACCTATGCCGCGCTCAGCCGCAACCCGTCGGTCATCGGGTCCAAGCATATTGGCGGGCCGGCGATCGGGGATGATGTGGTCGCGGTCGAGGGCCGGATGCGGATCCTGCCGCTCGACACGCAATGGTCGGCGCTGGCGCAGCGCTTTCCGGAGGAGGTGGTCGCCTGCTGGTCCGGCAACGCCGCGGACGGGCCGGAGCCGCTGGTGGCGCTGCACCGTGCCGTTGCCGCGCAGGACTGGCCGCGGGCCGACGCCATCTCTGCGCGCATGGCCTGGGCGCAGGCCCCGATGTTCCCGGGCGGCAAGCTGGAGAACTTCATCGATTACAACATTCCCATCGCCCATGCCCGGATCGAGGGCTCGGGGCTGGTGAAGTCCGGGCCGCCGCGGCCGCCCTACATCATCGCGCCGGAAGGCCATCGCGAAGGCGGCCGGGAAACAGGGCGTCGATGGGAAAGCCTGCGCCGCGAGTTTGTGGGCTAGCGGCCACGCCGAGGATCGTCTCGGATTCACGCCATCGCGTCCAATGTCTCCTGCGCAGGCCCCGATGGCGGCCAGGGGCTGTCAAGGTCATCGGGAGGCGCCGCTGCCAGCAATGCGCGCGTATAGGGGTGCTGCGGGCGGGCGAAAATGGCGTCGGTTTCACCCTCCTCGACCACAAGCCCCTGATGCATCACCAGCATCCGCGTGCACAGGTAGCGCACGACGGCGAGATCATGGGAAATGAACACCAGTCCGATGCCGCGCTCCGTGCGCAGGTCCAGCAGCAGATTGAGAATCTGGGCCTGGACGGAGACGTCGAGCCCGGAGACGATCTCGTCCGCCACCAGAAGGCGTGGCGTCACGCACAAGGCCCGCGCGATGTTGACGCGCTGCTTCTGGCCGCCGGACAGTTGTGCTGGATAGCGGTTGATCAGTTCCGGCGGCAGGCCGGTTTCGGCCAGCAGCGCTGTTGCACGCGCCAGCCGCTCGGTGTCGCTTGCGCACGATCTGGCTGCTTCCATCGTCTGGGTGACAAGCCGGACGACCGGGCGGCGCGGGTTGAGCGCCGATTGCGGGTCCTGGAACACCATCTGCAGCGCGCCGAGGCGAATGCTGCGCGTGGCGGTGCTTGCGGCTGTCACATCGTGGCCATCGATCAGGATTCGGCCAGCAGTGGGAGCCTCAAGACCCATGATGAGTTTGGCCAGCGTCGACTTGCCGGACCCGGACTCGCCGACAACGCCGACGAACTCGCCGGGACGCACGCTGAGGCTGGCGGTCCTGACCGCGTCAACGCCCTGGCCGCGGCGACCCATCCAGTCACGTTTGCCGGGATAGTGTTTCGCCACGGTGTCAACCACCAGAACGGGCTCGCTCGCGGATGCCTCCGCGCTCATGCGCATGATCGACGGTGCAGCCGGCCTGAAGCCGGCGCAGGCGGGCGCGCAGCGGACCCAATGGCCCTGCGCCATCAGCCTGAGTTCCGGTGAGGCCACCGCACAGGATGGATCCCGCGTCGGGCAGCGGGGCGCGAACCGGCACCCTGTCAGCCCGGCGAGGGCCGAGAGGCCGGGCATCTGGTCCGGCAGCGTGACGAGGCGGGTCAGCGGGCCGCGCAAGGGCGGATTGGCGGCCTGCAAAGCCCTTGTGTAGGGGTGCTGCGGGTCTTGCGAGATGATCCGGGCCGGACCGCGTTCAACCACTTCGCCGGCATACAGCACGGCAATCTCGTCGCAGACGCGGGCCGCCAGCCTCAGGTCATGGGTGATGAACAGCATCGCAGTGGCATGATCGCGCTGGAGCCCCCGCATGATCTGGACGATTGTCGCCTGGGTCGAGACGTCCAGCGCTGTTGTCGGCTCGTCGGCGATCACAAGAGCGGGATTGCTGGCGAAGGCCATGGCGATCAGGACCCGCTGGCACATTCCGCCCGAAAGCTGGAACGGATAGCGTTCCAGCAGCGATTGCGGCGCAGACAGGCGGACCTGCTTCAGGGCATCGATGATCCGCGCGTTCCGGTCGCCAGCTGGAACACCGAGCCGTGCCAGGTGTTCGCCAAACTGGGTACGGAGGGTCAGCAGCGGGTTGAGGGCCGTCAGCGGCTCCTGCGGAATGAAGGCGATCCGGTCGCCGAGCAGATGGGCGAGCTCAGCGCCGTCCATGGCGACGAGATCGCTCACCTTGCCATCCGCGCCGTGAAAATCGAGCGAGCCGCCGCTCACGGCAAAGCCCGATGGCAGCGACCGGGCCAGGACACGCCCGATCATGCTCTTGCCGGCGCCAGACTCGCCGACAAGCCCGAGGATCTTGCCGGGCTCTATGGCAAAGTCGAGATCACGCAGCACCGCGACGGCATGCCCTGCCAGACGGGCCGAGACGCAAAGCCCCCGTGCTGCCAGCGTCATCATGCGGCTTCGGCCCGGCCAAGCACCAGACGCGTGTCGAGCGCGCGGCGCAACCCGTCGCCGAGCAGGTTGAACGCGAGCACGGCCAGAAAGATGGCGCCGACCGGCAGGACCACGCCCCAGGGGGCCTGATGCATGGTCTGCCGCGCGTCGGCAATCATCACGCCCCAGGCGGGCACATCCGGTTCCACCGACAGCCCGACGAAGGACATGATGGCCTCAACGATGACCGCGATGCCCATTTCGATCGACATCATGGTGATCACCAGCGGCAGGACGGCGGGCAGCATCTCCTTCAGCATGATCTGGCGATGGCTGAACCCCGCGAGTTTTGCCGCGGCGATGTAGTCGCGCACCATCACCACCAGCGCCTCGGAACGGATCACGCGGCAAAATCGGGTCCAGTCGATCACGATGATCGCCAGAATGACCTTGTTGACACCAGCGCCCAGGCCGACCAGCAGGATGAGGGCGAGCACAACGGGCGGAAACGCCATCCAGACCTCGATGGCGCGGCTGATCAGCCAGTCGACCCAGCCGCCAAAATAGGCGGCGACAATGGCCAGCAGCGTTCCCAGGATCATCGCACCGGTCGCGGCCACCACGGCGACATAAAGCGCGATGCGCGCTCCATACATCAGGCGCGAGGCGATGCAGCGTCCGAGCGTGTCGGTGCCGAACGGGAAGCGGCCTTCACCACCGGCCGACCACATTGGCGGCAGGAGGGTGGCCAGCAGGTCCTGTTCCTGGGGATCGTGCGGGGCGAGCCAGGGGGCGAGCACGGCCATGACCGCCATCAGCCCGATGATGACGCCACCCGTCACCACCCGCGGATTGGTCAGGCAGCGGCGCCAGGCTGCCTTCGCGCGGGGTGAAAGGCTCATCGCGAACCGGCCAGTCGGAGGCGGGGGTTGACGGCCATGTAGGCCACGTCGACCACCGCATTGATGCCCAGGACCAGCACGCAATAGACCAGTGCGACCGCCTGGATCACCGGCAGGTCATGGTTGCGGACAGCGTCGACCATCAGGTTGCCGATGCCCGGATAGGCAAAGATCATCTCGACCAGAACCGTGCCGCCGAACATGAAGCCGCCCTGCACGCCGATCAGGCTGATGGCCGGCAGCGCCGCGTTTGGCAGGGCATGGCGCAGCAGGATGCGGCGCTCGGAGACGCCGCGCAGCCGTGCCTGTGTGATGTAGTCATCCTGTACGGTTTCCAGCAGAGACGAGCGCAAGACCCGCATCACCAGCGGGGCGAGGCCGATGGCGAGGGCCGTTGCCGGCAGGATCAGGTGCAGCAGCGCGCTGCGCAGGCTGTCCCAGCGGCCGGTCAGCACGCTGTCGACCAGCAGGAACCCGGTGACCGGCGGCGGCAGCTGGATCCCGGGGCCCAGCCGCCCGATGAAGGGCAGCAGCTGCAGGCTGACCCCGACGAACAGGATCAGCAGGATCGCCCAGAGGAATTCCGGGATCGCCATCATGATCGTTGTCGCGCCGTCGAGTGCGTGTTCCCCGGCCCCGCCGCGCATGGCGAACATGGCAAGCCCGCCTGCGCCGCCGATGATGACGCCCAGCGCGAAGCCCGCCGAGACCAACTCCAGTGTCGCGGGCAAGGCCCTGGCGATCAGTTCATTCACAGGCCGACGGAAAAAGATCGAGCCTCCGAGGTCTCCGCTGAGCAGCTTGCCCAGCCAGATCAGGTACTGCTCGAACAGGGGGCGGTCGAGACCGAACGCCTGCTTCAGCTTTTCATAATCAGCCGCCGTCGCACCGGGCGGCAGGGACATGCCGACCGGATCAGCCGGCAACAGCCTCAGGATGGCGAATACCAGCGCTGAAACGCACAGCAGGATCGGAATCGCCAGAACAAGGCGCCGGAACAGCAGCTGGAGCGTGAGAAAGGCCATGGGCTTCCGATGCTGGGGAAGGGGCCGCGCAATCGGTGCGATCACGCGGCCGGCGTCATGATGAACAGTCCGGATGCGCTAGGACTTGAACGAATAGGTGTTCGGCAGCACCCAGCCATTGTCGTATTTGGTGATGGTGACCTCGTTTCGGTGAACGATGGTCTTCACCGTCTGCAAGAGCGGAATGGTGAAGCCGCGCTCGGCGGCGAAGCGGTGGGCGTCGCGATAGCCCTGGATGCGCTTGGCCTCGTCCGTCTCCGTCAGCAGGGGCTGGATCCGCGGCGCAAGCTCGTCGGTCTTGAAGGCAGAGAAGATCGATTTCGGGTCGAGGAGGTAGCCACCATACATTTCAGGATCGCCGACCGCGTTGCCCCATGAGAACAGGGTCGCCTCGGGCAGCGTGCCGGCCCGTAGCCGCTCCTGGTAGACCGAGAGTTCGATCGGCTCGAGATCGGCATTGATGCCGACGCGCCGCCACATCTGCACGATGGCACGGGCCATTTCGAAATCATTCGGAAAGGCGCCATTCGACGAGGCGAACTTGATGGTCAGCGGGTTCTGGGCGCTGTGTCCGAGTTCGCGCAGCAGCGCCTGCGCGCGTTCGGTACTGAACTGGAACTCGAAATCCGCCGGATAGCCCGGCGTCCCCTTCGCGGCAGGCACCGAGATCGGTGTCGCGGCGCCCCCGAACAGCGCGCGGGAGATCGCCACCTTGTCGATGGCGTGGTGGGCGGCGAGGCGCGCCCTGTCGTCGGCGAAGCCGCCATTCCTGGTGATCTGCAGCAGCATGATGTCGGCGATCGGGTCGAGCCGCGCCGTCACCCCCGGCTGGGTTCCGAGGCGCTGCGCTTCGCGGATCGGCACATCGATGGCGACATCGGCGCGGCGACTTTCGAAGGCTGCGACCCGTGCGGTCGGATCACGGACGATCTCGATGGTGACCTTCGGGATCGCCGGTTTGCCGCCCCAATAGCGATCATTGGCTTCGAGAACGATGCGGGCACCCTGCTGATACTCGACCAGCTTGTAAGGACCGCTGCCGACCGGCCTGGCAGTGAACTCCGCGAGGCCAACACGCTCGACATAGGCCTTCGGCACCACGAAGCTGCACAGGAAAGCGAGCCAGGCGATCGCGGAGGGCATCGGCTCGGAAAACCTCATCACGGCCTTCGTCGGGCTCTGTACCTCAATATCCGTCACCTTGCGCCAGATGAACGCCGTGTCGAGACGGCGGCCGCCTTCGGGAACCGGCAGCTTTGCGCGCTCAAAGAACGAGAAGCGGAAATCGGCTGCCGTCATCGGGGTACCATCGTGGAACACCACATCCGGGCGGAACTCGAGCGACAGGGTCGTGGGATTGTCGAAGGCCCATTTGGTGATCAGCGCCGGCTTGATGCTGACATCAGGGTTCTGGGTCAGCGGCTGGTCGAAAACCAGCTTGTAGAGTGACTGCACGGCGGCGAGGGTGCGCGCGTTCGGGTCCCAGGTCGGCAGGTCGGCCGGAAAGGCGAGCGTCAGCTGGCCCTGCGCGGCGGCCTGGGCCAGAACGTCGCGCGGCACACCCAGTGCCATCAGGGCGCCGGCGCCTGCGCCGAGTTTGATCAGATTGCGGCGGTCGATCGTTGTCATCGTCGTTGTGCTCCCTTGTTGTTGCAGTTACGGTTGAGTTCTGGACAGCCGTTGCGCGATGGCGGCCCCGAGGCGGACGCCTGTGTCATCGGCCAGCGCCAGCGTCCGGTAGCTGGCAAGCTCGGTTGCGGCGGCGGGGCCCTTCAAATCCGGTACGATCGCCATGATGGCCGCATAATTGGCGGCACCGCGGGCGTGGGTATCGCCATAGCCCTTCACAAGATTACGCAGTTCAGCAACCTCCGTTGCCAGGACGCAGTCACGCGTTGCCGTTTCGGCCACCGTTGCGAGCCAGGCTGACAGGTCAACCTGTTCCCTCTGGAAGCGCATCGACCGGCGGCGCCACGGCTTCATCCGGGCGACCGCATACAACAGCACAAAGCCGCGGATGGACGTGGATTCAATGATCCGCCCCGAGCTTGTGAGGTTCTGGACGAAGGTGCGCGCGAGCTTGTTCTTCAGCAAGAACCGTCCAAGCCCAGCGGGAACCGTTTCCGCGATTTCCTGGAGGCGCGGATGCATGTATTCGCGGATCTGCAGGATCTGGTCATGTCTGGCGCCAACCTCCGCGGCGACGCGTTCGATCCGTTCGCTGCGGATCTTCAGGTCCGCCACGCGGATCGGATCCTCGAAGGTCATGCCCAGGGCCAGATAGCGGGCCGTCTCCGTCAGGAGCTTCGCCGAACCATCGCCGTAGAGCCGCTCCATGTCCGCGATCGGCTTCAGCCGTTCGACATAGAGCGCCGCATACGCCAGATCCTGAAAATCAAGGCAGCGGGCAATGCCGGCCGTGATCACCTGAAGAGCGGCGGGTGCAAACAGTCTGGCCGCCTCCCGGGCCAGTCCCGCCTCGTCGGCGGGCTTGGTCAAGGGTCCATCGAGGGGCACCGGCTCGATCGCTGGTTGCCGGCCGCTGGCTGTGTCATAGCCGGCTGCGAAGGCGCGTTTTGAGGCCGCAACGCCCACACCGCCATGGTCGATGGTCGTCTCGAAGGCAGCCCGATCGAAGGGCAGCGCGCCGGAAGCGGCCAGGGCCCCGAACAGGACCGCCGAGATCACGCTGCCGGTTTTCTCCGCAACCGCCTGCATGTCGAAGCTGACGAGCCGGGCCGCGGCCGCGCGGGCCGCGTCGATCAGGGCGGACTCGTCAGCCCGGCCATCCGCAAGCGCGATCTTCTCGGCAATCGCGAAGACGCGATGGGTCGAGGCGATGAGCACGGTGCGGTCCGGTGTGACGATGCCGCGCTGGATAGCCCGGCCTGCTTCCATCAACTCGGAGGCAATAACGATGTCGACATCGCCCGGAACAGGCATGAGCGCCAGAACCGGCTCGCGCCCGTTGAGTTCGGCGTCCGGAAACATCTCGACATAGTAGATCGTTGCGCCGGTGCGCTGGGCGACGCCGGGAACCGACGTCATCTGCGCCAGATGCCCGTTGGCCTCGGCGAGTTCGACCAGCCAGTTCGCCAGCACGCCGCCGCCTTCGCCGCCCATGGCCAGAACCGCGATGCGGATGGCCCGCACGCTTGTCGTGCCGGGGCGGCTGGCGTGCTGCGCTGCCCGGATGTTCATGCGCGGCTCACGCGGCGGCCTGACGCGGCGCGCGCCGTTCGAGGCGCCGCTGCAGGAACCCGATCACCCTGCGCCGGATATCGGCTTTGATGAGGTCCCAACGGGTCGGATTGTTGATGATCGAGGCCCGGTAGAAGGATGGACACAGGATCGCCGCATGGGCGACCTCGCCGCACAGGCCGCAGCCGACGCAGGAATTGATCACCCGGGTGACCGGGTCCTTGCGCAGCGGATCGGGATTGGGAGCCAAAGTCAGCGAGGGGCAGCCCGAGAGCCGGATGCAGGAGTGATCGCCCGTGCAGGTGTCGGCATCGACGCCATAGCGCTCGCGCACCACGCGTTTGCCGTCGCCGATGGCCTTCTGCACGAGCGGCTTTTCGCGGCGCTGCCGGTTGAGCATGCATTCCGATTGGGCGACGATCACCTTCGGGCCTTCCGCCGGCGTGGTCAGCGCCTCGCGCAGCGTGCCCATCATCGTCTTGAGATCGTAGGTGTTGGGCAATGTCCTGGCCCAGGTCACACCGATGCCGCGCACGGCCGTTTCGATCGACTGCTGCGTGGCGCGCCGGTCACTGGCATGATGGGACGACAGGATATCCTGCCCTCCGGTCGCGGCGGAATAGCCGTTGTCGACGACGATGATCACGCCATCGGCCTTGTTGAACACCGCGTTGCCGACCGAGGAGACCAGGCCGTTATGCCAGAAGCCGCCATCGCCCATGATGGCGATCGACCGCTTCGACGGCCTGTCGGGCCCCTTGACGTTGAAGGCGGCCGCTCCGGCCCCGCCAAGCCCGTAGCCCATGGTGGTAGCGCCGATGTTGAACGGCGGCAGGATCGAGAACAGGTGGCAGCCGATGTCGCAGGAGACATGGTGCTGGCCGAGTTCGCGCTCGACAAGCTTCATGGCGGTGAAGATCGGGCGTTCCGGGCACCCCGTGCAGAAGGAGGGCGGGCGACCATGGACATTGCCGTCCAGCGAGGCCAGCGCCGCCTTGAGCCGGTTGTCACCGGGGTTGGCCACGGAACCTGTGGCCAGGGAGGGATGGTAGCTCCGGACAAACCTGCCAAAGCCGTCCTTCATCACCTGTCCGGTGTACTCGCCGGCCATTGGCAGCATGTCCTTGCCATGGACCTTCGTCTGCAGATCGGCGCGGCGCAGGATGGTGCTGATCGCCT
The DNA here is from genome assembly GCA_026400535.1 of Hyphomicrobiales bacterium. Taxonomy (GTDB): domain Bacteria; phylum Pseudomonadota; class Alphaproteobacteria; order Rhizobiales; family Beijerinckiaceae; genus Allobosea. Next base: position 13,829 of record JAPLOU010000039.1, read on the forward strand.
GTTCGATGAATTCAGGTTGTCCCTCCTCGACGATCAGGATGGCGCGCTTGCCCGTGGCGAAGCGGATGACCTCCGCATCAACCAGCGGATAGGTCACGTTGAGCACATAGACCGGCACGCGCGACTGGCCATAGGCGTCGGCAAGCCCCATCAGCTCAAGTGCCCGCATGCCGGTGTTGTACATGCCGCCCTGCATGACGACGCCAATGTCCGAGACGTCGCCGTCGAAGACTTCGTTGAGGCCGTGCTTCTGCACGAACGTCACGGCTGCCGGCCAGCGGACTTCGATTTTCTCCTTCTCGTGCAGATAGCTCGCGGGTGGCAGCACGATCCGGTTGACGTCGCGCACCGGGTTCTCGAGCGCATCCTTCAGCGTGAAGCCCGGCCGGACATTGTCCTTCGTCTTGAATCGGCCGGTGACGTGGCAGGTCCGGATGCGGACCTCGAGCATCACCGGCGTGTTGGTGGCTTCCGAGAGTTCGAAACCCTTCTCGACACATTCCACGATCTTCGGCAGGTTCGGGCGCGGGTCGAGCAGCCAGATCTGGCTCTTCATCGCGAAGGCATGGCTGCGCTCCTGCATGATCGAGGAGCCCTCGCCATAGTCCTCGCCGACGATGATCATCGCGCCGCCCTTGACCCCGCCCGAGGCAAGGTTGGCGAGGGCGTCAGAGGCGACATTGGTGCCCACGGTCGACTTGAATGTCACCGCCCCGCGCAAGGGATAGTGCACGGAAGCTGCCAGCATCGCCGCAGCCGTGGCCTCGCTGGCGCTCGATTCGAAGTGAATGCCCAGTTCCGCCATGATGTCCTCGGCGTCCGCGAGCACGTCCATCAGGTGCGAGATCGGCGCCCCCTGATAGCCGCCGACATAGCTGACGCCGCTTTCCAGCAGGGCCTTGGTGATCGCCAGGATACCCTCGCCACGGAATTCATCGCCGGCGCCGAGCTTCAGCGACTGCACCTCGTCCTTGAAGGACCGTTCGGCCATCCTCGTCTCCCCCGGGTTCTCGTCAGGTTCCTGCCTTTTCAGTCATCGCTGTCAGAAACGAGAGCCAGAACCCTGAGCGGGCTGCCTGATCCGCCAGCGATCTTGAGCGGCGCCGCAATCAGGACGGCGCCGGTTGCCGGCAACTGGTCGAGGTTGCACAGGCTGGCGAGCCCGAACTTGTTGGCGCCGTGCATGAGCGCGTGCGCCGGGAAGGCGGGTTCGAACGAAAATGCCTGGCCGGCATCTGTCCCGACCGCTTCGACGCCCCAGCCGTTGACATCACGGTCCTCGACCAGGAAGCGGACGGCATCGGCATTCGGGCCCGGCACATGCGGACCGTCTTCCTTCATGTTGAGGAACAGGGCCGGGTCGGTGCGCTTGGACCAATCCGAGCGCATCAGGACCCATGCCCCCTTCGGGATTTTGCCATGCTCCTTTTCCCAGGCGAGGATGCGCTTGGGCGTGAGCAGGAACTTCTCGTCTCTGGCGCAGTCCTTCGACACGTCGATCACGCAGGCAGGCGCGATGAAGCGCTGCGGGTCGATCGTGTCCGTGGCACCGTCCTCGAGATCCTTGCCGGTGACCCAGTGGACCGGTGCGTCGAAATGGGTGCCGGTATGTTCCCCGCAGGCGAAGTTGTTCCAGTACCAGGCCGGACCCTTGTCATCATAGCGCGAGATCAGGCTGCTCTCGAACGGCTTGGTGGGAGCAAAGGGGGGCGGCAGCTGGATCACGGGTGTGGAGGGCTGCAGCCGCTGTGTCAGGTCGATCACCTTGATCTTGTGCTTGACGATTGCCTTCGCAAGCTTTGCAAGCGTGTCCTTCGCCATGATGTCCTCCGTCTGTGCGTTGCGGGCCGTGCTCAGAAAACGCGGCCTGGATTGAGAATGCCTGCAGGATCGAGTGCCGCCTTGATTGTCCGCATCAGCTCCAGTTCCGGGGCGCTGCGGGTTAGCGGCAGATAGGATTTCTTGGCGCGCCCGATGCCATGCTCAGCGGAAACCGAGCCATTGAAGCGCGCCACGTGGCTGTAGACAAGGTCTTCGACCGCGTGCTTGGTCGCGCCGTCCATACCCGGACGCGACGCGATCAGGTGCAGGTTTGAATCGGCCAGATGCCCGAAGAACACATGCACCATGTCGGGCCAGCGGGCGGTGATGTCCGCCTTGATGGCAGTGACGGCCTGATCGATCTTTCCGATCGGGAAGGAGATGTCGAAGTTGCCGCCAGGCGGCAGGATCCGGCCGTATTCATAGGGGCTTTCGCGGTAGGACCAGAAGCGCGCCCTGTCCTGTCCGGACTGCGCGACGATCGCATCGGCCGCAATGCCGGCCTCGATCTGGTCTGCAAGGAAGCTCTCGAAGGCATCCTGACCTGCCGCCGTCCCGTCGGTCGGTGTTTCGAGCAGAACCAACAGGGGATGGGTCGTCTCGAACGGCCTTGGCAGTCCGAAGCGGTCGACGGCGACCTGAACGAAGTCGGCCCACATCGCCTCGAACACCAGAAGGCCGCCGGGCAGGTCGCGGCCTGCGGCGCGCAACAGCCTGATCGCGCCATCCACCGACGCAACGGCGACGATGGCCGAGGCGATCGCGGCGGGTTTGGGGTGCAGGCCGATCACGACGCGGGTGACGACGCCAAGCGTGCCTTCCGAGCCGATAAAGAGCTGGGTCCAGTCATAGCCGGCATTGTTCTTCAGCATCTTGTTGAGCGACCGGACGACCTGGCCATTCGGCAGCACAACCTCGAGGCCCAGCACATTGCGGCGCGTCATGCCATAGCGGATGACCTGATTGCCGCCGGCATTGGTGGCGACATTGCCGCCGATCGTGCACGATCCGCGTGCGCCAAGATCGATTCCGCACTGAAAGCCCGCCTCCTCGGCTGCGTTCTGGATCAGCAGGAGGGGCGTGCCGGCCAAAGCCGTCAAGGTGCCGGCATCGGCGTCGATCTCCTCGATGCCGCTCATGCGCTCTAGAGAGAGGGCGATCTCGTTCTTGCCGGGATGGGCGCCACCGGCCAAGCCCGTCATGCCCCCCTGCGGGGCAACCGGCTGAGCGTAGGCATGGCAGATGCGGAGCGCGGCGGACACCTGTTCGGTGTTGCGGGGCAGCACAAGCGCCAGTGGCCTCGTGGCCGCGACCTTTGTGGCGTCCTGCTGGTTGCGGTCGGGAATGTCAACGCCAATCCTCACGCCATCCGCGCCAAGTTCGGCGAGCAGCGCCGCGATCACATCGCCCGCAAGATTTTCCGTCATGACAACACCTCCCGCGGCTGCGCCTCGAAGCGGCAGTATCCGGCACCCATGGCGGCGCACTGGACTTCATGGGCGTGGCAGGGTGTGTCGAACACCAGCGTTGCGACGGCGCGGACCATGCCGGTGATCGCTGCGCAGACCGGTGTCGCGGATGCGCCATAGCCCGCCGCAAAGGGGCTGTTCAGGACGTGAAGGGCGAGCACAGTGCCCTGATGCGTGAACTCCCACAGGCCCCAGCCCAGTTGCGGCGCGGATTGGGCGATGACGTTCAGCAGGGAATCACCGGTTCCGCCCATGGCACGATAGGCCCGCGCGGAATCCGAACCCTGTTCGAAGATCGAATCTTCAAGGGCGGCAAGCGCCAGCGCGCGGGGCGCAGGGTCAAGTCGCCGGAAAACGCCCATCAGGGCCTCGGGCCGGATCAACATGTAGCGGCGAGTCTGGTCAAACCAGGCGCCGGCCGCCTCATCCAGTTCCAAGCGGTCGCGAAAGCCCTGAGCCACCGGTCAACTCCCGATTTGCGTGCGCGAGGGCGAGGCCGCGATCTCGACGCTCGGGGCCGGGGCGGCGGCAAAGCCGGTGCTGGCCTGATTGAAGCCGCGGGCCACCACGTCCATGTCGCTGGCGGTCACCACCATGCGGTAGCCCTGCGCGCGGCGCATCTTCGCCATGTCGAGGTTCGGGGTGAACACGCCGCACGGTGTCCAGGCTGCCTTGCACGCCTGATGAACCTCGGCGCAGGCCACCGCATGGTCATGGTGCATCGCCGGAAAGGTGCCGATCGACAAGGCAAGATCGCCGGTGCCAATGAAGACCATGTCGACGCCGTCCACGGCTGCGATCTCGGCGGCGTTGGCCACACCCCTGGCCGTTTCGATCATCACCATGACAACGATCTTGTCCGAGCCTGCGACATAGCTGGCAAAGTCCGCCAGCGGCCGCAGCCCGCCTCCCGAGCGCTCGCCATGCGGCGGGTACTTGGCGAAGGACACGGCCTTCCTGGCCTGCTTGGCGGTCTCGACGAGGGGCACGATCACGCCTTCCGCACCGGCATCGAGCGCGGTCCCGATGGCGAAGGCCGTGTTCTCGGCGGTGCGGACCAGAACAGGAATCTCGGGAGGCACGAGACCGATCGCTGCCTCGAGGTCGCGGCGGTCCCACAAGCCGTGCTGCAGGTCAAGGACGATCGCGTCCGGGCGGGACCGTGCCACGATCTCGACCATGGCGACCGATCCCATGGCAAGCCAGGCCACGCCCAGGCAGCGGCCCGAGGCGATGCCGTAACGCAGATTGGCCCTGTGCGGATCGAACATGGTCTAACCCACCGCCCTGTAGTGGCCATCGTGATAGATCAGAGCCTGCTGCTGCGGATCGGCGACATGCACGTCAAAGACCTCGCCGATGACGATATGATGCGTCGCCCAGTCGCTGACCTGCGCCACCGTGCATTCGAAGGAGACGTTGGCGCCCGCGAGCAGCAAGGCCTCGCTGCTCGCGCGCACCCAGCCGCCGAAGGCAAAGCGGGCAGCGCCCTTGGCGACGCGCTGGCCACCAAAGGCCTGGGCCACGTCCTGCTGGCTGGCCGCCAGGACATTGACCGTGAAGCGCGCGCCCTCGGTCAAGGCCGCCGCGATCGACGCGGTGCGGTTGACGCAGACCAGCAGGGATGGCGGTTCGGCCGACAGCGAGGTTACGGCGGTTGCAGTCAGGCCCAGCGGGGCGCCGTCCGGGCCATCGGTGACGACCACGCAGACGGCGCCGGCGAGGGCGCGCATGCCCTGCTTGAAGGCGGCAGTGGATGCGGGCGGCCGCACCGCAAGGGCAGGGCGCGTGCTCATGTCAGCCTCAATCCGGCCTGCTTCATCAGCGGCAGAACCCGGTCGCAGAAGAAGGGCAGTTCATAGGTGTAGTTGACGAAGGTCAGCGCTGCGCCGGCATAGCCCTGCGCCGAGATCGCCGCCATGGTCTCGACGATCTTTTCGGGCGTTCCGACCAGAGGAAAGGTTCCGGCCCCGCCGGCGAAGCGCTTGCGATAGCTGTCGAAGACACGCTTGTCGTGCGAGTTCGCGAACTCCTTCTTCGACGCCATGTGGTAGTCGACCGCGGCGTGGTCCGCATCCGTCACGGCGTATCTGTGGTAGTAATCCTCGGCCTCGGCCTGTGTTTCGCGGCAGACCACGTGGCAGACCGTGTAGATGCCGACTTCGCGGCCCACTTTGGCCGACCGCTCCTTGATGTCGGCCACGTGCTTGTGACCATCCTCAAGCTCGCTGAAGGTCGAGAACAGAAAGTCGCAGTTCTGCGCCGCGAAATCGCGTCCTGGCGGACCGAACGCGGCATTCATGGTGACCGGGCGTGGCGCCTGGACGCTCGCGGGACGGCTGACCACGCCCTTCAGGTTGTAGTAGGCGCCTTCAAAGTCGAAGGGCTGGCGGGTGCCGTAGCAGCGATCGACGATGTCGATCCACTCACGCGCCTGACCGTAGGCATCGTCGCCGAGCTTGACGCCGAACATGGCGAACTCATCGGGATTCCAGCCGCACACGATGTTCAGCCCGGCGCGCCCGCCTGCGATATGGTCGACTGTGGCCAGCGCTTTTGCGGCGTAGAGCGGGTGAACCAGCGGGACATGGACCGTCATGAACAGGCCGATGTTGCGGGTCGCGCTGGCCAGTCCCGCCGCCCAGGTGAAGGTCTCGAAGGAATGCTCGCGCACGCGGTTCTTGCCGCCAAAGCCGCGCCAGCGGGCGATGGGCAACAAAAACTCGAGACCTGCGCGGTCCGCAATCCCGGCAGCGTTGAGATTGTCTTCCCAGCTCGCGCGCCACCGTTCCGGAACGTCGGTGATCGCAAGCCCGCCATCGGCATTGGCTGAAAAAACGCCCAGCTTGAAGCGATTGGGGCCCTTGAGCGGATGTGACCTGCCGGAGATCATGATCTGCCTGCCAATCCGGCCTGCCGCGATCTGATCAGACCCTGGTCCGCGCCCGGAATCGCCTGGATTTCGTGTGACCGCACGGCGAAGAACGCCCGCTCGGCTGCCTTGAGAAAGTTCGTCATGGTGGTGGCCGCCGCCGACGTGTCGCGATCGTGAAATGCGGCGTTGAGGGCCTCGAGGCCTTGGCAGACAACGCCACGCGTGGCGCGGTCGGCCAGGGTGCTGAGGCGCACGGTCTGCACATGGTCGACAAAGCGGGCGATCGTGTTGGCCAGCCGCTCATTCCTGACGGCTGAAAGCCAGGCCGTCCGGAAATTGATGTTGGCCAGGATCAGCCGTTCCACGTCATCCGCCGCGACAGCCTTGCGCGCCTGCTCGATGGCTGCGGCCAGCAAGCCCTGATCGGCGGCGGTCATGTCCCGCGCGGCATTGGCTGCAGCAAGCGGTTCGAGCAGGTGCCGGATCTCGAAAATGTCCCTGATATCGTCGAGGCTGAGCTTTGGGGTCACAAAGCCGCGCGTGGTTCCGACAAGGTATCCCTCGTTCGCCAGCCGGAGCAGGGCCTCGCGCGCGGGCATCCGCGAGGTGCCATACCCGGCGGCCACCTCGAGATCGACAAGGCGCTGGTCATGTCCGATGGCGCAGCGCTGCAGCCGGCCCCTGAGATCGAGATAGATGCGCTCGCTCAGACTGTCGCGCCGGTGCAGGCGACGCACCTCGGCAGTCGCGTCGTTCCGCTCCCAGGAGCTATTGTTCATCGGCATACTGAATACGGTATGCAGCCATCAACGGCCCGTCAACAGGCATGACGCGAGGGGTCGCGACCATCGCCGGACCATGCCGGCCGCATCGTCGACATGGTCGCCGTCGCGACTGTCACGGACGGGCTTGAGCGCCGCCATGGCCGCTGTCGGGAACAGCGCGCCAAGCGGCAGGCGGAAAGGGGCTCGTCCAAGGCTTCGCTGGACGTTGGTCGTCCTGGTCATGCGCATGGTCTTGCCTCCGGGATCTGACGGTCTGGCGGCCGCGGGATGCCGTGGCTGCATGCTGTCCGGCTAGCGCAGGTCCAGCCCCGGGGCGTCGGCCTGCAGCAGGACCCTCAACAGCGGATTGGGAAACCGCCGCTCGACCGTGACCGCGTAGAAGGTCTCCGCGATGTCCGGCAGGCGGTCGATTTCCACCAGCAGCCCTGTGGAGAGCTCATCCTTTACCACGATGGGAGGCAAGACCGCCAGTCCGAGGCCCTCGCGCGCCAGAAGGCGCATCATCGCCATGTCGTCGACTTCGGCCACGATCTGCGGCCGGATGCCGAGGCGGTCCGTCAGCGCGTCGAATCCGGTCCTGATGCTGCTGTCTGACGTTGGCAGGATGACAGGATGCGCCGCCAGCAGTTCGGGCAGGTCATGTGCGCCGCCGGTTCGTCCCGGCACACCGACGAGGCTCACCCGTTGCTCCGCCAGGCGGTACGAAACAAAGGGGGTCACCGCGTCGCGCGGCGGCGACTGGTTGACCAGCACCACGTCCAGGCTGAGCGCGGCAAGCGCCCGGAGCAGTTCGGCCGTGCCGGCCGAGCGCAGGATCAGCTCGACATCGGTGCGGCCCATGACGGGCCTGAGGAAGCCGAGCTGGAAGTTGCGTGATAGGGTGGCCAGCGCGCCGACGCGCAAAGCCTGCCGCGCCCGTCCGGTTTGCCTCAGCGTGCCGAGCAGCTCCTCGCCCATGGCGAAGATCGAGTCGGCGTGGTCGAGGGCGATGCGCCCGGCCTCCGTCAGGTGCAGCTGACGGCCGCGTCGTTCGAACAGCGCATGGCCCATGCGCTCTTCCAGTTTGCGGATCTGAACCGACAGCGCCGATTGCGACAGATTCAGCCGTGCTGCGGTGCGCGTCAGGTTGCCGTCATGGGCGACGGCCCAGAAGTAGCGCAGGTGGTTGTAGTTCAGATCCATCATATGTTCGATAATAACGAATGTTTCAGTCGAAACAATGAATTTTTATAATGACCAATCCCATCGTATGCAGCGCTTGAGACCGCGACACGATGGAGATCCGCATGTCCTTTCAGTTCCTGCCCCTGGCCGCTCCGGCTGCCCTGCTGGCTGCCGCGGCGCTTGCCGCCGGCTCGCCGGGATTGAGGCCGCTTTCCGCGATCAACGCCTCTGGCCTGGCTGCGGTGGCGGCGCTGCTGGCCGCTGCCCTGAGCCTTGCCCTGTTGCTGCTCAATGGGCCTGGAACAAGCCCGCTCATCGGCCTGGGCGGCATCGGCATCTCGGTGAGGCTGGATGCGGTCAGCGCGGTCATGGCCTTTCTTGTTGCATTTGTCGGCTGGGTCGTGCTGCGCTATGCGGCGCACTATCTGGACGGCGAACAGCGGCAGGGCCCGTTCACGGCCTGGCTGCTCATGACGCTCGCAGCGGTCCTGATGCTGGTGCTGGCGGGCAACCTCTGGCAACTGGTCGCCGCCTGGGTCGCCACCAGCCTGTGCCTGCACCGCTTGCTGCTGTTCTATCCCGAGCGCATCGCAGCGCAGCGTGCGGCCCGCAAGAAGTTCGTGACAGCCAGGCTGGGTGATGCCGCCCTGATCGCTGCAGCCAGTCTCCTCGCCGTCGGTTACGGCACGAGCGATATCGCGACCATACTGGCTCTGGCGCGGACCGGTGCCGCGCCGTCATCGGCGCTCTGGGCAGCCGCTCTGCTCGCGCTCGCCGCCATCCTCAAATCCGCGCAGTTTCCCCTGCACGGCTGGCTGACCGAGGTGATGGAGACGCCGACCCCGGTGTCGGCGCTGCTGCATGCGGGCGTGATCAATGCGGGAGGGTTCCTCCTGATCCGCTTTGCCGACGTGCTGCTGCTGGCCCCGGGCATCCTTGCGGTGCTGGTCATACTGGGCGGTTTCACGGCCCTGTTCGGGAGCCTTGTGATGCTGACACAACCGGCCGTGAAGACCTCCCTGGCCTGGTCGACCGTGGCGCAGATGGGTTTCATGATGCTGCAGTGCGGCCTGGCCCTGTTCCCGCTCGCCCTGCTCCACATCGTTGCGCACGCGCTCTACAAGGCCCATTCCTTCCTGGCCTCCGGCGGCGCTGTCGAACGGATCGCCGCCGACCGCAGGCCCGGCGCGGTGGCCATTCCGGGCGCCGGCGCCGTGGTGCGGGCCTTCCTGAGCGCGCTGGTGATCTATGGCCTGTGCGGTGTGGTCTTCGGCTTCGCCCAGAAATCGCCGCAGGCAATTGCGCTGGGTGCAATCCTGATCCTCGGCGTCGCCTATCTGCTGGCGCAGGGCCTGGCGGAGGCCGCCCCCCGCGCCCTGACGCAGCGGACCGCGCTCTATGCCATGGCTGCGGCAACCGGGTACTTCGCGCTCCAGACCGCTGCGGAGTGGCTTCTGACCGGATCTGCGTCGGCCACTTTGCCGGCGACGCCCCCGCCCGGTCCTCTGGAATGGGCGCTGATCGTGCTTGCGGTCCTCAGTTTCGGCTTCGTCGCCGTGATCCAGGCGCTGTTCCCGCTCTGGGCTTATCACCCTGCCGCAGCCGGATTGCGGGTCCATCTGGCGAACGGGCTTTACGCCAACGCCATCCTCGACCGCGTGCTGGGCGGCTGGACCTCATCCAAGACAAACTGAGCCCCCATCACGGCCCGACTGAAGGAGCTTTCACCATGACCATCCAGCCGCCCATGCCAGCCTTTGAGCTGTCGCACGTCACCGTCGCCGCGGACCGGGCAGCCCGCGCCATTCCACCGGCCTGGCCGCTCGCGTCGAGCGTCGCGGTGAACCCCTATCTCGGGCAGGCCAACGCCAGCCTGGCGGATACCGGCGCGAGGCTCGCGCGCGTGGCCGGCCTGCCCGTCACCTTGCCGCGCGCCCACTATGCCGCGCGGATCGCTTCGGGCGCGATCAGCGAGGCCGATCTGGCCGGCGCGCTCGCGGCAGCGCCGCCTGCCCTGCGCCCTGCCAGCATTGCAGCGCTCGTCGAACTGGCCAAACAGCCCGCCAGGTCGGCTGATGCACTGCCGACCGTCGCTGACCTCGCCGCCGAAGCTTCCGGCATCGACTGGCCTGCAATCATCGCCGAGCGCTTCGGAGCCTGGGCGGCCAGCCATTTCGATGAGGGCCAGGCGCTCTGGTCCGCGCCGCAGGGCAAATCGGTTTATGCCGCCTGGCGGGCCGCCGCGATCCATGACCTGACACCGGAGGTGCTGGGGCTGCGCGGTTTCGCGGCCCATGTGGCGCAGAGCCCTGACGACGCGATGGATGCCATCGCGCGGGCGGCAGAGCGCCTCGGGATCCAGCCCGGAGGCTTCGACACCACCTTCCACCAGCTCCTCATGACACTGGGCGGCTGGCCGCAATATGCCCGCTATCGCCTCTGGCAGGCCGAACTGGACGGCCTGACGGACAGCGCCGTCACGGACATGCTCGCGATCCGGCTTGTCTGGGAAGAGGCCCTGTTCGGGCTTGATGGCCCGCGCATCGCCGGCGCATGGCAGGCCGCCTGCGCGGCTCATGCCATGCCCGTCGCAGCCTGTGCCGCAATGATCGCCGATGAAATCCTGCAGGAGGCGGCGGAGCGGGCGGCCCAACGGTCCCTCGCCGCGACACTGGCCGGTCCGGCTCCCGGGGACGGGTATGGCCGGCCCTCCCTGCAGGCGGCCTTCTGCATCGATGTCCGTTCCGAGGTGTTCCGCCGCGCGCTCGAGGCGGTCGATCCGTCGATCCGCACCCTTGGCTTTGCGGGGTTCTTCGGCATCACGGCCTCGCACCGGCGCTTTGCGTCGGACACGGCAGAACTGCGCCTGCCCGTGCTGCTCAAGCCGAACGTCTTCACCTGTTCCGGCGGACCGGAGGACGCGCCCTCGGATCAGGCCGCCCGTCTGACAGTGCGCGCCAGGCGGGCCTGGGGACGCTTCAAGCTGGCGGCGGTGTCATCATTCGCCTTTGTTGAGGCCACCGGTCCGGTCTATGCCGCAAAACTGGTCAGGGACACGCTCGGCTTGACGGCGAACGCCACTCCGGACGATCGTGCCCCGCGCCTCAATCCGGTGCTCGATCTGGGTGCGCGCACGGAGGCGGCGGAGGCCGTCCTGCGGGCCATGTCGCTGACCGAGGGCTTCGCACGACTGGTCATCCTGGCCGGCCATGGCACCAATGTCGTCAACAATCCCCATGCCAGCGCGCTGCACTGCGGCGCCTGCGGCGGCTATTCCGGCGAGGTGAATGCGCGGCTGCTGGCGGCCCTGCTGAACGACCGTGAGGTCCGGGCCGGCCTTGCGCCCAAGGGCATCGCCATCCCGGAGGACACGCTGTTTGTCGGGGCCTTGCATGACACGACGACGGATGATGTCCTGCTCTATGCCGCCGACCATGCGGCCGATGGGCATGGCGATGACCTGCGGCAGGCGCGCGACTGGCTGGCCAGGGCCGGAACCCTGACACGGGCCGAACGGGCGCTGAGGCTGCCAAGGGCCGGCGGCGAAGCGGATGTCTCTCCGCGCAGCCGGGACTGGGCGGAAACACGCCCTGAATGGGCGCTGGCAGGTTGCAGGGCCTTCATTGCCGCGCCAAGACTGCGCACAGCCGGCAGGAGCCTCGCCGGGCAGGCCTTCCTGCATGATTATGACTGGGCAAAGGACCAGGGCTTCGGCGTGCTGGAGCTGATCATGACCGCGCCTGTGGTGGTCGCCAGCTGGATCAGCCTGCAATACTACGCGTCGACGGTCGCGCCCGGTTTCTTTGGGGCGGGCAACAAGCTCCTGCACAATGTCGTCGGGGGTATCGGCGTGGTCGAAGGCAATGGCGGATCCCTGCGCACCGGCTTGCCATGGCAGTCTGTCCATGATGGCGAGGCCTTCGCGCACGAGCCCCTGCGCTTGACCGTCTGCATCGAAGCGCCCATCGAGGCCATGACGGGCATCCTGCGGCATCACGAGGGCGTCAGGGCCCTGTTTGACAATCGCTGGCTGCATCTGTTCGCGCTCGACGAGGCCGGGCAGATGGCGATGCGCTATGCAGGCGATCTCGCCTGGGAACCCTACGGGGCGCCCGTGGTTCTCAACTAGGGCGGTGCAGCCGCTTGCATGGTGTGGCGCCGATCCATCCAAGGCGCGGTGCAGCGCTCGTGCGCGTTGTCCTGATCCAGACTGGGTCCTGATCAAGACAAGGATCATCAGGAAGCCCGCAAGCGTCCGCCGCGCCGGCAAGGGCGGCCTGGACTGCCTTTAGGCCAACGCCGTCGCCGCCGGGAGGCGCCGACGGCTGAGCGCGCCCGCCCTGGGCACGTTCCTCGCCATCGCCGATCTCTGGCGCCTGACCGAGGAACAGCGCCGTCTGTTGTTGGGGAAGCGGTCTTCGCGTCCACCCAGGACAGCGCACCGCAAGCCTTCGGGGAACGCCTGCTGAGCGAAGGCGAGGCCGGAATTGCCGATGACAGCCTCCGTCTTGCCGGCGGAAGCAACGTCGTTGCCTTCCGACCGGGCCTCATTCGCGCTGTGGTTCAGACGGATCTTGTCCGGTTTGCCGTGCGCGCCGGCGCGCGGCGCATCGATGTCGTCAGGTTGGCAGGCCCGCAGGCGCTTCGACCATCCGCGCCTGTCCAGAGGCGAACAGACCAAACCCGTCTTGATCAAGGTCAAGGCTTTGTCCCTGCGGCCGTGCTTCATCTTGGTCCGTCAAACGGCAGCGGAACGTGATGCTTCAACGAACAGGGCAGGGTAGCGCCGGTGTGAACAGGGCGGGCGTCGGGGTGTTTCTCTGGACCCATCGCTGGTTCCTCCTCGTGGCGCTGGCGGTGCTTGGTTTCGCTGGCTGGCAGGGCGCGCGGGCGGCCATCGGTCCCGCCATTGTGGTCGACCGTGTGGCGCGCGGTGATCTCGTGCAGACCGTGGTGGCCAGCGGCCACGTCGAAACACCCTTCCGGGTTGACATCGGCGCACAGATCACCGGCATCGTCGCGGACGTTCTGGTGCAGGAGGGGCAGCTCGTGCGCGAGGGCCAACCCCTGATCCTGCTGCAGCCGCACGAGCTGCGCTCGTCCGTGGTTCAAGCCGAGGGGGCCGTGGCGCAGGCAGAGGCCCGCCTGCGGCAGTTATCCGAGCTGACCTTGCCCTCCGCGCGGCAGTCCCTGATGCAGACCCAGGCGGCCCTGCGCAGCGCGCAGGCGACCTATGGCCGGACCGCCGAGCTCTACCGCAACGGCAACGCCACGCGTGTTGCCTATGACGATGCGCAGCGCGCGCTCGATGTGGCGCAGGCGCAGGCGCGGACAGCCGAGCTGCAGGTTTTCACGGCCGGCCCGGGTGGCAGCGATGAGGTTCTGGCCAGAACGCAGCTCGACCAGGCCCGGGCCAATCTCGATACGGCGAAGGCGCGCCTGGCCTATGCGACCATCACCTCACCACGGGACGGCCTGCTCATCTCGCGCAGTGTCGAGCGCGGCGCCGTGGTGCAGCCGGGCCGGGCGCTGCTGGTGCTTGCCCCCGCCGGCCCGACACAGCTCGTTCTTCAGATCGATGAGCGCAATCTGGGGCTGATCAGCCTCGGCCAGAAGGCCGTCGCGTCGGCCGACGCCTTTGCCGATCGCCGCATGGCGGCGGTGGTGAGCTACATCAGCCCGGCTGTGGACATTGCGCGCGCCTCGGTGGAGGTCAAGCTGACAGTCGATGATCCGCCCGCCTACCTCAGGCAGGACATGACCGTTTCCGTCGACATCGAGGTGGCGCGCCGGATCGGGGCGCTGGTCCTGCCGGCCCGTGCCGTGCGCGACATGCAGTCGGGCCTGGGCTGGATCATGGGCGTCCGCGATGGCCGTGCGACGCGACAGCCGGTCCGGCTCGGCATCCGGGGGGCGACCCAGATCGAGATCACCGCGGGCGCCAGCGAGGGGGACGCGGCTGTTCCGATCACAGCCGGCCTGCGGACGGGGCAGCGCCTGCGGCCGGTGTCGCCGTGAACAGGATTGCCCCGATCGCCTGGATCATGGCGCTTCGTTTCCTGAAGGACGGGCGGCTGCAGACCTTGTTCATCCTGGGCGGCATCGCCATCGGCGTCGCGGTCATCGTCTTTATGTCGGCCATGCTGGCCGGGCTGGAGCAAAACTTCCTCAGGCGCGTGCTGACCTCACAGGCGCATATCCAGATTCTCCCCCCTGATCAGGTGGCACGGCCCCTGCCATCCGCCGCCGGCGTCTTTGCCGACCAGATCATCCAGCGGCCGAGCCAGCGCATCCGCTCGGTCGATCAGTGGCAGAAGGTCATGGATGCCGCGCGCAGCATGGAGGACGTGGCGGTTGTGTCGCCGAACGCGTCCGGCTCAGCGCTTCTGACGCGCGGCGAAGCCAGCCGCTCCGTCAGTATGACAGGGGTGGTGCCGGAGACCTATTTCCTCGTTGTCAGGCTGCCCGACTACCTTGTCGAAGGGCAGCCGCGCTTGTCGAGCGAGGACATCCTTATCGGAACGGATCTGGCCCGCGACATCGGTGCCGTCGTCGGCGGCAAGGTCAATGTGACGGCTGCCTCCGGCGCGCGCCGCACACTGACGATCACCGGCCTTCTCGATTTCGGGAACAAGGGCGCCAACATGCGAGCGGCTTTTGTCGCCCTGCGGACGGCGCAGTCGCTGATCGGCATGGTGGGAGGGATAACGTCCATCGATGTGACGGTGCGGGACATCTATACGGCCGAGACGATCGCACGGCGCATCGCTGCGGAGCATCCTGTCCAGGCCGACAGTTGGATCAAGACCAACGCCCAGTTCTTCTCGGCCATGCGCGCCCAGATCGCGACCAACACGCTGATCCGCGTCTTTGTCGGTTTGTCCGTCGCCTTCGGCATCGCCGCCGTGCTGATTGTCTCGGTGATCCAGCGCTCGAAGGATATCGGCATCCTCAGGGCCATGGGCGCGCGGCGCGGACAACTCATGCAAGTGTTCCTGATCCAGGGCGGACTGCTCGGCTTTGCCGGGTCCCTGATCGGGGCAGCGATGGGATTGGGGGCGCTGGTCTACTGGCATTCGCTTGCCCGGCAGGCGGACGGCAAGGAGCTGTTCCCGCTCGTGCTTGATCCCACGCTTGTGGCCAGCGCAGCCGTGATGGCGACAATTGTCGGCGTGCTGGCCGCCGCCATGCCGGCGGTGCGCGCCGCGCGGCTCGACCCCGTCGTCGCCATTCGGGGGTGAGCGGCATGACCGAAGAGATCATCCGCCTCGAGGCTGTCACGAAATCCTACAATATCGGGATGACGTCGGAGATCGAGGTGCTTCATGGCATCGACCTGACGATCAATCGCGGCGACTTCGTCGCCCTGATGGGCCCATCCGGCTCCGGCAAGAGCACGCTGCTGAACATCATCGGCCTGCTCGACAAGCCGACATCGGGGCGGCTTGCAATCCATGGGCAGGATACCGGCACGCTTGACGACGCGGCCGTCACGCGGCTGCGCGGCCATACGATCGGTTTCGTCTTCCAGTATCACATGCTGATCTCGGCCTTGACCGCGGCGGAGAACGTGATGATGCCCATCCTGGTGGACAAGGGCCGGTCAAATGCGGCGATCGAGGCGAAGGCGCGTTCCCTGCTCGATCAGGTCGGGCTCTCGGCGGTCGCCGACAACCTTGCGCCCAACATGTCCGGCGGCCAGCAGCAGCGCGTCGCCATCGCACGGGCGCTCGCCATGGATCCTGATCTCGTCCTGGCGGACGAGCCTACTGGCAATCTCGACTCCAAATCGGCCGACGACGTCTTCGAGCTCATGCGCCGCGTCAATGCCAGGGGTGGCGCCAGCTTCCTGATCGTGACGCACAATCTCGCGCTGGCGCAGCGCTGCGACCGGATCGTCGAGGTCGTCGACGGGCGGCTCAAGGCCTAGCAGCAAGTTCCGTTCCGAAGACCGGATGCCACGCATGATCGTCTCTCAAGCGACCGCTCGGGATCAGCCGCTGGGCCGCAAGCGCAAGGCCGCCGGCCCGTGGGGGCGCTCCAGGCCTCTTCAGCATTCTCGGCATGGACCATCACGCATTCCTCTGCTGCTTCGATCAGGCCCACCTCGCTCAGGCGGTCGGTTTTGAACCCCTATCGCGGCACGGCACGGTGACATCGCAACAGGTGTCCCCGGCGAGGACTGGTCTCAGCGGCCGGGCCATGCGCTCCGCCAGGCTGCTGCCGTCAGTGCGCTGAGGGACTCCAGCATCGGAGTTGGAACGCCTGTGCGTTGCCCCAGTTCACAGACAGCGTCGACCAGCGCGCCCAGTTCGAGTGGGCGGCCCGCCTCATGATCCTGCAGCATCGAGGTCTTGACGCCGGTCATTGCAGGATGGACGCTCAGCCTTGCCTCGACATCGGGCAACTGGCTGATACCGACCGAGCGGGCGACGGCGATGCATTCAAGCATGATTTTCCGCAGCACCTCCCTGAGCGCCGGGTCGGCGGCCATGGCATCGATGGTCGCACCCGTGAGCGCGGACACCGGGTTGAAACAGGCATTCCCCAGCAGCTTGTGCCAGATTTCAGCGCGGATATCAGACGTGGCTTCCGCATCGATGCCGCCTTGCCGCAACAGCTGCACCGTGTCCTCAAGACGGGGCGACACCGAACCTGCGGGCTCTCCGATGACCAGCCGCTTGCGTCCATTCCACCCGATGGCGTCCGGCGTTGTCCTGTTCGCCCCGATATAGACGACGCAGCCCAGCACCCGCGCGGTGTCGATCGACTGCCCGAGGCGGCCCGCAGGGTCGACCGCTGCGAGGCGCTCGTCGCCGTGCCGTCCACCAAGTCCCTCAAGATACCACCACGGAATGCCGTTCAGCATGGGAACGATGATCGTTGACGGGCCGATCAGGGGCATCACCAGCACGAGCCCGGCCTCCCAGTCATGGGCCTTGAAACCGACGAGGACGAGATCCTGAACGCCTGCGGCATGGGCATCATCGCAGACGCGGATCGGCATCGTGCGCGAAAATGCCGGCCCGGTCAGCGTCATGCCGCGGTGTTTCAGGATGGCCGCTGTCTGCGGGCGGGCCACGATCAGCGGATCATGGCCCGCCTCCGCCAGATGCCACGCCACGACGCCGCCGATTGCGCCGGCACCAACAACGGCGATCCGTCTACAAGCCATTATCCGCTGTCCCTCCTGCTGTTGGTCGTGCCGCGCCGATCCCGAACAGGGCGGCAGGGTTTTGGCTGTTCATGCGCCGGATCGCCATCTCGTCGAAGTCCTCCGACTCCAGCAAAAGCATGAACTGGCGGAAGCTTTCGACGGGCGGAGCGAGCAGGACGATGCCGGCATCGCTGGAGACGATCGCGCGGTCGCCCGCCGCACGGATGCGGGGCGCCAGATCCTGGATGGTCTGACCGGCAATGCGGTGCTGTTCGGGATCGGCATGGGTCAGTCCGACCTGCGTGGCGTGGGTGAGCGCGAAGAACGAGAATTCGCAGTAACCGCCCAGAGCGGCAATCTCGGCAATGGTCGCGGCATCGTAGCCGCCGCAATGGGTTCGCAAACGGGTCACGCCCCTGCGCCGGGCCTCCTGCGCCAGTGCAACCGCCTCCTTGCCATCGACATGGCCGCAGTCGAAGACAATGTCGCGTTCGGCGCACAGTTCCATGATCGCCGGCACAGGCTCGGGAACCCTGCCGCTTGCCGGCACGCAGAAGGTCGTCTCGAGAAAGGCGGGGCTGCGCCGCTCGCGCAGGGCGACGGCGCGGGTGTGATGCGTCGGCAGCGACACAAAGCGCGCGCCTGTTCCCGGCCCGTAGCCATAGTCCACGGCATTTCTCGCCGCTTCATAGCTGATGCCGCCCGCGGTCGGCTGCATGATAAGGCCGCCGAAGACGTCGACGCCGAGATGACCCAGTTCCGCCATGGCCAGCGCGGCGTAGCCGGAAGAGTTCTGGAAATTGTCCATGAGCCCGATCGCACGCATGCCAGCGGAAGCGGCCTGGCGGACCGATTCGAGCAGGTTGATGCGACGGCCATTGATGTGGGGGCATGTGTGAACGTGGGCGTCGATTGCGCCGTTCAGATGCCGCATGCCATCGGTCATCACGTCGCTCCGGTCTCAATGCCGCAGGATGCGGCGCACGAATTCCGCGCAGCGGGCCGTCTGCGGCGCATCGAAAATTTGCGCCGGCGGACCGACCTCGACCACCCGTCCGTCCGCCATGAAGACGACCTTGCTGGCGACCTCGCGCACAAAACCCATCTCGTGGCTGACGATCAACATCGTCATTCCGTCGCTGGCCAGCAGGCGGATGGTGTCGAGGACTTCCGCGACAAGTTCCGGGTCTAGCGCCGAGGTGACTTCATCGAGCAAAAGGATGTCCGGGTTGAGCGCCAGCGCCCGCGCGATCGCGACGCGCTGTTGCTGCCCGCCCGACATTTCGTCGGGGTAGGCGTCGATGCGGTGCGCCAGACCGACCTTGGTCAGCAAGGCCCTGGCCTCGCGCTCGACTTCAGCGGCAGGGCGCTTCTTCACAATGGTCGGCGCGATCGTGACGTTGCGCAGCGCCGTCATGTTCTGGAACAGGTTGTATTGCTGGAAGACGATGGCGAAACGGTCGCGCACCCGGCGCAGCGCTGCTGCGCTGCCATAGTCCACCAGGTCGCCAGCGACTGCGACTGTTCCCGAGCGCGGCTTCAGCAGCCCGGTCAACACCCTGAGCAAGGTGCTCTTGCCCGACCCCGAGGGCCCGATCACGGCAACGATCTCGCCCCGTTCGACCATGAGGTCAACATCCTGCAGCACGGGGGTCGATCCATAGTCGGCACTCAGGCGCGTGATGGCGAGGTGAGGCAAGACATGTCTCCGGAGCGGCTCCCGGCGGATTGCCGGCGGGCAAGGATTAGAATCGCGTGGACGGAATGCCCAACTCCCGGTTGGCCGGACATCCCGTCCCGCTCTGCGGAAGGTGCGGGGGAGGTGACGAACCCGCTTGTCCTTTGTATACGTTACGTATGCAAACCAAGCATTGCCCCGTGGCGATGTCAATTGTGCCAGGAACAGCTCGGCTTGGCATCCGGCCCGACCGCCGCTGCTGGCATGGCATTGAGAACAAGGCGAAGTCAGATGATGTTCCTGTCGGACCAGGATGTCGATGACCTGCTGGACCCGGCGGCGCTGGTCGAGGCTCTAGCGGCGGGTTTCGCACGCCTGGCAGGGGGCGGCATGGCCGAGCCCGATTCTGTCCGCATGAACGGGCTTGGCGCGGGAAGCGGATACCTCACCCTGTTTCCGGCCCATGACGCGGCGACGGGGCTTGCGACCGCGAAGGTTCTGTTTGGCGATCCCGCCCGGACACGCAGCGGCAAGTCGGAGATCGACGCCATTGTGGCTGTTGCCGATGCCCGGGCCGGGGAACTGGTCGCGCTCGTCGAAGCGCGCAGCCTGACGGCGCTGCGCACAGCGGCGACGTCGGCGCTTGCCGCAAGGGCGCTTGCCCGCCTCACCGGAATCGTCCTGCCGACGCAGGTCGGATTGGTCGGAACGGGCCGGCAGGCACGCGCCCATGCCCGCGTCTTCACCGCGACGGGGCTTGCCGCCGGCTTCTTCGTGGCGTCTGCCGCCGGCAACACCGCCCGTTCGCAGGGGATGGTCGATTATATCGCCGCCGCGACCGGCTTGCCGGCGCGCCGGCTGCAAGGGCCCGAGGCGGTCGCGGCTGAAGCCACGATCACGGTGACCGCGAGCCTTTCGGACGTGCCGTTGCTCAGCAAGCCAATCAAGCATGGGCATGTCCTGGCCTGCGTCGGCCCCTTCCTGCCCCAATCCCACGAGATTGCGCCCGAACTCGTTGCCGGTGCAGCTCTCGTCGTGTCGGATCATCCGCAGCGTCTCAGGCGGCAGTGGGCGGGGCAGCCCGCCGTTGAAAGCCTTGCGCCAGAGCGGCTCGTGTCGCTGGGGGACCTTCTTGCGGGTGCCGTTCCGGCCCCGCGGGCCGGTCATGTGCTGTTCCTGTCGGACGGGCGCGGGCTTGAGGACAATATCGCGGCCGGCCTGCTGTTGGCGGCTGCGCGCCGCCACAATCGTGGCCTGCCCCTGCGCTAGCTGCGCGCGCCGGCAAAGCGCGCCAGCGAGAAGATATCACTCGGCAGATCGGATCGGCCACGCAACATCAGATCAGCGGTGATCCGCGCCACGACGGGCGCCAGCGAGTAGCCGTTCGACGTCACGCAATTGTAAAAGCCCGGTGCTCCCGGCATCTCGCCCAAGATGGGCGCCCCGTCGATGTGGATATTCATGGCCGCCCAGACGCGGACAATGTTGAACGCCGCTGCCGCTGGCAACACATGCGCCGCAACCCAGGCATTGCCCTCGATGCTTGCCATCTCGACCCGGCTGGCCCCGGTTTCGGGATCCATGGCGGCAGGCCAGGCCCCGCCGATGATCAATCCGCCGGTATCCGCCTGCTTCAGACTGAGATGCCGGCCGGCATGGGCGATGAGATGACTGACCAGCTTCGGCCCCGGCTCAGTCACGATCATCTGCAAGGGCGCGCCGGAGACGGGAATCGGCGCTGCGGCCATGGCCGCGATCCGCGAAGCCCAACCGCCCGCGCAATTCACAACGCGGCGCGCCGCCACCGTGCCTGCCTCGGTCTCTATCCGCCAGCGCGTTCCGTCATGGGCCAGTCCGGTGACGCCGGCAAAGCTCTCGAAGCGCGCGCCCGCCAGCTGCGCCAGCCGGACCACGGCAAGCGTCGCCGTCAGTGGATTGATCTTGCCCTCGTCGCGGCAATAGGCGGCGCCGAGAAAGCGGGTTGCGAGATGCGGCTCAAGCGCACGAAGCTCGTTGGCGCCGATGATGTTCGCATCAATGCCATAGCTGCGCTCAAGCTCGACCTTCTGGCGCAGGAAGCTCATCTCGTCTTCGGTCTCGCCGACCATCAGGCCGCCAGGGGTCGAGATCTCGAAATCCTCGGCTGCTGCCGCCTCGATGTCCTTCCACAGGCTGATGGCGGCAGGGGCGATTCGCAGAACCTCCGCTGCGGGTTGGCCGCCCGCCTCCGCCTTCTTGCCAAAGTCGAAGGACAGCAACTGCACATGCAGGCTGCCGGCATTGGCGCCGGAGGCCTGCACATTGGGCTCGTGGCGGTCGACCACCACGACGCTCTCGCCAGCGAGAGCCAGTTCGCGCGCGACGCAGGCCCCGACCACGCCGGCTCCGATCACGACAGTGTCAGCCGTGAGCTGACCGAACGGCGCGCGTTGCAAGGCGATGCGCGGCGATCGCGCCGGTGGAACCGTCTGGCGATGGCCGCCCCATTCCGGCTTCTCAGCGGCGATCGCGCCCAGCGGCATCGGGCGCGCCGGCGGTCTGGGCGCAAAGAAGGCCGCTATGGCGGGGGCGGGACCGCCTTCCGCGTGGACAACACGCGTCAGCGTCGCCGCACAGAACCGGCCCTGGCAACGGCCCATGCCGGCGCGGGTCAGCCGCTTGACCGTGGCGAGTGTCGGCGAGCCGTTGCGACAGGCCTGGCGGGCGGCCCCAGCGGTCACCTCCTCGCAGCGGCACAGGATCGTGTCGTCGTCCAGCGCCGCGGCGTCGAAGGGCGCCTGCCGGAACACGTGCCACAGGCTCGCCTGGAAGGATTCGGCCCGGGCCAGCCTGATCCGGGCCCCCGCCAGATCGCCCACCTGTGGCAGGCCAAGGTCCCTCCTGATGGCGAAGGCTGCGAGTTCCGCACGCGCCATGGCAACCTTGGCCCCGGCGATTTGCGCACCGTCGCCGATCGCGTAGACGCCCGGCAGGCTGGTGAGGCCGTCCGCGTCGGTCACCACCATCAGGCCTCCGACATGGGTGTCGACGTGCCGCAATTCGCAACCAAGCTGGCGCGCCATCTCGGCCTGGGGGATGAAGCCGGCGTTCAGCGCGACGATATCGCAGGTGAGCTCATGGTCAGTGCCACCGTGGCTGACTGTGACGGCGCTCGCCTGATCCGTGCCATTGATGCGGCGCAGCCTTGCGTTCCACAGGACAGGCACACCTGAGAGCCGGAGGCGCGCGAGATAGCCAAGTCCGGTCAGGGTCGCAGTCGGATCGGCCTTGGCCATTCCGATCACGTGCGGAAGACTTGCGACAGAAGGCCCCGGTCCCTCATCAACCACAGCAACCGGTTTGCAGCCAAGCTTCAGCAACTCGACGGCCGTCTGCAGATTGAGCGGCCCCGAGCCGGCAATCACGATCCTCGCGCCGGGCACAACCTGCTGCGAGCGCACCAGCCCCTGTAACCCGCCGGTCGTCATGACGCCGGGCACTGTCCAGCCGGGCAGGGGACATGGCCTTTCGGATGCGCCGGTGGCCAGAACCGTGATCCGCGGTTCGATGACATGGGCGCGGCCGTCATGAACGATGCCGATGCCGTCTTCCGCCGCTGCGAACCATGCCGTCGCGCCAGTCCAGATTTCGGCGCCGGAAGCGGCCAGTCGCCGCGCGAGCTCTTGCCCTTCCCGGAACTGCCTGTCCGGCTCTGCTTTTGCAGCGACCATAAGCGGCTTGTGGTACTGGCCGCCCACGCTGCCGCGCTCATCGCAGACCAGCACCGAGGCCCCGGCCTCGGCCAGCGAACTGGCAACCATTGCCCCGGCCGGCCCGGCACCGACCACCAGCACGTCCACCTTGCGCCGGGGCAGCGGGGCGACTGGCATGGTGGCCAGCGGCAGGAGCTGGTCTGGCTCGGGCGCGGCGCTGGCGACGGTCAGCCCGGGTTTCGCCTTTTCGAGGCAGGCGCGCGTTCCGGCCCGCCCGTCGACCGTGACAATGCAGTCAAAGCATGCCCCCATGCCGCAGTGCAGTCCGCGGGGGGCGCCATTCCTTGTCTGCCGAAGGCTGATGACGCCGTTCTCGGCCAGAGCAGCCGCGATGGTCTGGCCGTCCCTGGCTGCAATCCTCCGCCCATCGAACGCAAAGCTGAAGTGCGGGCCGGTCCTGGCTTCGGGGCCGTCCCCGAACGGCTCACTGTCGACCATTGCGCGTCACCTTGCGTTGCATACACACGATATACGACATAAGAGTTCCGGTGGTGAAGCGCTGCGGGGAGAACAGGCATGCGACGTTTTCGCGGGACATACACGGTTCTGGTGACGCCGTTCACCGCTGACGGGAAAGCGGTCGATCTCGCGGCGCTGAAGCGGCTCGTCGAGTTCCAGATCGCCGAGGGCATCCACGGGCTGATCCCGCTTGGGTCAACCGGCGAGTTTCTGTCGGTGACGCCTGACGAACGCACCGCAATCGTCGAAACCGTGGTGCGCACGGCGGGCGGACGCGTGCCGGTGCTGATCGGCACCGGGGCGGAATGGACGCGCGACGCCATCGCGACCTCGCGTGAGGCGGAGGCGCTCGGCGCCGATGGCGTGATGATCATCCCGCCCTTCTACAGCGTCCCCACCGAGGACGAGTTGTATGAGCACTACAAGGCGGTCGCAGACGCCATTTCGATCCCGATCATGGTCTACAACAATCCCGCCACGGCCAATGTCGACCTGAGGCCGGATTTTGTCGCGAGATTGTCGAACATCCCGAACTGCAGCTACATCAAGGAGTCGACGCTGGACGTCACGCGCGTCCGCGACATCGTGCGCCTGTGCGGCGACCGGATGACCGTGTTCGCGGGCGTGCTGGGCTTCGAGTCGTTCTGGCTCGGCGCCGAAGGCTGGGTCGCGGTCTGCTCGAACGTGGCGCCGCGGCTGTCGGCGCAATTGTTCGAGGCGTCCGTCGATCGGCGTGATCTGGATGAAGGCACCGCCGTGCACCGCAAGCTTCTGCCATTACTGCCCCATGTCGGAGGCCCGCGGTATGTCTCCGGGACAAAGGCCGCCTTCGAGATGATGGGCATGCCGATGGGGCCGCCGCGCGCTCCGCGCCTGCCCCTGCCCGAACGCGACCGTCCGGCGCTGCGGCAGGTTCTGGCCGGGATGGGCCTGTTGCCGGCGGCGTCGGCTGCGGCCAACTAGGCGGAAATGGTCAGCAGACGGCGCGGCGTGTCGACCAGCAAGGTGTCGATCTCGCTCTCCTGCCAGCCGCGATCCCGCATCAGCGGGCGCAGATTGGCGAGGATATGCCGGTAGCCATGGCCGCCATGCGCCAGAAGCCGCGTCAGTGTGCAGATGTCATGCGAGATGCAGACACGGTCCTGCAGGCCGGCGTCGAACAGCGCCCGCAAGGCCCTGATCCGCATCCAGTCATTCGGCAGGTCGACGATCCCCATCCAGTAGTTCGACGTCTCGATGCCGAAGAAGTCGTATTCGACGACGCAGCGCCGCGCGAGGGCGAGCACGGCGTCGACGTCCTCCGGATGGGTGCGATCCATGTGGCTCATGATCACCCGCGACAGGTCCGCGCCGGCGCGCTCCAGCACATCGCAGATCTGCATACAGGCCAGCGGATGGCGGCCCGGATGCACGTTGATCGCTGCGCCCGTGGCGCCTTGCGCCTGCGCTGCCGCCGTGAGACTGCGTTCCTCGAACTCCGTCATCGGCCATGACACACCGATCTCGCCGATGATGCCGCAACGGATCGATGTGCCCCATGCTCCTTCGCTCACCTGTCCGATGATCGTCTCGGCCAGTCGCTCGACCGGCCAGGCCTTGATGTCGTCGCTCGCATAGCTGTCGGTGTAGAAGCCGGCCCCCAGAACGATGGTGACACCGGTGCGCTCCGACAGGCGCTTCAGGCCTTCTGGGTTCGGACCGATGCCGCCCGTTGTCAGATCGACGACCGTGCCGCCGCCGGCCTGCCGGAAGGCCGCGAGGTCCATGGCCGCGACATCCTCGTCATGCAGGCGATGATGGCCCGGCACCATCGGTCGGTAGTCGAGCGCGAAGCGCGTCGACAGTGTGATGTCCAGCACAGGTGGCGGATCGGCGCGCCAGGCTGGGTTGGTGAGGTCGCACAGCACATGTTCATGCATGAGGACATGGCCGAGCTGCTCAGGGGCGACCGGTCCGGCAACGGAAATCGCCTCGGCCCGTCTGCGCGGTCTTGTCATTGTCTGCCGTCTTTCTCGTTCCGGGGTGATCCTGCTTGCCCATCGCATCCTATTCGGCATACGCTGTGCATACAATCATCCCGAACCGGGCGAGCGCTGGCGCATCTTCCGGTTCCGGGCAGGTTTTTGACGTCGCCGTCGCACTGCGCGCGGGCCTGCTTCGGCTCCAGTCGCGTGTTTTTGTTTCACATCCAACGATCACGGAGGCTACCACATGACCAAGACCCTTTCCGGACCATCAGGCTTGATTTCCCGCCGCGGCCTCATGCTCGCGGCCGGCGCAGCCGGACTGCTGCCGCGCGCCGCCATGGCGCAGGCGAAGGTGGCTGCGGCCAATCTGATCAAGCCTGGCACGCTGGTGATGTCGATGAACCCGACCCTTCCGCCGTTGCAGTTCGTCGATGACCGGGGTCAACTGCAGGGCATGCGCTGGGAACTGGGCAATGAAATCGCCAAGACCCTTGGCCTCACGCCGGAATATGTGCGGATCGAGTTCGCCGCCATGGTTCCGGGCCTCGCCGCCAAGCGCTGGGACATGATCAACACGGGCATCTTCTGGACCGAGGAGCGCTCAAAGCTGATGTACATGGTGCCCTATGAGCGCGCGGCAGTCAGCTTCCTTGCCGCGCGCGGCAATCCACTCAAGATCGAGAAGTGGGAAGACCTCGCCGGCAAGGCGGTCTCGGTCGAACTCGGCGGGATCGAGGAGCGGCGGACCCGGGAAGTCGACGCCATGCTGAAGGCCAAGGGACTGGCGGGCATCGACATCCGCACCTTCAACAACTTTGCCGAATCCTTCCAGGCCCTGCGCGCCGGGCAGGTGCAGGCCGCGACGGCCATCGACGCGACGGCCATGTTCATGCAGACGCGCGGCGACTTCACGCGTGCGGTCGCCGGCCTGTTCCCGCAGGTGGCAACCTTTGCCTTTGCCAACAAGGTGCTGGCAGAAGCCGTCGTGGGTGCGCTCAATGACCTCAAGACGTCTGGATACTACGACACGCTGTTCGACAAGTACGGCGTGCTCAAGATCGAGGGATCAGCCTTCAAGATCGACGGTCCGGGACCAGTCTGACGCCGCAGTCCGACAACTCCGGCAGCGACCTGATGCGGGATCGACGGGGCAAGGCCCTCGATCCCCTGTCGGTCGCGCCTCCAGACACGAAGGAGCGGCTGCATGCGCGTATGGAACTGGGAGGGATTTTTTGGCTATTTCGCCAATCCCTATCTGCTGCAAGGTGCTCTCGTCACCCTGTTTCTGACCGCTTCGACACTGCTGTTCGGCTTCATCCTTGGACTGGTCCTGACCTTGATGCGGTTGTCGCCGAACAGGTTCATCCAGGGGGTGGCCAAGACCTATGTCTGGGTGTTCCGGGGCACACCCTTGCTGGTGCAATTGATCATCATCTACACCGGACTGCCGCAGCTGGGCCTCGTCAGGCTCAGCGTGCTGCAATCGGCCATGGTGGGTCTGGCGCTGAACGAGGCGGCCTACCTGTCGGAGATTCTCCGCGGCGGCATCCTTTCGGTTGGCCAGGGCCAGCGTGACGCGGCCCGCTCCCTCGGTCTGAAGCGCGCGCAGGGCTTCTATCTCATTGTCATGCCCCAGGCGCTGCGGGTGGTGATCCCGACGCTCGGCAACTCGGTGAACGGACTTCTGAAGACCACCTCGATCGCCTCCGTGATCTCGATGGAGGAGCTGCTGCGTCGTGGACAGATCCTCATGCAGCAGCGCTTCGAGGTCCTGGAGGTCTTCATGGTGGTGGCGATCCTCTATCTGGCGATGACAACGGTCTGGGATGCGGTGCAGCGCCGGATCGAAGCGCATTACGGCAAGGCCTATGGACCTGTGATCAACAAGCTGCAGACCCGCGATGACCATTGACATGAGGCTGTCGCAACGTCTTGGGTCGAGCTATCACAAGGTCAAAGCCGATGAACACCACGCGGGCGACTGAAGATCAGGACCATCAGCCAGACGAACAGCGCTTCATGGCCGGCCTTAACCTGTCCAATCTTGCCTACCGCGCCATTTCCGAGATGATCCGGGATCGGCGCCTCAAGGGTGGCGAGCAGATTGTCGAGGCAAGACTGGCCGATGTGCTTGGAATCTCGCGCACGCCTCTGCGTGAGGCGCTCCAGCGACTGGAAGGCGAGGGGCTTGTGCGCAAGTTCGCCAACCGCTCCTATCTGGTGCGCAGCGTGGACCTGGCCGAGTACCTCCACAGCCTGAAGGTCCGCGAGATCCTCGAGGCGGAGGCGGCCGCGCTTGCCATCGGGCGCATTCCCCGGGAGCTGATGGCGGTTGTCCGCCATGAAATCGTGGAGCTTCGCGCCTCGACGACCTACCACACCGCATCGCATTGGCAGTCCGACGATAACCTGCATGGCGCCTACATCAACCATTGCGGCAATCCGGTGATCGGCGAACTCATCAACGCCCTGCGCGTGACGACGCGGCTTTTCGAGATCGCCAAGCTGAAGGATCGTCTCGAGCCTGATTCCGTCGAGCACCTGGCGATTCTCGGCACGCTTGAAGCGGGTGACGCCAAGGCCGCGCGTCAGGCCGTGACAGCCCATATCCGCAGCCTTCGGGATTTCGCGCTCGCAACCGTCCGCTGACGGGCAGCGGACGTTCAGCGTCCGCGAAAGCGCTTGCCGTCCTGCGCGGATTGTACAACAATCGTATACAAAGTTGCCAGAGAAGGACCTTGCCATGACTGATCACATCACGCAGCGCGTTTCGCGCAGGAGCCTGCTCGCAGGCGTCGCCGCGGGGACGGCGGGGGCCCTTCTCGGGCTTGAGGCGATGGCCAAACCGCTGGCCGACGTGCTCGCCGGCAAGAAGCTGCGGGCCGGCATCAATCCGACCCTGCCACCGTTCGGCGTCTTCAACGCCCAGAACCAGATTGACGGCTTCGATGCCGACATTGCCCGCGAGATCGCGCGGCTGATGAAGGTCGAGTGCGAGATCGTGCAGGTCGGCAGCCCAGACCGAATCCCGTTCCTGCAAGCCGATCGGATCGACATCGTGCTTGGCGCCATCACCCGCACGGTCGAGCGCGCCCTGGTGATCGACTACACGGTGCCGCTGCACACCCAGAGCGTCGTGGTTCTGACCAAGGCCAGCGGCACGAGCGTGCCGATCAACAAGCCGGCAGACCTTGCCAATGCCCAGGTCAAGCTGGTTCAGGTGCGCGGCACTGTCGGCATTCCCTGGATTCAGGCCAATGC
This sequence comes from Hyphomicrobiales bacterium, assembly GCA_026400535.1. Classification (GTDB taxonomy): domain Bacteria; phylum Pseudomonadota; class Alphaproteobacteria; order Rhizobiales; family Beijerinckiaceae; genus Allobosea. The sequence continues at coordinate 42,217 of JAPLOU010000039.1, forward strand.
TCCGCAGGCGCAGGTCACCTTGCTCGACAATTACCCCGATACGTTCCGCGCGCTCCAGCAGGGCCGGGCGGATGCCATGGTCGACGTGCTGGAATCGGTCGTCGTACCGATGAAGAACTTCCCGGGTGTGCCCTGGAAGGTGCTCGACGAGGTGCTTGCCAGCACATGGGTCGGCATCGGGGTGCAGAAAGGCAACACGACGCTCAAGGACGTGCTGAACGTCGTGCTGTTTGAAATGCACCGCAACGGCTTTGTCGGCACCACCTGGGAGAAGTGGTTTGGCGTGCCGATGAAGACACCGGTTCCCGTCAACCCGATGTTCTGATCAAGGCAGGCGCGACACGGCGGGCGCTTCAATGCAGCTGCAGTACGGACAGGTCGTCGGCTACGTTCCCGATTTCCTTCTGGGTGCGGCGATCGCGCTCAGCATCGCCTTTCTCGCCTTCGCCCTCGGCATGCTGATCGGCCTCGCCGGAGCAAGCATCAACGCCTATGGACCAAGGCCCGCGCGGCTTGCCGTCAGGGCCTATGTCAGCTTTTTCACCAATACGCCGCAGCTCGTGCAGATCTTCTTCCTGTTCTTTGCCCTGCCGGAGTTCGGCATCCTGCTCACCCCGATCCAGGCCGTCCTGATCGGCATGACGCTGAACGCCGGCGCCTATCTCACCGAAATCCAGCGCGCCGGCTTCCAGTCATTGCCGCAGGCCGAGATCGAGGCGGCTGAGACGCTCGGCTTCTCACGGTTGCAGACCATCCGCCATGTGATCGCGCCCCATATCGTCAAGGCGCTCTATCCATCCCTCTCGAACCAGTACATCATCATGACGCTCGGGACCTCGATGGCGGCGATCTTTGGCGTGGAGGAGCTGACGGCGCGGGCCTTGAACGCCAATGCTGTGAGCTTCCGCTCGATCGAGATCTTCACGCTGACGGCCGGCATCTACATCGTCCTGACGATTGTTGCCTCCGCTCTGCTCTACAGCGTCGGCCGCGGCCTGTTCCGGGTCAAGGCGAGGGCGTTCTGATGGGTGCGCTGCAGCAACTCGCTCAGGAAGCGCCGCGTTTCTTCACCTACTGGAACATGATGTTCCTGGGGCAGGCGGCGCTCAACACCTTGCTGGTGTCCTTCATCGGTTGTGCTCTTGGCTATCTGATCGGCTTCGTGATCGCGACGCTGAGGCTGCCGAGGGTCATGCCGGTTGCCCCGGTCAGGGCTGTGCTGATCGCCTGGACAGAAGCCATCCGACGGATCCCCTTCCTTGTGCTGCTGATGTGCGTCTTCTTCGCCTTTCAGCTGTCCGGCGCCAACCAGACCCTGTTCGTGATCGCCGTTGCCGCTGTCACCCTGCGCATGTCGGCCCTGGCAGCCGAGAATGTCCGGGCCGGCTACGAGGCCGTTCCGGCACGGCAGTGGGAAGCCGCGGAGGTGCTGAACATTCCACCCGTCCAGACGCTGTTCCGCATCATCCTGCCGCAAGCCTGGAAGGTGATCCTGCCGCCATCGACCATCCATGCCGTCAGCATGATCAAGGAGACCTCGCTGGTTTCGCAGATCGGGTTCCTGGAGCTGACCTTCGCAGCCCGCATGCTGAATCAGCGCGGGTTCTCGGCCTTGATCTGCTTTGGCACCATCCTGATCCTGTACTTCGTCATTTCCTGGTCGTTCGGACGGATCGGTCACTACGCGGAGCGCCGGCTGGTCACGCAGGCGCGCGGCGCGCGGCATCTGGCCAGACCGTTGTGACCATGCAGGAGACCGACACATCGATCGAACTCGTGCTTGACGGTCAGCCGATCCGTGTCAGCGCCCATGGTAGCGTGGCCGGCGCCCTGCTGGAAGCCGGCGTCGCCTGGCTCCGGTCGAGCCCGCGCGCGCACGGGCCGCGCGGTGCCTTCTGCTTCATGGGGGTCTGCCAGGAATGCGCGATCGTGATCGACGGTCGTCGCCAGCAGGCCTGTCTCGTCACCCCGCGCGCGGGAATGACAATCGAGCGCGGCGGTGTGCGATGACGTTCCCGCAACGGTTCGATCTGATCGTGCTTGGCGCGGGGCCTGCCGGCGGACGCGCCGCCCTGACCGCCGCGGCTGCAGGCTTGACGGTCATCCTGATCGACGAGCAATCCGCGGCCGGGGGGCAGGTATGGCGCAAGCCCCGGGCGGAGCGGGTTCCGGCACGGACCGATGGCCAGCATGGCGAAGGCCTGCGCGCCGCCCTCGATGCGTCCGACGTAACGCTTGCCCTTGGCCGCCGCGTCTGGTCGGTGACCGAAGGCTTCCGGGTCGACAGCCTCGGTCCCGAAGGCTCCATGTCCTGTGTTGCCGATCACCTGATTGTCGCCACCGGCGCCCATGAGCGGGTGATTCCGTTTCCGGGCTGGACGATGCCAGGCGTGATGGGGCTTGCCGCCGCCACGATCCTGCTCAAGTCCGAGAGCCGCCTGCCCGGCAAGCGTGTCGTGGTTGCCGGGCGGGGTCCGCTGATGGCGCAGGTGGCGGCCGGCATTCTGGCAAAGGGCGGCCGCGTCGTTGCCGTGGTCGACCAGATGCGGCTCACCGGATGGCTCGGAGCGTTGCCCGCGCTCGCCACACAGCCTCGGCTTCTGGCACAGGGCGGCGGCTGGATGGGCCGCGTTCTCGCGAGCCGCACGCCCTGGCTTTTCAATCATCGTGTTGTGGAGGCGCGCGGCGCGGATCGCGTCAGCGAGATTGTCGTCACATCGGCTTCCGGTGATCGTCGCGCGCTGTCCTGCGACGCTTTGGTCATCGGCGATGGCCTCGTTCCCGGAACCGAAGTGCCCCGCCTTCTGTCTGCAAGAATGTGGTTCGACCGCCTGCACGGCGGTTGGATCCCCGAGTTGACCGCCGATTTCGAGACCAGTGTTCCGGGCCTGTTCTGCGTTGGGGACGGTGCCGGAATCAGGGGGGCCCTCCAGGCCGGAACCTCGGGCGAACTGGCGGCCCTCGCCGTCGCGCGGCAGCTGGGGCGGAAGACCGAGCCCGCTCGGCTCGCCCGTCTGCGCCGGGCATTCGCGCGCGCCAGCTGTTTCAGCGATGCGGTGGCGGCCATGCTGTCGGGACAGACGGCCGATGTGGCCCGGATCGGGCCAGACACGATCGTCTGTCGCTGCGAGGATGTGAGCCGCAGCGAGATTGACGCGGCCATGGCCGAGGGCATTCGCGACATCAACCAGATCAAGCATGTCACGCGCTGTGGCATGGGCCCCTGTCAGGGCCGGATGTGCGGCGATACCGTACAGGAACTGGTGGCGCTCGGGTCTCGGCGCTCGCGTGAAGAGGTTGGCGCGTGGACGGGCCGGCCGCCCCTGCGGCCGGTGCCGCTCGGTGATCTCGTCGGCTCCTTCGACTATGGCGACATTCCCGTCCCGGAGCCTGCGCCGCTATGAGCGCCCGGTACGACCTGTGTGTGGTTGGCGGCGGCATCCATGGCTGCACCGTGGCCCTCTTTGCCGCGCGTGGCGGGATGACTGTCGTTCTGGTCGAGCGCGGAAGCCTCTGCCGCGAGGCGTCCGGGGTGAATGCCGGGACCTTGACCATGCAGATGACACGCGTGGCGCTGATCCCGTACGCGCTCGAGGCCCATGCGATGTGGGCGAGCGCGGCGACATGGCTTGGCCATGACGTCGGCGTCGTCGTCTGTGACGGGCTGTCGCTGGCGTTCACGCAGGCCGAGGCGGAACTGCTGTCCTATCGCGCCGGCAAGCGCCGTGAGGCCGGCGCTCCGATCGACCTCGTCGATGCGAAGGCCGCCCGGCTCGTCGAACCGGGCCTCGGGCCGGGCGTGATGCTGGCGGGGCACTGCAAGATCGACGGTTTCGCCAATGCCTACCTGACGGGACTGGCCTATCGCCGTGCGCTGATCGAGGCTGGTGTGACGATTCTCGAGGAGACGGCGGCCACTGCCGTGCAACGCGTGCAGGGCTGCTTCGAGGTCGATACGACGGGTGCTCCGGTCAAGGCGGCCCGGCTGGTCATCGCGGGCGGCGTCTGGATCGAGAGTATGCTGGGCTGGCTCGGCGTGACCGTGCCGATCAAGGTCCTGGTCAATCAACTCGCCGTCACCGAGCGCCAGCGTCCAGTAATGCGGACAGTGATCGGGATCGCCAGCGGCCTTCTGTCACTGAAGCAGTATCCGCACGGAACGACCGTCATCGGCGGTGGCTGGCAGGCGCGTGGCGACCGTGAACGCGGCGGTTACGAACTCCTGCCCGACCGGCTTGTCGGGAATGTCCGCCTTGCCTGTCATGCCATCCCGGCGCTGAAGGAGGCCCGGCTGGCGCGGGCCTGGGCAGGGCTGGAGGCCGAAACCCGTGATGCGCTGCCAGCGGTCGGTCCGGTCCCTGGCGTGCCGGATGCCTATGTTTGTGGCAGCGTCCACTCCGGCTACACCAGTGGACCCTACCTGGCCAGATTGCTGGCCGAGCGCATCCTGGGCCGCGAGCCGGCCATGCCGCTCTTCCCGATCGACCGCTTGCTTGATCCCTTCGAGAGGGCCGCATGACACAGATCACGGCATCGCGCCTGTCCGGGATCCACGCCGCCACAGTGGTACCGATGACGGAGAATTTCGCCATCGATGAGGCCCGCCTTGCCCAGCATGTGGCCGAAGTGTCCCGCGTGCCTGGCATTCGCGGCCTGCTGATCAACGGCCATGCTGGTGAGAATTTTGTGCTCGGGGCGGCCGAGAAGCGCAGGGTCATCGAGATCGCCCGCGCCAGTGTCCCCGCGGCCTGTCTGCTGTGCGCGGGCGTGAATGCCGAATCCAGCCTCGATGTGGCCCGCGATGCGGCCACAGCCGAGGACGCCGGCGCCGATCTTGTTCTGGTGTTCCCGCCCAACAGCTTCGCACTCGGCCACGATCCCGAGGCTGCCCTGATCCATCACCGCCATGTGCTGGCTGCCTGCAACCTGCCGGTTCTGCTCTATGGCGCGCCGGTTGGGGCTGGTCATCTCGCCTATGACCGACCGACCTTGCAGGCGCTTGCCTCGATGCCACGCATCATCGGTATCAAGGAGGGCAGTTGGGAGATCGCCGCCTATGAGGAACACTTGCGGATGCTCAAGGGCGATCGTCCTGAATTCATCGTTCTGGGGTCGGGCGACGAGCACCTTCTCACCAGCTATATGATCGGCAGCGCCGGCAGCCAGGTCAGTCTTGCTGCAATCGTTCCGGATCTTGTGGTGGCGCTCTGGGACGCGTCGCAGCGGCAGGACTGGACCGAAGCCATGCGGGTGCACAATCTGATCTATCCGCTGTCAGTCGCGATCTACCGCGATGCGCCCGGCGGGCGGGCAACAGCGCGCCTCAAGGCCTGTCTGGTGCTGATGGGAAAGCTGCTATCGGCAACCGTGCGCCCTCCGCAGCCGCCTGCTGGCGCCGCCGAATTCGCAAGGCTCCGGGCAGCCCTTGTCCATGCGGGGGTCACGCTGAACGGGTCTGGCCATGGCGCATGATTCTGAACGTCTGGCAGCCCATCTGGTCGCGACGGCGGAGAGCCGCGCTGGCGCCGCCCTGTCGTTTCTGAAGGACCTGATCGCCCTGTCGCGCCATGGCGAGGCAGCGGTCCAGGATCATGTCGCGGCGCGACTTCAGGCACTCGGCTGCACTGCCGAGCGCCTTGTCTATCGCCCGGAGGATGTGCCGGTCCGCCATGAGTTCGCCTCTGCCGCGGTCATGAATGCCGCGCCGCGCGAGAGCATCGTGGCGCATTTTGGCGGCGCGGGGAAAGGCCGCAGCGTGATCTTCTTTGCCCATCCGGATGGCGAGCCGGTCAGGGATGTGGAACGTTGGTTGCATGACCCCTTTGCCGGCATCATCGAGAACGGACGGCTCTACGGTTGGGGCGTTGCGGACGACCTCGCCGGCGTGGCCGGATTTGTCGAAGCCCTGGCCACGCTTGTGGCTGCCGGCGTCACACCGGCGGGCGCCATCACACTTGCCTCGACCCCGAGCAAACGTCATGCCCGCGGGGTGTTCCAGGTCCTGCATGCCGGCTTCCGCGCCGATGCCGCGGTATACATGCACCCGGCGGAGTCCGGCGTCGGGATGCGTGAGATCAAGGCTGTCGCTTCGGGTCTGCTGGAGCTGAAGGTCACCGTGTCCGGCCGGTTGCCGGAGACGCGCGAGCCTTGCCACACGGCATTCGCCCATCGGGCGGTGAACCCGCTCGACAAGGCCATTCCGCTCATTGCAGCCCTGCACAGGCTGGGCGAAGAGCGTGCCGCCCGGACCCATCATCCGGCCCTTGACAGGGCTGTCGGGCGTTCGACCAACATCCTCGTCGCAAACCTGATCTGCGGCATGGTGGGACAGTCGACCCGGATTGCGGAGCAATGCAGTTTCGGCGTCTCGGTCGCCTTTCCGCCCGGAGAGCGGCTTGAGGATGTTCAGTCCGAGGTGGCCGACGCGCTGGCGGCGGCGGCGCGGGCCGATGAATGGCTCTGCACCACCCCTCCCAGGATCGACTGGATCGCCGGTGTGACGGGGGCCGAAGTCCCTGACAGCCACCCGCTTTACCAGACGGTCAGCGACGCGGTGACGCTGGTCACGGGTCAGGCTCCCTTCGTCAACCCGCTTCACACGTCCAGCGACATCCGGGTGCCGATGGTCCAGGCGGGCATCCCGACGGTCGGCCTTGGTCCATTGGGGGGCGATCTGACGCAGAACGGGGCCCATGACGAATGGGTCGATGTGGCCGACTATCTGCGGTCGGTAACGGTCGCGGCGCTGGTCATGGCGGAATGGTCGGCCTGATGCGATCGGCGCTCAAGGCTGCATGCCGCATTCACAACTCGACTTTGGAAATCAGGGCTCACATGATCATCGGACAAGGCGGGGGTGTTCATGGGGTATGAAACGAAACGCGATCTCGCGGCCATGCCGTTATCATCCGATCCGGTGACCGTCGAAATCGTGCGTGGCGCGATCTCTGCCGCCCAGACTGAAATGGAAGCGCTGATCGAGCGCACCGCGATTTCGGCCTTCATCCGTGAGAAGAAGGATTTCTACACCGCGCTGTTTGATCGTGATGGCGTGATGGCGGTGGGATCCAACGTGCCGATCTTCGGCGACATGACGACCCCGGTCATCACGTCCTTTCCGCTCGACAGCATGAAGCCCGGCGATGTCTACTGGTACAATGACTGCTACGGTTCGCGTGGCGCGATCTCGCACTCCAATGACCAGGTGCTGATCGCGCCGGTCTTTCTGGACGGCCGCCGTTCGGCCTTCGTTATGGCATGGGCCCACTTTGCCGATATTGGCGGGCTCAGACCCGGCTCGATTAGCCCTGACGCGACTGACATCTTCCACGAAGGCATTGTTGTCCCGCCGACCAAGCTGATCGATCAGGGTGTCACGAACGAGGCGGCTCTGGCGATTTTCCACCGCAACTCGCGTTATCCCGGCCAGAGCCAGGGCGACATGCGCGCACTGATGGCCAGCATCGATCTGGGCGTCAGGAGAGTTGAAGAGATCCTTGCCCGATTTGGCCCCGACACAGTCCAGGATGTGCTGGAGCAACTGCTGGAGCGCACGCGGCGGCTCGTGCGCACGCGCCTGTCGGAAACCTTCGCCTACGGCACGCACCGCTTCACCGACGCGATCGACTCCGATGGCCATGGCAGCGGTCCGTTCCGGATCCGCTTCGCTCTGACGCGCGAGGCCGGCGCGGATGGAGAGGACCGCTTCATCTTCGACGCGACGCAAACCGATGATCAGGCCTATGGTCCGGTGAATTTCCTGATGAATCCCGGCGTGCCGGGGATGGCGCTCGGGCTATACTATCTTGGCGGCGATCCGTCGCAGGTCTGCAATGCGGGTGGGCCGCGTGCGCTCGACGACGTGCGCCTGCGCGAGGGTTCGCTGCTCTGGCCAAAGTTCCCGGCGCCACTCGGCATGCGCGGGCTGACCATGATGCGTGTTCTGGCGGCTCTCAACGGGCTGGTCAATGCCGCCGGCGGTAGCGCCCCGGCGGCTCATTCCGCCTATGTGATCACCATGATGCGCGGCGTTTATCGCGATCATACTGGCGTGCGGCAGCCGTTCCTTCTCGCAGACGGCATCGGCGTCGGCTATGGCGCACGTCCGACGGCGGATGGCATCGATGCGGTCTATTTCGTTGCCCAGGAGAACTACCCGGTCGAGTTTCTCGAACTTGGCTACCCGGTCCGGCTGCGCGCCTATGGCGTCGTCTCGGATTCCGGCGGCGCGGGTCGCCACCGGGGCGGCTGCGGCATCCTGCGCGAATACGAAATCCTCGCCGATGAAGCCACCTTCGGCGTGCGCATCGACAGCGTCAAGAATCCGCCCTGGGGCATCGCCGGGGGAATGGGCGGCGGCGTGGGCCGTGTCACGGTCAATGCCGGCCTGCCGTCCGAGCGTGTGCTGCCGCCCTTGTCCGATGGCCATGTGCTCAGACGGGGCGATATCCTCAGGATCGAGACCGGTGGCGGTGGCGGTCATGGTCACCCCCATGACAGACCTTCCGCAGAGGTGCTTGAGGATGTGCTTGGCGGCTATGTCAGCGAAGCTGCCGCCCGGACCTTGTATGGCGTCGCCATCGTCGATGAAGCGGTAGATGAGGCCACGACCGCGCGGCTGCGCGCGAACCGGCCCAAGGCGGGCGCCTTTCACCGCACGGAGTATGTCGATGCGCTCGTCTGATACCGCACTGTCGGTCGCGGTCGACATCGGCGGCACCTTCACGGATGTGGCGCTGCAGGACCGGGCAACCGGTGCTGTCTGGCGCGCCAAGACGCCAAGCGTGCCGTCCGATCCCTCGCAGGCTTTCGTGGCGGGCGTGCTTCTGGCTCTGGCCCAGTCCGGCCGGGCGCCCGACCAGCTCGACCGCGTGCTGCATGGCACCACGGTTGCCACCAACATGATTCTCGAAAACAAGGGCGCACGGGCGGCTCTGGTCACAACGGCGGGATTCCGCCATGTGCTGTCGATCGGTCGGCAGGACATTCCGCGCCGCGCCAATCTCTACGCCTGGATCAAGCCGACCCGTCCGGTTCCCGCCTCGCGGGTGTTCGAGGTGACCGAACGAATCGCAGCCGGCGGGGCCGTGCTTGAGCCGCTTGATGAAGCGAGCGTGCGCCGCGCGGCCGAGGCCTGCCGCAAGAGGGGTGTGTCGGCTGTCGCGGTGTGCCTGCTGCACGCCTATGCCAATCCGGTCCATGAGCGGCGCGTGGCGGAGATCCTCACCGAGGAACTGCCGGGCGTTTCCATCACGGCCTCGATTGATGTCCTGCCTGTGGTACGCGAATACGAGCGAACCCTTGCGACCGCGCTCAACGCCGTCGTGACGCCCGGCGTCTCGACCTATGTCGGCCGACTGGAGGACCGTCTGAAGGACATGTCGGTTGCCGCTCCGCTGATGTTGATGCAATCCAATGGTGGCGTGGCCGGTGCGCCGCGCATTCGCCAGGCAGCGGTCACGACGGCGTTGTCAGGCCCAGCGGCGGGTGTCGTGGGCGCTCGGCAGGCTGCCGCCGCCTGCGGGATCGACAACATCATCACGGTCGACATAGGCGGCACGAGCGCCGACATCTGCCTGATCGAGGCCGGCCGCATCAAGCTGACCCAGCACGGGCAGGTTGGAAACTGGCCGTTGCCGTTGCCCATGGTGGATATGGTCACCATCGGTGCCGGCGGCGGCTCAATCGCCCGCGTCAAGAATGGCGGGCTGGTGGTCGGTCCGGAAAGCGCTGGCGCCGTCCCGGGTCCCGCGGCTTATGGCAGGGGCGGACAGGTCGCGACGGTCACCGACGCCCATGTGACACTCGGCCATTTGCCCGACAGCCTGCTCGACGGGGGCATGGGTCTAGATGCGTCGGCAGCCCGCGATGTGGTCGCCAGGACAGTTGCGGAACCTCTGGGCCTGTCGCTGGAAGCCGCCGCGCGCGGCATCCTCTCGGTGGTCGACAACCACATGGTTGGCGCCTTGCGCGTGGTTTCGGTCGAGCGCGGGTACAATCCGCGCGATTTCACGCTGGTGCCCTTTGGCGGAGCCGGTCCCCTGCATGGCTGCGCTCTGGCCAGCCTGCTGGGCGTCACGCGTGTGATGATTCCGGTTGCGCCGGGCGTTCTGTGTGCCGATGGCCTTCTTGGTGCCGACATCCGCGCTGAATTCAGCCGTACGCTGCCGCGCGCCGGCACGGTCGACATCGCGGTCGCGGAGGCGATCTTCGCGGAGCTCGACGCCAAGGCGGAGGCGTGGCTGGTCGGCGAGCGGGTCGCTGTCGATCAGCGCAGTTCGACGCGGACGGCGCTGATGCGCTACCGCGGACAGGGCGGCGAGGTTCCGACGCAGTGGATTGGCGAGGCCCGTGCGCTCGAATCAGCCTTCGAGGCGACGCACAAGGCGCTTTACGGCTTCACGCTTGATGCGCCGATCGAGTGCGTCACGTTGCGTGTCGAGGCGGTGGGCGCTGTCGCCAATCCGCCGCGACAGACCTGCCCTCCCGGAAGCGGCGCAAAGCCCGCTGCGCATCGCTCCATGCTGGTCGGCCAGGCCTTGGCCATGGTCCCGGTGTATGATCGCGGAACGCTGGGCGCCGGAGACCATTTCAGCGGACCTGCCATCATCACCCAGCTCGATGCGACCACGCTGGTCGAGCCGGGATGGCTGGTCACCGTGCACGACAGCGGCGCCTTGCTGTTGACCATCCCCGCCTAGGGCATCGGGTGCCCGGTCGCCGCGCGTCAGCCCCACAACGAAAAGAAGGCATTCCCGATGGCGCCACCGGTTGATCTTTCCGCGGCAGACCGTTCCGAAGCGGTTCTGGCGGACGTCTTCGCCCATATCGACGGGCACCGTGACAGCTTCGTTGCGCGGGTCATGGACTATGTCCGCCATCCAAGCATCAGCGCCCAGAACATCGGCATTGCCGAGGTCGGCGCCATGCTGCTTGAAATGCTGACCAGGCTCGGGCTGGATGCGCAGTCGATCCCGACGGCGCGGCACCCGATGATACTGGGGCGCTGGGACAAGAAACCCGGCGCGCCGACCGTGCTGCTTTACGGACATTATGACGTGCAGCCGCCGGAACCGCTTGAGCTATGGCTCAGCCCACCATTTGAACCGACGATCCGGGATGGCCGGATCTGGGCACGCGGCATCGGCGACAACAAGGGTCAGCATTTCGCCCAATTGCTGGCGATCGAGGCGCATCTGGCGGTGACCGGAACGTTGCCCTGCAACGTCGTGGTCCTGCTCGAAGGGGAGGAAGAGATCGGAAGCCCGCATATTGCCGACTTCGTGCGGGACCATCGCGAGCTGCTGAAAGCGGATCTTGTTGTCACCGCCGATGGGCCGCTGCACGCGTCGGGCAAGCCGGTCGTCACCTTCGGCGTGCGCGGGGTCGCATCCTTCGAGCTGCGGGCCAGGACGGCCAGCCGCGACATGCATTCTGGCAATTTCGGCGGCGTTGCCCCCAATGCCGTCTGGTCATTGGTGCATCTGCTTGCGACGATGCGCGATGCGAGCGGCAAGATCACCATCGACGGGCTGCACGACAGGATCATTCCGCCGACGAATGCGGAGCGGGAGATCGCGGCCGGGCTGCCGCTTGATCTGGCCGGAACCATGGCGGAGCTTGGCCTCAAGCGCCTGGATGCGCCGGCGGACAGGCCCTTCTATGACCGGCTCATGTTCCATCCGACGCTGACGATCAACGGGCTTCATGGCGGTTATGGCGGGCCGGGCAGCAAGACCGTGCTGCCCTGCGAGGCGGTCGCCAAATGCGACATCCGCCTTGTCGAGGCCATGACGCCGGACGACGTGTTCGGCAAGGTCGCGGCGCATGTGAAGCGGCATGCGCCCGATGTCGCGTTCATCGCCCTGGGCGGCATGTTGCCATCGAAGACCTCCTTCGAGAACCCGTTCGCGCCGGCCGTCATCGAGGCTGTGCGGCTTGGCAACGGCACGGATCCCCTGCTCTTCCCGGCGCTGGGCGGGAGCCTTCCCGATTATGTCTTCACCAAGATCCTCGGTCTGCCGGCCTTCGGAACGCCCTATGCCAACGCCGACGAGGCCAATCACGCGCCCAACGAGAACCTGAGCCTCGACTGCTTCCACAACGGCATCCGGACCGGGGCAGCGCTTCTCGCGACGCTGGGCCGGATAAAGGTCTGAGCCGTCAACGCCGTTACAGGGCGGTGTCGACCACGCGGATCGCCTCCCGCATCGCTGCGGTAAAGCGGTTCTGGCCGCGCATCAGTTGGGTCTTGGCAAAGCCGGCCTTGACCGGCTCCTCGCCGGAGAGCTTTGTGGCGTGCGCCAGCATCGGCAGGGGTGGGAGCGCATAGGCCGGGTCATGCCGGAAGCGGGCTTCAAGCGTGAAGTTTACCGGCACCAGGATGCGCGCCAGGCGCATCAGGGTGTCATTGACCCGTCTTTGGTCCAACGTTCCGGACGCGATCTTTGCATGCAGGGTGTCAAGTCGTGCCGCGAGGGCCGCCGCCGCCGCGCGTGAGGGGCCAAGATCAAATGCGGCTCCGGCCGCTTTGGCATAGGTGTCGATCGTGGCCTGGAACTCCGCGACAGATGCGCGCCAGTTCACCGGAAGGACATCGGCGTTGGCATGCCGCAGAACCGACAGCAGATAGATTCGCATGTCGGTCATCAGCACGTCGCGGTCGGCGATCTCGATCGTATCATTTTCGGTGTGCCATGCGATGTTCCCGCCGCAGCCAGACACCGCATAGTAGTTCTTCTCGGCCCTGAGCGCGTCCGGCATGGTCGAGGACAGCATGAAATAGCTCGAGATGCCGATATTGTTGAACGAGTAGTCACCGGCCTGGTTGGGCCGCTTGAACACCGGCATCTGGCCGGTGATCTCGCTGATGACGGCCGCCACATGATCCCGCGTTTCGGTCATGGCTGTGGTCTGATGATAACTCGTGGCCCAGCGGCAGCCCGGCGAATCACAATTGATCTGCGCGACACAGGCTTCATCGAGATCCGCGGCGAAGTGGTCGGCAAACCATGTCGAACCGGCATAGCGCCCGGTCGAATGGCCCGGCCACCATGCGATGCGAACCGAACGCCTGAGCTTGCCCCGGTTTGCATGCAGTACGCGCGCCAGTTCCAGCAAGGTCGCATCGCCCGTGGCATTGTCGCCGACGCCGACATCCCAGGAGTCGTAGTGTCCATGGACGAGGACGAAGCGATCCGGCTCGACGCTGCCGGGAATGGTTACGACGGGCACTTTCTGCGGATACCAGCCCTCAATCAGTTCCGTCGCCACCCGCGCCCGCTGCCCTGCCTTCGCGGCGGCGATCAGGCTCTGGCCATCCGGATTGCTGACCGCGACGACCGCGATGTTCGGCTTGCGCGGCAGATCATCGAGGTCTGGCGAACCCCAGACCGTGGTGCATGTTCCCCAGTGGATATCAACCCCGGGATTGATCGCGATGGCGGCAATCGCACCCCATTCCTCCAGCAGCGAGCAAGTGCCGGGGTTGGCGAAGCCGTTCAGGATGGCGATCTTGCCGCCGACCCGCGTCGGGCCGTCAACACCGCCATCCTTGAAGATTTCCTTCGGGTCACGCGTATAGGACCGGAACTTCTCCTCATCGGCATCGAGATAGACCAATTCGCCCTCGACGCCGCCAGGTGCCGAGAAGGACATGGACGGCGGCTTGGCGCGCAACACCTTGCCGCCCAGCGTGACCGATGCGCTGACGGGAACAGACAGGTAGATCGATGGCTCATGGACATCGACGGGAATGCCGCGTTTCTTCAGCCGCTCGACGATCGCGTCGGCGCCCGTATTGACCTCGTCGGGCAACCAGCGCGGCATGCGCGAGAAGGTTTCGACAAGCTCCCAGGGTGTGTCGAGCGAGATATCGCCAAGAACGGCGGCTTCGGTAGGGGAAAGGGGCATGGCTGGTCTCGTGCGTTGTCGGCTTCGGGTTGGGTTGTGGTGCGCTTAGCCTGCCGCGGCAACCAGCGCTTCCGCCTCGCGCAGGGCGGCGATGTATCGGTTTTGTCCGCGAACCAATTGGGTCTTGGCGAAGCCGAGGGTGGTCTTGTCGAGACCCTTGAGGTCAAGCGCTGTCGCCAGCGTCGGCAAGGCCGGCACAGGGACTGCGGGATCATGCCTGAAGCGCGGCGCGCGCGTGTAGTTGATCGGCACGAGGATGCGTGCGAGGCGCTGGATCGCGTGATTGGCTGACCGCGCGCTGATCTTTCCTGTCCGTGCCGCCGCGTAAAAGCCGGTCAGCGCCTTGCCGAGGCTCGCCGTCGCAGCCGCAGCGGGTCCAAGATCGAAGGCCTTGCCAGCTGCCTTCTGATAGCGGGCAATCGTTGTGCTGAATTCGGCGACCTGTGCTGTCCAGTCGAAGGGCAGGATTTCGGCATCGGCAATGCCCGCCACCACTTCCAGATAGACCTTCATGTCACGCAGCAGGATGTCCTTGTCGGCGATCTCGATCGTGTCATTTTCGGTGTGCCATGCGATGTTCCCGCCGCAACCGCCGACCGTGTAGTAACCCTTCTGTGCCCTCAGATCATCCGGCATGGTCGAGGACAGCATCAGCAGGCTCGAAATGCCGATGTTGTTGAACGAGTAGTCTCCGGCGCGGTGGGGCCGCTCGCCATGTGAGGCCAGCCCGGCCACCGATTTGATGACGTCCTGGGCAAACCCTTCGGTTTCCTTCATCCACGAGACGTCCTTGAACTCGGTCGCCCAGCGGCAGCCCGGCGAGTCGCAGTTAATCTGCGCCACGCAGTTGGCGTCGAGATCGAGACCGAAGTGGTCGGCGAACCAGGTCGAGCCGGCGTAGCGGCCGGTGGAATGGCCCGGCCACCAGGCGATCCTGACGGACCGCTTGAGCTTGCCGGCATGTTTCGTCAGCACGCGGGCGATCTCGAGCATGGTGGCGTCGCCGGTGGCGTTGTCACCGACCCCGACATCCCATGAGTCATAGTGCCCGTGGAGCAATACGAACTTCTCCGGTTCCTCGCTGCCGCGGATCTCCACCACGGGGACTTTCTGCTTGTACCATCCCTCCTCCAGATCTGTGGCGAGGGTCACTGTCTTGCCGGTTCCGGCCAGCGCGATCAGGGCCTTGCCATCGGGATTGTTGACCGCAAGCACGGGAATGCCCGGCTTGCGTGGCAGGTCGTCGAGGTCAGGCGTTCCCCAGATCGAGGTGCAGATGCCCCAGTGGATGTCGATGCCGGGGTTGACTGCGATCACGCCGACGGCCCCCGCAAGCTCGAACTCCCTGATTTTCTGAGGGAAGGCGAAGCCTTCGGAAATCGCGATCTTGCCGCGCAAGGAATCAAGATCGGACTGCTTCTGGTTCTTCTGGAACAGGGTTCCGATCGAGGCGGAATAGGCGGCCGGGACATAGACGATTTCGGCCGTCACGCCCTTGGTCGGGCGTGAATAGGCTGGCGGCTTGGCCCGTATCGTGGTCTTGCCCACGGTCACGGACGCCCCGAACGGCACGGAGAGATAGATTTCAGGCTCGTGGACGGTCACGGGCACGTTGTGAGCCTTGAGGCGCGCCACGATCATGTCGGCTCCCTTGTTCACATCCTTCGGTTTCCAGCGAGGCGTCCTGGAGAACAGCTCGACCAGGTCCCATGGGGCATCGAGGCTGACATCCTTCAGCAGGTCCTTGTGTGTTTTCATCGTGCTCTTCCCTGTGCAGGCTTTTTCTAGGCGAGATGGCAGGCGACCCGTCTGCCCTGGCCGCAGTCGCGCAGCGGCGGCTCCTCTTCTGCGCAGCGCGCGACGGCCATGGGGCAGCGCTCACGGAAGCGGCAGCCCCTGGGTTGGCCTCGTGCATCCGAGACGTTTCCGATGATCGGCAGCGGTTCGTGGCTCTGGTCGACGCGCGGCACGGGAACGGCATTGACCAGTGCGCGGGTATAGGGATGCAGCGGCGTCTTCAGAAGGTCGGCTGTCGGCCCCTGCTCGACGATCTTGCCGAGATACATCACCAGCGTGGTGGAGCAGACATAACGCACCAGTGCGAGATCATGGGAGATGTAGAGCGCGGCGAGGCCGAGCGTGGCCCTGACCTCCCGCATGACGTTGAGCACACCGGCGCGGACCGACACATCCAGCATGGAGACTGGCTCATCGGCCACGATGAAGTCCGGCTCCAGCACCAGCGCGCGGGCAAGGACGATGCGCTGCAACTGCCCGCCGGAGAGCTGGTGCGGAAACAATCCCTCAAACCTCGACAGCGGCGGCAGCCTGACTTGCGCCAGGGCTTTCTCGACCTTGTCGCTGTGGCTCGCCCGCTCGACGCCGGTGTTGACCAGCGGCTCCGCCAGCACCCGCTCGATGGTGAACCGCGGGTTCAGGGCATCGAACGGATTCTGGAAGACAAGTTGCGCGCGCTTGCGAAAGGCCGTGAGAGCGTTGCCCTTGAGCGTGTCGATGGCGACGCCGTCAAAGGCGATGCTGCCGGCGGACGGTTCGGTGAGTTTCAGCAGCAACCGGCCGGTCGTGGTCTTGCCGCAGCCTGACTCCCCGAGCAGTCCGACGCTCTCGCCCCTGGCAATGCGCAGATCAATCCCGTCGACGGCGTGAACATGCGGCTGATGCCCGCTGAACATGTCCGACAGGCTGCGCGGCGCGGCGAAGCGTTTGGTCAGGCCGCTGGCTGCGACAAGCGGATGTGCCGATGTTTGCGCCGCGGTCATTGCGGTCTCTGCCATGTGGCGATGTCACGCGACTGGCGCCGGAGCATGTCGCTGTCCGCATGGCGATGACAGGCGAAGCGCGTGCCGGACCCGGCAGTCTTTGTTTGCGGATCATCGCTGCTGCAGACCGGCAGGGCAAAGGGACAGCGCGGCTGGAAGCGGCAGCCGGCCAGCGACTGGGACAGATCGGGCGGGCTGCCGTCGATCGGGACGAGATCATGGGCCGCGCTCTCGAGATCGGGAAACGCGTTGGTCAGCCCCATCGTATAGGGATGGCGCGGCCGTTCGAGGACATCGCGGGTGCCACCGCTTTCCACCACGCGGCCAGCATACATGACCACCACCTGATCGCACAGGTAGGCCACCACACTGATATCGTGCGTGACGAGGATCATCGACAACGACAGCCGCCGCTGCAGATCACGGATCACGTCGAGGATCTGGCGCTGGACGATGACATCGAGCGCCGTCACCGGTTCGTCGGCGATCACGAGGCTCGGGTTGAGGGCCAGCGCCAGCGCGATCGCGACGCGCTGGCGCATGCCGCCCGAGAACTGATGCGGATACTCGTCCAGCCGTCCTGGGTTGAGGCCCACCATCTCGAACAGGGTGCTGGCGCGTGCCCTTGCCGCGGCCCTTGTCTTGCCGCCGCGATGGATCAGAACCTCCTCGATCTGGTTGCCGATGCGATAGACCGGGTCCAGCGAGTTCATGGCGCTTTGCGGCACGAAAGAGATTTCGCGCCAGCGCGCGTCGAGCCATGCCTTGGGCGGACCGCTGACGAGGTCGCGGCCATGCAGCAGGAGTTCACCGCCCGCGATCCTTGCGCTCTGGTGCAGGACGCCGGTGATGCTGCGCGCCACGGTCGTCTTGCCGCAGCCGGATTCACCGACAAGGCCGAGGATTGCGCCCTTTGGCACTGAGAAACTGATCCCGTCCACCGCGCGCACGACGCCGCGGGCCGTCCTGTATTCGACGCTCAGGTCCCGGACATCAAGGACAGGCTGATTCGACATCACGACCTCAGCTTCGGGAAGAGGACATCTTCCGCCCCGCGCGCGATGAAGAAACCGGCGATGACGACAAGAATGATGCACAGGCCCGGTGGCACGAACCAGTGCCAGCTGCCCCGCGACAAGGCCTGCGACACGAACGCATCCTGCAGCATGTAGCCCCAGGAGATGTTCTTGGCGTCGCCAAAGCCGACAAAACTGACCGCGGCTTCGGTGAGAATGGCCCAGCCGATCGCCACCGAGCCGTAAAGGAACGTCAGCGGCAGGATGTTCGGTGCGACATGGACGAACAGGATGCGGGCGTCGGATGCGCCGGTGACGCGGGCTGCCTCGACATAGGCACGCTCCTTCACGGTCAGGACCTGCGCACGGATGACGCGGGCCGTATTGGGCCAGAGCAAGAGCACGACGGCCACGATCACGTTGGTGGTGCTGGAGCGGGAAAAGCCTGCCAGGACAATGGCGAATGGCAGGAACGGGATCGCCAGCGCGAGATCGGCGAGCCGCATCAGAATGGCGTCGAGCTTGCCGCCGAAGTAGCCGGCCAGCAGCCCGATCAACGTGCCGAAGGCTGCCACACAGATTGCAGCGGTGAACCCGACAACGAGTGCGATCCGGGAGCCGCCAATGAGTTGCGAGTAGACATCCCGCCCCAGATTGGTCGTCCCGAGCAGGTAGGCGGCGCTGGGAGGCTGGTTCGCGGCGACCCGCCCGTTGGCGCGGAACAGGATTTCGCCCGGATCATGGGTCATCAACAGGTCGGCGAATACGGCGACGATGATCAGGACGGCGTAGATTGTCAGCCCTGCCACAGTGAACGGGTCCCGCAGCAGGCGCGCCAGCTTGCTGGCCAGGCCAGATGCCACTGTCGTGCGGCGCGCTGCCATATCAGGAGCGGCCATGCGACACCCGCGGGTCGAGGAGGCCATAAAGAACGTCCACCACCAGGTTCAGAACGATCAGCACAACCGCGATGACGAAGAACGCGCCCTGCGCCAATGGATAGTCGCTCTGGGACACGGCCGTCACCAGCAGTCTGCCGAGCCCGGGCCAGGAGAACACGGTCTCGACCACCACATTGCCCCCCAGCGTGGCGCCGAGACCCAGCGCAAAGGCTGTGACCACGGGCAGCAAGGCGTTCCGGGCCGCATGGTGCAACGTGATGCGCCATTCCGACAGGCCCTTGATGCGCGCCATGGTCACGAACTCGTCGTGCAGGACTTCAAGCATGGTGGACCGCATCAGCAACAGCGGCAGGCCCTGCAAATAGAGCGCAAGTGTGACGGCAGGCAGGATCAGGTGCAGCAGGAAATCCCGGCTGAAGATCCTGTGCAAGTCGCTGTCGAAGAACATGCCGGCGCTGTTCGCGCCGCCTGCCGGCAGCCAGCCAAGGGAGAAGGCGAAAACAGTCAGCAGGATCATGCCAAGCCAGAACTCCGGCGCAGCGCGCGTCGCCAGCGCCATCGGGACGAGGATGCCTTCCGCCAGCGTTCCGCGCTTGGTCGCGAGCCAAGCGCCGGCGAGGATCCCGAAGGCATAGGCCAGCACCAGCCCGGTCATGGTCAGGACCAGCGTGTTGGGCAACGCCGACAGGATGATCGACCAGACCGGTTCGCGCCGGAAGAACGATGTTCCCAGATTGCCCTGGGCGAGGTTCCAGACATAGATCAGGTATTGTTCATGGAGCGGCCGGTCGAGGCCGAACTGCGCCATGATCAGTTGCTGCTGTTCGTCGTTGAGCGCCTCGCTGATATAGGCGGCCATCGGATTGCCCGGCATCAGCCGGAACATCAAGAACAGGATCGTGACCACCGCCCAGAGCAGCACAAGACTGTGGGCAAGGCGCTGCAAAAGATAGCTCAAGTCAGCGTCCTCGCCCTGTCCGGTTCCATGAACCCTGCATCAACCCGGAGGCTGCAGGGTTTCCTTGACACCGGCGGGATAGCGCAGGCGACCGCCTTCGACCTTGTATCCGGCCTGTTCCAGCATGGTTCTGGCGGTGGCGATGCCGCCTGCCGCCGGCTTCACATCGGCCGAATGCCAGAAGCCGATCGCGGGCGAGATGTGGCTGACCGACCTGACCGCGTAGCCGTTCCATGCCGCGGAGACCAGAACGTTTCGGTCAATGGCCGCCGAGAGTGCATTGCGGAACTTCACGTCCGAGAAGGGCAGCCGGCGGTTGTTGAAGGCGAGAAACTCGATGCCGACATCGGTTTCCTGCGTAAGCTTGATGGTGGCATTGTCCTTGGAGAGCTTTTCGAGCACATCCGGATCGCCGCCATACTCCGACAACAGGTTGATGTCGCCGGAGCGCAACATGCCGACGACGGCTTCCGCGTTGGGGATGACCCTGAGCACGAGACGGTCGATCTTGGGGGCGGCCCAATGTTCGGCGAACTTGTCGAGAACGATCTCCTCGTTGAGGCGCGCGCGGACCTGCTTGAACGGACCCGAGCCGACGTTCATCGCGTCGCGGATGGATTCAAGGTTTTCCGGCTTGCCCTCGACGCTCTTCAGGTGTGGCTCCCAGATGTGCTTGGGCACGACATAAACGCGTCCGAGCGCGGTGGTGGCGAAGGCGGCGTTCGGCCGCTTCAGGTGGAAGCGCAGCGAGAACTCGCCGGTGCGCTCAACGCGGTCAATGTCCGTGACGAACGGCTTGTACATGGGCGACTTGTCGGTCGTCATCGGCGCTTCGTAGGAGAAGATCACGTCCTCGATGGTCACCGGCTTGCCATCATGGAACTTCATATCCTTGCGGATCACGATGTCCACGGTCTTGTCGTCGGTGAACTTGAAGGACTCCGCCGCCCAGGGCCGTGGCAGCCCGTCCGGCCCGATCCGGACGAGGCGGTCCCAGATCAACTCGTTCATCCAGCTGTCCGGCGCGCCGGCAATGTAGAGCGGATGGATCGCCTGCAGGGCCGTACCGCTGTTGATGATCATGGTTTTCTGGGCAGCAAGCGGCGCAGCGCCGATGAAGGTCCAGAAGTTGCGGATGCCGACTCCCTTCTGCACCACGATGCTGGCGGGGTCGAACACCGACTGGTTGAAAGCCTGCAGCGTGTTCGGATGCACCAGGAAGGCGTAGGGCTGGTCGCGGTTGACGATCTCCTGCGCTGTCCGCACGAGCTTCTGCCGCGCAGCCGGATCGACCGTCTGACGCTGCTCTTCGGCGACCTTGTCGTATTCGGGACTGTTGTAGCCGACGAAGTTGAATCCGCGCGGGGCGGTCGACGAGTGAAACAGGTTGAAGGTCATTTCATCGGGGTCGCTTCGTTCGGGCCGGCCCACCATGCGCCACATGGTGGTGTCCCACTTGTCGCGGTCGAACCAGACAAGCTGGGTCTGCGCCTGCCGCGCCATCGGACGGACTTCGACGTCAAGACCGAGTTGCTTCCAGGCCTGCGCGATGAGCTGGGCGGCCTGGAACGCCTGCGGCACGGCACCTTGCGTGTCGGAGATCAGCACGATCTTGCGGACCGGATCGCCGGCGCCTTGCGCCACGGCGAGATGCGCCGGACCCAAGGTGGCCATCATCACCCCGGCACCGATTGAAATGGCAGTCTGACGGCGTGAAAGTTTCTGCACCATGACCCTGGACACTCCCCATGTTTCGACGTTGTCTGACCGACAGAAATCGGAAATCTGCGCCTGATTGAAGCACACCCCGGCAATTTGTAAATCCGTATTCGCGGCACTGTGTAGACAGTCTGTACACAATCGGCGCAGTCGGCCATGCGCGCAACGCAGCACCATCCGGTTCCCGGGCGCTTGGCGAAGCATCCTGTGCCGAACGGGCGCCTCGACACGGGCGCCTCACAGCGCAGGAAGGTCCGGCATGGCGGCGAGGAGCATCCGTGTGTCGATGTCAGGGGTCCAGGCCGAAGGGATCATCCACTGAATGGGCGGGCTCGGTGAACCAGCGCGCACCTGCTGCTGTGACGAGCATGTGGTCCTCGAGCCGGACGCCGAACTCGCCATAGATGCAGATCATCGGCTCATTGGAGAAGGTCATGCCGGGCTGGAGCACGGTGCGGTCGCCCTTCACCAGATAAGGCCACTCATGCACGTCAAGGCCGATGCCGTGGCCGGTGCGGTGCGGAAGGCCGGGCGTGGCATAGCCGGGGCCGAAGCCGGCGGCGGTTATCACGCCCCGCGCCGCGATGTCGATGTCCTCGCAGCGGTTGCCGGGCTTCGCCGCAGCGAAGCCCGCGGCCTGCGCGGCTTTCTCGATGTTCCATACGTCTCTTTGCCGCTTGCTTGGTTCGCCGAAGATGTAGGAGCGCGTGATGTCCGAGAGATAGCCGTCGACCGGCGCGCCGGTGTCGACCAGTACCATGTCACCCTCCTTCAGCACCTGAGGATAGGGCACGCCATGGGGATAGGCTGTCGCCTCGCCGAAGAGCACGATGTTGAAGCTAACGTCGCCCTCCGAGCCAAGCTTGCGGTGGGCGGCGGCGATAAAGGCCTGCACCTCGGTTGTGGTGATGCCTTCGCGCAGAATGCGCGCGGCGGCCTTATGCGCCTCCAGCGTGATGGTCTTGGCGGTCTGCATCAGGGCAATCTCGTGCTCCGACTTGATCATCCGGCAGGCTGCCGTGATCTCCGAGCCATTGATGAAGCTGAAGGCGTTGCCCGCCTTGCGCATGCCGTCGACGGTGAAGAAGGGTGTCGCTTCATCAAGGGCGATCAAGCCGCTGCCAGCGCCGAAGCCGCGCACGGTGTCGATCAGCAGGGCAGTGGGGTCCTCGTCCTCCTCCCATTGCGCCACCTTGTCGCCGAAGCTGATCATGGTCCGCAGTTTCTCGACCTCGAAGGCCGGCGACAGATAGACGATGTCCCCCCGTGCCGGCAGCACCGCGCCATGGCAGCGTTCGCTGCGCCCCATTCTCAGGCCGGTGAAGTAGGTCAGGCTCGAGGAGACATCGAGCCAGAGCGCGTCCATGCCCTTCTCGCGCATCAACCGCTGGGCCTTGTCAATCCGCCTCAGTCGCTCGTCTACGCCGATCGCGGGCACGTCGCCGCGCATGTTCTTCAGTCTGGCGAGTTCCGCCTCCGCGGTCGAACCGCCCACGCCGATCGTCATTCCTGCCTCCCTTCGTAGGCGCAACACCCACCATGGATGGTTCTGCCCATTGTCCTCGCTGCCTCCGGGGTTGCCGGACCGCGATTTCCAGACCGTCCCGATCAATTGTGATCTATGGCGCAGCCAGACTACATATCATGCCTCACGGTCGGGGCCATCGGATCACCCACAAGGCGGAACATCGAGGAGGCAATGGACGCGACGACCGACATCACCAGCGGGCCGACGTCAAGCTTCTCATTCTCAGAGTGAATGCCAGAATGGGCACACGCTTCAGGACCGGAAACAACAAGGCCGGAATGGGCGCGTCTTGCCCACTCCGGCCAAGGTTTATGACGTCAGACTACGAACCGCGCAGGTTGACGAGACGCATTTTCGGCGAGTTCTCGACATCGGTCGGGATGTTCCACTCCGAACGCATCGCACCGGCGATGAACTGCATGTGGATCGGCGCGTAGACGTCGTTCTCCTTGATCCATGTCCAGATCGCGGCGATCGTCGCGTTGCGCTTGGCAGTGTCGACCTCGGAGTTGAGGCTGTCGATCTGTGCGTCAAGCGCCGGGTTCGAGAGACCGGTACCGTTCCACGTGCCCGCGTTCTGGGTCTTGGTGCGGTACAGGTCGTGGAAGATGTAATGGCTGTCGAAGGTCGGGATGCCCCAGCCGTTCAGATAAAAGTCAAACTCGCCGCGCTGGACGCCCGGGAAATGCACGCGCAGGGATTGTGCAACCAGCGTTGTCCTGATCCCGATCTGGCCGAGCATCGAGACGACCGACTGGCAGATGCCCTCATCGTTCACATAGCGGTCATTGGTGCAGTGAAGCGTGACCGAAAAGCCGTTCGGATATCCGGCATCAGCCAGCAGCTTGCGGGCGGCGGCTGCGTCCGGACGCGGCCAGGTGTCGAGTTCCTTGGTGTAGCCGTTGACGAAGGGTGTCGCGATCAAGCCGATCGGTGTCGACTGCCCACGCATCGTGACGCGCTGGATCGCCTCGCGGTTGATGATGGTGTTCACCGCCCTGCGCACGCGCGCATCCGCGAACGGGTTCTTGCCCTTGACATCGGAGGATTTGAGCTCCGGAAGACCCACGTTCATGCTCAGGAAGATCGAGCGGTTCTCCGGCCCCGGATTGACGCGGATGCCATTCGCGGTCTGGAGCCGGGCGATATCCTGCACCGGTACATCCTGCAGGTAGTCGATTTCGCCCGACAGGAGTGCTGCAACGCGGGTCGCCGCCTCGGGGATCGGGCGATAGACGATTTCAGTGATGCCGTGATTGGCGTTCGCGACGTCCCAATGGTTGGCGTTGACGCGCATCACGGTGCGCACGTCCGGTTCGCGTGTCACCAGAATGAA
>JAPLOU010000089.1 GCA_026400535.1 Hyphomicrobiales bacterium
CGATTGTGTTTCCTGCCAGCGTGAAAAGCCGGCTCGGCGAAGTCGAAGTCCTGGCACTGGCCGATGCGGAAACCACGCTTTTTGATGCGCGGCGACGCTCCCAGCGCGGCGAGGAAGCGCAGCTGCGCGAGCGCGCCGCCCAGACCCGCGAAGAGATTGTCGGGCTTGAAGCCCAGCGCCGTTCGGTCATGGAACAGGCCTCGATTACCAAGCAGGAACTGGACGATTTGCAAGGTCTGCAAAGACAAGGGCTGACACAGGTTTCGCGCGTCAACCCCTTGCGGCGTTCGTTTGTTCAACTGGAAGGGCAGGCCGGTGAACTGACAGCCCAGATCGCGCGAGCGCGTGGCCGGATCAGCGAAATTGAACTCCAGATCACGCAGATCGACAAGCAGGTTCTCAACGAGGCAACCCGCGACTTGCGTGAAACCAGGGACAAGATTGCTGATCTGCTCGAGCGGCGGACGACCACGGAGGAGAAGCTTCGCCGGACCGAGATCCGCGCGCCGATCGACGGGGTGGTGCACCAGCTTTCGGTGTTCACTATCGGCGGCGTCATCGCGCCTGGCGAAGCCATTATGCAACTCGTGCCAGAAGGCGAAAAACTGCTTGTCGAAAGCAGGATCGAGCCCTCATTCATCGATCAGGTCGTGCTCGGTCAACCGGCTGTTGTGCGTCTGTCGTCCCTGGATAGCCGGACCACGCCGGAACTTGCGGGCAAGGTCACGTTCATTTCGGCTGATATCGAGCAGGACCAACGCCCGCCCGGGGCCAGCTTTTTCCGTGCCCGCGTCGAACTGAACGTCGGGGAGGCCGAGCGCCTTGAGAGTCAGAAACTGATACCGGGTCTGCCAGCTGAAATCCATATCCAGACCAAGGAACGCACCATTCTGAGCTTTTTCATGCGGCCGTTCACGGATCAGATTGCCCGCGCCTTCCGCGAGCGGTGATCCGGTCCGGCCTTTGCCAGAAGGGCCACAGGTGGCGGACGGGACACTGATCCCACCAGACGAACAGCAAAAAGAGCACCACGGCTTGCCGTGATGCTCCCCGTTGTTGGTCGTCAGATCGAGCCACTGGCCGATGTCCTGGAACACGATGTCACCGTGCACGGTTGCATTATCAAAGTGCAAGATGAGGTCGTCGCCGATGATTTCCTGCTCGTACTGCGTGACTGCATTGATGTCCGTGCCAAGCAGGCTGTTGAAACTGAGCTTCAGGCGATCGCCTTGCAATGCCTCCGTTTCTGTCACCGTGTTGCCGAAGGCTTCCCAGTAGGGCTGGAAATCGGTGATCACCACCCGGAAATTCTGGCTGTTGGTGATGCTGATTTCCACGAAGTCCCTGCCGGTTCCGGTCGTGATTTCCGCATTGCCGCCATTGGTACCGAACTTCAGGGTATCGACATCGGCTCCGCCATCCATGAAGCTCGTCACCCCGCGGGTCCCAAAATTGCTGATGGTGTCATTGCCGCCATCGCCGTAGAGCCGGTCCGCGCCGCCTTCGCCGAAGATTGTGTCATGACCGTTCAGCCCCACGAGGATGTTGGCGCCGGAGGTGCCAGACAGCCTGTCTGCGGCGTTCGAGCCGATCACGTTCTCGATGAACAGAAGGGTGTCGCCGCGGGCAAAACCGCCAGTTTCTGCGCCGGGGTCGGAGAGGACGACCGACACGCCGGCAGTGGACTTATGGTAGGAGACCGTATCCCGACCCGAACCACCATTGAAGGTTTCGGTGCTGTTTGTGGCGATGAAATAGTCAGCCCCGGCCCCCTGATCAGCGGGCGAAAGCTGGTGCTTGGCGAGGATCTTGGCGAACTTGGCGGCTTCGAGAGCAGCGAGCGACATGTTTTTTCTCCAGCTTTAGGGCGATCCGTTCACCCGGTTTCGATGGACCCAGCATGTCATCGCGGGCATGGGCGCGCTGTTCCATGCGGAACACCCAAAATCTGGCCGTTCGCGCATGCTCGGGCAGAGGCGGAAGGCTGCCGTGCCGATGCCGGCATGTGCCGACTGTCGGAGGCGACAGACATCTTGTTTGGAAATCGGGCTGCATGCCATACTCCTTTGAGATGTTCCGCATCCGGTGCCGCCCATGCCGTGAAGGAGACCTGTGATGACCGAAGCCCGCCGTGATTGCCGTACAACATTTGACCGACGTACGTTCACGCGGTTGACGACAGGCGCCGCCGCTTCGCTGCTGGCACTGACCGACGTGGCTCTTGCACGGGAACCCGCCGGCCGGGTTGATGATGTTTCTGGTCAGGCGATGGCGGAACTGCGCAGGGCCAGCCGAAAGCTTGCGTTGGGTGAAAGCGTTTTTGTCGGCGATACCGTCACGACCGCCGATGCCAGCCGGGTCGCGCTGATAGTGGGGGCGGCGACCAACATCCGGCTTGGACCGGAGGCCCGGTTGCGGATCGACCGGTTCATCATGGATGCCGGTGGATCCCTGACGTTGCAGTCGGGCCCGATGACGTTCAATCGACCACCTGGCGCTGCCCCGCAGCCGATGACGATTCGAGGGGCTTTTGGCATGATCGCAGTGCGCGGGACTCATTTCTTCGCCGGGCCGAGCCGGGGAAAAACCGGTGTTCTGGTCGTGCGCGGCAGTGTTTCTGTCCGCTCTGGCGGGGAGACGGTCATTCTCAACCAGGGAGAAGGGACCGATATCGTGACGTTTGGGGCCAAGCCGTCCAAGCCGGGGCTCTGGTCTGGCGATCGGATCAACGAAGCGCTCGCCAGTGTGCTCTGAGGTTCGCACCCGTGGCGGATACCGAAGATTGTGCCGCGCTGCTCGTCAGGTCGAGTTTTTTCGGCGATATCCTGGCGGGGTGCTCTGAAGCGGAAGTGGCCACGATTGCAAGAACGTTCAGGCCGTCACGTTTTGATTCAGGACAGTTGATCTTCTCACGGGATGATACCGGTGACTTCCTGCTCATGATTGCGTCCGGTCGTGTGCGCCTTTCGATCATGTCGGACGAAGGGCGTGAACTGAGCGTTCGGCATGCCGTAAGGGGCGATGTCATCGGAGAGATCGCGGTGCTGGATGGCTTGCCCCGCAGCGCCGACGCCTCAGCGCTGTCGGATGTCCGGTGTTTCATGCTGTTCAGATCGGATTTTCAGGCGTTGGTCCG
>JAPLOU010000093.1 GCA_026400535.1 Hyphomicrobiales bacterium
GGACGATGTCGTCGAGCACATAGCCATCCTGATCGACCGCCCGCCACAGCCAGTGCTTCCTGCCGGCGATCGTTATCACGACCTCGTCGAGATGCCAGATATCGTCCGAACGGGCCGGCTTTCGCCGAAAGCGCTTCGCATCGTCAGGGCCGAACGTCCTCGCCCAGCGCCGGCTTGTTTCGCAGGAGACGACGATGCCCCGCTCGAGAAGCATCTCCTCGACCAACTGCAGGCTCAACGGGAAGCGGAAATACAGCCATACCGTACGGGCGATGATCTCGGGCGGGAAGCGGTGGCGCTTGTCGCTGACGGACTTGGCAATCAAGCCGCCCCGTAACCCAAACCGGTTTCAGGTCGCGTTAATGTGACAACACCTTGCCAATGCTGGTGCCAGCCTCGACGTCAACATCAACAGCCTCATCAGCAGCCAGATCACCATCAAGATCGAGGCATGCCAAGGCGAACCCTTGACCGTGTACTGCAGGAGTTGCGTCCCGAGACGCGGATCACGGAAGAGACGATCGCCGCCTTCACGGCTCTCATGAAGGAGAACGTCGCCAACGGACCGATCCCGTTCCGCCGCGCTTACCTGCGTTCGGTCATTGACCAGGTCGAGGTCGATGACACTGAAATCCGCATCCACGGGCGGCGGGACGTTCTGGAAAAGCTTGTGATGGGCGGCGGCACGATGCCGGCCGGAGTGCCCAGTTTTGTTGGGAAGTGGCGCGCCGGACGAGATGAAACTGGGCACCACTATGTTATTGTTGCTGCTATATAATTTCTGCTCGTCTTTAAGATCGGCTTCGTGGCCTGTGCGTTCAAAGTCGCAATAGGCCTGTTAATGCTGCTTTGAGGTAACAAAGCTTGCTTGTTGCTGATTTTTCGCGTATGCTGCTTCAAAGTAGCAATAAGGCCGTTTTTGCCGCTTTGAGGTAACAATGTCTCGCTCTAACCCGCTGTTAACAGCGCTCCCGTTCCCGGTGGAACAAAGCCTTCAGAGGCTGGGGGCCAACCTGAAAACCGCGCGCCTGCGCCGTAACCTGTCGCTCACGGCGGTCGCCGAGAAGATTGGGGCGAACCGCCGCGTCATTGCCGATGCCGAGAACGGCAAGCCCTCCACCGGTATAGCCATCTACGCCGCTTTGCTGTGGGTCTACGGACTGCTGCCGCAACTCGACGAAGTGGCCGTCCCTGAGCGTGACCAGGAAGGCCTTACGCTCTCCAACCTGCGGGACCGCTCGCGCGCCCGCAAGGGCGGGGGACTTGACGATGATTTCTAAGACAAGATCGACAACAAGACCGGCAACAAGCCCGGCCGAGTGCTTCGTGTACATCACGCTGCCAGGACAAACCGCGCCCGTTACGGCCGGACGATTTCAACTGACGGCCGACCGGATGGGAACGCCTGTTGGCCGGTTTGTCTATGGACGCAGCTATCTCGATCGCGGGGAAGCTGTGGAGATCGACCCGGTCGAACTGAAGTTAGCCCGTGGTACGACTTATGAAACGGCGGGGATGAAGGGTGTATTCGGCGCACTCCGCGACGCCGGCCCCGACTATTGGGGCCGGGCGGTCATTGAGCGCCATGTCGGCAAAGCGCCCCTGGGCGAGTTCGATTACCTTCTTGAATCGCCAGATGACCGGGCAGGCGCTCTGGGATTCGGCCTTGGGCCGGAGCCCCCTGCGCCCCGCCGGCAATTCAACCAAACCATCGAACTCGAAAAGCTACAGAAAATCGCCGACGAGTTGATCGAAGACGAAAACAAGAAACCGGCCGATGCCAAAGCCGCGCAAGTGCAGGAACTGCTTCTCATCGGCACCTCGATGGGCGGTGCCCGGCCGAAGGCTGTTGTTGAAGACAAAGACGGGCTTTGGCTGGCAAAATTCAACACGGCCCATGACCGTTGGAACGTCGCGCGCGTCGAGCACACGATGCTGACGCTGGCCCGCACATGCGGCCTCTCGGTCGCGGACAGCCGGGTCACCGACGTTGGCGGGCGCGACGTGCTGCTGGTCAAGCGCTTTGATCGCTCAAAGACCGATGATGGCTATCTGCGAGGCCGCATGGTGAGCGCCCTCACACTCTTGCGGGCAGACGATACACACAACACCCGAGAACGCTGGTCCTACGTGCTGCTCGCTGAGGAACTGCGGCGGATCACGGCGGAACCACAGCGCCATGCGCACGAGCTGTTCCGCCGCATGGTGTTCAACGGCTTGATCTCGAACACCGACGATCATCCGCGCAATCACGCGGCACTGGCGCTGAACGACAGCTGGGCGCTATCGCCTGCCTACGATCTGACGCCGACAAGCCCGGTCAGCGTGGAACGGCGCGACCTGGCGCTGATTTGTGGCGACGCCGGTCGCTACGCGAATGCTCAGAACATGCTGTCGCAGTGTGGCCGCTTTCTCGCGATGAGGCCTTGGCCATGATTGACCAAATGCGAACGGCGGTGCAGACCCATTGGTATGCATCCTTGCGCGCGCAAGGTGTATCGGAGCGCGAGTGCGCTCTACTCAGCGGTGCGTTCGTCTACGAAGGATTCGACCTGCCGCTTCTGAACGGGGAGCCGTTGGCTTAAATCATCGACGTCGGCGCCATTCCGCGCGCCTTGGCACCAGCGGGGCTGGCTCGCATCTGACCTCGATGCACTCGATGGATAACTACTACGTCTCCAAGCTGCTGCCGCTGATGGCCGAGGCTGAGCTGCACGCCATTGCCAATCCGCTGATCAACATCTGCATTCAGGGGCGACACGACACCTA
>JAPLOU010000064.1 GCA_026400535.1 Hyphomicrobiales bacterium
ATAGCTGCCCCTGTCGGCATCCGCGAGGTCGAGACGCTTGCCCAGCAGCCATTCGTAGAGAAACCAAAGGCGGCGGGCATAGGCACTGGTCGGCTTGGCGCAGACGAATTGGGCGATGGCCTCCGGCCCGGTTGCCAGAAAGAGACGACGCAGGACGGCAAGGTCGAGCCCCTCGTATTTGAGGGCGAAGACGAGGTGGCCTTCCAAAGTCGGTTCTGGCGCGTGGCGCGGTGTGAAGAACCGCCAGGCGTCGGCCTCGAAGACACGATGCTTCTCGCCGATGGCTGCGAGCCGGGCCGGCAAGGGTACAGCCAGAGCGTAGGCGTCGATCAGCGCCGCATAGCCGGCGGGTGTCGCCCGCTCGGGCAGGCGTCGGTCATGAAAAACGCTGACCGGCCCTGAGAATTGGTGCTGTGGCTCGGCATTCATGAAAATTGCTGACGGCCCCTGAGGCTTGTTGACGAATGTTGCCTTCCGTGAATTTCAATGATGATCTATGAAAATTGATTTTTCAAAAGTATTTTTCGTGAAATATAAAATGGCGGCGGAACGCTGGCGCGCCGCCCCGGAAAGGTGAACCGCTGCTGCTGGCGATCGGCGACAGCCATCGAGCTGTTGAGATTCGTTGCCGCTGGCGGCAGGAACCTGGGTCTCGTGTGCCAAGAATGCGCCAAAAACGAGAAAAGCCCCGATCTGGGGATCGGGATTTTTTCGTACAACGCTGATTTTTCAGCATTTATTTGGTTGCGGGGACAGGATTTGAACCTGTGACCTTCAGGTTCTGAGTGGAATAGAACAGATCATGAACAATCGCGCAGATTTTCGCTTTCCTTCGCTATTTCCGTAGGTTAGCGGCCTACCGGGCGTGTCCAGTTTTCGCAGGAACTTCCTTCCAAACGCGCCGTTTCCTCTCCCTTTGCTTCCACAGTGCTTCCAGAACCTAAGCGTTTCTCGGCCGTGGAAGCAGAAGTCGCATCGACCAACGGCGCGAACGGTTCAATTGAGACGCGCGCCGGGCGGTGCCATTCCGCTGCGCCAACGCGTGACCGCCACGGCGATCGCGTTCAGGTCGTCGTGAAGCGCGCGATCGACAACGGGGAACATCTCGCTCAGCTCCGCCAGTATGCCCGCATCCTCGGGCCCCGGAGGCCGAGCGAATGTATTGCGAGCCGTCGCGAGTAGTTCGATCCCCTTTTCGATCCGCGACAGGAGATCGCCGACGCCGGCCGGCATATCCAGGTCCTCCTGGCCTCCGGTGAACCCGCGCATGAACCCTTCATACAATTCCTCGACCCGGATCTTGGCGGCAGCATGCAGCCCATCGCGAGTATCGACCGTGCCGACCTTCGTCAGCTTTAGGGATCGCGATCCGGATTGATATCCGGCGAGGTGATTCCACATGCCCATCAAGGCTTGGAAGAAGGCGTTTGCTTCCTCCGCGCTATCGAACGTCGGCAGCCCCTCCGGCCAGAGGCTTTCAATCGTCTTCACCGGCGAAACCTTCTGCGCGGGGCTCACGATCTCGCCCCAGAACCGCATGCGCACAACGTGAAACGGCGTCGGGCAGCCGTACCGCTTGAGCAGCTTCTGGATCGCGCCGTCGCCGACGTAGGTGGGTTTGGGTTTTGCCATCTTGATCGTGCTTGTCTCGGGCTACGCGACCGCCTGCAGTCCTTTCCTGGCGACCAATGTCAGCAGTTTCAGCGAAGCGCCACGCGGATGCTTCTCGCCCCGCTCCCACTGGCTCACCAACCCAGTGGTGACATTGAGATAGCGCGCGAACACCGCCTGGCTCGCCTTCTCCTTGGTCCGGATCTGGCGGATCTGCTCCGGCGTCAACGTCTCGACCGGCGTCAGGCACATCTCGTCGAAGGCCTTCATCGTTCGCTTGTCCATGACGCCCGCCTCGGCGAGGCCGAGCGCGGTCTCATGGACGGCAGCAAGAGCGTCGCTGCGATACTGCTTACCCATGGCACGTGATCTCCGTGATCGTCCCGTTCTTCATCGCGGCCGCGAGGGCCTTGTCGTCATAGCCGAGCAACTGGTCGGCCAGTTTGCGGAACGCCTTCAATTCGTCCCGCTTGATGTTGGCCCGGTCATTCTTGGCGAAGCCGTAGACGAAGAACGCCTTCTCGGCTTGCCGTAACAGAATGATGCTCCGGAACCCACCCGACTTGCCCTGGCCGTCCCGCGCCAGGCGCTGCTTGATGACCCCGCCGCCGAGATCGGCGTCGATCAGTCCTTTCTCAGCACGCTGGACGGCTTCGCAGAGCGCGTCGTCGTCGATGCCTTCATGGCCAGCGAAGCGGGCGAAGGGCTTGGTCTTGAAGACGCGCATCCTGCTCCCGCGCAGCCATACATAGCACTAAGACATATAGCACTGAGTGCGTTACCTTGCAATCCCAGCTCCGCCAACCTGAAGGTCGGGATGGTTCTGGAAGCCATCGCGGCGGGAAACAACCTGAAGGTCGCTGCGGCTGCGCCCGCAACACGCCTACGCCCCGACTCACGCCGAGTTTTCTGGAAGCAAGAGGGAGCAAAGAAGCGCGAAAACTGGCGCAACTGCAAAGGATTCCGCGCGATCTGCCCGCGCCAAAATCGCTGCGCAGGTTTTCGCTCTGACCACCCGGAACTACGCAGGACTTCGCCCTGCTACCTTTAGCTTATGAGTGGCCGGGAAGCGATTGCGAAGGAACACGTGGAATTGCTTTTTTCTTCTTATTTTCAATAACTTAGTTGACTTAAAGCGCGACGCCCCACACTCCGATTTTTGCAGGCTCACGCCGCGACTTTCGCCCTCTTGCTTCCACAGTGCTTCCACGGGCGGGCGCAGCGGGTGCCTGGAAGCAGAGTGAGCATCAAGAGCGGATCGCGGGCCATGCCGAAACTGACCAAACGCGTGATCGACGCCGCCGAGATTCAGGCAGCCGAGTATTTCATCTGGGACGACGAGCTCCCCGGTTTCGCCCTCTGCGTCCTGCCCAGCGGTCGCAAGGGATACATCGTCCAGTACCGGGCCGGGCGACGCTCCCGCCGAATGAGCCTCGGACCCAGCACTGTCCTGACCTGCGAACAGGCGCGCACCCGCGCCATCGGCATCATTGCGGCCGCGAGGAACGGCGATGACCCTGCCGCCGAACGCGATGCCGAAAGGAAAACGATCACGGTCAAGGAACTGGCCGAGCGGTTCGACAAGGAGCACGTCTCGGTCAGGGTCAAGGAAACCACGGCAAAGGGCTATCGCCGCCTCATCGAGCGGACGATCCTGCCCGCGCTCGGACGGCATCGTGTCACCGAGGTCACTCGGGCCGACATCGCAACAAAGCTTCACCACGACCTGCGGCATATTCCCTACGAGGCCAATCGCTGCCTCGAAGTGATCTCGAAGATGTTCAGCCTCGCCGAGATGTGGGGGCTGCGTTTGAAGTAGAGGCTGAGATAGAGGAGCGGCTGCTTGAGCACCCCCTCATGGCACAGGAAGAGGGTAATCAGTAGCCGGCCGAGGCGGCCGTTCCCGTCCAAGAACGGGTGAATGCTCTCGAATTGGAGGTGGATGAGCCCCGCCTTGATGAGGGGCGGGATTTCCGGCGTCGATTGATGAATGAATTTTTCGAAAGCGTCGAGGCACGGCATGAGCTCATCGACCGGCGGCGGAACATAAAGCTTAAAGCGGCTGATCGCGCCGGGGCCGTGGTAACTGGTAACTCGGATTTCGGGGCAGTCGGTAGCGGACTTCCGCGCCACTGCCGCCAGCATCAGATATCGGCCAGGAAGGACCCACGATATCATAGGCTTGGGCGAATTGGGCTTAAATGGGTGTCGATTTGGGTACGGTTGGGCGCGCGCGTGCCCCGAGCTTATCGAAAATCCTAGCTAAATCGCCCGATTTCGTCTCAGCGAAAACAGTCTGCCAGACCTTTTTCGCTGCGGCACGCTGAACAACGTGGTGGTGGTGGTCGTCGTCGTCATCATGCCGATGATGATGATCAGCAGCAGCAGCATGACGAAGGGCAAGACAGTTGACCCGGATCGCAGTCAGGGAACGGCAGGCGCGGCAAGACCCCCGTAGTTAAAAGATAAGCCGATGTCCTTTAATTACGGTGATGCCTTAACAAAGGTCGGGGTCAGAATCTCGTCGAACGCCGACATGCCTGTTTGTCGTCGATCAACGACTTTCCCACTTGTCGTTGAACGACGACATTGCTATATTGTCCGCGAACGACGACAATCGGACAAAGCGTCATGCATATTCGAACACCCTTAGACCTCGGGCTGGTCATCCGCCAGCAGCGCCGCCACCTCGGCCTTAACCAGACCGATCTGGCCAACCGCGTCGGCGTCGGCCGCCAATGGATCGTGGCCATCGAGCACGGGAAGGCGCGGGCGGAGCTGGGGCTCGTCCTGCGCACGTTTGCCGCCCTCGACCTCACTCTGGCCGTGGATGGCGGTGGCGATGCCCCCATGCGCAAGGACAGCAGCGTGGCACCGATCGACATCGACGCCGTCGTCGATGCCGCGAAGGGACGCCGCCCATGACCGATCAACTCGCGATCATCGTCGATGGTCGGATCATGGGCGAGATCCGCAAGGACAAGCGCGCGCGTCTCACGCTCGCCTACGACGCCGACTGGCGTCGGACACCGGACGCGTATCCACTCTCGCTCTCCATGCCGCTCGTTGTCGCCGAGCATGAGCACGCCAAGATCGAACCATGGCTGTGGGGTCTTCTCCCCGACAACGAAGCCATCTTGGCCCGCTGGGGGCAGCGCTTCCAAGTCTCGCCGCGCAATCCGTTAGCGCTGCTTGCCCATGTCGGCGAGGACTGCGCCGGCGCCATCCAGATCGTTCAGCCCGAGCGTGCAGACGCCCTTCGCACGCAGCCCGCTGGGCAAGTCGAATGGCTCGACGACAAGGACATCGCGGAGCGCATCCGCACCTTACGCAAAGACCAGGCGGCATGGCGCATTGCGCGCGATGCCGGCCAGTTCAGCCTTGCAGGCGCGCAGCCCAAAACAGCCTTCTTCTTCGAGAATGGCCGATGGGGAATCCCCTCCGGACGAGCCCCCACCACCCATATCATCAAACCGCCGATCGAAGCCTTCGACGGGCATGCCGAAAACGAGCACGTCTGCCTCGCTCTGTCGCGGGCACTTGGCTTGCCCGCCGCCGCGAGCCAAGTCCTCGTAGTCGAGGGCGAGGTGGCGATCGTCGTCGAGCGCTACGACCGTATGCGCGTGGCGGATGCGATCCGTCGCCTGCACCAGGAGGACATGTGCCAAGCGCTGGGACTGCCACCGACTGGGAAATACGAGAATGAAGGTGGACCGGGAGTGCCACCGATTGTCGAACTCTTGCGAACCTATTCCAGTCGCCCGATCGACGATGTCTGGACATTCATTCAGGCACTCGCGCTCAACTGGCTCATCGGCGGGACGGATGCTCACGCAAAGAACTATTCCGTGCTGATCGGTGCAGGTGGACGCGCCCGTCTCGCACCGCTTTACGATATCACCAGCACACTGCCTTACGACTGCGATTTCAAGAAGCTCCGCCTGGCGATGAAAATCGGGGGCAAGTATCTCCTCGACGATATCTCGCTGCGGCATTGGAACAAACTTGCGTCATCGGCTCGATTGGATGAGGAGCAGTTACGCACGAAATGCCTAGACCTCGCCGAGCGGCTTCCCGGCGCGCTGGCCGACGTCATCAAGGCGGCTCGGGCCGACGGTCTCGACAACGCGGTCCTGCAGCGGCTTTCCGATGCCCTCAGCGCAAGAGCCGCCAATTGCCGGAAAATTCTGATGGCGGCACCAGCTCCTGAAACCGAGTGATGATCTTTTCTAACCGAAGATAGGCAACATTTAAGGGCTGATGATCTGGGCGGTTCACATGGCGTCAGCTCCCGAAGACCGGAGACTGCGTAGACATCGTCATGCACGTAAACGATGCTGCCGATGAAGTGACCAGAAAGGTTTTCGTCTGCGCCTACGCTGAGGATGTCATTGAACAGCTGCTGACACTGAACCCGCGTCCAATCGTAGTTGCGCTGGTAGACAGGGATGGCGAATGCCGTATCGTTGCTGGCCAGAAAGCGATCGACGCGGGTCTCGGCAGCCTTCATGCGATTTCTCTCAGGTTTTTGTTTGCGAGTCGCCAGCCTATTGGCGTCTGTGATTAAGCCGCACGGTCGTCGCGTTCGAGATAGCTACGGAGCGCATCACTGACGACGGTATTGAGATTGATGCCCCGGCGCTTGGCGTAGAGCATGGCGCGGCGGTGCAGTTCGCGTCCAGGACGCACGTTGAAGCTGCCCTTCAGAGGCACATCGGGCTTGCGGCCCTCGGCCTCGCAGAGCTCAAGATAATCGTCCACGGCCTCGTGGAACGCCGCCTTGATGCCTTTGGCGTCTTGCCCTTCATAGGTCACCAGGTCGCGGATGAACTCAAGGCGACCGTGCAGAACCTCATCCTCGTCGCTGTATTCGACCGATCCGAGATACCCTTTGTATTCCAGCATCGTGCTCATATCAGACCCTCCTCGGTCAGGACCCGCAGCAAATCATCGATGACGTACATCTTGACGATGTTGCCGGGGTGTGGCTTGCGCAACCCTATGATGGGCGCGGTGGCATCAACAAAGCGCCGCCGGGAACCGCCTGTCTTGCCGGTCGCAGCCTCGCTATAGCCCAAACCCTTCCAGCAGTCTGACAAGCTCGTCCCAGGCAAAGTCCTTTGGCTTGCCCTTGAGCCGGGCAACCAGTGTGTCGCGCCGACTCATGCTGCCGTGCCGCCCCTTCTTTGTTTCCACCTTTCAGAATGGGGGATCAGGCTTGCAATTGCGACTGAACGCAGTCGCATTATGGGGGCACATTAGAGAACGTCGGTGCCAGTCGGGTTAGCCGTTGCGTCGGGCGGCGGGCTCTTCAGCGCCTGACGCACCTTCGCGCCCTTGTGGAACACCGGTGTTGAATCACGCCGCCAGTTTCATCAGCGCCTCGATATCACTGAGCGCGGGCAGTCCCGCCTCGTTGCCGAGATGCTGGATCTTGTGGGCAGAGGCGGCGCGGGCAAAGTGGAAATGCGCGTCCCATCCGGCCTCGGGCCGCGACAGATAGGAATACATGTAGGCACCATGGAAGACATCGCCGGCGCCATTGGTGTCGACCACCGCGGCGGCTGGCACAGGCAGCGCCTCGTGGTGCTGGCGCTCGCCCTTCTCGTCGAACCAGACGATGCCCTTCTCGCCCATGGTGACGCCGCCGATCCTGCAGCCCTTGGCCTTGAGGTGATCGAGCATCGCCGCTGGGTTGAGCTGCATTTGTTCGCACATGCGCTCGGAGACCACGGCGACATCGATGAACTCCAGCAGCTCCGGCGTGTTGGCGCGGACACCACCCCCGTCGAGCGAGGTCAGCACGCCGGCTTCGCGGCACGCCTTGGCATAAAACAGCGCCGCGTCGGGTTGGTGGCCGTCCAGGTGCAGGCCCCGGCAGCCCTTCAGGTTGAGCATCTGGAAAGGGTGCAGATAGTCGTCATCGCGGCAGCGCAGGATGGCCCGCTTTCCGTCATGCGGCATGATGAAGGACAGGGAGCTTTCCTTCACCTTCCGGCCATGGACCGGGATGCCGTACCGTGCAGCCATGTCAAGAAACATGCGGCCGAGCCAGTCATCCGCCAGCGAGGCGAGCAGGTCCGGCTTGACCCCCAGCTTGGCGCAGCAGAAGGCCGCCGTGACCGCGTTGCCGCCGAACGAGACGGCATAGTCGCGCGCAACGGCCTTGTCGTCACCCGTCGGGATGGAGTCGGCCAGGAAGACGATGTCGATGTAGGTCTGGCCGATGAAGAGAGCTTCCATGTGCGATCAACCCCCGGTGCGCGCGGATTTGAGACGGCGCTCCTTGCGCGCAGCCACGACCTCGATTTCGACCCTGAATTCAGGCCGTGTGAAACCCGACACGATCATCAGCGTGGACGCCGGCGGCGGCTCAGCGACATGCCGGTCACGCGAGGCCATGTAGCCCGCCATGTGCGCACGGTCGGTGACATAGGCGTTGATCCGCACGATGTCGGAGAGCGCCATGCCCCCGTCTTCGAGAATGGCCCTGATGTTGGCAAAGCACAGGTCAGCCTGCGCTTCGGCGCCCTCCGGCACGCTGTCATCAGGTGCGACGCCGAGCTGGCCTGACGCGAAGATCATCCGGCTCCAGGCCGGCACCTCCATGGCATGGGAGTACCGTGCGAACGGCGCGCGCAGCGCCGACGGCGTGCGGGCCTTGTTGGTTGGGGCGGGCCCCTCAGCTTTGGTCATGGCGATTCCGGATCTGACAGCGCTCGCGAACATGTGTTGGGAGCTGCGACAGAATTCACCCTGTGGCGTCGTTCTGCAAGCGCATAAGTTGAAGATGCTCCTTAGGAGCGCGGGGCGAAGATGAGGTCATGCTTGGCCCGGCAGTATCTGGCCAACTCGGAGACCAACGCGATGACGCGCACGAAGCTGACACGACGTTCCGCCCTTGCGCTGGCTGCGGCCGGCGTCTCGACCCTCGCGGCCGGTTCGCGCGCCGGCGCCCAGGCCCGCGACAAGGTCAGGTTCGGCACCAACTGGCTGGCGCAGGCGGAGCATGGCGGCTTCTACCAGGCTCTCGCGGACGGAACCTATGCCAAGGCCGGCCTCGACGTGGAGATCGTCATGGGCGGGCCGCAGACCAATGGCCGCCTGATGCTGCTGACCAGCCGCCTCGACTATTACATGGGCGGCAACATGATCCAGCCCTTCCTCGCCGTGAAGGAAAACGTCCCCACCGTCGTGATCGCCTCGATCTTCCAGAAGGAGCCGCAATGCCTGATCACCCATCCGGGCCAGGGCTATGACACCTTCCTCGATCTGAAGGCCTGCAACAACCTGATGCTCTCCAAGGAGGGCCAGGCCTCCTACTTCCAGTGGATGAAGGCCGAGTTCGGCTTTCGTGACGAACAGGTGCGTCCCTACACCTTCAATGCCGCGCCCTTCCTCGCCGACAGGAAGTCGGCCATGCAGGGCTACGTCACCTCCGAACCATACGCGATCGAGAAGGAGGCCGGCTTCAAGCCGAATGTCTTCCTGCTGGCCGACAACGGCTTTGACACCTACTCGACGATGATCGAGACGCGGACCGAGGTCGTCACAGGCAAGGCCGACATCACGCAGCGATTCGTCGATGCCAGCATCACAGGCTGGTACAACTACATGTATGGCGACAATGCAGCCGCCAACGCGCTGATCAAGCGCGCCAACCCCGACATGACGGACGACAAGATCGCCGCCGGCATCCGCCTGATGACGCAGTACGGCATCGTCGATTCCGGCGATTCGCTGCAATCCGGCATCGGCGCGATGTCCGACGCCCAGATGAAGAGCTTCTTCGGCAAGATGGTGAAGGCCGGCGTGGTCCCCGCGACCCTTGACCATCGCAAGAGCTACAGCCTGGCCTTCGTCAACAAGGGTGTGGGCCTCAATCTCAAGCCGAAGGGCTGAGATGGTGCCGGCCGCGCCTTGATATGCGGTCGGATGCGCCGGGGATGACCCGTCTGGCCGCAGCCAGAGCCTGTCGAAGGACGCGGCCGCGGAGTTGCACTGGCACGATCATCGTCATGCGAGGCGGCCCGGGTCGGGGCTCTTGGATCGGGGCTCTTGGATCGGGGCCTGCCCAGGGCTTGCAGCGCGGGGCGGCACCTTCCCTGCCAACGGCCCACTTGATCAACGCAGCCTCGACGCTACTATCCCCTCGCGGGCCGGGGTCAGCTGACAGACGGCCCTTTTTGTTTGCCGTGACCCTCAGGAAAACACACCACATGCAAACCGGTTTTGCCGCATTGCCAACGGCCCCGACGTTTCGCCTGATCAACGCCCGCGCTCCGCTTTGCCTTGTCGACGCGCCGGCGCTGGCCGCCGACCGTGACGGCCTCGCACTGATCGACTTGACCATCGCACAGGGAAGGATCACCTCCGTTCTGGCGGCCGCAACCGGTGGCCCCGAGGACAGCCTGCCGGCGCTGGACCTCAAGGGCGGCCTGATCTTCCCGCGCTTCATCGAGGCCCATACCCATCTCGACAAGGGCCACATCTGGCCGCGCCGCCGCAATCCGGATGGCACGTTCACGGGCGCGCTGGCCACTGTGACGGCTGACCGTGAGGCGAACTGGAACGCAGCCGACGTGAAGGCACGGATGACCTTCGCCCTGAAAGCGGCCTATGCCCATGGCACGGCGGCGATCCGCACGCATCTCGACTCCGTCGGATCGCAGGTCGCGATATCCTGGCCGGTCTTCGATGAGGTCCGCGCCGAATGGGCCGATCGCATCGCGCTGCAGGCGACGCCGCTCTTCGGCATCGATCACGCGGTCAACCCCGACCACATCAAGGCCGTCATCGCCGCCATCAGGCGCCACGGATCGAACATCCTGGGCGCGGTGACCTATATGGGTCCCAACCTTAAGCCCGGGCTGGAGGTTCTGTTCCGCGCCGCCATGGACAACGGCTTCGACCTCGATTTCCACGTCGACGAGACCAACGACCCTGCGGCGCTGTCGCTGGAAGTGATTGCCGAAACTGCCATCGCCTTCGGCTTTCAGGGTCGCATCCTGTGCGGCCATTGCTGTTCGCTGGCGCTGCAGATGCCGCAGGCCGAGGAGCGCGTCATTGCAAAGGTCGCCGAGGCAAGGATCGCCATTGTCTGCCTGCCGATGTGCAACCTGTATCTCCAGGACCGCATGGCCGGACGCACCCCGCGCTGGCGCGGCGTGACCTTGCTGCACGAAATGAAGCAGGCGGGCATTCCTGTCATGGTCTCGTCCGACAACACGCGCGATCCGTTCTATGCCTATGGCGATCTCGACATGCTCGAGGTCTACCGCGAGGCCACCCGCATCCTGCAGCTCGACCACGGCGACAGGGACTGGCCCGCGGCCATCACCACCACCCCCGCAGCCGTCATGCGGCTTGGCCATCGCGCGACACTGGCGACGTCCGGCCCGGCCGATCTCGTGCTGACCCGTGCCCGCTCCCTGACGGAGCTCCTGTCACGGCCCCAGTCCGACCGCACTGTCTTGATCTGCGGCAAAGCCATCGACACGACCTTGCCGGACTATGCGGACCTCGACCACCTGATGACCAGCTGAAGGACTGCCATGAGCGCCCGTTATGACATCACCACTTTCAAGGCCCGCCTGGGCGCCATCCGCACGGAAGACAACGCGGCGCTGGTAAAGCAGAAGAGCCGTGACTTCTACTGGTATTCGCCCACCCTGAAGCGCCAGCTCGATCACGTCACCGGCGACATCCTTGTATCCCCGACCTCGGAGGCGGAGGTCCTGCATGTGCTGGCAACGGCCTTCGACCTGGGCATTCCCGTCACCCCGCGCGGGACAGGCACCGGCAATTACGGCCAGGCCATGCCGCTGGCCGGCGGTGCCGTGCTGGACCTGTCCGGCTTCAACAAGGTGACAGCGATCGCCTCGGGCCGTTTCGTCGCCGAGCCCGGCGCGATCATTGCGAAGATCGACGAGGAAGCGCGCCACCATTCGCGTCAGGAGCAGCGGCTGCATCCCTCGACCTACCATACGGCCTCGGTGGGCGGCTTCATCGCGGGGGGCTCCGGCGGCATCGGGTCGATCAAATGGGGTGGCCTGCGCGACTACGGCAACATCATCCGCCTCAAGGTCGCGACCATGGAGGCCAACCCGCGCATTCTGGAACTCAGCGGCGACGACCTGCACAAGGTCAGCCACGCCTACGGCACCAACGGCATCATCACCGAAGTCGAGATGCCGCTCGGTCCCGCCTACACCTGGACCGATGTCATCATCGGCTTTGACGACTTCAGGACAGCCGCCGCCTACGCCGAAGCACTGGGCGGGCAGGATGGGCTCGCGCTCAAGCAGCTTGCCGTCATCGCCGCCCCGTCCCCGCACGACTACTTCCTGCGCCACCGCAAGTTCATTGCGCGTGACCAGCACGTGGTGACCGTCATGGTGGCCGACTTCGCAACCGAGGCGATGCTGGCCTTCACCCGGCGCTTCAAGGGATCACAGCTTCTGATGCGTTCGGACCGGCTCAGCGCAGAGGACGCCAAGGGCCTGCCGCCGGTCTTTGAACTGGGCTGGAACCACACCACCTTGCGGGCACTGCGTGTCGACCCGAGCATCACCTATCTGCAGGTGCTCTACCCCTACCCGAACGCCGTCGCGCTGGCGACCCGCATCCATGCGCATTTCGGCGCCGAGGTCACGGCCCACCTCGAGTTCGTGCGTTTCGACGGCAAGGTCACGGCTTTCGGCCTGCCCCTGGTCCGCTTCACCACCGAAGAGCGGCTCGAAGAGATCATGGCCATCCATGAGTCAATGGGAGCGCCGATCTTCAACCCGCACCGCTACACGCTGGAGGAAGGCGGCATGAAGCAGACCGATGACATCCAGCTCGCCTTCAAGAAGGAGGCCGACCCGAAGGGCCTTCTCAATCCCGGCAAGATGATCGCCTGGGAAGACCCAAGCTACGACTACACGTCGGGAAAGACCTTCCTGTTCAGGTCGCTGGCCGAAGGCGGCGTCGATCACTGATGCGGGTCCTCGTCCTTCACGCGCATCCCAACCCCGAGAGCTTCAACGCCGCCCTCTACCGGCAGGTCGTGGCGGGGCTCAGCGCAAGAGGGCATGGCGTCGATGCGTGCGACCTTTATGACGAGGACTTCCAGCCGGTGATGAGCCGCGCCGAGCGGTTGGGC
This sequence comes from Hyphomicrobiales bacterium, assembly GCA_026400535.1. Taxonomy (GTDB): domain Bacteria; phylum Pseudomonadota; class Alphaproteobacteria; order Rhizobiales; family Beijerinckiaceae; genus Allobosea. The sequence goes on from JAPLOU010000064.1 coordinate 12,758, forward strand.
TACCACGCATCTCCGGACAACCGCGGCCCGGTCGAGGACCATGTCCGGCGGCTCGAACAGGCCGAGGCGCTGGTTCTTGTCTATCCGGTCTGGAATTTCGGGCTGCCCGCGATCCTCAAGGGTTATCTCGACCGGGTGTTCCTTCCCGGCGTCAGCTTCAAGCTGGTCGAGGGCCGCGTCCGCCCCAATCTGCAGCATATCGGCAAGCTGATGGTGGTGACCAGCTATGGCGGGCCGCGCTGGCGGGCCTTCCTGATCGGCGATCCACCGCGCACATACGCGACGCGGACCCTGCGGGCGCTGATCAGGCCTGCCGGATCGATGCAATATCTTGCCCACTACGACATGAACCGGTCGACCGATGCGACGCGGGCCGCCTTCATGGCGCGCGTGGACGCGGCGCTGGCGGGGTTCTGAGCATGCGGGTGCTGGTTGTCTACTGCCATCCCTGCGAGGAGAGCTTCAACGCAAGCCTGCGGGATCTCGCCATGGCGACGCTGGCGCAAGCCGGCCATGAGGCGCGCCTGCTCGATCTTTACGCCATGGGTTTTGATCCGGTCCTCGGTGCTGAAGGTCGGCGCGTTTATCACACGCCTGTCGAGAACGAGCGCGGCGTCGAGCCCCATCTCGAGGCGCTGCGCTGGTGCGAGGCGCTGATCTTCATCTATCCGACCTGGTGGTACGGCCCGCCCGCCATGCTGAAGGGCTGGCTTGACCGGGTCTGGGTACCCTTCGCCACCTTCGGGATGCCGGAGAGGAACAAGCCGATCTCCCGCGTCCTGACCAACATCCGCATCATCGGTGCGATCTCCACCCTCGGCAGTCCCAGATGGTGGTGGTGGATCATGGGCATGCCGGGACGCCGCATGCTCCTGACAGGGCTCTCGGTGCTGTGCGCGCCACGGTGCCGCACATTCTGGCTCGGCCTTCATGCGATGGACTCAAGCACTTTGCCGGCACGGCAATCCTTTTCCAAACGCATGCGCCAGAGGCTGGCAAGCCTGGCCTGACCACGGTCTTCACGGCGGTTCTGCACCGTTGCCCGGGGGGCGTCATCAGACTGTCATTGTTCGCCGACTACAAGCTCCCACGCGAATCCGGACGTGGAGAGCGCCGGAATCGGTCCAAGCGAGGGCACCATATGGCTGGCAAATCCGAAAAGAGCATCGGTCGTCTTCTGATCCTGTCGTCACGCCTGCATCGCGCAAGGATCGGCGAAAAGCTGCAAGCGCTGTCGCTGTTTCCGGGGCAGGAGCAGGTCCTCGAGGTGCTGGCCGCCGAGGGCGCCATGCCGATGGGCGAACTGGCGACCCGCCTCAGCGTCCGGCCACCGACCGTCTCCAAGACGATTGCAAGGCTGTCGGCCCAGGGCCTGGTGCAGCGCTCCACCGACGGCGGTGATGGCCGCCTCGTCCGCGTGCAGCTCACGCCGGAAGGCGAAGTGCGAGCGCAGGCGCTGGGTGGACTGCTCGACGAGGTCGAGGACGAGATGCTCGGTGAACTTGACGGCAAGGACCGCAAGCGCCTGCGCAAGCTCCTGCGCAAGACCGTCAAGGCGCTGGGCAAGGCCGGAAACCGCAGGACTGAGGACGGCGATGATGAGCCGGAGACAGAAGACGACGAGAACTGATCCGCTCTGGGCCCGCAGCCTCAGACAAGAGCTTTCAGAAACGTCACGACGATCCCGGCTGTACCGAGCCACAGCACCGTCTCGATCACCCCGCGGTGAAGCCTGAACAGCAGCAGAGCCGCGCCGATGGCCAGGAGCAGGGCCGGCCAGTTCAGCGTCGCGATGACGGGCACCGGCGCCTGCAGCGGGCCCCAGTGCAGCACCTGCACCTGCCCGAACAGAACCCCGAGCGCGAACTTCAGCACCAGCGAGGCGATGACGCCTGCCACAGCGGCAGTGATCACCGACAGGGCGCCCGCGATCCAAGGATTGCTGCGCACGCGCTCCACGAACGGGCTGCCCGCGAAGATCCAGACAAAGGAGGGCGCAAATGTGACCCAGACCGCCATGACGGCCGAGAGCGAGGCCGTGATCGCCGGCGAGAATGGCTGCGGCTGGCGCCAGCCGGCCAGGAAGGCGGCAAACTGGTTGACCAGAATGGTGGGGCCAGGCGTCGTTTCCGCCAGCCCCAGCCCGTCGATCATCTCGGCAGCGCTGACCCAGCCCTTGTCGTGCACGGCGGCGTCGGCCAGATAGGCCAGCACAGCATAGGCCCCGCCGAAGGTGATCAGCGCCAGTTTTGAAAAGAACAGGCCGACATCGACCAGAAGATGCGCCGGGCCAAGCGTCGCTGCGGCCAGCCCGACCGGAGCCCACCAGATCACGGTCCAGACCAGCGCGGCCCTGAAAGCCGCGGCCGTCTGCCCCGGCGGCGCCGCCGCGCTCGCAAGGGTCTCGGCGCGCCGTCCAAGCCAGTCTGGCTTCAGGGCGCAGAACAGGGCCCCCACCACCGCCGCCGCCAGAATGACCACCGGAAAGCCGACATCAAGCAAGGCCAGGGCGGCAAAGCTGATGGCCGCCGCACCGAGCAGGAACGGCGTCTTCAGCGCCCGCTTGCCGATCTTCAGCAGGGCCTCGATCACGATGGCGATCACGGCGGCCTTGATCCCGAAGAAGATGCCCTCGACCACGCCAAGGCCGCGCCCGAGCACATAAAGGAAACTGAGTGCCAGCATCACCAGCGCGCCGGGAATGACGAACAGCAGCCCCGCAATCACCCCGCCACGCACCCCGTGCAGGATGAAGCCGAGATAGGTGGCCAGTTGCTGCGCTTCGGGACCCGGCAGCAGCGTGCAGTAGTTCAGCGCATCAAGAAAACGGCGCTCCTCGACCCAGCGCTTCTCGTCGACGACCACACGGTGCAGCATCGCCACCTGGGCGGCGGCGCCACCAAACGACAGGCAGCCGATCTTGAACCAGACCGCCGTTGCCTCGCGCAGCGACGGCTTGATCAGGGGTGGGGTCACGGCCCCGGCCGCCGCCGGAGTTGCGGCAGGGCGGCTCATGACCAGACCGGGGCCGGCATCTGCCCGCCCGCCTTTCGTGCCGGCCAGTCGTGGGTTTCCGCCACGGCGTCAGCACACCAGCGGAACAGCGCGTCGTAGAGCGTCATCCCCGCCGCAAGCTGTTCGAGATCATCGCTGAACAGGCGTGACAGGCCCAGCGACAGCGCCAGCAGCCCTGCTGCCTCCGGTTCGAGATCCAGCTTGCCTGTGTCCGCGCCGCGAACGATCCTGGCGAGCCGCAGAAGTGGTTCGGACGACAGCCCGAATTCCGAAAGCATCACGTCGAAGGTACACAATGCGCCGCGATGGTTCCAGACCTGGTCCTCGCCTTCAAGGTCGAAGGGTGTGGCGCCGAAGCGTTCAGCCACACCAAGGACTGCCGCCGGCGAGACGAACAGGAACACGGCCGCTGGGTCGACAAAGCGCCTGATCAGCCAGGGACAGGCGATCCGGTCGATCTTCGGCCGCGACCGCGTCACCCAGACGGTTGCGCCATCGGGGCCGGCAGGCGGCACACGCTCCGTGACGAGCATGGGAAGGCCGGCCCTGGCCCAGCCGAGCGCCCCGCCCTCGAGATACCGCGCGTCGCTGCCGCAATGGCGCAGCCAGGCCGCAACGCCCTCGCCGAGCTTGAGGCCCTTCTGGCAGATCACGACCGCCGCGCGGCCGGCCAGGGCCGGCCCCCACAGATGGACGTCCTGGTACGGCCGGCGGATGGCGCCGGGCACCAGGCGCGGGTCGCAGGCAAAATCGGCGTCCGTGCAGACATCGATCAGCACGGGGCAATCAGGCCGACCGATCAGCCGCGAAAGCCGGTCGCAGGACACGGATAGGGTGGATGACATGGCAATGCGCCCTCGGTTCGGATTGAACAGGACGCGATGCTTGGGCTGTCGCCTGATGGGGCGATCGCAAACCCCATGGGCTTGGGTAACGGACAACCATGGAGCCTGTCAATTGACGCTGGAGCGCTGTTCAGGGTGCATGCTGGACGCCTTCTTGCAGTTGTGCCATGCGTTGAAGGACTAAGAGCGCACGCGGGTTGGTGTTACGCAAGGATGGGCAAAGGCCTCCAATGCCAGTTCCATGGGTGACTTCTTGACCGCGCCATCGCAGGACGCCCAGCGCAAGGAACGCCTCACCGGCATAGCCCTGATGTGCGCGGCCCTCGCCATCTTTTCGGTGCTGGATGCGAGCGCCAAGTGGGCCTCGCAGTTCATGCATCCGCTGCAGAGCGTCTGGGCCCGCTACGCGGTCAGCGTCGTTTTGGTCGCGATCGTGCTCAATCCGCTGACGAAGCCCGGCGTGATGACGACGCGTGCGCCGATGCTGCAGGCGGTGCGCTCGCTGATGCTGCTGCTGTCGACCGTGCTGAACTTCCTCGCCCTGCAATATCTCCAGCTGGTGGAGGTGATGACGATCATGTTCGCGACGCCGCTGCTGATCGCGCTGATTTCGGGGCCTTTCCTCGGCGAATGGCCCGGCCCGCGGCGCATGATCGCCATCGCGGTCGGGTTTGTCGGTGTGCTGGTCGTGATGCGGCCAGGCGCGGGGGGGCTGCACCCGGCCGCCTTCCTCTCGGCCGCCGGCGTGTTGTGCTATGCCTTCTACAACCTCACGACGCGCAAGCTCGCGCGCTTCGACAGCAGCGAAACCACGATGGTCTATTCAGGCGTGGCGGGCGTCGTGCTGATGACGCCGGTGATGTTCGTCCTGTGGACCACACCGGCCTCGCCGCTGGTCTGGGCCGTCATGCTCCTGATGGGAGCCTGCGGCGCCTTGGGCCACTGGCTGATCATCGGCGCCCACAGGCGGGCGCCGGCCTCCGTGCTGGCGCCCTTCATCTACACCCAGCTGATCTGGATGCTGGTTCTCGGCTGGCTGGTCTTCGGCCAGTGGCCGGACCGCTGGACCCTTGGCGGCGGCCTCGTGGTCGTCGCATCGGGCCTTTATCTGCTCTATCGCGAGCGCGTCCAGGGCGTTGTCTCAAACCAGGCGGCTTGATGCCTGATCAAGCATAGCCATCAAAAATGACCGAAATCGGCGATAAAAGGACACTTTCTTGCGAATTTTTTCGTACAGAGACCGAAATGCGGCGCAATTTTCAAAAAATCTCGCAGCCGATGATTTTGACCTTGCATTTTGTGCGTCGCACTATAAATTGTGCATTGCGAGATGGCGACATCGCGCTGCCCTCCTTGGGCGTTTCCTCCCTAGACTTGGGCCGCACCGTCAAACGTGCGGCCTTTTTTTGGCCCGCGCCCGACCGTTCGGCGATCACTCGGCTGCGAGGGGGAAGGTCACCAGGCCGCTTGTCCAGGCGCTGAACATCTCGGCCAGGCTGGTCCCCAGCGCGTCGCGCACGGCGCCGAAGTGCTCCAGCGGTTCGATCCGGCTCTCATCCATGTAAAGCCCGCGATTGACCTCGATCTGCAGCGCGTGGACTTGCGTGCGCGGCTGGCCGTAATGTTCGGTGATGTAGCCTCCGGCATAGGGGCGGTTCCGGCTGACACTGAACCCGGCCTGACGCAGCGCCGCCTCGGCAATCTCGATGACCTCGGGCGCAGCGCTGGTGCCGAAGCGGTCGCCCAGAATGATATCGGTCCGGCTTTCGCGGTCCCGGTCGATCCCGACCGAGGGCATGGAATGCAGATCCACGAGCACGCAGACGCCGAAGCTCGTGCGCGTCCGCGCCACAAGTCCCCGCAAGGCGGCATGATAGGGTTTGTAGAGCGCCTCGATGCGCTGGGTCGCTTCGGCAGCCGGGATCCGGCGGGGGTAGATGTCCTGGCCATCGCCCACGACCCGCGGGATCGTGCCAAGCCCGCCGGCGACCCGCATCGACCGTGTGTTGACGAAAGGCGGCAGACGCCCCTCGAACATGCGCGGATCGAGTTCATAGGGCTCGCGGTTTGCGTCGAGATAGGCCCGCGGAAACTGCGCCACCAGCAGCGGAACGCCCAGGTGCGGGGCCATGCTGGCCAGAATGTCGACGAAGGCGTCCTCCGAGCGCCTGAGCGCCAGTTGCGACAGGCGCGCCTGCTCGATGAAGGCGCGGGGATACTGCCGCCCGGCATGGGGAACGCCGACCACGGCCGGGATGGCCTGCAGCAGGGGTTCGAGCACCCTGAAGGGTGCCACGATCCGGTCGACGATATCGATCTGGCAGGCCTCGGCAGGCAGCGAACGCATGGTCAGATCGAACCATGGCCTGCGCCTCTTGCCAACCCTTGATCTGCAGCGTCAACCCGTGACAGCAGGCGCCAGGCGCAGCGGGCGAATGTCTTCAAGACAATCCAGCGAGGCAGACTGTTAATGAAGATGGAGTAACCATGGTAAGCGCCGTCGCCCTCCGCAGCGCCGACAGTCCACGAATGACACCGGGATACGCACCATCATGACAAAGATCCTGCTTGCCGAAGACGATAACGACATGCGCCGCTTCCTGGTGAAAGCCCTGCAGAATGCCGGCTATGACGTGGCCTCGTTCGACAACGGCCTGTCGGCCTACAACCGGTTGCGCGAGGAGCCTTTCGAGCTCCTGTTGACCGACATCGTCATGCCCGAGATGGACGGCATCGAACTTGCCCGCCGGGCCACCGAGCTCGACCCCGACATAAAGGTCATGTTCATCACCGGCTTTGCGGCCGTGGCCCTGAACCCCGATTCGCATGCGCCGAAGGACGCCAAGGTCCTGTCAAAGCCGTTCCACCTGCGCGAGCTCGTCAGCGAGGTCGAGAAGATGATCAAGGCAGCCTGAGCATCGGCATCCAGGGGCCGGGCCAGCCGCCTCGCGGGCTTGGGATGCTCCTGTTGAACCGGTCGTCCGATCCGATCGCACGAACACGCGATAAGGGACACGCGACAAGGGACACGCGACAAAGGGTTGCGCGGGCCTGACTGATTGGCTATAGCCGCTTCACCGCAGCGGCGTCCGCGCCGCTTCCGAAGATCGGGCGCGTAGCTCAGCGGGAGAGCACTACGTTGACATCGTAGGGGTCACAGGTTCGATCCCTGTCGCGCCCACCATTCGCTCAGACCAGTCGCCGGGCCCTGCCGCCATTCACTCGGCGTGCGATCGTGCTGGGGCCGGTTTGGCCGCCTCCGCCGAAGGCACAGCTGTGCGGGCCCCGATTCGCAGCAGCGAGAAGATGCCCGACGCACAGACCATGACCAGGAAAATGCGGATGATGTGCATGCTCGCCACGAAGGCGACCTCGGCATGGAGTGCGAGCGCGATCAGGCTCATTTCCGCCAGGCCACCCGGCGAATAGGCCAGGATCAGCGTGGTCATCCGGTATCCGGCAAGCTGTGACACGATGACGGCGAACAGCCCGGTCCAGAAGATCAGGATCAGTGTCGAGCCGACGGAGAGCACCAGGATCCGCATCACCATGCGCGTGGCGGTTCCCGCAAAACGGCAGCCGATAACGACCCCGAGCACCAGCTGCGCCGCGTTGACGATCTCGAAGGCAGGCTTGAAGTCGCTGAGGCCAAGGATGTGGACGGCAGCGCTGACCAGCATGGGGCCCAGCAGCGTCCGTGCCGGCAGCTTGAGCACGTAGCCGAGGACCACGCCGGCCAGCCCGCAGCCGATGAGCCAGAATTCCTGCACGAGCGGCGCATCGAACACCGAGACAGAGCCTGCGGCGCGGTTGAGCGAGACGCCTTCGAGCCACTGGATGGCGAAAGGGATCGTCATCACGATGAAGAGCAGCCGGGCGGCGTGGACGAGCGCGATCACACGGGTGTCGCCGCCACGCTCCTCGCCGAGTTCGATCATTTCGACAAGGCCGCCGGGCATGCCGGAGAAGAAGGCGGTCGTGGCGTCGTAGCCGCCCACCGTCCTGAAATAGAGGACCACGGTGAACCCGCACGCGATCATGAACGCCATCAGCCCGAGCAAGGCCGGCCACCAGGAAGGCCATTGCGCCACGACCGCCGGCGAGAAGCCCGAACCGAGCAGAACGCCGATGATCGCTGACATCGGCGGGCGGATCACGGACGGGGCCGCCACCGGCAGCTTGAGCAAGGCCGCGGTGGTGCAGGCCATCATCGCGCCGAGCATGAAGGGCAATGGCAGGTTGAGCCGCTGGAACAGGAGGCCGGCGCCCAGCCCCAGCGACAGCGCCAGGGCAAATCTGCCGTAGGGGAACCGGCTGGAATGAAGAGAAGCGACGCCGCTGCGAACATCGTCAAGCAAGCCGTTCAAGCGTCGGTTCCATCTGTTCGCGGCAACTGGCCTGTTTCAGCACAAAGCCGGTCTCCCGAAAAGGGAGCCGCCATGCGTTGCGCGATCGGGGGGCCCTGATTTGCGGGATGCGGCAGCCGGGCCGCATGCCTGTCCCATCCCCCCTGCCTGGCAACACATCCGGCAGTCGACTGCCGGTCAGCGGATCCTCCAGCCACCAGTCCACAGCCCAAGCTGGGCGCTTTCTGCAGTGCGCATCCCCTCCTGAAGGTCCGCGCGTGTTGGCGCGCCTGGCCTCAGCCAGCCTTGCCTGACCATCATCTGGCCAAGATCGCCGTCGCGCATCGTGCATGATGCCAGGAGCTGCTTGAGGTTCAGCATGCGCCTCGTCCGGCAGCTCAATTCGTTCCCTCGCAGCGGATTGGTCAGGACCGCACGCGCCTGAAGCCCACAGGCGAACAGGCGGCGCTCCCGATCAAGGCAGACCCATCGCGGGCCGGACCGGTGACATCGGCACGGGTGAGCGCCCAGTTGCCCGATACGACGCTGTGCGGGTCGAGCACCTCATGGGGCGGCTTGACGGCAACGATCGCACCGGGTGCGACCACGGGCGCGGGCGGCGCTGTTTCAGTCAGCCGCGCCTCGGTCTTGCCGCCCTCCCCCGCATCCCGGCCGGGCGCTACCGCCTCGAAACGGTTAGCCTTAAGGCGCAAAGGTCCATGGCTGAGCTTGAGCTGCTGCCGGCCGGTCAACGTGGAGAGCTCGCTGCCCGTGCCCCGTGATGCTGCACAGTCACGACGCTGGCGGGCGCTGGACCCGGTGTTGGCCGGACAAACAGCATGGCCGCTGCAATCTTGCCGGCGCCGAGCCCAACCACCAGCACAAGCCATGCCTGTCCCCGCCGCACCATCTCCCCTGTGCCCTTGCATGTCACGGCCCGCAGGGCTGCGGCCGAGCCCGTCCGGCCTGTCGGCCCGGCCACCGCGGACGGTTGCCACCGAAGGCCGTGCCGCGCGCCACGCATCCTGAAACAGCACGCCTCGAGCTGCAAACCGCCGCAATGGCAAGGGGATCTGGCGGGAAAAGCTGAGCCGGCGTCAGTTTATCGCGACTTGATGTCCGTCAATTTCCAGTGCATCCATGCGCCGGCGGCAAGATGACACCATTGCAGCCCGCATTCCAACGTCAAGGACCGTAAATCACATGGCCCGCATTGTGATGGTTGGCTCAGGTTATGTCGGCTTGGTGTCCGGCGCCTGTTTCGCTGATTTCGGGCATGATGTGATCTGCACCGACAAGGATCCGCAGAAGATCGACCTTCTCAACCGTGGCGAGATCCCCATCTTCGAGCCTGGCCTGAAGGAACTTGTCGCCAAGAACGTTGCGGCAGGCCGGTTGTCTTTCACCTTGAACCTGCCGGAGGCGGCCGCAGGCGCGGACGCGATCTTCATTGCCGTTGGCACGCCGTCGCGCCGCGGTGACGGCTTCGCTGATCTGACCTATGTCTATGCCGCCGCGCGCGACATCGCGCGTGAGCTGAATGAATATTGCGTCATCGTGACCAAGTCGACGGTTCCGGTCGGCACCGGCGACGAGGTCGAACGGGTCATGCGCGAGGCGCGCCCGGATGCGGACTTCGACGTCGTGTCCAATCCGGAATTCATGCGCGAGGGCGCGGCCATCCATGACTTCAAGCTGCCTGACCGCATCGTCGTGGGCGCCCATGGCGAGCGCGCGCAGGAGGTGATGCAGGACATCTACCGGCCGCTGTTCATCAACCGCTCGCCGATCCTGTTCACCGACCGGCGCACATCGGAGCTGATCAAGTACGCTGCGAACGCCTTCCTGGCGACGAAGATCACCTTCATCAACGAAATGGCGGACCTGTGCGAGGCCGTTGGCGCCGATGTCCAGCTGGTGGCGCGCGGCATCGGCCTCGACAACCGGATCGGCAGCAAGTTCCTGCATGCGGGTCCCGGCTATGGCGGGTCATGCTTCCCGAAAGACACCCTGGCGCTGATCAAGACGGCCCAGGACGCCGGAAGCCCGGTCAGGATCGTGGAGACGGTCGCTGCCGTAAACGAGCAGCGCAAGCGCGCCATGGCGCGCAAGATCATCCAGACCATGGGCGGCGACGTCCGCGGGCGCCGCGTCGCAGTGCTCGGCCTGACCTTCAAGGCCAATACGGACGACATGCGCGAGGCCCCCTCCATCCCGATCATCCAGGGCCTGCAGGATCATGGTGCCGAGATCGCAGCCTATGATCCGGAAGGAGCCGAGCAGGCGAAACTCGTCCTCTCGGGCGTGACTTACGAATCCAGCCCCTACAACTGTGCCCGCAACGCCGACGCCCTCGTCATCGTGACGGAGTGGGAGCAGTTTCGCGCACTCGATCTGCGCCGCCTGAAGGAAGCGATGCGGACGCCCGTGCTGGTTGACCTTCGCAACCTCTACCGTGCCGCGGACGCCCGCAAGCATGGTTTCACCTATGTCAGCATCGGACGTCGTTAGGCCACCGAGGCACTGCATTTCAGGCCTGCCGCGCCTGCAACATTGGGCAAAATGTTGTGATTGGCCCAAATCCGGTCAGCAGGGTTATTGACGAGATGAGCGACACAGTCGCAGGCGTGGTGTTGCTTTCGGTGCCTCCGTCCTTTGGGTGGCCCGGGCTGCCAGTCCCGTCAAATCCTGCATGCGCAGACCGCGCACTGTGCCGGCAGGCGCTTCGGGCAAGACACCCGCGCCGGTCCGGGCCAGTCGGGACGCGCCGCAAGGGGGCGCTGGCCGCTGTCAATCTGAGGAGATCGCCTGATGGCTGCCATTCCGAAAATCGACTTCATCGACCTCAAGGCCCAGCGCCGGCATATCGGCCAGGCCATGGACGACGCCATCATGGAGGCTGTGCATGGCGGCAGCTATATCCTTGGACCGCAGGTCAAGGAATTCGAGGACAAGCTTGCGGCCTTCTGCGGTGCGAAGCATGCGATCGGCTGCGCCAACGGCACCGACGCGATCGCCCTGCCCCTGATGGCGCTGAAACTTCGCCCCGGCCATGCCGTGATCTGCCCGAGCTTCACCTTCGCCGCAACGGCGGAGGTTGTCGCCTGGCTCGGCGCAACGCCGATCTTCGTCGACATTGACGAGACGACCTACAACCTGGACCCCAGGACAGTCGGAGCGGCCATGGACACGGCCAGAACGGCCGGGCTTGAGGTGAAGGCTCTCATTGCGGTCGATCTGTTCGGACAACCGGCTGACTATGACCCCCTCGAGGCCTTCTGCAAGGAAGAAGGGATTGTCCTGATATCCGATTCGGCCCAGGGCTTTGGTGCCACCTACAAGGGCCGCATCACCGGCTCGATCGGCGATTTCGCCACCACGAGCTTTTTTCCCGCCAAGCCGCTCGGAGCCTACGGCGATGGCGGAGCCATCTTCACGGCGCATGACGAACACCATGAGATCATCCGCTCGCTTCATGTTCACGGACGTGGCACGGACAAATACGACAACGTCCGCATCGGCGTGAACTCGAGGCTCGACACCATCCAGGCGGCGGTGCTGCTCCAGAAGCTTGCCGTCTTCGCAGAGGAAATCGACAAGCGGCAGGTTGTGGCCAGACGCTACAATGATGGCCTTGCAGATGTGGCGATCACGCCGAAGGTCATGGACGGCTGCATCTCGACCTGGGCGCAGTATGTGATCCGCATTGACGCGGCCAAGCGCGACGGCTTCATCGCGTCGCTCCGGGCCAGGGGTGTGCCGACCGCAATCTACTACCCCAAGCCCCTGCACAGGCAGACAGCTTACAAGGGCTTCCCCATGGCCGGCAACGGCCTGCCGATCTCCGACCTCGTCGCCCACGAAGTCGTCGCCCTGCCGATGCACCCCTACCTGGATACCGTGACCCAGGATTACATCATCGAGGCCACGCGCGATGCCTTGCGGGGCAGCGCGGCGGCGGCATGAGCGGCGGAGCCGCCGTCTGAAGCATGCCTGTGCTGTCTTGCAGGGTGAAGTGGTTCGCAAGGGCAAAGAGGACTTCGCTGGTTGGGGATCCGCTTCGGGTTGTGCAATGCAAGTGCATAGGCCATGGTGCTGTTGTAATGTGGATTAGGACTGGTTTTGTGCTGAAAGCGAGCCGCAAGTGCTGACCGGAATGCCACGTGTCCGTGTGATGCGGCTCCTTGGCACCTTGCATGACATGGTGTGTGCCGCTGCGGTTGTGCCGATTGCCTTCGTTGTCCGCACCGGCGAACTGCCCGAATGGACGACAGCGGTGCTGGTTTTCCAGGGCGCGCTGCTGGTCGGCGCCGCAATCAGTTTCCATCTGTTCGGCCTCAACCAGGGTTCTTGGCGCTACGCATCGCTGGATGACCTGCTGGGGATCATCCAGTCTGCCATCATGGCCATGCTGATCGCCGTAATCGTGACCTTCGTGACCTCGCGGCTCGAGACGATTCCACGTCTGGTTCCGATCATCGGCGTCGTGACGCTGATCGTCATCCTGAGCGCACCGAGGCTGCTCTACCGGTTGATCAAGGATCGCTACATCCAGCGCATGTTCAAGAGCGCGAAGGGTGGAGAGCCCATCCTGATCGTAGGCTATTGCGATGAGGCAAGCGCCTTGATGCGCCATCTCGAGAGGCAGAAGAAGCCAACCTACCATGTGGCCGGCATCATCGACCATACCGGTCGCCATGTCGGGCGTCGTCTCCACACCGCGCGCGTTCTGGGCACGCTGGACGATTTGCAAGGCCTGGTGCGCGCGTTCCGGGCCAGCGGCACACCGATCGCCAAGATTGTGGTGGGCCCGTCCAAGGTCGACCGCGCGGTGATGGAGAGCATTCTTGACCTTTGTTCCGAGCTGGGCGTACCGGTTTTCAGCCTGCCCAAGAAGGCCCAACTCATGGTCAGCAATGACAGCGCTGCCATCAAGCCTGTCGCGATCCAGCTTGAGGACCTGTTGGGGCGTCCCCATGCCGATATTGACCTGCAACCCGTCGCCGCGATGCTGTCGGGCAAGACCATTCTCGTCACGGGTGGCGGCGGTTCAATCGGCTCGGAACTGGTCGGGCAGATCCTCGCCTACCACCCCGGCCGTCTCGTCGTCGTCGACAATTCCGAGCACAATCTCTACGCGATCGACCAAACGGTCCGCAGCAGGAGCCCGGACCAGTCCTTCGCGGCAGTGATCGCGGATGTGCGCGAACGCGAGACGATCCGCGCCATCATGAAAGCCCATCGTCCCGACCTCGTATTCCATGCCGCGGCGCTGAAGCACGTGCCGCTGGTTGAACACAACATCGTCGAGGGGGCAAAGACCAACATCCTCGGCACGATCAACGTCGCCGACACCGCCGTCGAAGCCGGCGCCACCGCCTTTGTGATGGTCTCGACCGACAAGGCCGTCAATCCAACCAATGTCATGGGAGCCAGCAAGCGCTTTGCCGAGGCGTATTGCCAGATGCTGGACCGCAATCCGGACTACCGCACCAAGTTCATGACCGTCCGCTTCGGCAATGTCCTGGGCTCCGCAGGCTCCGTCGTGCCGCTGTTCACCCGGCAGATTGCGGCCGGTGGGCCGGTCACCGTGACGCATCGCGACATGCGGCGCTACTTCATGAGCATGCAGGAGGCGGTAACGCTCGTGCTTGCGGCCTCCGCTAAGGGGCTGTCGCGGCCGACGGAGCGTGGCAAGATCATGGTTCTGGAAATGGGCACCCAGATCCGGATCGTCGATCTCGCCAACCGCATGATCCAGCTTGCTGGCCTGCGCCCGGGCATCGACATCGATATCCATTTTGTCGGTCTACGGCCGGGCGAGAAGCTGTTTGAAGAACGGCTGCAGGCGAACGAACACATCGAGGCGACCGATGATAACTGGCTCCTGATGGCGCATCCGCGCGCTGTCGAGCCTGGCCTCCTGGCTGGCGCACTGGCCCGGCTGAAGGACGCCATCGACGCGCGCGATGAGGCGCGCGTCCTCCTCGCCATCCGTAGCGTGGTGCCGGAACTGTCGACCCAGCAGCCGGCCGTAACAGACGAAGTCGAGGCGCGCACCGCCACCGCTGCACCGGCCATCGACATCGCCGATGTCCGCGGACGGCTGAGGAAGTGAGCTGCCCGTGGCCGACCATGCCGGTTTGGTCGGGCTGGCCCTCGCTGTCTTCGTGGCCTCGGCGGTTGGCACGCATGCGCTCGTTCCCTGGCTGACCGCGCTTCGCCTCGTCGACCAGCCCAATGACCGATCAAGCCATGCTGTCCCAACGCCGCGCGGCGGCGGCCTTGCGCCCGTTCTGGTCCTTGTGCTGGCCGGCATGGCGCTCGTCATCAATCGGCCGGCCCTCGGGCTGGAGGTGCTGCTGGCGCTCGCAGGGGCGCTCGCCGTGATGTCCCTGGTCGATGATCGCCGCGGGCTTGATCCCCGCCTCCGGTTTCTCGGACAGTCGGCCGCTGTCGGACTTGCACTGGCCTTCGCTATCGCGGCATGGCCGCAGATCGGGGACGGGCGGACGCCGATCTGGCTGCTCTGGCCGGGCCTTGCACTGGCCTGGCTGTGGTTCACCAACGCCTTCAATTTCATGGACGGGATCGACGGACTGAGCGGCGTCGAACTCGTTACGCTTGGCGCCGGGATTGCAGCCGTGCTGATCGTTCACCACGCGCCTCCCGGAGCGCAAGCGGGCCTGTCTGACGCGCTGATCGGCGCGGGCCTGATGCTTGGCGCCAGCGGAGCCGGCTTTCTCACCGCCAATTGGCATCCGGCACGGGTCTTCCTCGGCGATGTCGGCAGCATTCCGCTCGGATTTCTCAGCGGTGCGGCCCTGCTGGGGCTGGCCTCAGCCGGATTTGCAGCCGCTGCCCTCATCCTCCCGGCTTACTATCTGGTGGACGCGACAACGACCCTCGTCCTCCGGCTGTTCCGGGGCGAGCCTGTCACCCAGCCCCACCGTAGCCATGCCTACCAGATCGCGGTCCGCTCGGGCCTCAGCCACGCCGATGTGTGCAAGCGCGTCATGCTTCTCAACCTTTGCCTCGTGATACTCGCCGTCCTCTCACCCATGGCGCCGGTCCTTTCGACGAGTCTGGCCTTCCTGGCGGCCAGCCTGCTTTGCCTGTTCTTCCGGCGTTTGCGCCCCGGCCAACCAAGTGCTGCCGGACGTTAGCAGTTGACCTTGCGTCGGTAGCCTCGATTCCTTTTGTTGATAGACAATGTCTTGCGGTTCAAGATACACGGGATACAGCACAGAGTGATTTGATGGTTACTGCGCTGCTTCGAGCTCCAGTTTGCGCTGGTTTCGACCGGCAGGAACCCCATTCATCGCTGCGCGAACAATGGTTTTGGACTGCTACATTGGAACCGGGGCAACAGGTCAGACTGCTTCGACGAAAGGCCATCTGAGAGGCATGCGCGTTCTGTACGTCTGCAACGACCATGCCTATTTCGAAGCTCATCGCCGTCCACTTGCGAATGCAGCAGCAGCGATCGGCGCGAAGGTGACGCTCGCGACCGGCCATGTCCTGCCTTCAGCGCAGGTGGATAGCCGGACAGCCTCCGATGGCGTGCCGAGCTCTTCACCTTCGATCATTTCGCTCGATGTCGAACGGCATCGCTTTGACCTCAAACGCGACATCCGCCTGGCTTTCGACATCCGGGCCGCGGCAAAAGCCAGCCGCGCCGATGTGGTGCACCTTCTCACACTAAAGCCGATTGTCTTCGGCGCACTCGGCTTGCTGTTCACCGTGGGGCCAACCCGCATCATCGCGACATTTCCGGGTCTCGGACGCGTCTTTGACCGTAGCGACCGCACTCTGCTTGCGCGGTTGCGTCGGCTGCTGGTCCTGGTCGGCCTGCGCATTGGTCTCGCGCCCGCGCGCGCTCACGCCATTTTCGAGACGCCGGACGACCGCCGCCTCCTGACCGGGCTTGGCGTCATTCCAGATGACCGGACAAGCCACATCTCCGGCGCCGGGGTCGATCCGGATCTGTTTGCGCCGGCGCCGCTGCCGGACGGGCCGTTTCGCCTGCTTTACGCCGGCCGCATCCTGCGCGCCAAGGGAGTGGCCGTCCTGGCAGAGACCGTGGCCTGGCTGCACGCCAGGAACTGTCCGGTCGAAATCCTGATCGCTGGCGACACCACCGAGGCGGACCCCGATGCCTTGTCGAAAGCCGAGCTTGATGCTCTCCGCAACGCCCGAGGCGTCACCTGCCTCGGGATGGTCCCCGCAAACAAGATGCCGGCGTTGCTTGCCACGGTGCACGCCGTCATATTGCCGACCCGTTATCAAGAAGGCATTCCGCGTATCTTGATCGAGGCCGCCGCAATCGGCCGGCCAGCCATTGTCTCGGATAACCCCGGCTGCGCGGCCATCATCGCCGATGGCGTCAATGGCCTCATTCTGCCCGAGATCACCGCTGCCGCCGTCGGCGCCGCCGTGCAGGCGATCGCAAGCGATCACAGTCGGCTTGCATCGCTTTCTGAAGGCGCGCTCAACCGGTTCCAGAGCGGCGGCTTCGCCATGGCCGAGATCAATCTGGCGACACTGAAGCTCTATGGCGTCGAAGGATAGCCCATCGTGGTTAGCACTTGCGCCTTTGCCGCCGTTCCGCGTCCCAACATGCTCCCCACGTCGCCTGACTGGCCTTCATGCCGAAGCTGCGCAGGCCGGCACCGCGTGGACTGCCGGATTCGGCCGCGGCCTTCAGACGAAGCTGAAGTCGGATTGCGGCGAGGACTTCGCTTGTAGCGCGACAATCTGGAAGAGAAGCCGCATTGCCGCGCCGCATTCGCCGGCGCCGGTGCTCACCTAGGTGCTGCCGGTGCCGTAGCCGACGCCGTACCAATTGCTGTTGGCATAGACCGTGTTCCTCGTCACCTGAGCGCAGGCTGTCAAGCCGGTCTCCGAGGGGTCGAGCCCGTCCTTGCCCCGCACGAAGTCGTAGACATCGTAGGTGCCCCCGTTCGGGCCAGCAGGTGTGAATGAGCATATAATGTTGTGTCTTCTCTATTTGGCCTTCGCGGTTGCGCGGTTCCGCTTGCCGATCTGGGGGCTTGATGCTGTCTCGCGGGCTCACGCTTCTCTTCGGGATCAGCCATGGGCTCTCCCAGCATGGCATCCATCCGATCGACACCGCGCCATGCAACCGGCAATGACCTGTTCACCGGTCAGGTCCAGGTCGCGATTCCAGGGGCCGCCGCCACCGTGCAGCCTTCATACACCCTCGAGGGCGCGCCATCCGGGCAACATTGCATCATGCAGCATCAATGCAGGCATGGCCGACATTGTCCCGGTCTTGGCCATGCTGCCGCTCAAACAGGGCGACACGGTGGAACTGGCGCTTGCAAGGCCTGCGGCCTGCACGATCGGAGCAACGACGACAGGCTTCGACGGCACGCGACTCTGACAGGGCCTCCGGGCCGCGTCAGCGCCGGATGCCCGGAGCCTCTACCGCAAGTCCGCGTGCCTTGTCGGCCAGGAACAGCTCCAGCGCCAGATAATCCGGCGAGGCGAACGGCGCCTGAACCGCACGCACCCCGAGCGAACAGGCCCGCAAGCGCCGATGCAGTGAGCCGAGCCCGTTCCATTCGAGCCGGTAGGCCGGATAGCCGGTGCCGACGCCATGGGAGATGATGTCGCCGCGCAGGCGTTTGCCGACGTTTTCCTCATGGCACTGCTGGCAGGACAGGTTGAGCTGTCCCTGACGCAGGCTGTAGAGGCGCCTGCCTTCAGCCAGCCTCGCAGCTGCAGGACCGTCGATCCGGACATTGACGGGCTGCCCGCGTGAGCGCGCCGCGATCGCGGCCGTGAGCGACAGCAGTGCCTCGCTCTCGTCTCCGAAGGCGGACGCGCCCTGCTGTTCGGTCCTGCAGCGCTCGATCCTGAGTTCGAGATTGAGCAAGGCGCCATCAGACGCAACCGACGGATAGCGCGCCGCGACGCCTGACATGCCGGTGATGTCGCCATGGCAACCCGCACAGGTCTGTTTGCCGGGATCAGGCGGCGCCGCGCGCCACAGGGCCTCGCCCTGCTCGACCCAGAGCCAGCCCGGATGCCGCGCCGGGTCATCCTGCAAGGCCTGCAACTCCGGCGACAGGAACGCGCGCGGGGCGCGTACCTCGCCTGCAAAGGCCGTGGCGGCCCAGCAGCAAGCCAGCAGCGCCGCGCCTGCCCTCATGTCACCACGAGGGTCGCCGCACGGCTGTAGACGGCCCCACCATCCTCAAGCCACTCGAACGCGATCACGCCGGTCTCGGTCGCAACCGTCGTGAAGCTGATGAAGGGGTTGGAGGCGATGCCGGACGACAGATCCATCCGGAAGATCTCCTCGCCCGCATAGGAGGCCCGGAAGCTGTGGATGATCCGGCGCGGACTGGGCTTCAGGCCCTGCGCATCGACCGCTCGGTCCATGGCATGGCGCACCAGAACCTTGATGTCGATGATCTCACCCTTGCGGGCGCTCGTCGGCATGGTCACGCGGGCGGTGATGTCAGCCATCGCTCAGCCTCCGTCCACGCAGGCGCCCAGGATCACAATCACCTCCTGCTCGGCCCGATGGACCGCGCCGCGGCTGGTCTCGGCCAGGACGACGATGTTCTGCGTGGTGGCGAGCCTGATGCGCGTGGCCACCTCGGCCCTTCCGGCCCGCGCCGTCAGGTTGAAGGTCGCCACACGGGGAAACGGGTTCTGCTCGGAGAGGATATGGATGGCGCGGACATGATCCTCGCGCGTCATGGCGCTGTCGACCTTGATCAGCACGTCAACGGAGTTCCCGTTCTCCGAGAGTTTTGGCACATCGAGCGTGATCCCGGCGGCGATCGGCGTGCGCCCGGCCAACAGGGCACGCTCGGCGTCCGCATAACTTTCGGACGAACGCGACCGGTTCACCTCCGCCGCCGAACTCGGCATGGGTTGCGCCTGCACGGCAAAGGGCATGGCGGCCAGCCCTGCCGCCACCATGCGCCGGGTTGGGGCTTTGTCAGCCATGGGTCACTCCTTCAGGCTCGCCAGATAGGCCACCACGTCCTCGATCTCCTGCGCGCCCAGAACGGGCCTTCCCGCATGACGGGCATCCACATTGGTCAGGCCCGAGACGCGGTGATAGGCGGGCATGATCGCCCCTGGGTTCACCTGTGTCGGATCCACAAGCCTGAGCCGGATCTGGCCTTCCGTCAGCCTGAGCCCGACGCCGGCCAGTGGCGGGCCGATCTCGCCCTGAAAGCGCTCCGTCCGGTCAGGAATCGCATGGCAGATCAGGCAGTTGCCCGTCTCACGGTTCCTGACCACCAGGGCGCCACGCGCGGCATCGCCGGACAGGCCATGCAGCGGCTGCCCAATGGCATCGCCTGACACCTGAAGCGGGACGACCTCACTGGCGCCGGCCGGAGCCAGCGCCAGGAGGCATGCCGCGACAAGCGGCGCGTGCCAACAGGCCGTCAAGCCCGCTTCAGGTCCTGATCCTTGATCGGGACCTGCCGGATGCGTTTGCCGGTGGCTGCGAAGATCGCGTTCAGGACGGCGGGAGCGGCGACCATGATGGTCGGTTCGCCCACCCCGCCCCAGAAGCCGCCGGACGGCATCACGATGGTTTCGACCTTCGGCATCTCGTCGATCCTGAGGACGTTGTAGGTGTCGAAATTGGTCTCGACGATGGCACCGTCCTTCACCGTGCATTCCCCATGCAGCAGCGCCGAAAGCCCGTAGGAGAACGAGCCTTCCACCTGCATCTCGATCTGGCGCGGATTGACCGCCACGCCGCAATCCGTCGCCGCAACGATCCGGTGCATCTTGAGCTTGCCGGCGGCATCAACGGAGACCTCCGCGGCTGCGGCCACATAGGAGCCGAAGCCCATCTGCTGGGCCAGCCCGCGGAACACACCCGCAGGCGCCGGTTTGTCCCAGCCGATCCGTTCGGCCACCGCATTCAGGACGGCCAGATGCTTGGGATGATTGGCCATCAGCTTGCGGCGGAATGCCAGGGGGTCCTGGCCCGCGGCATGCGCCAGTTCATCCATGAAACACTCGACATAGATGGCGTTCTGGTTGTGGTTGACCCCGCGCCAGAAATGCGGCGGCACGTGGGTGTTGCGCATCGCATGATCGACCAGCAGGTTCGGGATGGTGTAGCCGAACTGCCCTTCCGCCCCGGTCGGATTGAGCCCCTGGAACGTGACCGGATCGCGCCCGTTCTGGAGCGCGTTCGGGAAGACATAGGACAGGATCGACTGGCCGGAAATCCGCACATGCAGCCCGGTCAGGTTGCCCTGCGCATCAAGCCCCGCCGTCATCTTGCACATGGTCACGGGATGATAGCGGCCCTGCACCATGTCCTCTTCGCGCGACCACAGCATCTTGATCGGCACACCCGGAACCTGTTTGGCGATCAGCACGGCCTGCGTCAGCCAGTCATGCGTGGTGCGGCGGCCGAAACCGCCGCCCAGATCAACCCGGTGCACCTCGCAGGCGGTCTGCGGCAGGCCGGCGGCAGCGGCCGCCGCAGCAAGCGCTGCTTCGCCGTTCTGCGTCGGACACCAGACATCGCAGCGGGTCGGCGTCCACACCACGGTGGCGTTCATCGGCTCCATCGGTGCGTGGTTCTGGAACGGATAGCCGTAGGTCGCCTCGACCTTGCGGGCCGCCCCGGCGATCGCAGCCTTGGCGTCGCCCTGCGTGTTGCCCACAAAGGCTTCCGACGCAGTCAGCCCCTCGCGCAGCATCGCCGCGATCGTCTCGGACGAGACATTGCGGTTCGGGCCGTAGTCCCATTCCACCGGCAGCGCATCGAGCGCCGTCTTGGCCTGCCACCAGGTATCGCCGACGACGCAGACCGTGTTGTCGCCCGCCTGCAGCACATGCCGGACGCCCGGCATGTCCTTGACCTTGGAAGCGTCGAAGGATTTGACCTTGCCGCCAAACACAGGGCACTGCTGGACCGCTGCCAGCAGCATGCCCGGCATTTTGAGGTCCGAGCCGTAAATGAGTTTGCCGGTTGTCTTGTCGGCGGTGTCGAGCCTTGGTTTGGAGGTGCCGATCACCGTCCAGGCCGAAGGATCCTTGAGTGCAACGGTCTGGGGCACCAACTGCTTGCTGGCCGCTTCCGCAATCTGGCCGTAGCGCAAGGTGCGGCCGGTCGGTCTGTGCGTGACGACGCCTTCCTTCGCCACGCAATGCTCCGGCGTCGCCTGCCACTGGGCGGCGGCGGCATTGATCAGCATGACCCGGGCGGTCGCCCCGCCGCGGCGCACATAATCCTGGCTTTGACGGATGCCCTGGCTGCCGGCGGTCTGGAAATTGCCCCAGGCGCGGTTGCGGGCCAGCGATTGGCCGGGCGTGACGTATTCGGTCACGATCTTGGACCAGTCGCAGTGAAGCTCCTCCGCAATCAGCTGCGCGAGGCCGGTACGGGTGCCCTGCCCCATTTCGGAGCGCGCCATGCGCAGGACAACCGTGTCGTCGGGCCGGATCACGACCCAGGCATTGATCTCCGGCACAGCCGCGGCCGGAGCCGCACCCTGCGCAAGGGCCTTGGCGGCCGGCAGGTGAAAGCCGACAACGAGACCGGCGGCGGCGCCCTTCAGCAGCGTCCGGCGTGAGGGCCGCGTGGCGGGCGAGGTAACATCGTGCAGCGTCATGGTGATGCTCCTCAGCCCTGGCGTGTCTGGGCGGCTTGCTTGATGCCGGCCCGCACGCGGTTGTAGGTCCCGCAGCGACAGATGTTGGTCATGGCTGCGTCGATGTCCGCGTCAGTCGGGTTCTTCTTGTCGGCCAGCAGCGCTGCCGCGGCCATGATCATCCCGGACTGGCAATAGCCACATTGCGGCACGTCGAGTTCGCGCCAGGCGACCTGCACCGGATGCATCCCATTGGGCGAAAGCCCCTCGATGGTGACGATCATCTGGGTGTCGTTGACAGCGCTCAGCGGCACGGAGCAGGCCCGGACGGCCTGCCCGTCGATATGGACCGTGCAGGCTCCGCACTGGGCCACACCGCAACCGTACTTGGTTCCGGTCAACCCGATCTGCTCGCGCAGGACCCACAGGAGCGGTGTGTCGGGGTGCGCCGTGACCTCCATCACCGCACCATTCACATTGAGCTTTGCCACGCGTCGCCTCCCGACTTTTTGTTCACTGTTCCCAGTGTCAGACGATCACAGCCGGGCGTCAACATTCAAGGCCACAAAAAACGTCTTCAGTTCACATTGCAGCGATCACCGCTCGGGCGAACGCTGCGCCAGCCACGCACCCGCGACGCAGTTGCCGGACACCACGAGCTGCTCGCCCCGCAGCGCAACGAGATCAGCAGCATATCCCTCGGCGGTCCGACCGCGCTGGCGGTCGAGCCCGAGAAAGCGCGCCGGCATGCCGGACGCCATCACCAGCGGGTCGCAGACTGTGCAGCCCATCATCGTCTCTGCGTTGCGAACGGCCCCGATCATGCTGAGACGCGCCAGCCAGCGTCCCGTCCGGACCGGTCAGCCGGCCGCCATCAAGGCCGATGGCCCGGCCCTCAAACGAAAAGGTCCGGTCTGTGCCGCCGACTGTCGGCATGGCGTCGGTCACCAGCATCAGCCGATCGCGCCCCATCAGCCTGTAAGCCGGTCTCAGATTGAGCGGCGCGACATGCAGCGCGTCGCAGATGATGCCCGCCATCAGGCGCTCGTCGCCGAGCGCCATGCCGACCAGCCCGGGCTGGCGCGGCGTGATCTGCGACATCGCGTTGAACAGGTGGGTGACGCCCGACAGCCCCGCCCCGATCGCAGCCTCGACCCCGGCTGCGGTCGCCTCCGAATGCCCGGCGCTGAGCACGAGCCCGGCCTCGGCCAGCGCCTTGATCGCACCGTCGGCCTGTGTCACCGGGGGCGGCTTCAGACGGGCCACGGCATGGGAGAATGCCCTCAGGCTCGCTGAACTGCTGCGGCTTCCGGCGCTCGGCTACAGTGCCGCCGCAGTGCTGCAGGGACCCCGCGCTGCGCTGTCGTCCCAAATGCGCGTGCTGGCGATCCGCCTCGACGACCAGACCGGCGTGCATGGGGACGGCCTCGTGACCAGGCTTCGGAGCGAAGGGGTTCAGGTCTTTGTCATTAGCGGCCGTCTGGCGATCTGCCCTGGATCGGCGATGAGGATCCGGTCACGGACGCCATGACGATGCTGGTTCTGGCCTACCGGCCGATCGGGGAGGCTGCCCTGGCCAAGGGCTTTGATCCGGATCACCCGCTCCATCCGGGAAAGGTCACGCGGACCCTGTGACCGGCCGCTCATAGCGGACGAAGCGCATGGCCTGTCCGGCGAAGTCCCGTTCATGGTGGGTTGCGAGACGCCAGCCCTCCCGTTCATAGAACCTGCGCGCCCTTGCGTTGGCCGCGAAGCATTCAAGCCGTACCGCGCCCATGGCCTCGCCATGCCGCAGCAGAGCCACGGCACAGCCGGTTCCCGCCGCATCCGGGCTGACGAACAACATGTCGAGCGTGCCGTCCCGCACCTCGACGAAGCCGCGGCAGCGCCCGTCGCCATCCTCCGCAAGCGCCACAAACGGCCACTCGGTGGCAAAGCGCTGCTGAAAGTGGACTTGATCACGGGTGGCGAACTGGGCCTCATCGAGAATGCCGGCGAAACCGAACCGGTAGCTCTCCTCCGCCAGCGCCGCGAGCGCCGGCACATCCCCGGCCCGCGCCATGCGGACACGGAAGCGGCCCGCGCTCATGTCAGCCGGGGATCGAGCGCATCGCGCAGCACATCGCCGAGCAGGTTGAGCGCAAAGGCGATGATCAGGATCGCCATGCCGGAAAACACCGCAGCCCAAGGTGACAGCAGCAGCACGTTGCGCCCCTCGGACAGCATCATGCCGAGCGAGGGCGTCGGCGGCTGCGTGCCGAGGCCGAGGAAGGACAACGAAGCCTCGACGAGAATTGCTGCAGACAGCAGCAGACTGGTCTGCACGAGGATGACGCTGGCCAGATTGGGCAGCACATGGCTGAAGATGATGCGGGCGTCGGACGCGCCGATGGCTCTTGCGCCGGCCACATAGTCCGACGTGGTGATGACCAGCGCCGGACCGCGCAGCAGGCGCGCGAAGATCGGCGTGTAGACAACCGCGATCGCGATCGCCGTCGGCCCGGAGCCCGGACCGAGCATCGCGATGATCCCGATCGCCAGCAGCATGACCGGAAAGGCGAAGATGACATCCATCAGCCGCATCACGATGCGCTCGGTCCAGCCACGGTAGTAGGCGGCCAACAGCCCGAGCGTGCCGCCCACCAGCAGCGCCACGCCGACCGCGCCCGCGGCAATGCCAAGCGAGGCCCGCATACCATGCAGGATGCGCGACAGCAGGTCGCGGCCGAACTGGTCGGTGCCGAGCCAGTGCGCCGCGCTGGGACCCTTGAGGCGCGCAAGAACGCTTTGCGCCAGCGGGTCATAGGGCGCGATCAGCGGGGCCAGAAGCGCCAGCAGGCACAGGATGACCACAGCAAGGGCCGAGACCATCACCAGGCCGGACACCGACCTGCGCACAGGTGCGGTCTGAACCGCCGCGCTCACGTCCGGACCCGCGGATCAATCAGGGCGTAGAGCAGGTCGACGGCAAAATTGACCATTACGAAGGTGAAGGTCACCACCAGGATCGTGGCCTGCACCAAGGGATAGTTGCGTTCCGCGATGGCGCCCAGAATGAGCCTCCCGAGCCCGGGAATCGCGAAAACCTGTTCCACCACGATGGCGCCGCCGAGCAGATAGCCGGTCATGATGCCCACGCTTGTCACGAACGGAATCAGCGCGTTGCGCAGCGCATGCTTGAACAGGATCGCTGTCTCGGAGGCGCCGCGCGCCCGCGCCGAGCGGATATAGTCCTGCTGCAGGGCGTCCAGCATGGCCGAGCGCACCAGCCGCGCCAGATTGGCGAGGATCGGCAGCGCCAGCACGAGGGCTGGCAGGATCAACCGCTGGATATTGCCGACCGGGTCCTGCGAGAACGGCACATAGCCTAGTACCTGCCATTCCGGCGCGAGGACCGTGAGCGCCAGGATCAGCATGATCCCGAGCCAGAAGGAGGGAATGGTCAGGCCCGCCACGGAGCCGATCTGAAGCCCGACATCCCAGCCGCGGCCACGCAGCCTGGCCATCAGCACCCCGAGCGGCACGGCCAGCCCGGCGCCGATGGCCAGTGCGAGCCCGGTCAGCTGCAGGGTCGGCCAGACATGGCCGATGATCTCGTCGAGCACCGGCCGCTTCGTCCAGATCGAAACGCCGAGATCCCCGCCGAGCACGCCGCCAATCCAGCTGACGTACTGGACCCAGATCGGCTGGTCGAGACCGAGCCGGCCGCGCAACGCGGCGACGCGGTCAGCCGTCACCTCCGTGTTCGCGCCCAGCATGATCGCCACCGCGTCGCCCGGGATCAACCTGATCATCAGGAAGGTGAGGATCGAGACACCGATCATCACCAGCACAAGATCGATCAGGCGCGTCCGCAGAAAGCGCATGCGGGAAGGCCGGCTTGCGGGCGCCGGCGGCTCAGCGCGCCAGCGTGGTGTTGGCCAGCGACATCAGCGAGCGGTTGGCGATGATGTCGAAGCCGGAGACGTTCTGCCGGCTGGCGGTGAAGAGCTGTCCATAGGTCATGAAGGCGGCAGGCCCATCGCAGGCGAGCAGGCTCTGAACCCGGCCATAGGCCGCCTTGCGTCCGGCCTGGTTGAGGTCGACACGGGCGCTGTCGAGCAGCGCATCGACCGCCGGATTCGAATACTTGAACACGTTGGTCGAACCGCCGGTGCGGAAGGTGCGGAAGAAATAATCGTCCGGATCAACCGAGCCGGCATTGGTCGAGACGAAGGCATCGAAGTTCGAGTTGCGCCAGTCCTGCACGAACTGCCCGAGTTCCGGGATGCGCAGGTCGGCCTTGAAGCCGGCCTTGTTGAGCTGCGCCTGCACCACCTGCGCGATGTCGCGGATATCCTGCCGCGGCAGCACCAGCAGCGTCACGGCCACCGGCGTCGTCACGCCCGCTTCCTTGAGCAGGTCCTGCGCCTTGGCGGCGGAATGGGTGAAGCAGGGGAAGCTCGACGTGTTGACCGCCCAATCCTTCAGGGCCGGCGACAGCGGCCCGCCCGGAACCCCGGCGCCGAACAGCGCGGCCTGCACGATCTCGCCGCGGTTCAGCGCGTAGTTCAGCGCCTCGCGCACCTTCGGATTGTCGAACGGCGCCTTCGCGGTGTTCATGCCGACCAGCGTGTAGGCCAGCTCCATGGTCTCGGCGAGCTTGACGCCGGGACGGCCGCGCAACTGCAGCGCCGTGGCCGCGTCGATGTTTGGCAGCATGGCATACTGGCCGCTCGACAGGCCGACCTGTCGCGTGGCCGATTCCGGAATGATGTTGAACTTCACGCCGTCCAGCTTCGGCTGCGCCTTGTTCCAGTAGCCGGCGTGCTTCGATAGTTCGATGAAGCCGTTCGGCTGCCACTCCTTGAAGCGGAACGGGCCGGTGCCGACCGGCTGACGCTGCAGGCCGTCCTTGTTGGTTTCGAAGACGCGCGGGACGATCGCGATCGAGGCGAGCGCGGTCAGGAACGGCGCGGAGGCCTCCTTCATGGCGATGGTGACGGTTGAGGCGTCGGTTGCCGTGGCCTTGTCGACCGCCGCCAGACGGCTGGCCAGAGGCGAGGCAATGTCCTTCGACAGCACCCGGTTGATGCTGGCCACCACATCGGCGGCCTCGACCGGCGAACCGTCATGGAAGGTCGCGCCCGGGACAAGCTTGAACGTATAGGTCTTGCCATCGGGCGCGATCGTCCAGCCCTGGGCGAGGCCGGGAACGATGCGAAGATCCTTGTCGATCGTCGTCAACCCTTCATAGATCGTGCCGTTGACGATCTGGAACGAGGTGAAGGCGGTGATCAGGTGCGGATCAAGACCGGCAGGCGAGGCATCGACGGCAGCCTCGAGCACCTGGGCACGGGCCGTGACGGGCGAAAGCGCCATGACGCTGGCGAGGAGCGCTGCAGCGAGCGCGGATGTACCGAAGGCGGCCTTGCCGGAAGTCTTGTTCATGATGACCCTCCCCAGGATCGAACGGGTCAACACGGGCCGCGTTCCGGGCCCTCGGTTGCACCCCATGTGGTCTTAGCCTATGTAGTCCTCTAGAATA
This sequence comes from Hyphomicrobiales bacterium, assembly GCA_026400535.1. Taxonomy (GTDB): domain Bacteria; phylum Pseudomonadota; class Alphaproteobacteria; order Rhizobiales; family Beijerinckiaceae; genus Allobosea. Next base: position 40,101 of record JAPLOU010000064.1, read on the forward strand.
CCAATTGCAACAAATCCCGCAACAGGACAGCCTGTCATGGCGCAATCCGGCACCCCATCGGGACCCCTCTCGACCATTGGCGTGATCAGCGGCACCTCGATGGACGGCATTGATGTGGCATGGATAGAGACGGATGGCGAGATGCTCGTGCGCCCCCACGCCGGCGAGACGTTCGACTATCCCCCGGCCCTGCGCGCCCGACTGCTGGATTTCCTGAACGACCCTTCGCGCGCCGAGCATGAACCGCTCGATGAACTGGAGGACATGGTCACCGGCGCCTTTGGCGACGCCATCGCGGCCTTCATGGCGTCAAGAGGTCTCGACGTGAGCAACATCGACCTGATCGGGCTGCACGGCCAGACCATCTACCACCGGCCGGAGCGCCGCTTCACCCGCCAGCTCGGGCGCGGGCAGGTCCTTGCAAGGCGCCTCGGCATCGCCGTGGTCGACCACTTCCGCATGGCCGATGTCGCCAGCGGCGGACACGGCGCGCCTTTTGCGCCGCTGTACCATGCCGCCCTCGCTGCCGGCATGGCCCAACCGCTGATGGTGCTCAACCTCGGCGGCGTCGGCAACGTGACCTATATCGACGGCGAGACGATTATCGCCTTCGACACTGGGCCCGCCTCGGCCATGATCGACGACATCATGATGCGCCGCTTTGGCCAGCGCTACGATGATGGCGGCAGGATCGCCCGCTCCGGCGCCGTCGACGCCGCTGTTCTGGCGACACTGATGGACAATCCCTTCTTCGCCCTGGCGGCCCCGAAATCGCTGGACCGCAACGACTTTCATGCCCGTGCGAAAATCGTCGAGGCGTTGGCCGATGCCGACGCGGTTGCCACGCTGGCTGCCTTCACCATCGAGGCAACCGTCGCGGCCCTCCACCAGGTGCCGTCACGCCCGCGGCGCTGGCTCGTCACCGGGGGCGGGCGGCACAACCAGACCTTCATGGAGGGTCTGCGGCGACGCCTTGGCGTGCCGGTCGAGCCTGTCGAGGCGGTGGGCTGGAACGGCGATCATCTCGAAGCCGAATGCTTCGGCTATCTCGCGGCCCGTTCGACGCGCGGTCTGCCGCTGAGCCTGCCGACGACCACCGGCGTACCCCACCCCATGCCAGGCGGACGCCTCTGGCAGGCCGCATGACGGGACCGGCGCCTGTCCTGTCGATCGAGGGACTGTCGCTGCACGTGGCGGGCCTGCCGCTTGTGGCCGATGTCTCGCTGGCGATCGCGCCGGGTGAGATGGTCGGCTTGGTGGGCGAGTCCGGATGCGGCAAGAGCGTCACGGCGCTCTCTGTCATGCGCCTCCTGCCCGAGCCGCCGATCCGGATCGCCGGCGGCCATATCCGTTTCAACGGGCAGGATCTCGCCAGCCTGTCTCAATCCGAGATGCGCCGGCTGCGCGGGCGCGGGATCGGCATGATCTTTCAGGAGCCGATGACCTCGCTGAACCCGGTCTTCACCGTGGGCGACCAGATCGCGGAGCCGCTGTTGATCCACCTCGGGCTCGGGCGCGCGGCGGCCCGGCGCCGTGCGGTGGAACTGCTCGATCTGGTCGGCATCCCCCATCCTGACCGCGCCGTGGATCGCTTCCCGCACCAGTTGTCCGGCGGCCAGCGCCAGCGCGTCATGATCGCCTCGGCCATCGCCTGTGAGCCGAAGCTGCTGATCGCCGACGAGCCGACCACGGCGCTTGATGTCACCGTGCAGGCCCAGGTGCTCACCCTGATCAACCGTCTGCGCCGCGACATGGGCATGGCCTGCCTGCTAATCACCCATGATCTCGGGGTCGTGGCCGAGGTCTGCGAGCGCGCCCATGTCATGTATGCTGGCCGCATTGTCGAACACGGCGCGGTCAAAGCGCTGTTTGCCTCACCCCGGCATCGTTACACGCGGGCCCTGCTGGACACGATACCGGCGCGTAATCAGCCCGGCAGGCGCCTGCCGTCGATTCCCGGCATGGTGCCGCCGCCCGGCGCGCGCGGCGATGGCTACAGCTTCGCCGAACGTTGTTCTGCCGCCATCGTGCGGTGCCTGTCCGAACGTCCGCAGCTCACCGTTACGGGACAGGGCCCCGCCGCCGCCTGCTGGAACCCGGCTCCATGACGGCGCCGATGCTTGAGGTCGAAGGGCTGACGAAGCACTACAGGGATGCCAGCGGGCAGATCGTGCGGGCCGTCGATGGCGTATCCTTCACCTTGCAGCGCGGCGAGGTGCTCGGCATCGTCGGTGAATCAGGCTGCGGCAAGACCACCCTCGGTCGTATGCTGCTGCGCCTGCTGGAGCCGAGCGCGGGCCGCATCCTGATTGAGGGCCAGGACTTCGCCGGCCTCGGCGGCCATGCCCTGAAAATGGCGCGGCGCAACATCCAGATGGTGTTCCAGGACCCGTTCGGATCGCTCAATCCGCGCCACAGGGTCGCCCACATCCTGGCCGAGCCCCTCATCGTCCATGGCCTCAGGCCCGAGCCCGGCGCGCGCTCGACCCGCGTCGCGGAGCTCCTGGCGATGGTTGGCCTGCCGCCCGACGCCGGCACGCGCTACCCTCACGAGTTCTCGGGCGGCCAGCGTCAGCGCATCGCGATCGCCCGCGCACTCGCTCTCGAGCCCGGGCTGATCGTGGCGGATGAGCCGGTCTCGGCGCTCGATGTCTCGATCCAGTCGCAGATCATCAACCTGATCAGCGATCTTAGGGAAAGGCTCGGCCTGTCGATGATCTTCATCAGCCATGACCTGTCGGTCGTGCGGCATGTCAGCGACCGGATCGCCGTCATGAAGGATGGCGTCTTCGTCGAACTTGGCGATGCCACTGCCATCTTCGGCGATCCGCAGCATCCCTACACAAGGGCGCTTCTCGCCGCCGTGCCGAGGACCCCCTGAGCGCCTCCCGCCGGCGTCTGCTCAGTTCCGGTCGTCGGGCAGGATCGGCAAGGGCTGGAAGCCGACCCCTTCCTCGATCAGCATGCGCGCATCTTCGATCGTCGCACTGCCGTGGATCGGCCTGTGCGCGATTTCGCCGTGATGCATCTTGAGCGCCTCGTCGGCAAAGCGGTCGCCCACCGGATCGGTTGTCTCAAGGACGTGCTGGCGCCAGGCCCGGACCAGATCACGCAACGCCTTGTCGGCGAGCGGCTGGTTGGTGATGTCCTGGCCGCCGGCCGCAGCAGCTGGCGCCAGGGCACGCCCCGGCGCCGGATCGACAGTTGTATCGGCCGCCTTGATCGCGCCGCTGCGGTCCGTTCGCGCCACATGCGGGGCCATAATGGCCTTGCCGATCTTTACCGACCCGCAGACCGGACATTCGACAAGCCCCCCCGCCACCTGCCCGTCAAAGGAGGCGTTGTCGCGGAACCAGCTTTCGAAGCCGTGACCGGCATCACAGGTCAGCGCAAAGCGGATCATCCACCTCGCCTCAGGCCGCCAGCATGGCGTCGAGCCCGCCGCTCCGGTCGAGGGCGTACAGATCGTCGCAGCCACCGACATGGCTCTCCCCGATGAAGATCTGCGGAACAGTGGCGCGGCCCGAGCGGCGCATCATCTCGTCGCGCAGGTCGGCTTTGCCGGTAATCTCGATCTCGGTGAAAGACACCTTTTTGGCGGTCAGCAATTCCTTCGCCGCCGCGCAGTAGGGGCACCAGGATTTCGTGTAGATGGTCACTGCCGTCATGCGTCAACTCCGTGAATACGTCATATTGGGTCTGCTGATCCGGTCCTCAAGGGCCTGGTGCCCGCCCCTGTACGCAGGCGCCCGGAATGACCCCGCGTGAACACGAGCAGATCGACAGCTTTCGCCCCGCCCCTCAGCAGCGCCCGGGCCGAGGCATTGGCCGTCGATCCGGTTGTCAGGAATCGTCGACCAGAAGAACGCGCTTGCGCTCCCAGCCGCAGCCTGGCGTAGTCGGCCACGCGCAAGGCTCGCTGCAGGTTCTCGGCCCGCTCGTTGCGGCTGAGCCCGACCTGCGGCCGTATGCGCCTCACTCGCTGCAAGGCATGGCAGTCCACCGCGATTCCAGCACGCCCGCCGATCACCTGCGCCAGCGCCGCCGCCTGGTTGAACCGCCGCCGCCATAACCGGAACCGGTGCAGCGGGACGGGCACGATCAGGTCCGCCTCGGCCAGCAGTTCACGACCCGCCAGCAGTATCGTTCCGCCTATTGTGACGGCCAGCTCCATCCGGTCGCCATATTTGAGCTTGTGCACCAAGGTCCGTGCCGGGTCGTCCTAGCCCGCGACGGCCCGCGCCCGCTCGAACACCGGCGGATCGGCCATCGCGGCCGGCGAGATCATCGCCCCGCCGAGGTCAAGGGCGAAGGGGATGCCCGGTCTTTCTCAATAGGGGCGCGAAGTCAAGCTGAGCGATCCCCAGCCAGGGCAACGAGTTCAGGTTAACGGGCGGCGGGATTTTGTGACGCTGGGATGTTTGGTGTGATTCAAGGGTCTTCCAACGATTCGGGAGGACGAGATGATGACCGCCGCTGCTTCGGCCACG
>JAPLOU010000041.1 GCA_026400535.1 Hyphomicrobiales bacterium
GCATCGTGGTCGCCAACATCTCGCGGGACGTGATCGCGCGCGTCCGTGAATCCTTCCCCCGGGCCCTGATCATCCACATCACCGCCACGGTCGAAGTACTGAGCAAACGGCTGGCAAGCCGCGGCCGGGAAAATGAACCGGAACGGTCGGAGCGCCTGTCCCGGTCCCTGTTGCGCGAGCAGACCGTGGAGGCGGACATCCGGATCGAAAACAACGGCGCGTTGGCGGACGCCGGCGCGCGATTCATTGCGACATTGACGGCGCTCGCCTCACCGGCAGCCCGCTGACGCCCCCACCTGGCAGGATCAACAGCCATGTCCGCGCCCCGTTATGCGATATACCTCGCCCCGCCGCCTGATTCCCCACTGTGGCGCTTCGGCTCGCATGTGCTCGGCTACGATGCAGCCACCGGACAGGACGTTCACGGCTTCGCCTTGCCGGGCGTCGATCCGGAGACGTGGCGCCACTGCTCCGACAGGCCGCGCCTGTATGGCTTTCACGCGACCCTGAAAGCGCCATTCCGTCTCGCCGACGGCTGCTCGGTCCCGGCTCTCAAGGCGGCGCTGGCGGATTTCGCGGCAGCGACGCCCGCCTTCGATCTGGGCCCTCTGGCGGTCACCTGCCTGAAGCAGGCCAATGGCGGCTTCGTGGCACTCACCCCGGAACAGGCCTCGCCGGACCTCGCACGGCTGGAAGCCGCAACGGTGATGCACTTCGACCCCTTCAGGGCGCCCCTGACAGAGGCCGAGCGGGCTGCGCGCCATCCGGAGCGACTGACAGCCCGTGAACGGGATCATCTGGAGCGCTGGGGTTACCCGCATGTCCTGGACGCCTTCCGGTTTCACATGACGCTGACCAATCTCCTGGCCCATCCTGACAAGGTGGCGGCCCTGCTGAGCGAAAGCCTGGCTGCCGACATTGGCCCGGCGCGCCTCGCTGTCGATGCCCTCGTCCTGTTCGAGCAGGCTGCCCCCGGAGCCCGGTTCCGGATCATCAGCCGGGCAGAGATGGCCGGCAGCTGACCTTCCCGGCCTGGCGCGCGCAGGGCCCGATCCCCGGAAGGCGCGATGGCGACGCCTACGCGCAACGCCCTTCAGAAGATCACGGGCTCGGACACCGGCGCGCCGAAATCGGTGCGCAGGAAGTCGAAATCGCAACCGGTATCGGCCTGCCCGATATGCTGCGAGAACATCCAGCCATAGCCGCGTTCATAGCGTGGCACGGGTTTCGGGAGGGCCGCGCGGCGCGCTGCCAGTTCAGTGTCGCTGACCTGCATGTTGATCGTCCGGTTCGGGACATCGATGCTGACCAGGTCGCCGGTCTGTACCAGCGCAAGCGGCCCGCCCACATGGCTTTCCGGCGCCACATGCAGCACGCAGGCGCCATAGGCCGTGCCGCTCATGCGCGCGTCGGAGATCCGGACCATGTCCCGGACGCCCTGCCGGATCAGTTTGCGCGGGATAGGCAGCGTGCCCCATTCGGGCATGCCCGGCCCGCCAAGCGGACCTGCATTGCGCAGCACCAGCACGCTGTCCGGCGTGACCTCGAGGTCATCGCGGTCGATGTTGGCCTTCAGCATCGGATAGTCATCGAAGACGAAGGCCCTGCCGGTATGGGTCAGCAGATGCGGCGCAGCAGCGGCCGGCTTGATGACGCAGCCATCAGGCGCCAGATTGCCGCGCAGCACCGCGAGCGCGCCCTCCTTGTAGATCGGGTTGTCGAGCGGGCGGATGACATCGTCATTGTAGACCCGTGCATCCTTGAGTGTCTCGGCCCAACTCAGGCCCGACGCGTTGACCTGCGACAGGTCGAGCAGCGGCGCCAGCCGCGTGAGCAGGCCAAGCAGCCCGCCGGCATAGTAGAAATCCTCCATCAGATAGGTGCTGCCAGACGGCCGGATATTCGCGATCACCGGCACCTTGCGGCTCGCCGCGTCGAAATCGTCGAGGCCGATGGCATGGCCGGCGCGCCGCGCCATGGCGATGATGTGGATCACGGCATTGGTCGAGCAGCCCATGGCCATGGCCAGGGTGATCACATTGCGGTAGGCGGCCTCGGTCTGGATCCTGGCGGGCGTCAGGTCCTCCCAGACCATGTCGACGATGCGCCGTCCGCAGGCGGACGCCATGCGGATGTGGCTGGCGTCGGCGGCAAGGATCGAGGAGGCGCCCGGCAGCGTCATCCCCAGCATGTCCGCCAGCCCGGTCATGGTCGAGGCGGTCCCCATGGTCATGCAGACGCCATAGGACCGCGCGATCCCCATCTCGATATCTGCCACGTCCGCGTCCGTGATCGTGCCGGCGCGCCGCTCTTCCCAGGTCTTGATCGTGTCCGATCCCGAGCCCAGCACCTTGCCGCGCCAGTTGCCGCGCAGCATCGGCCCGGCCGGCATGTAGAGCGCCGGAATCCCCGCGCTGGTGGCGCCGAGGAGCAGTCCTGGCGTGGTCTTGTCGCAACCGCCCATCAGCACGACGCCGTCGACCGGATGGGACCGGATCAGCTCCTCCGTCTCCATCGCGAGGAAATTGCGGTAGAGCATGGTGGTCGGCTTGACCTTGCTTTCCGAAAGCGACATCGCCGGCAGTTCGACCGGAAAGCCTCCCGCCTGGAACACCCCGCGCTTGACGTCCTCGACCCGGGTCTTGAAGTGCGCGTGACACATGTTGAGGTCGGACCAGGTGTTGATGATCCCGATCACGGGCTTGCCGCGATAGTCAGCCGCCCCGTAGCCCATCTGGTTCATGCGCGAGCGATGGCCGAATGAGCGGAAGTCCTCGGGCGCGAACCACCGCGCCGAGCGCAGGTCCGCCGCCTTGCGGGTCTGTGTCATGGGCATTCCTCCACCACCGATCGTTGGTCTCGGCAGCCTAACACCGCCTTGCGCGGCCCCGCCAAGAAAACTTTGCGGAGACTGGCTCAGGCCTTGGCGAGGGCGTCCTTCAGGAGCCGTTCCGCCGCCTCGTTCGCACACAGGACATCGCGTGACTGCAGGGGATCGGCATGGCCGTCCAGCGATCCGAAGGTGCCGCCCGCCTCACGCACCAGCGCAATGCCTGCGGCGAAGTCCCAGCTGTTCAGGCCGCGTTCCCAGAAGGCGTCGAGCCGGCCAGCGGCCACGTAGGCGATGTCGAGCGCAGCAGAGCCCATGCGGCGCACATTCTGGAAGCGCGGCATCACTGCGCCCAGTTCCTGGATGAACAGCGCGTGTCCCGGCTTGCCGATGTGCGGAATTCCTGTGCCGATCAGCATGCCGGCCGCCTCGCGGCGCCCGGACACACGCAGCCGGCGGTTGTTGACGAAGGCGCCCTTGCCCTTTTCGGCCACGAACATCTCGTCCTTGATCACGTCATAGACGACACCCGCGACCATCTGGCCGTCGCGTTCGAGGCCGACCGAGACGGCGAAATGCGGGATGCCGTGCAGGAAGTTCGCGGTGCCGTCGAGCGGATCGATGTGCCAGCGATGGCTCTTGTCGGGGCCTTCGACAACGCCGCTCTCCTCCATCACGAAGCCGTAGCCCGGGCGGGCCTTGTCGAGCGCCTCGTAGATCGTCTTCTCGGCCTTGCGGTCGGCCTGGCTGACGAAATCGCCCGGTCCCTTCAGCGAAACCTGCAGGTTCTCGACCTCGCCGAAGTCGCGCTTGAGACTGCGGGAGGCCTTGATGACCGCTTCGGTCATGACGGTCATCAACGGTGAACGGATCATGGCAGCGTCTTTCGGTGACAGTGTCGAGGCAAGGCTGGCCACAACGGCGTCAGCTCACTTCCTGAAATGTGAGACCGTGCTTTGCGCCGCAACACCGGGCCGCGTCAAGGCGCTTGCCGCGGCTGCATCCTCCGCCAGCGCTTGGGCCCGCTCCCGATCCGCCGGTGAGAGCCTGGCCAGTTTCTCATCCAGAAACGTGTCATTCAAACCTTGCGCCTTCGCGGCGAGATGCCAGCCGGCGGCCGTCACAGGGGCTCGCGGCAGCCAGCGGCCCTGGATCAGGATACGCGCCAGCCGGTTCTGGGCAATGGCGTTGCCCCTTGCCGCCGCACGCGCGAAGCCCCGCGCCGCCGCACGCTCATCGCGACCGATGCCGCGGCCCGTGAACTGCAGGATGGCGAACTCGACCTCGCCGGCCAGCGAGCCATTGGCAGCCGCCCGCGCCATCATGTCCGCGCCACCCTCCACATCCTGCTCCATGCCCGTGCCCTGCAGCATCAGCACGGCAAGCGCGTGCTGTGCATCGCCAACCTCCTGCTTTTCGGCAACCCGAAGCAGGGTGATGGCTTTTGCGAGGTTCTCGGTGGTGCCGGAGGCAAGCAGCGGCAGGGCAAGATTGAATGATGCGAGGCCATGCCCCTTGTCTGCCGCTTGCTGCAGCAGGACCTCAGCCCTCACCGGATCGCGGACGACGCCGCGGCCATCGAGATGCATCATGCCGAGGGCAAAGATCGCATTGACGTCGCCGCGGCGCGCGGCGAGCTGGTACCATTCCTGAGCCTTCCTGCTGTCCTGCCGGACGCCGAGACCCTGCTCGAACAGCTCGGCCAGCAAGGTCATGGATGCCGCATTATTCGCATCCGCCTCGATGCGGCGCGTGGCCTGGCGGAAGGCCTCGACATAATGCCCTGCCTGATAGGCGCCATAGGCCACATCAACCACGACACCGGAAGGCTGGGACGGACCCGCGCCGCGCCGCGGCGCAGTCGGCATCGGCAGAAAGGGCGTCTGTTCGGCCTGCGGAGCAGCCGGCGGCTGTGATGGTTGCGCCAGGCCGGCGTCCGCAGCGACCAGCGCCGACACCGCCAGGCCGAGCCATGCGCGCGGCACGCCTCTCATGCGGGCTGTTTGCGCTTGGACTGCAGGCTTTGGCGCGCCGTCGCCACAGTCGCCGCCGCCGCGCCAGGATCATCAAAGCACCATGGCGCGAGCGCCACGAACTCCGCGCGGGTCAGCGCCACCGGCTCCACAACCTCGGCGGACACGGCATAGGCGACGCAAGGTGTTTCAAAGACCTCCGCCCACCAGCTCGCACGGTCGAGAAGCGCCGACAGCGTCATCAGCGACCCATCGGCACGCGGCTCGCCGAACATGACGTAATCGGCGCCATTCTCGCCGGCATCCATCGCATCATGCCGCGAGGCCAGCCCGCCGACGCCAACAATGCGCTCGGTCTTGAGCACCTCGCGCGCCGGCGAGATCAGCAGGGGCGACGCCACATGCACGCCATCCGCCCCGCCGCGCACCGCGACATGCGGCGCGGTGTTGACCAGAACCGCCACATGCGCCTCCTGCGCGAGCGGCGCGAGGGCTTTGATCAGGTTGATCTGGTCACGGTCATCCGCCGCCGGAATGTCGAGCAGCAGCGACACGGGCTTCAGTGCCGCAAGGGCGGCCAGAAGCCGTGGCCGGAATGCCGCGGCATCGGTGAGCGGAGGGCTGATCAGATAGGTTTCGAAACTCGACATCGGCTCTGCGTCATGGTGTGCCCGACCTATCGCGCGATTTTGCCGCAAATGTGGTCGCACCCTTGAGATGCGCCACGAAGCGCTCGATGGCAAGCGTGATCAGGCCGCCGCACAGCGCCCAGAACGCGGCGCCGACGCCGGCGATCGACAGGCCTGACGCGCCGATGGTCAAGGTTACGACGGCGGCGAAGCGCTGCCGGTCATCCGCCATCGCAGCGCCGAGCGAGCCGGCCAGGGCACCGATCAGGCCAAGCCCGGCAACAGCGGCGATGAGGGCTCTCGGCATCGCCAGGATGATCGCCAGCACCGGCGCCGTCAGAAGGGCGATCAGGCACCAGATGATCCCGTACCACAGGCCGGCCAGCCAGCGCTTCGACGGGTCAGGATGAGTGTCAGGTCCCGTGCAGATGGCGGCGGAAATCGCGGCCATGTTGACCATATGCGCCCCGAAGGGCGCCGTCAGCAGCGACGTCAGCCCGGTCACCGCAAGGGCGGCCCGGGTCGGTGGCGTGTAGCCGGCCTGCCGCAGCACGGCAAAGCCGGGAAGATTTTGCGCCGCCATGGTGACAAGATAGAGCGGGACGCCCAGGCCAATGATCACCGACGGCTCGAAGCCGGGCGCAATCCACGTCATGCTCGGTACGAAAGAGGGCAGTGGCGGCACAGCGGCGAGGCCGGCGGCAAAGGCCGCCACGATGCCGGCCAGCAGCGCCGCGATCACCGCTCCGAACGCGTTGAAGCCACGCACCACGAGAAAGACCAGCACGATGAAGCCCACCAGAAAGGGGGACAGGCGCATCTCGTCGAACACGGCCACGACGAAGCGGAAGATCACGCCGGCCAGCATCGCCGAGGCGATCGGCATGGGGATCCGCGCCACGAGCGCCCCCAGCGGCCTGATCAGCGCCGTCAGGATGATCAGGATCGCGGCGAAGATGAATGCGCCCACCGCCGCATTCATGCCGACGCCTGACGACGCGGCGATCAGCGCCGCCCCCGGCGTCGACCAGGCGCAGATGATCGGCATGCGGTAACGCCAGCTCAGAACCATCGCCGCCACACCCTTGGCGACGCACAGGCCGGCAATCCACGACACCGTCTGCTCGGGCGTGGCGCCGAGCGACTGCGCGGCAGCCAGCACGACGGCAACGGAGGCGGCAAAGCCCACGAAGGCGGCAACAAAAGCGGAGAACAGCTGGGACAAGCAAAGCGTCCTTCGGGACCGGCCCAGCGTTCTTGGCGACTGGGCCGCTCAGGGTCAAGCTTGCCGGAGCTTGGTCGCCTTCGGCAGCGTCTTCAGGCGCCCACTCTGCCAGGCCAGCAGCAGCGCGGCCGCCAGTTCCTCTTCGGTGAGCTTGCCGAGCCTGGCCGTCGTCCAGCCCTGCTTGCCCCAGCCGCCGCAGACAGGTGAGAAAGCATCGGGCGCAAGCAGGCACGTGAAAGACTGCTCATCGGGCGTCAGTTTCAGATTGGCCGTCACGCCATCCGGTGCCAGCGAGGCATAGGTGCGGACCACGCGGAACGCGGTCCGGTCCCTGTGAGGCTCGACGGTCGTGCCCTTGAAGCCGAGCGCAAGCCGCTGGAAATCGGCAGCATCCACCACCGGGGGTGCCTCAGGCGGCCTTCTGCTTGCCGACGACCGGGTCGAGTTCGCCCTTGGCATAGCGCTTGGCCATCTCGGCCAGCGTGTGGACGTGTCTGATCTTGCTGGCCTGCCCTGCCGTGTTGAACTCCTGCAGGCGCTGCTTGCAGAGCCTGGACATCGCATCCATCGCGGGCTTGAGATACTTGCGCGGGTCGAACTCGCCGGGGTTCTCGGCAAAGACCTTGCGGATCTGGCCGGTCATCGCCATGCGGTTGTCGGTGTCGATGTTGATCTTGCGCACGCCATGCTTGATGCCGCGCTGGATTTCCTCGACTGGCACGCCCCAGGTCGGCTTCATAACGCCGCCATAGGCGTTGATGATGTCCTGAAGCTCCTGCGGCACGCTGGACGAGCCATGCATCACCAGATGCGTGTTCGGCAGCTTGGCGTGGATCGCCTCGATCACATCCATCGCCAGCACCTTGCCGTCCGGTTTGCGCGTGAACTTGTAAGCCCCATGGCTGGTGCCCATGGCGATGGCGAGCGCGTCGACATGGGTCTCCAGCACAAATTTCAGCGCTTCATCGGGGTTGGTCAGCAACTGGTCATGGCTGAGCTTGCCCTCGGCGCCATGGCCGTCTTCCGCCTCGCCCTCGCCGGTTTCAAGGCTGCCAAGCACGCCGAGCTCGCCCTCGACCGAGATGCCACCGAGATGAGCCATCTCGACCACCTTGCGGGTCACGCCGACATTGTAATCCCAGTCGCCAGGCGTCTTGCCGTCGGCCTTGAGCGAGCCGTCCATCATCACCGAGGTGAAGCCGGCCTGGATCGCCGTCATGCAGGTGGCGGGTTCGTTGCCATGGTCAAGATGCACGCAGACCGGAATGTGCGGATAGATCTCGGTGACGGCGTCCATCATGTGCTTGAGCATGATGTCGTTGGCATAGGAGCGCGCCCCGCGCGACGCCTGGATGATCACTGGCGCATCGACCTCATTGGCCGCGGCCATGATCGCCAGCGCCTGCTCCATGTTGTTGATGTTGAAGGCCGGAACGCCATAGTCATGCTCGGCGGCATGATCGAGCAGCTGGCGAAGGGTGATGCGGGCCATGGAGTCCTCCGGGAGTGACAAATCTCTAAGGATGAGCGGCATATAGCGCGGACGGTACGGCCGTGGAAGGCTTTCGGGTGCAGCACTGCAACCTGACCGGTTCAGCCGTCCGGGTCACCCTTGTGATAGGCCTCACCCCGTCAACGCCTCGACGCCCGGCAGCGGCTTGCCTTCCATCCACTCAAGGAAGGCGCCGCCCGCGGTCGAGATGTAGCTGAAGTCGGCACCGACCCCGGCATGGTGCATGGCCGAGACCGTATCGCCGCCGCCAGCCACAGAGACCAGACGTCCCGCCTTCGTCAGCGCCGCGGCTGCCTTCGCCACAGCCACCGTCGCGGTATCGAACGGCTCAAGCTCGAAGGCGCCGAACGGGCCGTTCCAGACCAGCGTTCTTGTGGTCTGCAGGCGCGCGATGACCGCCTCGGCTGATCTGGGCCCGGCGTCCAGAATCATTTCGTCGGCCTTGATATCCGACACAGGGGCGATCCGATGGCCGGGATTGGCCTTGAACTCCTTCGCCGCCAGCGCATCGACGGGCAAAAGGATGGTGCAGCCGATCGCCGCCGCCTTGGCCTCGATCTCACGCGCCGTCGCCACCAGATCGCGTTCGCACAACGACTTGCCGACATCGAGCCCGCGTGCGGCCAGAAACGTGTTGGCCATGCCGCCGCCGATGACCAGCACATCAACCTTGCTGACGAGATTGCCCAGCAATGCCAGCTTGGTGGAGACCTTCGCGCCGCCGACGATCGCCATCACCGGGCGCGCGGGCTGGCCGAGCGCCTTGTCCAGCGCGTCCAGTTCAGCCTGCATGGTGCGGCCTGCATAGGCCGGCAGCACATGGGCCAACCCCTCGGTCGAGGCATGGGCGCGGTGGGCCGCCGAAAAGGCGTCGTTGACATAGACATCGCCAAGGCTGGCCAATGCCGCGACGAAGGCCGCGTCGTTCTTCTCCTCGCCGGCGTGAAAGCGCGTGTTTTCAAGACACAGGACATCGCCAGGTGCCATGGCGGCCACCGCATCCGTTGCGACGGCGCCAACACAGTCATCCGCGAAGGCGACAGGCTGGCCCAGGTGACTGGCCAGAACCGCTGCAATCGGCTTCAGGCTGTCCTTCGCCTCACGCCCCTTGGGCCGGCCGAAATGGGCGAGCAGGATGACCTTGCCGCCCTTCGCCGCGATGTCGCGGATGGTCGGCAAGATGCGGTCGATGCGGGTGGCGTCGGAGACGGCGCCATTCTCGACCGGAACATTGAGGTCGACCCGGACAAGAACGCGCTTGCCCCTCAACTCGGCGCCGTCGAGGGTCTTGAACGAACTCATCTCGGCAGCAGCCCTGGAATGCCGAACCTCGTCAAGGCATAGCTCGCGCAGGCGCCGATCAGGGCGGCGACCAGCGTCACCAGAAACAGCGTCACGAGGCCGGGCTTGCGCCGGATGTCGGCCCGCATGCGCGCAATATCATCCTTGACCCCCTGCAGGTTCATGTCCTGCGTCGCGCCTTCCAGCCGGATCGTCGCCTTCTCGAGCGCGCTCTCGACGCGCATCATGCGCTCCTCCGACCGGGCAAACTTCTCCTCGATGCGGGCCGTCTTGTCCTCGACCCGGCTGAGTTGGTCGAGCCGGGGACCCGCCTCGCGCGGGGCGGGCGCGGCCATGGCCGCCGGGGCGGCCTCGGCCGGCACAGTGATCATGGCCTCCAGTTTCGGTTCGGTCTTGGTGTCGGATTTCGTGGCAGCGGCCATGGCGGATGATCCTGTCAGATGGTTTTAGCTCGACGACCACCATGCGGTCATGATGATGTCATGATGAAGACGCGACGCATTGGCCTCAGATCAGCTTTGCCATGGCAACGGCGGTGTCGTTCATGCGATTCGAGAAGCCCCATTCATTATCATACCACGACAGGACCCTGACCATGCGCTCATCCAGCACCTTGGTCTGGTCGAGCGCAAAGGTCGACGAGGCGGGAGCATGGTTGAAGTCGATCGAGACATTCGGCTGATCGGTAAAGGCAAGGATGCCCTTGAGCGGACCACGCGACGCCGCCCTGATGATGGCGTCGTTGACCTTCTCCACAGAGGTCTTCTTCTTGGCCATGAACTTGAAGTCCACGACCGACACGTTCGGTGTCGGCACGCGGATCGAAGTGCCGTCAAGCCGGCCCTTGAGCTCGGGGATGACGAGGCCGATGGCCTTGGCGGCTCCGGTCGAGGTCGGGATCATCGACATCCCGGCGGCCCGGGCGCGGTACAGGTCCTTGTGCATCGTGTCGAGCGTCGGCTGGTCGCCGGTGTAGGCGTGGATCGTGGTCATGAAGCCCTTGTCGATGCCGACCGCCTTGTGCAGCACGGCGACAACAGGGGCGAGGCAATTGGTGGTGCACGACGCGTTCGAGACGACGAGATGGTCCTTGGTGAGCGCGCCGTCATTGACGCCGAACACGACCGTCAGATCGGCATTGTCGCAAGGAGCGGAGACCAGCACCCGCTTCGCGCCGGCGGCAAGATGCGCGGCGGCCTTGTCCCGTGTGGTGAAGATGCCGGTGCATTCCATCACAATGTCGATCCGCATCTCCTTGTGCGGCAGCTGCGCCGGATCCTTGATGGCGGTGACGCGGATGCGCTTGCCGTTGACAACGATGTGATCGCCATCGACCTTAACCGCCGCGGGAAAACGGCCATGGACCGAGTCAAAACGCAGCAGATGTGCGTTGGTTTCCACCGGGCCAAGATCGTTGACGCCGACGACCTCGATGTCCTTGCGCTTGGACTCGACGATCGCGCGCAGGACATTGCGGCCGATGCGGCCGAAGCCATTGATGAAAACGCGGACGGTCATGGCAGGTCACCTTCTCAAACCGGGAGGATGACCGCCTTTTGCCCGAAATCGCGGCAGTTTCAAGCCAAAAGCATCCCGACGGATGATTATTGGATGTGCTTGGCCGTCACCGCGTCAGCCACGGCCTCGGGCGTGATGCCAAACAGCCTGTAGAGCTCCTTGTAAGGAGCGCTGGCGCCGAACGTGCTCATGCCGACGAACAGGCCATCGGCGCCGATCACCGCATCCCAGCCCATGCGGATGCCAGCCTCGACCGCCACCTTGATGCGGGCCTGACCGATGATCTTTGCCCGCGCCTCGGCAGGCTGGCTCAGGAACAGTTCGAGAGACGGCACGGACACGATGCGGGCGCGGATGCCCTTCTCGGCCAGCATCCTGCGCGAGGCGACGGCGATCTCGATCTCCGAGCCGGTGGCGAAGATGGTGGCATGGGCCCTGCCGCCCTCGGCGCCGAGCAGTTCGTACGCGCCAGTGGCGCACAGATTGGCGCGGGTCGCCTCACGCCGGACCGGCGTCAGGTTCTGCCGCGTCAGCGCCAGCACGGTCGGCCCGTCCGTCCGCTCCAGCGCCAGCTGCCAGCATTCGGCGGTTTCCATGGCGTCGGCAGGACGCAATGTGCGCAGGTTGGGAATCGCGCGCAGCGCCGCCAAATGCTCGACCGGCTGGTGGGTCGGTCCATCCTCGCCAAGGCCGATCGAGTCATGCGTCATGACATAGATCACCGGCTGGTTCATCAGCGCCGCAAGCCGGATGGCCGGGCGGCAGTAGTCGGTGAAGACCATGAAGGTGGCGCCGGCCGGCCTGAAGCCGCCATGCAGCGCGATCCCGTTCATCGCCGCGGCCATGCCATGTTCGCGGATGCCATAATGGACATAGCGACCCTTGGGATTCCTGGCCGTGAACGGCTCCGCCGTCTTCATCTTGGTGTTGTTGGACGGCGTGAGATCAGCCGAGCCGAGAAGCAGTTCCGGCATCACCGGCGTGATCGCCTCGAGCGCCATTTCGGATGCCTTGCGCGTGGCGATCGTGGGCGGATTGGCGACCAGCGCGGCCTTGTGGCTGCTCAGGGCCTTGCCCAGCTTCGGCGGCAACTGATGACCGAGACGACGGTTGAACTCATCCCGCTTGCGGGGGCTGAGCCGCGCGAAGGCCTCAGCCCAGGCCAAACGCGATGGGGCGCCCCGGGCGCCGATCGCCCGCCAGGCCTTCAGCGCCTCCGCGGGGACATCGAACGGGGTCGGGCTGAGGCCGAGCCTGGCCTTGGCGCCAGCCAGCTCATCGGCGCCGAGCGGCTCGCCATGGGCCTTTGAGGTGCCGGCCCGCTTCGGTGCGCCATAGCCGATGATGGTCTTGCAGGCGATCAGCGATGGCTTTGCCGACGCCTTGGCGCGGTTGATCGCTGCCAGAATCGCGGCCGGATCATGACCATCGACGCGCTCGGCGCGCCAGCCGGCGGACTGGAAGCGCTTGATCTGGTCGACCGAGTCCGCGATCGAGAGCGGGCCGTCGATCGAAATGCCGTTGTCGTCGAACAGGACAATCAGCCTGTTCAGCTTCTGGTGGCCCGCAAGAGCGATCGCCTCCTGCGAGATGCCTTCCATCAGGTCGCCGTCCGATGCCAGCACATAGGTGTGGTGGTTGACCACCGCCTTGCCGAACTCGGCCGCCAGCATGCGCTCGGCCATGGCCATGCCGACCGCCGTGGCGATGCCCTGCCCGAGCGGACCGGTGGTCATTTCGACGCCGCGGGTATGGTGAACCTCAGGATGGCCGGGCGTCCTGGAGTGAAGCTGGCGGAAGCGCTTGATCTCGTCCAGGGTCATGCCGGGCGTACCGGTCAGGTAGAGCAGCGCATAAACCAGCATCGACCCATGCCCCGCCGAGAGCACGAAGCGGTCGCGATCCGGCCACTCGGGCTGGGCGGCGTCGAACTTCAGCGCATGGCTGAACAGGACCGTCGCCACGTCGGCGGCCCCCATCGGCAGGCCAGGATGGCCAGACTTGGCCTGCTCCACCGCATCCATCGCCAGGGTCCGGATGGCGTTGGCAAGCAGGGCATGATGCTTGGCGTCGATGGTCGGCAGCATGGCGGATCTCTTTCGGCGGGACGGGCGGCGCACGCCACAGGGCGCAGCGCTCGCTTCAGCACGGTCGATAGGCCGCGAGCCGGCATGGAGTCAATTCTGGCCGGCTCCGGCGCGGTGTCTCGGCCCGCGCAATGCCACTGGCAATCGCCTGAGCGCACGTTAAGCTGCCGAATCGCGGCTGGAGAACGGCCTTTGAGACCAGAAAGGCAGCCTGGAGTGAGCCGATGAGCACAGTCTCGCTTGAAGCAGCGCTGAAGCGTCTCGAAGGGGCCTTGGGTCAGCTCGAAACAGCTGCGCAGCGCAAGCTCGACCTCGAACGCCGCAGGGGCGATCTCGAAACCGAACTGGCCATCATGCAGGATGATCGCTCGCGGCTGGCGACCGACCTCGACGGAGCGCTGTCCCGGCTCAAGCAGGTCGAAAGTGCGGCGGGGGATGCCGTGATGCGGCTGGACCGCGCCATGTTGGCCATCGGCTCGGCCATAGGCGACGCGCCGCCCGGTCCGCCGCGCAACGGAGGTCATTGAGATGGGGCAGGTCACGGTCACGATTGCCGGCAAGCTCTACCGGATGTCCTGCGGCGACGGTGAGGAGGCGCATCTGGAAGCCCTCGCCGCGCTCTACGATTCACGCATCGAGGACATGCGCAAGGGTCTTGGCGAACTGGGTGACATGCGGCTTCACGTCATGGCGGCGCTGACGCTGGCCGACGAGATGTCCGAGATGAAGGGCAGGGTCGAACGCATGGAGCAGCAGCTTGAGGCGCTCAGGGGCGATGCCGGCTCCGCCGAAACGCGAGCCGAACAGACCGAACGGCTCGCGGCGGCCGCCATCGTGCAGGCCGCAGAGCGGATCGAACGGATTGCGCGCGCGATCAGCCCCCAGCCGGCGCTCTAGCATCAGCGCATCTTGATCGCGGCGTCGAGCGCAACGACGCGTTCGGCCATCGCGGCATGCAGCCGCTCGACCATCCAGCCATCGAGCGCGATCGCACCCTTGTCACGGTTCTCGGGCCTATCGAAGGCGGCAATGATCTCACGGGCCCTTGCGAGCTCGTCTTGCGTCGGTGAGAAGACCTGGTTGACGATATCGGTCTGCGCTGGATGGCTCAGCGTCTTGCCGTCAAAGCCCATGTCACGCCCCTGGATGGCTTCCGCGCGCAGCCCGTCAAGATCCTTGAAATCGTTGAAGACACCGTCAAGGATTGTGATCCGGTGGGCCCGCGCCGCCGCCAGCGCTGTGG
Source organism: Hyphomicrobiales bacterium (assembly GCA_026400535.1). Lineage (GTDB taxonomy): Bacteria > Pseudomonadota > Alphaproteobacteria > Rhizobiales > Beijerinckiaceae > Allobosea. Next base: position 14,321 of record JAPLOU010000041.1, read on the forward strand.
CGAACCAGGGCAGCATCGGCGCACGGCCGGGCACGACGCGGGCCAGCGTCTCCTTGGCAAGGTCGTTGGCGCCAATGACGAAGGCGCCAAGGCGCGTCAGGGGGTCAGCCGCGCAGGCCGCCAGCGCCTCGGCCCGCAGGATGGCGAAGGCCGTCTCGATCATGGCCCAGACCCTGAGACGGTCCGGGGCGCCCGCCAGCCTCAGACCCTCACCGATCATGCGCAGGGTCTGGGGCCGCGACACTTTAGGGATCAGCACGGCATCCGCGCCCGACAGCGCCACCGCAGCCAGATCGGCGTCGAACCAGGGTCCGTCAGGGCTGTTGGTCCGGATCACCAGTTCGCGATGCCCGAAGCCGCCGGCCGTGATCGCGGCGACGGCCTGCGCCCGCGCCAGCTGCTTCATCTCCGGCGCCACCGCATCCTCAAGATCAAGAATGATGACATCGGCGTCGATCTGGCGGGCCTTCTCGATTGCGCGCGCATTGGAGGCCGGCAGATAAAGTGCGCTGCGGCGCGGACGGATGGGGGCCATCGATCATGTTCCGGATTGAAGCAGCAGCAAGCTTGTCATCAGGGAGACCACGATGCAATTGACCTTGATGACTGGGGGGCGCGCATGGCCTGGATCGCGGGTGTCGATGGTTGCAAAAACGGATGGGTCGTGCGCTGGCGCGCCGCCATGATATCAGCCAGCCCGGCATCCACGGTGTGGCGCGGTTCGCCGATATCGTCGCTCTGGTGGCTGACCTCGGCGTGATCGCGGTCGACATGCCCATCGGCCTGCCCGAAACGATCGAAGGGCCGGGGCGGGCGCCGGAGCGGCTGGTGCGCCCGCTGCTCGGCCAACGCCAGTCCACGATGTTCTCGATCCCGGCCCGTGCGGCGGTCTATGCGCCGGACTATGCCAGCGCCTGCACCGAAGCCGCCGCACGCTCCGAACCGTCGCGGAAGGTCTCGAAGCAGGGGTTCATGATCTTCCCGAAAATCCGCGAGATCGACATCTGCCTGCGTACCGATCCTGCTCTCGCGGGCCGGGTCTTCGAAAGCCACCCCGAGGTGGCCTTCGTCGCCATGAATCATGGCGCTGCGCTGACTGAGCCGAAGAAGATCAAGGGCAGGCCCTCGCCCGACGGCATGGCGCTGCGCCGCCGCCTGCTGGCCAACGCCGGTGTCGGTGCGGAGGCGCTCGCCATGACGCCGCCCCGGGGCGCTGCCGAGGACGATCTGCTGGATGCCCTCGCCTGCCTCGTCACGGCCAATGCCATCGCCAACGGGCTGGCCCAGTCATGGCCGACGCCGCCCATGCGCGATGCGCATGACATGCCGATTGCGATCTGGGCGCCGAAGCTCCAGAAACGCTGTCCGTAACCGGATGCCCCGCCCATGCCAGCTTCTCCCGTCTCACGCGCCGACATCGAGGCCGCCTCAGCCCGCATTGCAGGGCATGTCCGCGTCACGCCAGTTCTGGAATTGTCCCGCGGAGCCCTTGGCGGCGACTGGATTCCGGTGTTCAAGCTCGAACTGCTGCAGCATGCCGGATCGTTCAAGTCGCGCGGCGCGTTCAACAGCCTGACCTCGCTCACCATTCCACCGGCAGGCGTCTCGGCGGCATCGGGCGGCAATCATGGCGCCGCCGTCGCCTTCGCGGCGCGCAAGCTGGGACACAAGGCCCGCATTTTCGTGCCCGAGATTTCGCCCGCCGCGAAGGTCGACACCATCCGGCGCTTCGGCGCGGAGGTCGTGATCGGCGGCGCGCAATATGACGACGCGCAAGCCGCCTGCGACGCCTATGTCGCCGCCAGCGGCGCGCTGAAGATCCATCCGTTCTCCGCAACAGCCACGATCGCCGGCCAGGGCACACTGGCGCGCGAGTGGGAACAGCAGGCAAAAGTGGACTGCGCCCTGATCGCGGTCGGCGGCGGTGGCCTGATTTCTGGCGCGGCGGCCTGGTGGGCTGGCCAGCCGACACGGGTGATCGGCGTCGAGCCGGAAGGTTCGCGCGCACTGCAGGCTGCGCTGATGGCGGGCGGCCCGACCGAGGTGACGGTCAGGTCGATCGCCGCCGATTCGCTCGGCGCGCGCAATGTCGGCCAATTGGTGCACGACGTCTGCGCAGGCCATGTCGACCATGTCGCGCTGGTGCCCGACGAGGCCATCACGCTGGCGCAGAAGACCCTGTGGCGCGACTTCCGCATCGCATCCGAGCCCGGCGGCGCCGCAGCCTTCGCCGCCATCCTGTGCGGCGCCTACACACCGTCGCCCGGCGAGCGCGTCGGCATCCTGCTCTGCGGCGGCAATGTCGATCTTGGCAAGCTGGCGCAGATCGCGGCATGAACCATCCCGGCAACCGCTATCCCGAGCGTCACACGGCCCGGTTGGTCATTCTCGATCCTGCCGACCGGATCCTGCTGATCCAGTACAAGGCAACGACCGAGGAATCGGTTGTCCATCCCGGCCTGAAGAACTTCTGGTTCACACCCGGCGGTGGGATCGAGCCGGGCGAGACCGCCGAGCAGGCTGCCCTGCGCGAGATGGACGAGGAGGTCGGGCTGACCGGCCTGCCATTGCTCGGTGAAGTGGCGCGCCGCACCGCCATCAATGATCTGTTCACCCGCGCCGCCCTGTGCCACGAGCGCTATTTCCTCGTGCGCGCAGCGTCCGCGGCCTTCAACACCGCGCGTCTGGCCGAAACCGACCTCGACGAGGTGCTCGATGTGCGCTGGTGGCGCCCCGATGATCTCGCCGCCAGCGCCGAAGTCCTGATCCCTGCCGCGATCCTGACGCTGACACGCAGTGTCATCGCACACGGCCCCCCCCGCGAGCCGTTCGATCTCGGCCACCCCGCCGGTTGACTTCGCGCCCTGATCGGGTAGGTGCGGGGCGCATCACCGTGATCCGCCTGCCCCGGGCGGGCCCTCCCCGGCGGAGATCATCGCTTGAGTTTTCTCGAACTGGCCAGCCAGAACCTCGTTTCACCGATGGTTTTGTTCTTCGCGCTCGGTCTGACGGCGGCGCTGGCGCGCTCCGATCTGAGCATTCCCGAGGCGGTGGCCAAGACGATCGCCCTTTATCTGATGATGGCGATTGGCTTCAAGGGTGGGGTCGAGGTGGCCAAGTCCGGGATCACAGCCCTCATGCTGCTGGTCATGCTGGCCGGTGTGCTCCTGTCCTTCATCATTCCCGTCATCGGGTTCTTCGCGCTTCGTGCAGTCTCAAGGCTTTCGGCGATTGATGCGGCCGCGATCGCCGCGCATTACGGCTCGATCTCGATTGTCACCTTTGTTGCAGCGACAGAGGCGGTCAGGGGCCTTGGCCTGCCCTTCGAGGGCTTTCTGGTGGCTGTCGCCGCCGTGATGGAAACGCCTGCCATCCTGTCGGCGCTCCTGCTTGCACGCCGCGCCCAGCCCCCCGGGCAGGTGCAGGGCGAGGGCGAAAGCGCTGGCGCGCTGATCCGCGAGGTCGGACTCAACGCATCCGTCGTCATGCTGGTCGGATCGTTCCTCATCGGCTGGGCCACCGGACCCAAGGGTCTCGCCATGATCGCGCCCTTCATCGTTGATCCGTTCCGCGGGGTCCTGTGCCTGTTCCTGCTCGACATGGGCCTCGTGGCCGGGCGCGGCATGCGCGAGGGCGCACGCCACCTGGCGCCGCCCGTGCTCGCCTTCGGCATCCTGATGCCGCTGTTCAGCGCTGCGGTTGCAGCCCTGCTCATCCTGCCGCTTGGCCTGTCCGTCGGCGGGGCAGCGGTCTTCATCACCCTGGCGGCCTCGGCCTCCTATATTGCGGTGCCGGCCGCCATGCGCCTTGCCTTGCCCGAGGCGAAACCGGCCATCTATCTCACGCTGTCACTGGGCGTGACCTTTCCGTTCAATCTGGCGCTCGGCATTCCGCTCTATCTCGCACTTGCCCAGCGCGTCGGCCTTTGAGGAGAGCTGCCCATGGTCCAGACACATCTGAAAAAACGCATCGAGATCATCCTCGAGGCGCCCGCCCTGCACCGGCTGACAGACCGTCTCAATCAGGCCGGCGTCACGGGTTACACGATTGTCCCCGTTCTGGCGGGACGCGGCCAGGACGGCACATGGAGCGCGGAAGGCCTCGCCGGCGATGCCGGCCGCCTTGTGATGGTCATCTCGATTGTCGATGCAGCCAAGGCCGATGACGTCCTTGATCGGGTCTACACCCTGCTCGCCCGCCAGATCGGCATCGTCACGGTGTCCGACGTGCAGGTGATCCGCGCGGACCATTTCTGATCTGAGCCACCCCATGGCCAGGCGGAGCCGCTATTCCGCCGCGGGCCGCAACGGCTTGACATTGTCTGGCAGCGCCTGCGCCGGATGGTCATCGTGCCGCCAATCGCTTTCGTCTTCCTTTTTGCCCAGGAAGGGCGAGAAGAGGCGACTGACAAGACGGCTGAGATCATCCATCACCGTGTAGAAGGACGGCACAAAGACAAGGCTCAGCACGGTCGACACGATCAGGCCGCTGATCACGGCAATCGCCATGGGCGCGCGAAACTCGCCTCCATCACCCAAGGAATAGGCTGACGGCAGCATTCCCGCTGCCATCGCGATGGTCGTCATCACGATCGGGCGCGCCCGTTTGTGGCCGGCGTCGATCAAGGCCTCGACCCGGCCGAAACCCCTGGCCTCGGACTCCACCGCGAAATCCACCAGCATGATCGCATTCTTGGTGACGATGCCCATCAGCATGAGCAGTCCGATATAGACCGGCATCGACACCGCATTGTTGGTGAGCAGCAGCCCCAGCACAACCCCGCCGAACGACAACGGCAAGGACAGAAGAATGGTGATCGGCTGGAACACCGAGCCGAACAGCAAGATCAGTACGGCGAGGACAAGCATCAGCCCCGTCGCCATCGCCGTGATGAAGCCCTGCACGACTTCACCCTGGATCTCGGCGTCACCCGTCACCTGGACCCAGACGCCGTCGGGCAGCCCGGCGTCCTTGACGATGCCAAGGAAGATCTCCTGTGCGGTGCCAAGCGGCAGGCCACGCTTGAGGTCCGCACCGATGGACGAGCGGCGCACGCGGTCATAGCGGTCGATTGAGGACGGCCCTTCGCCAAAGCGGACATCGGCCACCGAACTGATCGGTATCGACTTGCCCGAGGCATTCGTCACGCGCAGCGATTGCAGACGCAGGATGTCGGTCCGCGCGTCTTCGTCGAGTTGGACGCGGATCGGGATCAGCCGGTCTCCGGTGTTGAACTTGGCGAGGCTTGCCCCGGCATCGCCGATGGTCGCGACCCGCACCGTTTCGGAGATCGCCTCGGGTGTGACCCCCAGTTCGGCCGCCTCCTCGAGCCTCGGCGTCACCCGGATTTCAGGGCGCGTGAGCGAGCCGCTCGCGGCCACGTTGAGAAAGCCGTCGACCTTGCGCATGCGCGCCTCAAGCCGGGCCGCAGCCTCTGCCAGCGCCTCGCCATCGCGCGACAGGATCGAGAACGCCATTTCGCGTTCGCCGCGCTCGTTGACATACCAGGCCCGGACGTCCGGCACGTCGGATATCTTGGCGGCGACCACAGCCTTGAAGGCCTTCTGAGCGATCTTGCGCTCTTTCTTCGGCACCAGCCGGATGAACAGCGCCGCGCGCCGCACTTCGCGCTGTCCCGTCGCGGACGATCCGCCAAGCGCGAAGACATGACGCACTTCGGGCGCGGCGCGGAGCCGCTCGACGATGTCGTCAGTTGTCCGGCGCGTGTCATCCAGGGTCGAGCCGGGCGGCAACTCAATGTTGGCGACGATGCGGGAGTTATCCTCGTCCGGGATGAAGGCAGTGGGCAGGAGCGAGGTGGCCCAGACTGATCCGACCAGGCAGCCGACGCCGACTATCAGCGTGAGATAGGCGTTCGAGACGGGCATCTTGAAGCGGCCGACACCAATCCGCCAGGTCTTCAGCGTGATGGAGAGACAGCGAAGATAGGCGCGCATGATGAGCCCATCCTTGGCGTCATGATGCTTGACCGGCCGCATCAGGTAGGCGGCCATCATCGGCGTGATCAGCCGCGCGACCAGCAGCGAGAACAGCACGGCCACAGCGACGGTCAGCCCGAATTGACGGAAGTACTGCCCGGCAACCCCGCCCATGAACGAGACAGGGGCGAAAATCGCGACGATGGTCAGCGTGATCGCGATCACCGCCAGACCGATCTCGTCGGCGGCCTCCATCGCCGCGCGGTAGGGCGACTTGCCCATGCGCATGTGCCGCACGATGTTCTCGATCTCGACGATCGCGTCATCGACGAGGATGCCGGTGACGAGCGTGATGCCCAGAAGGCTGACCAGATTGAGCGAGAAGCCCATCAGGTCCATCGCCCAGAAGGTCGGAATGGCGGATAAAGGCAGCGCAATGGCGGTGATCAGGGTCGCGCGCCAGTTACGCAGGAACACCAGCACCACCAGCACGGCCAGAGCGGCCCCTTCCAGCAAGGTCTCCATCGCGGCGGTGTAGTTGCCGTAGGTGTAGGCAACGGCGTCGTCGATGGGCGTGATCTGGACATCGGGGTTCTGCACCCGCAGCTTCCTGAGGCTGTCCTCGACAACCTCCTTCACCGACAGTTCGCTCGCGCCCTTGGACCGGAACACCGTGAACGCCACGACGGGCTGGCCGTTCAGGCGGCCGAAGCTGCGCGGCTCCGCACTGCTGTCCGCGACCGTGCCGAGGTCATGCAGGCGAACCTCGCGCCCACCGGGCAGGATGATCTTGGCCTCCGATAGGTCGGCGACGCTGCGCGCGCTTGCGAGCGTCCGGATGGCTTGCTCCTGTCCGCCGATCTGTCCGCGCCCACCGGCAAGGTCGACGTTCGTGGCGCGCACCTGCCGGTTGACCTCGGCCGCCGTGGTGCCGAGGGCCAGCAGCCGGTCCGGATCAAGCGAGATACGGATTTCCCGGTCCACCCCGCCATAGCGGTCAACCCGCCCGACGCCCTTGCGGGCCTGCAATTCGCGCGCAATCACATCGTCGACATGCCAGGAGAGCTGCTCCAGCGTCTTGCCGGGCGAGAACGTGGCGTAGGTGAGGATCGACTGTCCCTCGACGTCGATCTTCTGGATCACCGGCTCGTCGACCGTGCGCGGCAGCTCTGCCCTGATCCTCGAGATCGCGTCCTTGACGTCGTTCAGGGCGCGGTCAGTGTTCACCTCCAGCCTGAACTCAATGACTGTCTGCGAGGAACCGTCGGTCAGGGTCGATATGACCCGTTTTGCGCCGGCGATATTGGCCACGGCGTCTTCGACCCGCTTGGTGATCTGCGTCTCAAGCTCGGCGGGCGCCGCGCCCGACTGCGTGACGGTGACGGCAACCAGAGGCACGTCGATGTTCGGAAAGCGCGTCACCGGCAGCTTCATGAAGCTCATGATGCCCAGCACGCACAGCACCACGAACAGCAGCACCGAGGGAACCGGCTTGCGGATCGACCATGCGGAGAAATTGATGTCCATCGCGGCCGCCTCAGTTCAGCGCCATGGCCTTGGACGGCGTGGGCATGGGGACTGGCGTGATCACGTCGCCATCCCTGAGGAAGGTGCCGGCCCTCGCCACAACCAGGTCTCCATCCTGAACGCCTTCGAGGATTTCGACCCGTCCCTGCCCTGACAGCCCCAACCTGACCACGCGCGAGCGCACGGTGTTCCCTTCGACCACCTGGATGACGGCGCTGTCGCGACGATAGGTCACGGCCGAGACAGGAACGGTCAGGCCCACCCTCCTGTCGATCTCGATGACCCCGCGGCCGAACGCGCCCACTGCGCTTGTCGCGGTGGCGGGCAGCGCGATGCGGACCTTGCCAAGCCGGGTCTGGCGGTCGACCTCGGGCGAGATCAGCCTGATCTGTCCGCTGATTGGCTGTGCTGCGCCTGCCGGTGTGACCTTGACGGGCTTGCCGATGGTCACGCGCGGCATGTCGGCCTCCGGAACTTCGGCCTCAAGCTCCACCGCCCCATCGGCGATGATGCGGAACAGGGGCTCGGAGGCCGCCATGCTGGCAATCGCGCCCTGCCGTGCATTGCGACGGCTGATGACGCCGGCGCGCGGCGCCTTGATGTCACTGCGCCGGATGCGCAGCTCGATGTCGCCGCGCTGGGCCGTGGTCAGGGCCTGGTCGGCTTCGGCGCTGACCAGCGCCTGGCGGGCGGACAGCACGCGCGCATCCGCCCCGCGCGAGGCGGCAAGGCGCTGGTCGAAGGTGTCAGCACTGGTGATTCCGTCGGTTCGCAAGGTCTGCGCACGCGACAGGGCGTTGTTGGCCTGCTGCTTGTTGGCTTCCGCCTCTGCGATCTGGGCCCTGGCCTGCGCGATGGCGGCCACATTGCGCTGCAGGCTGGCTGTGTTCTGGGCCAACCAGACATCGAGCGCCGCCCGGTTGAGTCGCAGCAGAGTCTGGCCGGCCTGGACGAGGTCGCCCTCCTCAGCCAGGATTTCGGTGATGGCGAGGCCGTCGATCTCCGCTGCCACCAACACCTCCTCGCGTGCGACGATGGTGCCGGAGACGAGGATGGCGGACATGACGTCCGCCCGCTCGACCTTCACGACCGAAATGCTGGGCGCGCGGGGCGCAGCGGCAGTGGCGCCGCCCGTGCCCTGGGCCAGTGCAGGCGCGACGGCGGCAAGGACCAGCACGGTGGCGGCCAGCGGGCGCGACAGGGCTGAAGGCAACAAACGGAACACGGGATCAGTCTCCACCGGAGGCAAGGGGCACGCCCGCTGGCGCGGACACAAGCGAGGGGAAAGCCCCCGCGCAGGCCAGGCGGAAGACCTGGCCGATATGCACCACATGCGGCGCGGGATCGAAAGACGGCTCCCGGGCGCGGCGGGCCAAGAGCCCGTCGCCCATGCACAGCAGAAGCTCGACCAGCGCAGCCGCATCGAGATGCGCCACGGCCTGACCGCTGTCGACGAGGTGCACGACGAAATCGGTGATGCGGTTGCGGATGTCCTGCTCGACATCGTTGCAAATGGCGGCGAGCCGCGGATTGCGGGCCGCTTCCGCCCACAGGTCCAGCGCAAACACGGCCTTTTCGCGCGGCTCATCCACCAGATGATGCCGCCCGATCGCCTCGAACAGGGCAAACGGGTCCGCCGCCGAACGCAGGCTGACGAAGGAACCTGCCAGATCAGCCCGGTCGCGCTCGCACAGGCCGGAGACGATCTGGTCCTTGGAGGCGAAGTAACGGTAGATGTTGCCCGCGCTCATGCCGGCCTCGTGGGCCACATCCTGCATCGTGGCCCGGTGAAAGCCGGAGCGCACGAAACAGCGATGCGCCGCATCAAGGATGCGCGTCCGATGGTCCTGTCCGATCGCCGAATGCTGGTTCATGACCTGCAGTCTCTGAGAATGAACGTTCATTCTCAGATACATCACGGAATTGGCACGATCAAGGCAAAGCGTGTTCTTCTGCAATTGTTGACCAATGGCGGGCCCAGGTCACCCGAGGATTGAGCCTCAGCGGCGCACCTTGGCCACGCTCCGCACGAAGGGCGTGGCGCGCACAACCGGAAACTCGCCCTGATTTTTCGGCAGCTTCTCGGCGATGCCGTACAGTTGCTCGCGGCGGTCCATCTCGCGCCAGACCTCATCGGGCGTGATTCCAGCCTCAACCAGGACGACGACGAGATTGTAGATCAGGTCGGCGCTTTCCAGGATCACCGCCTCGCGGTTGCCCTGAACCGCATCAAGCCCGACCTCGGCAGCCTCCTCGACCAGTTTCTTGGCCATTTTGGGCATACCTTCGCGGATGAGCTTCGCCGTGCGGGAATAGGCGGGGTCGCGTGACCGCGCCGCAAGAACCGCCTGATACAGCCTGTCAACCGAATCGCCCATTGTTCCCAGTCTTACCCCCATTTGTTTAAACATCGTGACAATAGGTTCAATACGAGAAGCCGGCAAATTGTTTTGCGACCTGCGTATAGACCGGGCGCTTGAAGGCGACGATGAGTTCGGGGGTGCGGGCAAGCCGTTCCCAGCGCCAATCCGCGAACTCGGCCCTGTGCCCGCCCGGAGGCGTCAGGATGTTGATGTCGGCGTCCTCGCCGTCGAAGCGGAAGGCAAACCACTTCTGCGCCTGTCCGCGGTAGCGTCCCCGCCATGAGGACTTCAAGAGGGCCGGCGGCAGGTCATAGCTCAGCCATTCGGCCGCCTCGGCCAGAAAGGAGACCTGCCTCACGCCGGTCTCCTCGGCAAGCTCCCGAACCGCAGCCTCGCGCGGCGATTCCCCGGGGTCGATCCCGCCCTGTGGCATCTGCCAGGCGTCATCACCGGACACTCCGGCCCGGCGACCGATGAAGACCAGCCCGGCGCGGTTGAACAGCGCAATCCCGACGCAAGGCCGGTAGGCGGCGTCCGGCTCCGGGCCCGGCCTCACCGGATCGACCCTGTCGTGATGGCGCGGGCGCCCGCTGCCGCGCTCACCGGGACAAGCCGGATGCCGCGCGCCTCCAGCGTCCGGGCCCAGCGGTTGATGCGGTCGATGGTGAGCGGCAGCGCCGAGGCACTCGCCAGGGCAAAGCCCTTCTCGCGCGCCAGCGCCTCAAGCCTCTGCAGTTCGCGGTCAATGGCGTCGGCGCGGGCCGCAAGATCAAGAACAAGGTCGGCCCTGACCGCTGGCGTGCGGAAGCCGGAGGCCACCTGGGTCATGATGCTCCGGCCCGACGAGCCGTCATCGACCACCATCAGGCCGCGTTCAGCAGCCTCGCGCATCACGGGCGTCATGGTATCCTCGTCAGAGGTGAAGCGCGCGCCCATGAAGTTGACGATTCCAACATACCCGGTGAAGCGGCTCAGCACCCAGCGGAAACGGTCGGCGTTCTCGGTCGCCTGCGGCCCAGTCACCAGCGTGTGCGGACCTGGATCATTATCGGGGTAGTCGAACGGCTCCATCGGCACCTGCATGAAGACCTCATGTCCATCCCCCCGCGCGCGCTGGACCTGCCGTTCGAGATCGGCGCCATAGGGCGCGAAGGCAAGGCTGATCTCGCCCGGCAGCCTGGCGATGGCGTCGGCGGTCGTCGAGGCCGAGATGCCGAGCCCGCCGATCACAATGGCGATGCGCGGTTGCGCCGGACCGCCGGTCGGCGACGGGCGCGCATAGACCTGGAACGAGCGCGCCCCGTCCTCGCCCGTCTTCGGCAGCACGCCAAGGCGCGTGCGGTCGACGAGGCGCCTGTCAGGCGCGGCTGCGAGTCTGACGGACGTGGCGTCCGGCACGCGGATGATAACCGAGTTTGGCGTATCCGACCCTCCCGGGCGCATCACCCGGACGCCTGCTTCCTGCTCGAGCTGTCCGGCGCTGCTCTCAGGCCGCTGCGCAGCCTCCAGGGCTGCCTGCGCCGCTTCCTGCGCAGAGAAGCTGAACTGCGGCGTCGTGGCGGCAGGTCTGCCGGCCGGATTCTCGATCACGGCAACCGCGAGCGGTGCCGCTTTATCGGCATTCCCGAACAGGCTGACATACAGCGCCGCGCCGCCCAAAGCGGCCACCGGCAACAGCGCGGCGACCGACAGAAGGGGCCTCAGCCATCGTGGCGCAGCCTTCTTGGGCTTCGGAGCCCCAAGCGGCTTGTGCAGATCAGATGCCGGCGCGTCGACCAAACCTGAAGCCCCAACCTGTTGCCATCCACGCGCCGCAAGCGGAGCAGCTGGCGCAAACAACACGAGAAAGGGCGCCCGAATCAGCTTCGCGCGCCGTCCGCACTGTGAGGCTTTCCGTTGATTGCGTCGAGAGCGGCGTCAGCCGATCCCGCTCGTCGACGTCGGGCTCAGTTCTGCCGCGTGCTCGGTACGGCCGGGGTCGCCTGACTCGCGGCGTCGCGCTTGATGCCGCGCAGCAGGTCGAGCGCCGCATTGAGTTGGTTGTCCTTGGCCTTGTCGGTCGGGATGTAGGACGAGGAGCCGGACTTTTCCTCCTCGGACTTGGCGCCACCGGAGAGGTGGCCCTTGAGGCCGGCCTCGCCCTTGGTCTCGTCCTTGCCCTTGAGTTCGTCGGGGATGTCCTGCAGGACAACCACATCAGGATCGATGCCCTTCGCCTGGATCGACTTGCCGGATGGTGTGTAGTAACGCGCCGTTGTCAGCCGCAGCGCCCCGTTGGCGCCAAGCGGAATGATCGTCTGGACCGACCCCTTGCCGAACGAGCGTGTTCCCATCACCTGGCCGCGCTTGTGATCCTGGATCGCCCCGGCCACGATCTCGGCCGCCGAGGCCGAGCCGCCATTGATCAGCACGACAACGGGCTTGCCCCGCGTCAGATCGCCGGGCTTGGCGCTGAAACGCTGGGATTCATCCGTATTCCGGCCGCGCGTGGACACGATTTCGCCGCGGTCCAGGAACGCGTCCGAAACCAGCACAGCCTGATCAAGACGCCCGCCGCGGTTGTTGCGCAGGTCGATGACGAAGCCCTTCAGCTTGTCGCCCGGCGCAGCCGCCACGGCCGCCTCGATGCCGCGGCGCAGCCCGTCGAAGGTCTGCTCCGAGAAGGTCGAGATGCGGATGTAACCGATGTCGTCGCCTTCCATCCGGGCGCGAACGGCGGGAACCACGATGTCCGAACGGACGAGCGTGAATTCGAGCAGTTCCTTGCGTCCCGGGCGCTCGATCTTCAGCCTGACGCTGGAATTGACCGGCCCGCGCATCTTTTCCACGGCCTGCGTCAGGGTCAGACCCTGCACGGCATCGCCATCGATCTCGCGGATCAGGTCGTTGGTCATGATTCCGGCGCGGAAGGCCGGCGTGTCGTCGATCGGCGTCACAACCTTGAGCGTGCCTTCCTCCATGGTCACCTCGATGCCGAGGCCACCAAAGCGGCCGCGCATGTCGATGTCCATGTCCCGAAAGCTCTTGGGGTCGAGGTAGCCCGAATGCGGGTCGAGCGAGGTGAGCATGCCGTTGATGGCTGCTTCGATCAGCTTCCGCTCATCAGGCTTCTCGACATAATCCGTCCGGATCTTCTCGAAGATGTCACCGAACAGATTGAGACTGCGATAGGTCTCCGCATTGGCCGCAACCGCGCTGGTCGCGCTCATCAGATTGGTCCGCAGCGTGACCGCCGTCAGCCCCGCTCCAATCACCGCACCCAGCATCAGCACTGAAATCTTGCGCATTGTCATCCGCGAACCTTGTCGCCCTGTGTCTTCGCCCACCATGGCCCAGGATCGATCGACTGACCATCCTTGCGAAACTCAACATAGAGAATTGGCTGGCCATTGCCATCCCCTAATGCGACCGTCGAGCCTTCCGGCGCTTCGCCGAGCACCCCCAGCGGTTCGCCGGCCAGAACAAACTGTCCCCGCGTCACATCGGTCCGCTGCAGCCCTGCCAGGAGGATGTGGTAGCCCCCGCCCATATGCAGGATAACCATCTGCCCAAACGTCCGAAAAGGCCCTGCAAAGGCCACCCAGCCATCGGACGGCGCGGCAACCACCGCCCCGGGGCGGGTCGTGTAGGAGATGCCGCGCGCCGTGCCGCCGTACCCGTCCGCAGCGCCGAACCCACGCAATTGTGATCCGGCAACAGGCAGCAAAAGCTGACCGCGCAGGTCCTGGAAGGCCGATTGCGGGGCCAGCCGCGACGGATCACGGAAGGCGAGTTGTGCCATCCGTTCGCGTGTCTCGCGGGTCTGCGCCTCTGCGCTGAGCCGGGCCTCCTCCGCGCGCCGGGTCGCAGCAGTGATGTCGCCCTCCAGCTGCTCGATCAGCTCGCGCAGCCCGGCCGCCTCGCGCCCGAACGCCAGCGCGCGGCGCTGGCTGGCGGCGGCCTCGCCCTCGGCCGTGGCCTCGCGCACCCGCCGGGCTTCGACCAACCCCGCGAGCCGCTGCCGCTCTTCCGCGAATTGGGCAAATTCGGTTGCCACGCTCGCCCGGTCGCGTGCCGCCTGATCGCTGAGCCGCACCAGTTCGGCCAGATCGCCCGCCAGCGCCTCGACCTCGCTGCGCAGCTCGGGCAGGACGGCCCCCATCAGGATCGAGGCCCTGACGGCATCGAGCACATCCTCCGGCCGGACAAGCACCGCAGGCGGCGGACGCCGGCCCATGCGCTGCAGGGCAGCCAGCACGTCGCCGATCAGCCCGCGGCGGCCATCCAGCGAGCGGCGGATCGCCAGTTCGCTGGATGCGAGCGAGGCGAGCCTATCCTCCAGCGCCGCGATCCGGCCTTCCGTCGCCTGCAGACGGCGGGTGGTTTCGATCAGTGCCATGTTGAGGCGCGTCCGGTCAGCCCGGATCTCGCGCAACTCGGCATCGAGCCTGGCACGCGCGGCGGAGTTGGTCGCCAGTTCTTGTTCGACGGCCTTCAGCTCCGCGTCCCGCGTCGCACGCTGGCTGCGCTTGATCTCGGTTTCGTGGACAAGGGCCTCCCGTTCGGCTGGCGTCAGGCCCTGCGCCGATACGGGCACGGCAAGGGCAAGCCATAGGGCCGCGCCCATCCCGGCTGCATGCCGCAGCACGGATCGGAAGGGGGTGGTCAGGTGTCGCGCCATCGAATCATCTGTCCAGTCAGAGGCGATGATACGGGTGTCCGCCCAGAATCGTCAGCGCCCGGTAAAGTTGCTCCAGCACCAGAATCCGCACCAGCTGGTGCGGCAGGGTCAGGGCGCCAAACGAAAGGGCCAGCCCGCAGTGTTCGCGCAGGGCCGGATCAAGCCCGTCCGCCCCGCCGATCAGAAAACTGGCATGGGCCATGCCGGCATCGCGCGCGCGCGCGAGACTGCAGGCGAAGTCCGTGCTGCCCATGCTCTTGCCGCGTTCATCGAGGGCAATCAGCAGACCGCCGGGCAGCTTCGGCCTGAACGATGACGCTTCGTCCGCCTTGCGGTCTTCGGGGCGGCGCGCACGGCTCTCTGTCAGTTCGATGATGTCGGGACCGGAAAAGCCGAGCAGCCGGCCATTGTCATGGATGCGCGCGGCGTATCGCTCGCACAGCGCCCGCTCGGGACCGTCCTTGAGCCGTCCCACCGCCACCAGCTGCAGACGCATGGAGGCGGAACGTCAGCTTGCCGCTTCGGTCGGGCGGTCGACGCCCCACATCTTTTCCAGATTGTAGAACTGGCGCACTTCCGGGCGGAAGACATGCACGATGACATCGCCACAATCGATCAGCACCCAGTCGCAATGCGGCACGCCTTCGACGCGCGGGCTGCCATGTCCGGCATCCTTCATCGTCTTGACCACCTCATCGGCAATGGACCCGACATGGCGGTTCGAGCGGCCTGACGTGATGATCATCTGGTCGGCAATCGACGTCTTGCCCTGAAGATCGATGATGATGGTGTCCTCGGCCTTCATCTCCTCCAGCGCATGGGTGGCCAGCGCAAGCGTGTCCGACGGAGGCTGTGGCAGGGCATCCTGCGCCTGCGGCACATCGGCAGCCATGGCGGAGACGGTTGCTGGAGACTTGGCGGACGTCTTTCGACGCGGTGTTTTGGCCGTTTCGGGCGCGACGGGCGTGATCAGCGTGATGTCCTCATGCACAAGGTGCGACCGTGGCCGCTTTGTCGACCTCATACCGCGTCAAGGCTTCAGGTTCAATGTTTTCGCGCGGCTGCGCAGCGCCGTCGATGACAGATCCGAGCGCCGGCCATGCAGGAACATCCAGGCCGGGGCCGTTTCCGTGGGCAGCAGAAGCCCGTCGCTCTCATCCAGCCGCCAGCGGCCCAGCGCGATGGCGGCGCGCGAACGCATGGCCTTGTGGGTTGATCCCGGGCGGTCAATCACGCCGATCGGCATCATGCGGGCAATGCCGCGCCAGTTCTGCCAGCGGTGGAACTGGGCAAGGTTGTCCGAGCCCATCAGCCAGACGAAGCGCACGCCCGGATAGCGGCCCATGAGGGCCGCGAGCGTCTCGGCGGTGAAGCGGGTCCCGAGCCTGGCCTCGATTCCGGTCACCGCGATGCGCGGATGGTTGGCGACGTCGGCCGCGCGGGCGATGCGTTGCGAAAGGGACGGCAGCGCGCTGTTGTCCTTCAGCGGATTGCCGGGCGTGACCAGCCACCAGACCTGATCAAGGCCGAGCTTGCGCAGGGCTGTGAAACTGGCAAGGCGATGCCCGTCATGGGCAGGATTGAACGAGCCGCCCAGCAGGCCGACGCGCAAGCCCCGCGCCGCGTGTGGAAAGACACCGTCGCTCAAGGCCGGATCTGGCCCGCGCCGAGCACGCGATACTTGTAGGAGCACAATTGCTCGACGCCGACAGGCCCGCGCGCATGCATGCGCCCCGTGGCGATGCCGATCTCGCCGCCGAAGCCGAACTCGCCACCATCGGCAAACTGGGTCGAGGCATTGTGCAGCACGATGGCCGAATCGACCTCGGCCAGGAAGCGCCGCGCTGCCGCGCTGTCGCTGGTGACGATCGCATCGGTGTGGTGGGAGCCGAAGCGCTCGACATGGGCGATCGCTTCGTCAAGGTCGCCAACCACCTTCACCGCGATGATGGCATCGAGATACTCTGTGCCCCAGTCGGCCTCCACCGCCGCGGTGACGCGGCTGTCGGCGCGGCTTGTCTCGTCATCGCCGCGCACAGCGCAGCCCGCATCGAGCAGCATCGAGACCAGCGGCTGAAGATGTGTCGCGGCAATGGCGCGGTCGACCAGCAGCGTCTCGGCAGAGCCGCAGACGCCCGTTCGCCGGAGCTTGGCGTTGAGAACGATAGCCCGGGCCATCGCCAGATCAGCCCCCGCATGGACATAGACATGGCAGTTGCCGTCGAGATGGGCGAAGACCGGCACGCGCGCATCCTTCTGGACGCGCTCGACGAGGCTTTTGCCGCCGCGCGGCACCACGACATCAACCGCACCGTCAAGTCCGGCGAGCATCGCGCCGACCGCCGCCCTGTCGCGCGAGGGTACAAGCTGGAGCGCGTCGGCAGGCAGGCCGGCGCTGGCGAGCCCGCTGCGCATCGCATCCGCCAGAACCGTGGCTGTGCGCAGACTGTCCGAGCCTGCGCGCAGGATGGCCGCATTGCCGCTCTTCAGGCACAGCGCGCCGGCGTCCGCCGTGACATTGGGGCGGCTTTCGAAAATCACCGCGATCACGCCGAGCGGCGTCGCCACCCGCTCGATGACAAGACCATTCGGCCGTTCGATCCGCGCCAGGACCGTGCCGACCGGATCGGGCAGCGACGCGATCTGCTCGACCGCACGGGCAATGTCTTCGATGCGCGCTGGCGTGAGCAGCAGACGATCGATGAAGGCTGCAGTCTGCCCGGCTGCGCGCGCATCGGCCAGATCAAGGGCATTGGCGGCGAGCACCGCTGGACCGGCTTTGCGGATGGCTGCCGCGGCGGCCATCAGCGCCGCGTTCTTGGCCTCGGACGCAGCCAGCATGATGGCGCGCTGCGCCACCTTCGCCTTTAGCCCAATCTGCCGCATCAGTCCGGCAGTATCCGCCTCGGCCGCGTCCTTCGGCACTGTGGCCACGACATTCATCTGCGATTCACCTGCTTCCGACCGCTCCGCGCGGCCAACGTTCCAAGGTTAGCCGATCACGAGCGCCATGTCGTCCCTGTGAATCATCTCGGCCTGCCCGGCATGGCCAAGCACCGCTTCGATGTCCTTCGAGAGCTTCCCGATCACAGCCCGCGCCTCGACCGCATCATAGGCCACAAGCCCGCGGCCGAGTTCGGTCCCGTTGATGTCCCGGATGATGACCGCATCGCCACGCTGGAAATCGCCATCGACCTTGCGGACTCCCACCGGAAGCAGGCTCGCGCCACCGGCAAGGGCGCGGGCCGCACCCGGATCGACATGGATCACCCCGCGCGGCTCAAGCGATCCGGCAATCCAGACCTTGCGCGCGGTGGCCGGCGTGGAGGCGGTCAGGAACCAGGTGCAGCGCGCACCATTCGCGATGGCGCTCAGCGGATTCTTCGGGCGTCCGTCGGCGATGACCATGTGCGTGCCGCCCGACACCGCGATCTTGCCGGCCTCGATCTTGGTGGTCATGCCGCCGCGCGACAGTTCCGAGGCCGCGCCGCCTGCCATCGCCTCGATGCTGGCGGTGATGCGTGGCACCACGGGGATGTGCTGCGCCGCCGGATTGGTGGCGGGGGGCGCCGTATAGAGCCCGTCAATGTCGGAAAACAGGACGAGCAGGTCGGCGCCCGTCATCGTGGCCACGCGGGCTGCCAGACGATCATTGTCGCCATAGCGGATCTCGCTTGTCGCCACCGTGTCGTTTTCGTTGATCACCGGAACCGCCCGCATCTCGAGCAGCCGGCCGATCGTGGCGCGGGCGTTGAGATAGCGCTGGCGCTCCTCGGTGTCGGCCAGGGTAACCAGGATCTGGCCAGCCGTGATGCCGTGATGACTGAGCGCCTCCGCCCAGATCCGCGCCAGCGCGATCTGGCCTACTGCGGCCGCAGCCTGGCTCTCCTCCAGCCGCAAGGCGCCGCCCGGCATGCCAAGCACCGTGCGCCCCAGCGCGATGGCGCCCGATGAGACCACCTGCACATCCACGCCCCGCGCGTGCAGGTCGGCAATGTCCTCGGCCAGCGCCGCGAGCCAGCCATGACGGGCGCGGCCCTTTTGCCGGTCGACCAGAAGCGCCGAGCCGACCTTGATGACGATGCGCCTGAACTGCGCGAGGGAAGGCTTGGGAATCTGCACGTTGATGACGCCGGTTTTGCTGTCTGTCTGCCTCAGTTCAGGGTCCTTGAAAAGCCGGGCCGCGCCTCATGGCTGCCAGCCGGTCTCCGTCGCCGGGGCCTTGGCGCCGGCATCGTCGATGCGCGCCTGGTCGATGATGCCGAGCAGCGCGCGCAAGGCGGCGTCGACACCGTCGCCGGAGGCCGCCGACAGCATGATCGGGGTTCGCTTGGCGGCGCGCTTCAGGCGGGCAAGTTGCTCCTTCAGCGTGGCAGGGTCGAGCGCATCGACCTTCGACAGGGCGATGATCTCCGGCTTGCCGGTCAGCTCGCCGCCATAGGCCTCAAGTTCCTTGCGCACGACCTTGTAGGCCTTGCCTGCATGCTCGGATGTACCGTCAACAAGATGCAGCAGGACGCGGCAGCGTTCGATATGGCCCAGGAACCGGTCGCCAAGCCCGAGACCCTCATGCGCCCCTTCGATCAGTCCCGGAATATCGGCCAGCACGAACTCCCGCTGGTCCACCCGGACCACGCCAAGGCCCGGATGCAGCGTGGTGAAAGGATAGTCGGCGATCTTCGGCTTGGCCGACGTGACTGCGGCCAGAAAGGTCGATTTGCCCGCATTGGGCAAACCCACCAGACCGGCATCGGCTATCAGCTTGAGCCTCAGGATGATGGTGGCCTCATGGCCGGGCAATCCCGGATTGGCCCGGCGCGGGGCCTGGTTGCTGGATGTCTTGAAATAGGCATTGCCGAAGCCGCCATTGCCGCCGCGGGCCAGCAGCACCCGCTCCCCGGGCTTCGTGATGTCGCAGATCAGCGTTGCGCCGTCCTCTTCGAAGACCTGCGTGCCGGGTGGAACGCGCAGCACGACATCCGCGCCCTTGCCGCCCGCCCTGAGCTTGCCCATGCCATGACCGCCTGTCTTGGCCTTGAAGTGCTGGGCGTAACGGAAATCGATCAGCGTGTTGAGGCCGTCCGCGCATTCGGCCCAGACATCGCCGCCGCGCCCGCCATCGCCGCCGTCGGGTCCGCCATGCTCGATGAACTTCTCCCGGCGGAACGAGACGGAGCCTGCCCCGCCATCACCCGCCTTGATGTAAATCTTGGCCTGATCGAGAAATTTCATCGTTGCCGATCCATGGCGGGCGCCCGAAAGGGGCGCACCCGCGCCGACATGACCCATGCCGAGGCTTCGGTAAGCCTTGGCATGATCCTGAGCGCTTTCGTTTGGTCCGATTGGTCGGCAAGGTCAACCCTGTTCGCCCGCACCGGCCAAACCCTCATCCGCCGCTGGCGGGCGGCCTGAAGCACATGGTCACGGCTGCGTTGATACCATCGGTGGAGCCCTTGTCGTTGCGCCCCTCGATGACGATCGACGTGAATCGCGCCGGATCCTGGCGCAGCATCTCGATCACGCAGTTGCAGCTTCGGTTGCAGACGTCCTGCGCATGAGAACTGCGGCATTCCTGCACGCAGTCGCGCCTGAAGGTCGCCTCGGCCCGCGATGCAAGGCCCACAGTCAGACCCGGCATCGCATAGCTGACGAGCATCAGGCAGCCGATCAAGACAGGCTGATGGATCAGATAGATCGGCAGGCTTCGCCGCCCTGCCCAGGCGAGAGGCGCCAGCGGCGACGGCACGGTGACGGCTGCGAGCCGCCCCGCCCCTGCGCCGCGCGCCAGCCTGAGGCCCAGGGACAGGCCCACCAGCGTGATGGCGAACCATGGAAAGATCGGCACGAAATCCACCGTGACTGGCGGCAGCAGGCTGAGCCCGCTGTATCGCCAAAGGCCATGCAACGGGCTCGCCGCGATCGCACTTTGCAGGGTCGACAAGGCCGGATGGTCGCTGGCCAGTGGCAAGAGGCCGACCGGCACGGCCAGAAGGGCAGGCACCCACCAGGGCCCCCGGAGCAGCGGCCGGCACAGCAGCGAGCCAAGCGCGATGCAGTGCAGGATCCCGAACAGCACGACCCGGTCCGACAATGCCGCCCACGTGCCGAGCGTCACCAGCAGGGCCGCCCCCGCGATGATCACGACCCGGTCCCGGAACGGATCGGGACGCAGCAGACGGCCATGGGCGAGCCCAAGGCTCAGTCCTGCGAGCAGCAGGAAACTCCCCGCGATCAGATGGCTGAACAGACGCCAGCCCGGATCGGCCGAGATGTCGGTCTGCACGAAGCCGAGGAAGGACAGGTCCCAGGCGCCGTGGAACACCACCATCGCCGCCAGCGCCAGACCCCGTGCCAGATCGACCAGCCCGATCCGCGGCGACTGCGCCGGCACGGGCCGGGCCGGGTCGGCCAGGCCAAAGGGTGAACTGCCGGCCCGGGCCGGCGACAGGTTGTTCATCCAGCCAGCCTATCCGAAGCGCCGCCGCCTGTGAATCCGTCTCATGCGCCTGTGCTTCGCCTGAGCCGGGCCGGAAGACGGCCCTTGCGGAACACGAGTTCGACGGTTCCGACCGGAATGAAGAAACGCGAAACGACGGCGTGGTTGAAGACGGTTCCGTCACGTCGCAGCGTCAGGGTATCCTCGAAATCAAGACGCATGGTTCCCGACGGGAGCTTGAGGTCGGCGGTATAGCCGAACCTGACGGTATCGGGCTCGGGCGTTGTCACCTGCGCCGGTGACACCACATCGTCGCGCGTGCCGATATAGGTGCCGTCGCCCGTGCGCTCAAAGAACCAGGTCTTCTGGTCGCGCTCACCATCAGCATAGAAGAAGTCCTCGAACAACGACAGTACCTTGCCGTTCCAGCGGCCCATCAGGTCGACTGCAAGCTTGCGCTCGTGCCCGGTAAAGTTGTTTCGAAAGCGGCCCACGGCATGGGTCGGGCCGCGAAACCATTCATGCAGAACAAGTTTCGGCTGCGCCATTGCCGAGGCTGGCGCGTGCTGCAGCGCGGCGATGGCGGCAACCCCGGCAACGAGCTGACGGCGATTGAGAGCGGGAAGCGACATTGGCAACTCCTGTGATATCCTTCGCCTACGTGGTCATTGTGGCAACAGATGCAGTGATCACGCACAGTTCACCACTCCGGCGGGATCAGCCGGCATTGATTCGGCCGTCGCCCTGACCGGCGCATTGTGGCTCCAGTTCACCAGCGCGGCCCAGCTCTTGCGGTCCAGCACGAACCCGTCGCAAGGGATCATGCCGCCGCGGACCGGCTGATCACGCAGCATGGACCCGGCATGCCGGAAACCGCACTTCTCGAGCACGCGGCGCGAGGCCGGGTTGATGACACGCGCCCAAGCGCCGACCGACCGGGCGTCTGTGTAGGCGAACAGCGTGTCGAGCGCTGACTGGACGGCCTCCACCACAAGGCCCTGTCCCCAGAAATCCGGATGCAGCATGTAACCGATCTCGGCATCGGCTTCGCCGACGCCAGCCTTTCCGCGCCCCACGCCGATCACCCCGATCTGCTGGTTTGGCCTGCCGCGCGGCGTCATTGCCAGCACCAGGCTGACGCCGGTCGCGTTCGCCTTGCGCGCCTCGAAAATCCGGCGCTCGGGCTCGCCCTCTGGCAGCGGATGCGGCCAGCTGCCGGTCATCTCGGCGACCTCACGCAGGCCGGCGAAGCTGCGCAGCGCGGGCGCGTCCGCATGGCGTGGCCAGCGCAGCCAGAGGCGGCGGGTCTCGAGACGAAACACGTCATCGCGCGTCACGTCGGGAAACAGGGGCGTTGCAGCGCCCGCCTCGCTTGAAGAAATGGTCATGGCACCCTCCCTGGCTTTGACCAGACAAGAAAAAAGGAAGATGGGCGGCCCCATCTTCCCCGTCATTCTGATCTGGCCGGCCCGTCCGGGTCCCTGTCCTGATCAACCGGGTCGATGTGACCGGCGGATCAGGATGGTGTCCTGTCCCGCCTTATTCCGCGGCCTCTTGGGCCGGAATGACCGCCACGAAGGAGCGGCCGAGTTTGGTGCCGAATTTGACGCGGCCATCAGTGAGCGCAAACAGCGTATGATCGACGCCCATGCCGACATTGGCACCGGCACGGACCTTGGTACCGCGCTGGCGCACGATGATGTTGCCGGCCACAACAGCCTGATCGCCGAACTTCTTGACGCCAAGACGACGGCCTGCGGAGTCGCGACCGTTGCGGGATGAGCCGCCTGCTTTCTTGTGTGCCATGTTAGTCTCCTCAAACCTGTTTCAATCGAACCACGAACGTCCAGCCGCTGATCGGGGCAGCGGCGCCTCAGTAGTCCTTGCCTGATTTCAGTTCGGCCTGGTCGGCCTTCGCGCGCGGCGGCTTGCCGGCAAGAAGATCCTTGGCCTGTTCGACCCATTCCTCGCGGGTGGCGCGACCCCGCAGCGCGAGGGCCTCATCCCACTTGGTCACGTCAGCCTCGCTCCAGCCGGCGATATCATTCCAGCTCTGGATGCCGGCGGCGCGCAGCTTCTTCTCGATGGTCGGGCCGATCCCAGAAATCAGCGACAGGTTGGAGGCGTCCATCGCCTCCAAAGCCTTGGCGGCCTTGGGCGCGACGGCAACGGCAGCGGCCACGCCAAGGGCGGCAGCGGCGACGGGAGCCCTGGCCGTGACGTTGACCGTCTTGCCGCCCGTCAGGATCTCGGTGATCCGCACGACGGTCAGGTCCTGGCGATGGCCACGCTTGCGCTTGGAATTCTGGCGGCGGCGCTTCTTGAACGAAATCACCTTGTCGCCACGGCCTTGCTCGACGATTTCGGCCGCGACCGAGGCGCCGGCCACGGTCGGCGCGCCGACGGTCGTCGATGCGCCATCGGACAGCATCAGAACATGCTCAAAGGCGACGGTTTCGCCGGCCGACCCCACCAGCTTCTCAATGGTGATCTGGTCATCTGCGGCAACGCGGTACTGCTTACCGCCGGTCTTGATGACTGCGAACATGTTGTTCTCCTGTTCGATGCCGCGCCTCGTGGCGTGCCATTGCTGGCATCCCGGACGGGCTTCTTGGCAGCCTGATGGGGTTCACGGAGGCCTCATGCACGCCCGCGAAAAAGCAAGGCGCGGACATTCCTGCCCACGCCGAGTTCGGGGGTTGCGATACGTGAGCACGGCCCGGTCGTCAAGCGAAACATCGCCGGCATGGACCCAAGGGCTCCGCCTCATCGCTCCACAACAGCCGGGTGATGGAGATGCAGTCACGTTGCGCGGGATGGCCAAGGCCACAGCCTTTGGCGCGATCGGCAGCCTGTAGAGCGCCACGTCCCTGCACGCAGGTTAACGGCTAAGGGAGCGCGTTGGGCGTCAGTCAGCTTCACGGTTTCGATGCAGGGGGAGGCATCGATGGACCTTGTGGCTCGGCCGCGTCTTCGTGTTCTGATGGATCAGGTCGCTCTTTTGGAGGATAATCGGGAGAGCCGGCGTATCGCGCATCCCTTGCCTGAATGGCTTCTTCTGGTGTGCGGCTTAATCGGGGCGGGCGTGCAATTTTTTGCGAGATCGTCAGGTGGGGTAAGCACAACCGTCCATTCGTGCGCCAGGATCGCCAAGGTCGAAAGCCGAACGCGAGAGAAAGACAACGGAACCAGCGCTGGACATGACGATGTGTCGTCCCGCACCAGGCCGCCCAACACCCTCGCCGAGGCCGTCTGAAGCCACTGGGCCATCGACAATAGCCCCCACTGGGTGCTCGACGTCATCTTCGGAGAGGACAAGGCCCGATCCGGAACCGGGCACGGACACGCCAACATGGCCACCGTCCACCAGATCTCCTTCAATATCCTCAAGGCCGTCCACAACAACCGAAGCCTCAAGCTCAGACGAAACAAGGCCGCCAGAAACCCTCAGTACAGGCCCCTCATCATCGGACAGGCTTGTTAACCCGGTTGCAGGACCGTGCAGTCGCGCGAAACCGCTTGTCTCTTCTGCACGGCCCGTGTATCGGGTCAGCCGCTTCAGCCAAACATCAAACCGAAGCCTCGCGGAGAGGTGGCAGAGTGGTTGAATGCACCGCACTCGAAATGCGGCATGGGGGCAACTCCATCGGGGGTTCGAATCCCTCCCTCTCCGCCATCTTCCCGTCGCAAACTCTGACAACGCCCCCGCTAAGGGCAAATTTTCGCGTTGTTTCAAAGGGCATTGGACGGACCATCCGAACCGCTGAGACTGACCGAAGGCCAGAATGCGGTCTCTGAACGGCTTTCGTCTCTAACCGAGCGAACCTCGCTGCTTCCGGTTCGGTCCATGAAAGCGCATCTATTTCAATCTCTTGGTTGATGATGTTGCCCGACCTGTTTCCGGGGGTTTCGCTGGCAAGGGGACCAACAGAGACAGCCCAGGGTGGGCATGAGGCCGCGCACCTTGGCGCTTGCCTGCTTATGCGGCACCTTCAATGGTGCGTCGCCCTTACCGTAACCACAGAGTTCATCAACTACTGCCGAGCGCGGGAGCAGTTGAGCACGACCGGGTTGGAGCTCGTTCTCCGCGATCCTGGTCAGCTCTCGCACGTGCTTCATCGTGGTGGCGATGTCGGAATGTCATCTGGCTGACAGCAAAAATTGGAATCAAAACTGTGTCCTTTATTGAGCGATTGCCGGGTGATTGGCGCGGATTGATTTTCCTGATGTTTTTCAGTGTCGGCTTTGCGCCTGTCGCACACCCCTTTTCCGGGTGGTCCGCATCCAAGCGGCGAATAGCGCCCCTATTCTCCGCTTCCTACGCGGCGGTTAATCTTGCCCTTTGCGGTGAATGATGCCTATTATCGCCGCATATAGTGCGGTGATTAAGCATGTTTATCTACGAACGCGAGGGCTGGCCGACATTCAGGTGGAGCGATGAGGTGCTCAGCGCCCCGCTTGCGGCTGTTCGGCATCGGCAGGGACGATTGATTGGGCGAATGGAAGCGCTTGGCTTCCCGCTTCAATCTGAGGCCCTTCTTCAAACCCTGACCGAAGACGTTCTTAAGTCCAGCGAGATCGAAGGCGAGGCGCTGGATAAGGAACAGGTTCGCTCCTCCATCGCTCGTCGCCTGGGGCTCGATATCGGCGCGCTAGCGCCTGTTGACCGAGATGTCGAAGGCGTCGTCGAGATGATGCTCGACGCCACGCAGAGTTACGACAACCCGCTGACCAAGGATCGGCTATTCGACTGGCATGCGGCCCTGTTTCCGACCGGGCGCAGCGGCATAACCCGGATCAAGGTCGGCGCATGGCGGGATGGCAGCGCCGGACCGATGCAGGTTGTGTCCGGGCCGATCGGGCGCGAACGGGTTCACTTCGAAGCGCCAGCCGCCGACAGGCTCGACGGTGAGATGGCGCGCTTTCTGGCTTGGTTCGAAGCGCCGACGGATATCGATCCGGTCATCAAGGCAGCACTCGCCCATCTCTGGTTCGTCACCGTCCATCCCTTCGATGATGGCAACGGCCGCATCGCGCGCGCTGTCGCGGATATGGCCTTGGCGCGCTCGGAGGGGTCGCCGCAACGGTTCTACAGCATGTCCGCGCAGATCCGCACCGAGCGGAAGGCCTATTACGACACACTGGAAGCCACGCAAAAGGGCGACATGGACATCACGCCTTGGC
>JAPLOU010000040.1 GCA_026400535.1 Hyphomicrobiales bacterium
GGTGAAAGCCGACAACGAGGCCGGCGGCGGCGCCCTTCAGAAGCGCCCGGCGCGAGGGCCGGGTGGCGGGCGAAGTGACATCGTGCAGCGTCATGATGTTGCTCCTCAGCCCTGGCGTGTCTGGGCGGCTTGCTTGATGCCGGCCCGCACGCGGTTATAGGTCCCACAGCGACAGATGTTGGTCATGGCTGCGTCGATGTCTGCGTCAGTTGGGTTCTTCTTCTCGGCCAGCAGCGCCGCTGCGGCCATGATCATGCCGGACTGGCAATAGCCGCACTGCGGCACGTCGAGTTCGCGCCAGGCGACCTGCACCGGATGCATCCCATTGGGCGAAAGCCCCTCGATGGTGACGATCAGCTGGCTGTCCTTGACGGCGCTCAGCGGCAGGGAGCAGGCCCGAACGGCCTGCCCGTCGATATGGACTGTGCAGGCTCCGCACTGGGCAACCCCACAACCATACTTGGTTCCAGTCAGCCCGACCTGTTCGCGCAGGACCCAGAGCAGTGGAGTGTCGGGATGCGCCGTGACCTCCATCACCGCACCATTCACATTGAGCTTTGCCACGCGTCGCCTCCAGGCTTGTTCTTGACACATTCCAGTGTCAGACAATCCCGGCCGGGCGTCAACATTCGTGGCCTCAAAATCATCTGCGGTTCACATTGCAGCGATCACCGGTCAAGCGACCGGTGCATGAGCCACTCACCCGCGATGCTGGTGGCAGACACGGTGAGCCGCTCGCCCCGCAGCGCGACAAGATCGGCAGCGTATCCTTGCGCGATCCGGCCGCGCTGCCGGTCAAGCCCGAGGAAGCGCGCCGGGGTACCGGACGCCATCACGAGCGCGTCGCCAAGTTCGCATCCCATCATCGTCACCGCGTTGCGGACGGCCTCGATCATGCCCAGATGCGCGCCCGCCAGCGTCCCGTCCGGACCGGTCAGCCTGCCGCCGTCAAGGCGAATGGTGCGACCCTGCAACGCGAAGGTCCGGCTTGCCCCGCCCACGGTCGGCATGGCGTCGCTCACCAGCATCAGCCGGTCGCGCCCCATCAGCCTGTATGCCAGCCTCAGATTGAGCGGTGCGACATGCAGCCCGTCGCAGATGATTCCGGCCATCAGGCGCTCGTCGCCGAGCGCCATGCCGACCAGCCCGGGCTCGCGCGGCGTGAGCTGCGACATCGCGTTGAACAGGTGGGTGACGCCCGACAGCCCCGCGCCGATCGCAGCCTCGACCCCGGCCGCAGTCGCCTCCGAATGCCCAGCGCTGAGCACGAGCCCAGCCGCGGCCAGCGCCTTGATCGCCTCGGGCAGCATCATTTCCGGCGCCAGCGTCACCAGCGAGTGCCCGAGCCTGCCGAACCGTGCGAGCAAGGCCAGATCCGCCGCAGCCGGCCTTCGCATGAAGGCCGCCGGATGGATGCCCTTGCGGGCAAGATTGAGGAATGGCCCTTCAAGATGAAAGCCCAGCACGCCGGGAACCGATAGCCCCGCCTGGGCCGCGGCCAGAAGGTCAACCATCTTGCCAGGCGCGTCGGTGATCAATGTGGGCAACAGTCCGGTCGTCCCGAAACAACGGTGCGCCTGCGCGATGCGCGCGATCGTCTGCTCATCCGGGTTGTCGTTGAGCAGCGCGTCGCCGCCGCCATTGACCTGAATGTCAATGAAGCCCGGGGCAAGCAACGCATCGTCTGGCAGCATCAGGCAACCCTCGGGCGCATGGCGGGGCGCAGGCTCCAGCGCCTCGATGCACCCGCCAGCGATGTGAAGCAGGGTCGGCCCGGCCCAGCCCTGCCCGTCGAACAGGCGGGGCGCGAGCAGCGCGCGCAGCGGAATGGCTTCGGCTTCCATGACGCAACCTGATTCGGCAGGCGGCGGGCGCCTGCCATGGGCGGGAACAAACAAAGGGCAGCGGTCGGGGCGCCCTCACATCGTGCGCTGGCGCCCTGCCGGAGCCGTTCTTGACAATACCACTATAAAGCCATTTACAAGACCAGACGCAACACTGGTATCGCCTGTCACGCATGGCCAGCCGCAGGGGCGGATGATGGACAGACTGAAGATCACCGGGGGACGGGCGCTCAACGGCTCGGTCGCCATCGCGGGCGCCAAGAACGCCAGCCTGCCGCAGATCGCCGCCGCGATCCTCAGCCCCGAACCCCTGACGCTGACCAACCTGCCGGCCGTCACCGACATCGCGACCATGCTCGACGTCGTCGCCCGCCACGGGGTTGCCGTTACGCGCCTCTCGGATCACGCCGTCACCCTCGATGCGGGCCGGGCCGACCCGGTCGAGACCGGCTATGACACCGTCCGGCGCATGCGGGCCACGGTGCTCCTGCTCGGCCCGGTCATGGGCCGGTTCGGCCGGGCGCGGGTCTCGCTGCCGGGCGGCTGCGCCATCGGCGCGCGGCCAGTTGACCTGCATCTGAAAGCACTCGCCAGCCTCGGCGCGACGATCGACATCGAGGGGGGCATGATCGTCGGCGAGGCGCCGGGCGGGCTGAAGGGTGCGCGCATCGTCTTTGGCTCGCCCTCCGTCGGCGCCACCGAGACAGCCATGATGGCCGCGACCATGGCGGCGGGCGAAACGGAAATCGTCAACGCAGCACGCGAGCCGGAAGTGGTTGATCTCGCCGCCTGTCTGATCGGCATGGGCGCCCGCATCGAGGGCGCCGGCACCCACCGCCTGCTCATCGCCGGCGGCACGCACTGGAAGACCGCGCGCCATGACGTGATCCCCGACCGGATCGAGGCCGGCACCTACGCCATCGCCGCCGCCATCACCGGTGGCACGCTGGAGCTCTCCCATGCAAGGCTCGAACACCTCTCCGCCATCGCCCAGGTGCTCGAGGCAGTCGGCGTCAGCATCTGGCCGGGTGATCGCGGCCTGATGGTCTCGGCCTGCGGACCGCTGCGCGGCGTCGACATCACCACCGAACCCTATCCCGGCTTTCCGACCGACCTGCAGGCCCAGTTCATGGCCCTGATGTGCCGCGCCGAAGGGGCCTCGATGATCCGTGAAACGGTCTTCGAGAACCGCTTCATGCACGCGCCGGAACTGATGCGGCTGGGGGCCAACATCACCTTGCAGGGCACTTCGGCGCTGGTCCGGGGCGGCGCACCCCTGCGCGGCGCGCAGGTGATGGCGACCGACCTCAGGGCTTCGGTCTGCCTCGTGCTGGCCGCGCTGGCGGCTGAGGGTGAAACGATCATCAACCGGGTCTATCACCTCGATCGCGGCTATGAGCAGCTTGATCTCAAGCTCAGGCGTTGCGGCGCCCTGATCGAGCGGCTGAAGGACTGATGCGCATGGCTGCGGGGCGCATCTGCTTTCTGGGCGTCGACGGCGGCGGAACCGGCTGCCGCGCCCGCATCGAAACCGAGGCCGGCGAGGTGATCGGCCAGGGCCTGTCAGGACCGGCCACCACCCGCCTCGGCATTGACGCCGCCTTCGCCTCGATCATGGCCGCCGCCGGCGCAGCCATGGCTGAGGCCGGGATCGATCCGTCTCGGGTCACCTTGCATGCCGGCATCGGTCTGGCTGGGGTCGGCCGCAAGGGGGCGTTGGACGCATTGGCGCGGCAGCCCCATCCGTTCGCCTCGATCAGCTTCATCAGCGATGCGTTGGCGGCCTGCTTCGGCGCCCATTCAGGCGAGGACGGCGCCATCGTCATCGCCGGCACCGGCTCGATCGGCATCGGCCGGGTCGGGGGGCGCGACCTGCGGATCGGCGGCTACGGCTTTCCGGTCTCCGACGAGGGCAGCGGCGCCGATCTGGGCCTTGAGGCCGTCCGTCTCGCCCTGCGCGCCCATGATGGTCGGCTGCCGCCGACCGCCCTGCTTACCGAAGTGATGCAGCGCTTTAACCATGATCCGTTTGAGATCATCGGCTGGATGGACCGCGCCAGCGCCACCGATTACGCCACCCTCGCCCCCATGGTCATGCGCCATGCCGACCAGGGCGACGCAACCGCGCGCCGGATCGTCCAGCAGGCCGCTGAGCAGATCGACGCGCTGGTCCGCGGCCTGTTCGACGAAGGGGCGCCCAAGGTCGCGCTGCTCGGCGGGCTGTCGAGCGCCATCGAGCCCTGGCTATCCCCTGATGTGCGGCGCAGGCTCAGGGCCGCCGATGGCGATGCCGTTTCGGGGGCGCTGATCCTCGCCCGCCGCGCAGCGCCAAATCAATCGGGTACGGCGTGATTGGTATTCCCTTTCAGCCAAAAGGCCTTTAACTGGTATCTACCAAATTCCGCGCAGACTGCCGGATTGCGGATACGCGTTCTCCGCGCCGGCCCTTGCGCCAGATGATCGTCAGGCAGGCACGCCGTCATGGCAACCGAAGATGTTGATCCGCGCTTCGCCGACCTTGACGCCTGGCCCCTGTCCAGTGCGCTCGAGGGCATGTGGGATGGCCAGATGGCGGCGGTGGCGGCGGTACATGCCGCGCTGCCTGCGATTACGACGGCCGTCGCCGACGCCGCCGAGCGGCTGAGGCAGGGCGGACGCCTCGTCTATGTCGGGGCCGGTACCTCCGGGCGCGTCGCCGTGCAGGATGGCGCGGAACTGCCACCGACCTTCGACTGGCCCCAGAGCCGCCTCGTCTTCGCCATGGCCGGCGGGCTTGGCGCGCTCGTCGCCAGCGTCGAGGGCGCCGAGGATGATGCGGAGGACGGCGCGCGCCAGATGGATCTGGCAAAGATCGGCCCCGGCGACGTCGTCATCGGCGTGGCGGCAAGCGGCTCGACGCCGTTCACGGTCGCCGCCATCAACCGGGCCGGCGAACGCGGCGCGCTGACCATCGGCATGTCGAACAATGCCGGCGCGCCGCTCACGGCCAGCGCGCGCCACGGCATCGAGATCATCACCGGCAGCGAGTTGATCGCAGGCTCCACCAGGATGAAGGCCGGTACGGCGCAAAAAGTGGTGCTGAACCTGATGTCGAGCGGCATCATGCTGCGTCTGGGCCGTGTCTATCGCGGCATGATGGTCAACATGCAGGTCTCCAACGCCAAGCTGAGGCGGCGGGCGGAAGCGATGGTGGCGCGTATCTCTGGCTGCGGGCAGATCGAGGCCGCCGCCGCGCTCGACCGCACCGGCGACAACATCAAGCTCGCAACGCTCGTGGTGCTGGGCTATGGCCTTGCCGAGGCGGAGGCGATCCTGGCGGACAGCGGTGACAATCTGCGCCTGGCGCTGGCCAGCCTTCCCGGCAGGGAGAGCACCTGATGCTCACCATCGTGAAGGAGCAGCTCAGCAGCCTCAGCGCCACGCCGCTCTATTTGCAGCTCGCCGACATGATCCGCAACCAGATCAGGGATGGCGGCATCCGCACCGGCGAGGCCCTGCCTTCCGAGCGCGAACTCAGCGACGCGGTGGGTATCTCGCGCGTCACGGTGCGGCGCGCCATCGAGACGCTGCTGCGCGAGGGGCTGCTGTCGCGCCGCCATGGCTCCGGCACCTATATCGCGCCACGCATCGAACAGCCTGCGGCCCTTCTGGCTGGCTTCTCGGCCGACATGCGCAACCGGGGACTCATGCCCGGATCGCACTGGCTGGACCGCAGCGCCGGGCTGCCCACGCCCGACGAAGCGATGACGCTGGCGCTGTCCATCGACCAGCCAGTGCTGCGCTTCGCCCGCGTCCGCATGGCGGATGGCGAGCCTCTGGCCATCGAGCGCGCCGTCGTGCCGGCCCAGTTTCTCGGATCCGTGGATGATGTGCAGGATTCGCTCTATGCCGCGCTGGACCTGCGCGAAGCCCGCCCTGTCCGCGGCCTTCAGCGCCTGCAGGCCTCGCTTGCGACCGCGGCCGAGGCGCGCCTGCTCTCGGTGCCGGTGGGCGCGGCGATCCTCCGCATCGAACGCCGCGGATTTCTCGCCAATGGCATGCCGGTCGAGTTCACCCGCTCGGCCTATCGCGGCGACCGCTATGACTTCATCACCGAAGTGAGGGAGTTGCGTCAGGAGCCGGGCCGCCAGCCATGACCGGGACGCCGGCAGCGCCCCTGAGCAGCGCGATGGCGCGGGAGGCCGCGACCTGCGGCGAGGCAGCGGCGAGGCTGCTGGCCAGCCGCCCGGCGATCCACGCCCTCGCCGGCCGGCTTGATACCGGCCGTACCCGTCTGG
Source organism: Hyphomicrobiales bacterium (assembly GCA_026400535.1). Lineage (GTDB taxonomy): Bacteria > Pseudomonadota > Alphaproteobacteria > Rhizobiales > Beijerinckiaceae > Allobosea. Next base: position 6,122 of record JAPLOU010000040.1, read on the forward strand.
CGGTGATCTGCGGGCATGGCAGTTCCGGGCATGCCGGCGTTCACCTGCGCTACATGATCGAAACCCGGCTCGGGCTGCCAGGCTCGATGGCGGCTCCGTCGGTGATCACCGCCCTGCAGCGGCCGTTGAAGCTCGATGGCGCGCTGTTCATCGTGATCTGTCAGTCTGGCGCCAGCCCCGATCTCATCGCGGCGACGCGCATGGCCCGGGCCGAAGGCGCGCAGACCGTCGCGATGGTCAATGCCGAAGGCTCGCCGCTGGCCGATGCCGCCGATCATGTCCTGCCGCTGCTGGCCGGAGCGGAGCGCGCCGTGGCTGCGACAAAATCGGTGACGTCCTCGATGATGGCCGGCGCGTTGCTTGTGACGGAGCTTGCCGCAGACATGGACCTGTTGGCCGCGCTGGAGCGGCTGCCCGCGCGCCTCGATGCCGCCCCATGACTGCGACTGGACAGCATTGGCGCCAGCTCTGGCGAACGCGCCATCAGCCCTCGTCACCGGGCGCGGCTTCGGTTTGGCCCCGGCACGGGAGATTGCGCTCAGACTGGCCGAGATACTGCTGATGCCGGCGCTCGGCTACAGCGCCGCCGAACTGCTGCATGGGCCCCGCGCCGCGCTGTCGTCCCAGACGCCCGTGCTGGCCATCCGCCTCGAGGACCAGACCGGCATGGATGTGGACGGCCTCGTGACACGGCTCCGGAGCGAGGGGGTTCCGGTCTCCGTCTGTGGCGGCCCCTTTGGCGATCTGCCGTGGATCGGCGATGATGATCCGGTGACAGACGCCATCCCCTTGCTGGTTCCGGCCTACCGGATGATCGACGTCGCTGCGCAGGCCAGGGGCTTTGACCCGGACCGTCCGCCGCATCTGAGCAAGGTCACGTGGACGCTGTGACCGGCCGCTCATAGCGGACGAAGCGCATGGCCTGTCCGGCGAAGTCCCGTTCATGATGGCTGACGAGGCGCCAGCCCTCCCGTTCATAGAAGCGGCGCGCCCGTGCGTTGGCTGCAAAGCATTCAAGCCGCACCGCTCCCATGGCCTCGCCCTGCCACAGCAGCGCCACAGCGCAGCCTGTCCCCACCGCGTCAGGGCTGACGAACAGCATGTCGAGCGTCCCCTCCCGCACCTCGACGAAGCCGTGGCAGCGCCCGTCGCCATCCTCCGCCAGCGCGACGAACGGCCATTCGGTCGCGAAACGCTGCTGAAAGTGGGCTTGATCGCGGGCGGCGAACTGGATCTCATCGAGAATGCCGGCGAAGCCGAACCGGTAGCTGTCTGCCGCCAGCGCCGCGAGCGCAGGCACATCTCCGGCCCGCGCCATCCGGACACAGATCCGTCGTGGGCTCATTTCAGTCGGGGATCGAGCGCATCGCGCAGCACGTCGCCGAGCAGGTTGAGCGCAAAGGCGATGATCAGGATCGCAATCCCGGAGAAGACGGCCGCCCAGGGGGACAGCAGCAACACATTGCGCCCCTCGGACAGCATCATGCCGAGCGAGGGCGTCGGCGGCTGCGTACCGAGGCCAAGGAAGGAGAGCGAAGCCTCGACAAGGATTGCGGCGGACAACAGCAGACTGGTCTGCACAAGGATGACACTGGCGAGATTGGGCAGCACATGGCTGAAGATGATGCGGGCGTCCGATGCACCGATGGCTTTCGCGCCGGCCACATAGTCGGAGTTGGTGATGACCAGCGCCGGGCCACGCAATAGCCGTGCGAAGATCGGCGTGTAGACAACCGCGATCGCGATCGCCGTCGGCCCGGAGCCCGGACCGAGCATGGCGATGATCCCGATCGCCAGCAGCATGACCGGAAAGGCGAAGATCACGTCCATCAGCCGCATGACGATGCGCTCGGTCCAGCCACGGTAGTAGGCGGCCACAAGCCCGAGCGTGCCGCCCACCAGCAGCGCGACGCCGACCGCGCCTGCGGCGATGCCGAGCGAGGCTCGCATGCCATGCAGGATGCGCGAAAGCAGGTCGCGGCCGAACTGGTCGGTGCCGAGCCAGTGCGCCGCGCTGGGACCCTTGAGGCGCGCAAGAACGCTTTGCGCCAGCGGGTCATAGGGCGCGATCAGCGGGGCCAGAAGCGCCAGCAGGCACAAGATGACCACAGCAAGGGCCGAGACCGTCACCAGGCCGGACACCGACCTGCGCACAGGTGCGGTCTGAACCGTCGCGCTCACGTCCGGACCCTCGGATCAATCAGGGCGTAGAGCAGGTCGACGGCAAAATTGACCATCACGAAGGTGAAGGTCACCACCAGGATCGTGGCCTGCACCAAGGGATAGTTGCGTTCCGCGATGGCGCCCAGAATGAGCCGCCCAAGCCCGGGAATCGCGAAAACCTGTTCCACCACGATAGCGCCGCCGAGGAGATAGCCGGTCATGATGCCGACACTCGTCACGAACGGAATCAGCGCATTGCGCAGCGCGTGCTTGAACAGGATCGATGTCTCGGAGGCGCCGCGCGCCCGCGCCGATCGAATGTAGTCCTGCTGCAGGGCGTCCAGCATGGCCGAGCGCACCAGCCGCGCCAGATTGGCGAGGATTGGCAGCGCCAGCGCAAAGGCCGGCAGGATCAGCCGCTGGATGTTGCCGACCGGGTCCTGCGAGAACGGCACATAGCCCAGCACCTGCCATTCCGGCGCGAGGACCGTGAGCGCCAGGATCAGCATGATCCCAAGCCAGAAGGAGGGAATGGTCAGGCCCATCACGGAGCCGATCTGGAGCCCGACATCCCAGCCGCGCCCGCGCAGCCTGGCCATCAGCACCCCGAGCGGCACGGCCAGTCCGGCGCCGATTGCAAGTGCGAGTACGGTCAGTTGCAGGGTTGGCCAGACATGGCCGATGATCTCGTCGAGCACCGGCCGCCTCGTCCAGATTGAGACGCCGAGATCCCCGCCGAGCACGCCGCCGATCCAGCTGAGGTATTGCACCCAGATCGGCTGGTCGAGGCCGAGCCGGCCACGCAACTCGGCGACGCGGTCGGCCGTCACCTCCGTGTTCGCGCCCAGCATGATCGCCACCGCGTCGCCCGGGATCAGCCTGATCATCAGGAAGGTGAGGATCGAGACACCGATCATCACCAGCACAAGATCGAACAGACGCGTCCGCAGAAAGCGCATGCAGGGAAGCCGGGTTGCAGACGCCGGTGGGTCAGCGCGCCAGCGTGGTGTTGGCCAGCGACATCAGCGAGCGGTTGGCAATGATGTCAAAGCCGTTGACGTTCTGCCGGCTGGCCGTGAAGAGCTGGCCATAGGTCATGAAGGCGGCAGGCCCATCGCAGGCGAGCAGGCTCTGAACCCGGTCATAGGCCGCCTTGCGTCCGGCCTGGTTGAGGTCGACACGGGCGCTGTCGAGCAGCGCATCGACCGCCGGATTCGAATACTTGAACACGTTGGTCGAACCACCCGTGCGGAAAGTGCGGAAGAAATAATCGTCCGGATCAACCGAGCCGGCATTGGTCGAGACGAAGGCGTCGAAGTTCGAGTTGCGCCAGTCCTGCACGAACTGTCCGAGTTCCGGGATGCGCAGTTCGGCCTTGAAGCCGGCCTTGTTGAGCTGCGCCTGCACAACCTGCGCGATGTCGCGGATGTCCTGCCGCGGCAGCACCAGCAGCGTCACCGCCACCGGCGTCGTCACGCCCGCTTCCTTGAGCAGGTCCTGCGCCTTGGCCGCGGAAGGGGTGAAGCAGGGGAAGCTCGAGGTGTTCACCGCCCAATCCTTCAGGGCCGGCGACAGCGGCCCGCCCGGAACGCCGGCGCCGAACAGCGCGGCCTGCACGATCTCGCCGCGGTTCAGCGCGTAGTTCAGTGCCTCGCGCACCTTCGGATTGTCGAACGGCGCCTTCGAGGTGTTCATGCCGACCAGCGTGTAGGCGAGTTCCATGGTTTCGGCGAGCTTGACGCCGGGACGACCGCGCAATTGCAGCGCCGTGGCCGCGTCGATGTTTGGCAGCATGGCGTACTGGCCGCTCGACAGGCCGACCTGACGCGTCGCGGACTCCGGGATAATGTTGAATTTGATGCCGTCCAGCTTCGGCTGCGCCTTGTTCCAGTAGCCGGCATGCTTCGACAATTCGATGAAGCCGTTCGGCTGCCATTCCTTGAAGCGGAACGGGCCGGTGCCGACCGGCTGGCGCTGCAGGCCGTCCTTGTTGGTTTCGAAGACGCGCGGGACGATGGCGATCGAGGCGAGCGCGGTCAGGAACGGCGCGGAGGCCTCCTTCATGGCGATGGTGACGGTTGAGGCGTCGGTTGCCGTGGCCTTGTCGACCGCCGCAAGACGGCTGGCCAGAGGCGAGGCAATGTCCTTCGACAGCACCCGGTTGATGCTGGCCACCACATCGGCGGCCTCGACCGGCGAGCCGTCATGGAAGGTCGCGCCGGGCACGAGCTTGAAGGTGTAGGTCTTGCCATCGGGCGCGATCGTCCAGCCCTGGGCGAGGCCGGGAACGATGCGAAGATCCTTGTCGATGGTTGTCAGCCCCTCATAGATGGTGCCGTTGACGATCTGGAACGAGGTGAATGCGGTGATCAGATGCGGATCAAGACCGGCAGGGGAGGCATCGACGGCAGCCTCGAGCACCTGGGCCCGGGCCGTGGCGGGCGAAAGCGCCATGACGCTGGCGAGGAGCGCTGCGGCGAGCGCGGACGTGCCGAAAGCGGCCTTGCCGGAAGTCTTGCTCATGATGACCCTCCCCAGGATCGAACGGGTCACCACCGGCCGCGTTCCGGGCCCTCGGTTGCACCCCATATGGTCTTGGCCTACGTGAACGAACAGAATACCCATTGCAACCAATCCCGCAACAGGACAGCCTGTCATGGCGCAATCTTGCACCCGATCAGGACCGCTCTCGACCCTTGGCGTGATCAGCGGCACCTCGATGGATGGCATTGATGTGGCATGGATCGAGACGGATGGCGAGATGCTCGTGCGCCCCCGCGCCGGCGAGACCTTCGACTATCCCCCGGCGCTGCGTGCCCGCCTGCTCGATTTCCTGAAAGACCCGTCGCGTGCCGAGCATGAGCCGCTCGATGAACTGGAGGACATGGTCACCGGCGCATTCGGCGACGCCATCGCGGCCTTCATGGCATCAAGAGGTCTCGACGCGAGCAGCATCGACCTGATCGGGCTGCACGGCCAGACCATCTATCATCGCCCGGAGCGCCGCTTCACCCGCCAGCTCGGCCAAGGCCAGGTCCTTGCAAGGCGCCTCGGCATCGCCGTGGTCGATCACTTCCGCATGGCCGATGTCGCCAGCGGCGGACATGGCGCACCCCTGGCGCCCCTGTACCACGCCGCCCTTGCCGCCGGACTGGCCCAGCCGCTGATGGTGCTCAACCTCGGCGGCGTCGGCAATGTGACCTATATCGACGGTGACACGATCCTCGCCTTCGACACCGGCCCTGCCTCGGCCCTGATCGACGACCTCGTCATGCGCCGCTTCGGCCAGCGCTATGATGATGGCGGCAGGATCGCCCGCTCTGGCACTGTCGACGCCGCTGTTCTGGCCGGGCTGATGGACAACCCCTTCTTCGCCATGGCGGCCCCGAAATCACTGGACCGCAACGACTTTCATGCCCGTGCGACAATGGTTGAGGCTTTGGCCGACGCCGACGCCGTCGCCACGCTGGCCGCCTTCACCATCGAGGCGACCGTCGCGGCCCTTGACCAGGTGCCGTCACGGCCGCGGCGCTGGCTCGTCACAGGGGGCGGACGGCACAACCAGACCTTCATGGAGGGCCTGCGTCGCCGCCTCGGCGTGCCGGTCGAGGCGGTCGAGGTGGTGGGCTGGAACGGCGATCATCTCGAAGCCGAGTGCTTCGGCTATCTTGCGGCCCGTTCGACACGCGGCCTGCCGCTCAGCTTGCCGACCACCACCGGTGTCCCCCACCCCATGCCCGGCGGCCGCCTCTGGCAGCCCGCATGACGGGACCGGTGCCTGTGCTGGCGATCGAGGGACTGTCGCTGCACATGGCGGGCCTGCCGCTGGTGGCGGATCTCTCGCTGACCATCGCGCCGGGCGAGATGGTCGGCCTCGTGGGCGAGTCCGGATGCGGCAAGAGCGTCACGGCGCTTTCGATCATGCGCCTGCTGCCGGAGCCGCCGATCCGGATCGCCGGCGGCCATATCCGGTTCAACGGGCAAGATCTCGCCAGCCTGTCCCAATCCGAGATGCGCAGGCTGCGCGGGCGCGAGATCGGCATGATCTTTCAGGAGCCGATGAGCTCGCTGAACCCTGTCTTCACCGTGGGCGATCAGATTGCGGAGCCGCTGTTGATCCACCGCGGGCTCGGGCGCGCTGCAGCCCGGCGCCGCGCTGTCGAACTGCTCGAACTGGTCGGCATCCCCCATCCCGACCGCACCGTGGATCGCTTTCCGCACCAGTTGTCCGGCGGCCAGCGCCAGCGCGCCATGATCGCCTCGGCCATCGCCTGCGAGCCGAAATTGCTGATCGCGGACGAACCGACGACGGCGCTCGACGTCACCGTGCAGGCCCAGGTGCTCGACCTGATCAACCGCCTGCGCCGCGAGATGGGCATGGCCTGCCTGCTGATCACCCATGATCTGGGGGTCGTGGCCGAGGTCTGTGAGCGCGCCCATGTCATGTATGCTGGCCGCATTGTCGAACACGGTGCGGTCAAGGCTCTGTTCGCATCGCCCCGGCACCGCTACACGCGCGCCCTGCTCGATACGATCCCGGCGCGCAATCAGCCCGGCAGGCGCCTGCCGTCGATCCCCGGCATGGTGCCGCCACCGGGCGCGCGCGGCGATGGCTGCAGCTTCGCCGAACGGTGTCCTGCTGCCATCGCGCGGTGCCTGACCGAACGTCCGCTGCTGGCTGTCGCGGGACAGGACCCCGCCGCCGCATGCTGGAACCCCGCCCCATGACGGCGCCGATTCTTGAGGTCGAGGCATTGACGAAGCACTACAGGGATGCCGGCGGCCAGACCGTGCGCGCCGTCAATGGCGTCTCGTTCACCCTGCAGCGCGGCGAGGTGCTCGGCATTGTCGGTGAATCGGGCTGCGGCAAGACCACTCTCGGACGCATGCTGCTGCGCCTGCTGGAGCCAAGCTCGGGCCGCATCCTGATCGAGGGTCAGGACCTCGCCGGCCTCGACGGCCAGGCTCTCAGGAGGGCGAGGCGCAACATCCAGATGGTGTTCCAGGACCCGTTCGGATCGCTCAATCCGCGCCACAGGGTCGGCCACATCCTGGCCGAGCCCCTGATCGTCCACGGCCTGAGGCCCGGACCTGGCGCGCGCACGGCCCGCGTCGCGGAGCTGCTGGCGATGGTCGGCCTGCCGCCCGACGCCGGCGCGCTATACCCCCACGCGTTCTCGGGCGGCCAGCGCCAGCGCATCGCCATTGCCCGCGCCCTGGCCCTCGAGCCCGGACTGATCGTGGCCGATGAACCGGTCTCGGCGCTCGATGTCTCGATCCAGTCGCAGATCATCAACCTGATCAGCGATCTGAGGGAAAGGCTCGGCCTCTCGATGATCTTCATCAGCCATGACCTGTCGGTCATCCGGCATGTCAGCGACAGGATCGCCGCGATGAAGGATGGCGTCTTCGTCGAACTTGGCGATGCCGCCGCCATCTTCGGCGATCCCCAGCATGCCTACACAAGGGCACTTCTCGCCGCCGTGCCGAAGACGCCCTGAGCGCCTCCGCCGGGGCCGCTCAGTTCCGGTCGTCCGGCAGGATCGGCAAGGGCTGGAAGCCGACCCCTTCCTCGATCAGCATGCGCGCATCCTCGATCGTCGCACTGCCATGGATCGGCCGGTGCTCGATTTCGCCGTGATGCATCTTCAGCGCCTCGTCGGCAAAGCGGTCGCCCACGGGATCGGTTGCCTCGAGGACATGCTGGCGCCAGGCCCGCACCAGATCGCGCAAGGCCTTGTCCGTGAGCGGCTGGTTGGTGATGTCATGGCTTCCGGTCGCAGCGGCGGGCGCCAGGGCACGCCCCGGCGCCGGGTCGACAGCCGTCTCGGCGGCAATGGCCGCAAGCCCGCGATCCTTTCGCGCCACATGCGGCGCCATGATGGCCTTGCCGATCTTCGCAGACCCGCAGACCGGACATTCGACCAGCCCCCGCGCCACCTGTCCATCAAAGGAGGCATTGTCGCGAAACCAGCTTTCAAAGCGGTGAGGGGCATCACAGGTCAGCGTAAAACGGATCATCCGCCCCGCCTCAGGCCGCCAGCATGGTGTCGAGCCCACCACTCCGGTCAAGGGCGTACAGGTCGTCGCAGCCGCCGACATGGCTCTCCCCGATGAAGATCTGCGGAACGGTGGCGCGGCCGGAGCGCCGCATCATCTCGTCAAGCAGGTCAGGCTTGCCGGTGATCTCGATCTCGGTGAACGCCACCTTCTTGGCGGTCAGCAAGTCCTTCGCCGCCGCGCAGTAGGGACACCAGGATTTCAGGTAGATGGTCACTGCCGTCATGCGTCAACTCCGTGAACCCATCATATTGGGTCTGCCGATCCCGTCCTCAAGGGTCAGGCGGCCTGCCTGCGGCACAGCCGCCCGGAATGACCCGCGTGAACACGAGCATGTCCACGGCTGTCGCCCGGCCGATCACCTGCGCCAGGGCCGCCGCCTGATTGAACCGGCGCCACCACAACCCGAACCGGTGCGGTGGACCAGGCGCGATCGGGCCAGCCTCGGCGGGCAGTTCGTGGCCTGCCACCAGCATCATGCCGCCCATGCTGACAGCCAGCTCCATCCAGTTGCCACGTTTTGAGCCTGTGCACCAGGGTCCGCGCCGTGCCGTCATGGCCCGCGATAGCCCGCGTGCGCACGCGAACCGGCGGATCGGCCATCGCGGCCAGCGAGATCAGCGCCCCGCCAAGGTCGAGGGCGGACGGCGTGACCAGCCTTTCGCAATCGGGGCGCGCAGGACGACGGGGCGACGCCCGGCAGGCGGCGCAGGTGGGCGGATGGGCCAGCCAGACATGCGCCGTGCTGCAGCACCGGGCATGGCGCGGGCCGCCTGCAGCCGGCGTTGCAGCCGGCCGGGCTCCATCGTCACCTCGTCTGTGCCTCGCTCCGGCGCCATGCTATCGCGTAGAGGGCGCCGGGCACCAACCGCGAGGCGTTTTGCCCCTCGGCGGCGCTCTCGCCGACGCCGTGACCCATGACAGGACACCCAAAAGCCGTGCCGGAGACCGTGGAACTGTTTGATCGCAAGCTGGTCCGGACAAGATTGCAGCGCGCGACGCGCGGCGGCTTTGCGGATTTCCTGCTCCAGCGCGCCGCCGAGGACCTTGATGAGCGCCTCGGCGCGATCACGCGCCCGTTTGCAGCGGCGCTCGACCTCGGCACGGCCACGGACGCCGCCGTCACTGTGCTCCGGCGCCGCGCGGGCACGAGCCTGGCCATCTGGGCGGCGCCTGCCGATGTCTCGCCACGGGCGAGCCTCGTCGCTGACGAGGAGAGGCTGCCCTTCGCCGACCGCTCGCTCAATCTGGTCACCTCGCTGCTCGCCCTGCAATCGGTCAACGACCTGCCCGGCACGCTGATCCAGATCCGGCGGGCGCTGAAGCCGGACGGCCTGTTCATCGGCTGCCTGCTTGGCGGTGCGACACTGACCGAGCTCAGGCAGGCGCTTGTCCAGGCCGAAAGCGAACGGGACGGCGGGGTCTCGCCACGGGTCGCTCCCTTCGCCGATGTGAGGGACCTTGGCGGCCTGCTGCAGCGGGCTGGCTTTGCCTTGCCGGTCACCGATGTCGAGGCGGCCACTGTCCGCTACGGCCATCCGCTGTCCTTGCTGGCCGATCTCAGGGCCATGGGGCTGACCAATGCGCTCCAGGCAAGGCGCAGGACGCCCCTGCGCCGCGCGACCCTGCTGCGGGCGCTCGACATCTATGCAACGGCCTTTGCCGACCCTGACGGCAGGGTGCGCGCCAGCTTCGAGATGATCTGGCTTTCGGGCTGGGGCCCGCATGAGAGCCAGCAGCAGCCGCTCAGGCCTGGCTCGGCCAAGGCCCGGCTGGCCGACGCCTTGAACACCATCGAACGCAAGGCTGGCGACAAGGCCGGGAACTGACATGGCCGCCGGCGATGGATCGGCCTTGCCGAAACGAGCACGAGGCAGTTAGAACGCGCCCAGAGCCGCGTGGCAGAATCGCTGCCGGCATCCATCACGATGCCGGGCGAAGCCGGAACCCGAGAGAGGTCGCTGATGCCGCAAGCCTTTGGAGGACCGCGCGTGCTGCTGCGCCGCCTCCGCGAGGTGATGGCCCAGCCAACAAGCCCGCAGGACAAGCTCGATCGGATCGTCATCTTGATCGCCTCCAACATGGTTGCGGAGGTGTGCTCGATCTACGTGCAGCGCGATGACAAGGCGCTCGAACTGTTCGCCACCGAAGGCCTCAATCGCGAGGCGGTGCACCGGACCACGATGAAGGCCGGCGAGGGACTCGTTGGCCTGATCGCCAGGGAGGCGGAGGCGCTGGCGCTGTCGGACGCCCAATCGCATCCGGCCTTCTCCTATCGGCCGGAAACCGGCGAGGAAATCTACCGCTCCTTCCTGGGCGTGCCCATCCTGCGCGCGGGCGCCACGCTCGGCGTTCTGGTCGTGCAGAACACGGCGACGCGCAAGTACTCCGAAGAGGAAATGGAGGCGCTGCAGACCGTCTCCATGGTGCTCGCCGAGCTGATCGCCCAGGGCGGCATGCAGTCGCTGACGGCCTCCGGGCAGGGAGGCGGGTTCACCGGGCCAAAGCAGGCCAGGGGTGTTTCGCTGGCCGAGGGTGTGGGGCTCGGGCATGCGGTGCTCCATGAGCCGCGCGTGGTGATCAAGAACCTGATCGCGGAAAGCCCCGAAGCCGAGATCAAGCGCCTCGAGGCGGCCATCGCGCAGTTGCGCAAGACCATCGACGCGTTGATCGCCCGTGGCGATGTTTCCCATGGCGGCGAGCACAAGGAGGTTCTCGAGACCTTCCGCATGTTCGCCCATGACCAGGGTTGGCTCCGGCGGATGCGCGAGGCGGTGATGTCGGGTCTGACTGCGGAGGCAGCGGTCGAAAGGGTCCAGTCCGACACGCGCGCCCGCATGCTGCGGCAGACAGATCCTTACCTCAGGGAACGGCTGCACGATCTCGAAGACCTCGCCAACCGCCTCCTGCACATCCTGGTCGGCGCCGATCTCACCATCGCCCGCGACCAGTTGCCGGAGAACGCGATCATCGTCGCCCGCTCGATGGGGCCGGCAGCCCTGCTCGACTATGACCGCGGCCGTCTGCGCGGCCTCATTCTGGAGGAGGGCGGCGCCACCAGCCACGTGGCGATCGTCGCACGCGCCCTCGGCATTCCGGCCGTCAGCGAAATCGAGAACATCACGGCTCTCGTCGAACAGGGCGACGCGGTCATCGTCGACGGCCAGACCGGCGAGGTGCAGATCAGGCCGCCGCCGGATGTCGAGAACGTCTACAAGGAAAAGGCGCGGCTGCGCGCCCGCCGGCAGGAGCAGTACCGCAAGCTGCGCGACATCCCCGCCGTCACCCGCGACGGCGCATCGATCGACCTCAAGCTCAACGCGGGGCTTCTCGTCGATCTGCCGCACCTCGCCGAGACCGGCGCGACCGGGATCGGCCTGTTCCGCACGGAGCTGCAGTTCATGGTCGCCGCGCGCATGCCCACCACGGCAGAACAGCAGCAGCTGTACAAGGCCGCGCTGGACGCGGTCGGTGACAGGCCTGTGACCTTCCGTACCCTCGACATCGGCGGTGACAAGGTGCTGCCCTACATGCAGCGCGTCGAGGAGGAGAACCCCGCCCTCGGCTGGCGCGCCATCCGCATCGGGCTTGATCGGCCGGGCCTGTTGCGTTCGCAGATCCGGGCGCTGCTGAGAGCCGGCGCGGGGCGCGATCTGAAGATCATGTTCCCGATGGTGGCGACCGTCGACGAGTTCATCCGCGCCCGCAACATCGTCCACCGTGAACTGGCCCATATCGACCGTCATGACCGCGACCGGCCGGCCAGCCTGGCGCTTGGGGTGATGGTGGAAGTGCCGTCCTTGCTGTTCGAGATCGACGAGATCGCACAAGAGGCTGACTTCCTCTCCGTCGGCTCGAACGACCTGCTGCAGTTCCTGTTCGCCGCCGACCGCGAGAACCGCCTCGTCGCCGACCGCTTTGATCCTTTGTGCGCCGGTGCGTTGCGCGCCCTCAAATGTGTGGCTGACGCCGGCGAGCGTGCCCAGTGCCCGGTGACGGTCTGCGGCGAGATGGGCGGAAAGCCTCTCGAAGCGCTCGCCCTGATTGCTCTGGGCTTCCGCTCGTTCTCGATGACCGCCTCGTCCGTCGGACCGGTGAAGGCGATGGCGCTCAAGCTCAACGCCACGGCGGCGCGAAAGCAGCTTGAAAGCCTGCTCGCCCAGGCAAGTGGCGTGGCGACCTTGCGCGGCGCGCTGAAGGCCTTTGCCAGCGAGCATGACGTGCCGGTTTAGCGGCGCAGGCCCCTTGCCTCGCCTGTCTGCGTCCCCTTCGCCCCGAGACCGTCATGTCCCTCACCCTTCCGCAGCACCGCCTCGATGCGATCCTGGCACGCCACCAGATCGCCGGGGACATGCTGGCCGCAAACCCCGACGCCACGACGCTGGTCGCGCTCTCGAGGGAATTGTCCGAGCTCGAACCGGTGGTCAGCGCCATCAAGGCCTGGCGCGCGGCTGAGGCCGCCATCGCTGAGGCGCGCGCGATCATCGACGATCCGCGCTCCGATCCCGAATTCCGCCAGCTCGCCCAGGACGACCTCCGCGCCTGCCTGGATGCCAGCGAGGCCCATGAGCGCGCCATCATGCTGGCGTTGCTGCCAAAGGACGCCGCCGACGCCCGCGGCGCGATCCTTGAGGTGCGCGCCGGAACCGGAGGGGACGAGGCCGCACTGTTCGCCGGCGACCTGTTCCGGATGTACGCACGCCACGCCCAGGCCCAGGGGTGGTCGGTCGACATCCTGTCGCAAAGCGAGGGCGCGATGGGTGGCGTCAAGGAAATCATCGCCGAGATTTCCGGCCAGGGCGTCTACGGGCGGCTGCGCTATGAATCGGGCGTTCACCGTGTCCAGCGTGTGCCGGACACCGAGGCATCGGGCCGGATCCACACCTCGGCGGCAACCGTCGCCGTGCTGCCGCTCGCCGAGGATGTCGACATCGCCATCAACGAGGCTGATCTGCGCATCGACACGATGCGCTCGCAAGGAGCCGGCGGCCAGCACGTCAACAAGACCGAATCAGCGGTCCGGATCACCCATGTCCCCAGCGGCATCGTGGTGCTGGTCCAGGACGAGCGCTCGCAGCACAAGAACAAGGCGCGCGGCATGGCGCTGCTGAAGGCCCGCCTGTTCGACGCCGAACGACTGCGCGCCGACGCCGCGCGCGCCGCCGACCGGCGCAGCCAGGTCGGCTCGGGTGACCGCTCCGAGCGCATCCGCACCTACAACTTCCCGCAAGGCCGCGTCACGGATCACCGCATCGGGCTGACACTCTACAAGCTTGACGAGATGATGCAGGGGCTGGTTCTGGGTGAGATGCTGGACGCGCTCAGCGCGGCGCGCCAGGCCGAACTGCTTGCCGAACAGCAGGCTGCCGCCTGATGCTGGCCGGGACCATCACGCGCGCCGATGCCGCCGGCCTGATCTTGCGCCGGCTCAGAGAGGGTGGTGTCGACAGTCCCGATGCCGACACGCGCCTGATGCTGCAGCATGTCACCGGCCTTACCCGGCTGGAACTGATGACGCGCCCGTCGGTGCCGCTGGGCGAGACCGAACGGGATGATCTTGAGCGGATGCTCCTGAAACGGCTGCAGGGCGTGCCGATGGCGCGGCTGCTTGGCTGGCGCGATTTCTGGGGCCTGCGATTTCGCCTGTCGCCGGAAACACTTGAGCCAAGGCCGGACAGCGAAACCGTGATCGAGGAGGCAATCGCGCTCATGCGCCAGCGTGGCAAGCCGGCGCCGCGCATCCTCGATCTGGGGACCGGTACGGGCTGCCTGCTGGTGGCCCTGCTCCATCAATGGCCCGGCGCAATCGGTCTGGGCGTCGACATCAGCGCGGGTGCGGTGGCGACGGCCTCCCGCAATGCGTCGGACAATGGGGTCGCAGAGCGGGCCACGTTCCGGCAAGGATCATGGACGGAGGGCCTGTCCGGCCCTTTCGAGCTGATCGTGTCGAACCCGCCCTACCTTGCAGCCGATGAGATCGCAGGGCTGGCGCGGGAGGTTCGCGAGCATGACCCGCTGCGCGCGCTCGATGGCGGGGCGGACGGGCTTGAGCCCTATCGCGCGATCATCCCGGCCTTGCCGCGACTGCTGGCGCCGGGCGGCGCCGCCGTGCTCGAGATCGGCGCCGGCCAGCACCGGGCGGTTTGCGGTCTTGCCGCGATCGCGGGCCTGGCCGGACACTCCAGCCGTGTCGATCTGGGCGGCCATGTCCGCGCAGTTGGCATGTGGCCGTGAGGCGCACCGCGGCCTTGCTGTGGGCAGACACCTGATTTTGCTTGGCGTGGCGGGCTAAAAACTGTATTCCAGCTTCTGCGCATCGGGCTGACAGCAGTCCGAGATGGTTGATTGGAACCCGTCGAGTGGGGGGCGGGCCTCCGGTACAGGTCAAGCAGGCGCACAAAAAAGCGACATTGCCAGAGTGGTCCGCGCAGGCGGATCGTGAGGCGTGGGCGGCCTGACCGGCTGCCACTGGAACCAACGTGTGATGTTCTCAAACGGCGAGACCGCTGCGCTGATGCAGCCCGTCCAACGCTTGTTGACCCCAAAGGCGAGGCAGCCCGCCGCGGGGACCACATGTTGTCATGCAAGCACCAACGGTGGCAGCGGCAACAACAGCGGCAACAAGACTCCCAATCCGCTGACACGGTCGTTTGAGTCAAACGGACCGGACGTGAAGGTGCGCGGCAATGCGCAGACCATCGCCGAGAAATACATGCAACTGGCGCGCGACGCTCAGTCCAGCGGCGATCCGGTCGCGGCCGAGAGCTACTACCAGCATGCGGAACACTATGTGCGCATCGTGCTTGGCGCGCATGAGGCGATGCGGGCGCAGTTCGGTGAGAACTACAGGCCCCAGCGCCCGTTCAGCCAGGATGACCAGAACGACGAGGACGACGAGGACGGCGACGATATCACCGATCCCGCGGCGGCGCCGCAGCCGGGCGCTCGTGCCGAAGGCGAAGGTGGCGATGATGACGCCGAGGATGGCGAACGCGGGCAGGAGCGCGGCCAGGAGCGCGGGCAGGAGCGCGGCCAGGAGCGGGGGCAGGAACGCGGCCAGGAGCGGGGGCAGCAGCCGAGGCGGTTTGACCGCAACGATCGCAACCGCGACCGCAACGAGCAGCGCTTCGACCGGCCCCAGGGCGAGCGCTACCAGAATGACCGCCCGCGTGACGACAGGCCAAGAGATGACAGGCCAAGAGATGACAGGCCAAGGGATGATCGCCCGAGGGATGATCGTCCAAGAGATGATCGGCCGAGGGATGATCGGCCGAGGGATGATCGCCCGAGGGACGATCGCCCGAGAGATGATCGCCCGAGGGATGATCGCCCGTTCAGGGACCGCAATGACCGGGCCGATCGCCGCTTCGACCGCGCGAGGGACGATCGTCCGCGGGATGATCGCCCGAGGGACGAAAGGCCGCGCGAAGAGCGCTTCCGGGATGACAGGCCGAGGGATGACAGGCCAAGGGATGACAGGCCGAGTGACGAGAGGCCACGCGAGGAGCGCTCCTCCCGTCAGGAGGTCGACACCTTGCCGGACGCCGCAGCCTTGCCCGCGTTTCTGACCGCACCCGTCAGGACCGTTCCGGCAGAACCTCTCGCAAGACAGGCGCCGGCCGCTGTGTCTGACGATGCTGCCCCGCCAGTGCCGAAAAAGCGCGGGCGCCCGCCCAAGAAGCGGGACGATGTTCTCGCGGAGCCCGCGGTCGAGTGACATGCACCAGGTCAGGCCCCTTCGCGGGGCCTGGCCTTCTTGGGTCACAGACCCAACGATTCGCGCTCCTCGACATCGATCACGCGAAGGCGATGACCTTCGGCAAGGCTGCCTGCGCCGATGATGTCGGCGTAGACGCCGCAATCAATGTGCCCGTAGCTCGCCATGAGCGTCCGGACGACGGGCAGGTCGCGCAGGCCCGTCTGCGGATCGACGGCTGTCGCCGCGCAGCGGTCGATCCGCTTGGTGATCCTCATGCGCAAGCCTGACGGCGCCTCAACCACCTTGCCAACCAGCGAAAACTCCTCCCACGGCTTCAGCCCCTCGATCAGGATGTTGCCCCGGAACCGCAAAGGATCGACCGGAGCCCCGAGCCTGTGCTCGAGCTCGGCGAGGCTCGCCGCGTTGATCAGCGAGACAAAGCCGCTGGGCGCGTCGGTGAAACGAAATCCCCGTGGCGCCGTCAGCAATCTCAGGGGGCCGCGTATCGCCCCAGCGCTCAGATACGAGGTCAGGAAATCCGTGATTGCGGCCCTGCCCTGCTCCGTTGCGACGCTGCCGCGAACCACCTCGCGGCCTTCATGGGCCATCGAGAGCTCGCCGGTGTCGTCATCAAACCGCGTCGACAGTCGCGCGATCTCGTCATTCTTCATCAGCATCAGGAACTTGATCTTCGCCTGGTGCACCGGTGCGGCCGGGTCAAACCCGGCATCACCATTCTCGATGGCGAAGATGCGGTCCGCCGGAAAATACCCTCCGGCTTCAAGTGCCACGCGCGGCAGGCGTTCGGGTGAAAATCCCTTCAACGGATAGCGGTAGAGGGCGGAAATGCGCATGACGGGCTCCCGGGCTGGCGGCTTGCCTTAGCCTGCTTCGTCACCAGCGTCGACGATCGGTCGCGTGCAGCCCCACGCCGCAAGTTGGCGCTCGGTCTCTTCGACCACGAAGAAGCGGGCCGCGTCGCGGTCGTAGCCGTCGCGCAGAAGCTGATCATAATCGGTGAAGCGGTGCCGCACATGGCTGGTCAGGGCCAGCCAGACGGCGGCGGTGGGTGTCAGGTCCCGCAGGCCCGCACCGCCGGCCTTGGCCAGGATGTCCTGTGCGTCCGACATCGGGATCAGAGGCGCAAAGCTGCGCAAAGCCTTGCTCGCCGCCTGTTGCCGCCTTGTCGCCACGCCGGCCTCCGTCGCTGGACCGCCATCAGGAAAGTTCATCGACGCCCTTATGGCAACCCCTTACGCTCCTGCCACGCCGCTCCTACATGTGGTGTGGGCAGGGTCGCCAGCCGGGACCCCAGGCCACCAACAGGCAGCAGCTTTCACAGCCATCAGGGGTGACAGGGCTTGCGGGCAAGAGGTAACAACGATGAATCAGGAGAAATACACCGACCGCGCCAAGGGCTTCCTGCAGGCCGGACAGACGATCGCGCTGCGGGAAAACCACCAGCAGTTCACCCCCGAGCACCTGCTCAAGGCGCTGACGGATGATCCGGAAGGCATGGCGGCCGGATTGATCGATCGCGCCGGCGGTTCCTCGCGGACAGTCAAGCAACTCAATGACGCCGTGGTTGCGAAGATGCCGCGTGTCACGGGCGGCGGCGCCGGCATCTATCTGACCCCTGCGCTGGCCCGGGTCTTCGCGACGGCCGAAAAGGCCGCCGAGAAGGCGGGCGATTCCTTCGTCACGGTGGAGCGCCTCCTGCTGGCGCTGGCGGTCGAAAAGGACACCGAAGCGGGCCAGTCACTGGCCAAGGCCGGCGTTACCCCCGCCTCTCTCAACACCGCCATCGAGGCGATCCGCAAGGGCCGCACGGCTGATTCGGCCTCCGCCGAACAGGCCTATGATGCACTGAAGAAGTATGCGCGCGACCTGACCGCTGCCGCACGGGACGGCAAGCTCGATCCGGTGATCGGACGCGATGAGGAGATCCGGCGCACCATTCAGGTGCTCAGCCGCCGCACCAAGAACAACCCGGTGCTGATCGGGGAGCCGGGCGTCGGCAAGACCGCCATCGCGGAAGGCCTCGCGTTGCGCATCGTCAATGGCGACGTGCCCGAGAGCCTGAAGGACAAGCAGCTCATGGCGCTCGACATGGGGGCGCTGATCGCAGGGGCGAAGTATCGCGGCGAGTTCGAGGAGCGCCTGAAGGCGGTTCTGGCCGAGGTGACCTCGGCCGCCGGCGGCGTCATCCTGTTCATCGACGAGATGCACACGCTGGTTGGCGCCGGCAAGGCAGACGGCGCGATGGACGCCTCCAACCTCCTGAAGCCTGCCCTCGCCCGCGGCGAGTTGCACTGCGTCGGCGCGACCACGCTCGACGAATACCGCAAATATGTCGAGAAGGACGCTGCGCTCGCCCGCCGCTTCCAGCCAGTCTTCGTCGACGAGCCCAGCGTCGAGGACACCGTCTCGATCCTGCGCGGCCTGAAGGAGAAATACGAGCAGCACCACCGCGTGCGGATCACCGATTCCGCACTGGTGGCGTCCGCGACCTTGTCGAACCGCTACATCACCGACCGCTTCTTGCCGGACAAGGCCATTGATCTGGTCGACGAGGCGGCGGCGCGCCTGCGCATGCAGGTCGACTCCAAACCCGAGGAACTCGACAGCATCGACCGCGAGATCGTGCGTCTGCGCATCGAGCAGGAAGCGCTCAAGAAGGAAACCGACGCAGGCTCCAAGGACCGCCTGCAACGCCTGTCGAAGGAGCTTGGCGAACTCGAGGAGCGCTCGGCCACCATCACGACCCGCTGGAAGGCGGAGAAGGACAAGCTCGGAGTGGCCGCCGAAATCAAGACCAAGCTCGAGGCCGCGCGCAATGATCTGGCCCAGGCCCAGCGCAAGGGCGAATACCAGAAGGCCGGGGAACTGGCCTATGGCCTGATCCCGAAGCTGGAGAAGGATCTGGCGCAGATCGAGAGCGTCGCCGACGGGGCCGGCCTGATGGAAGAAGCGGTCACGGCGGACCATGTCGCGCAGGTCGTCAGCCGCTGGACCGGCGTGCCGGTGGATCGCATGCTCCAGGGCGAGAAGGACAAGCTCCTGAAGATGGAGGAATCGCTCCAGAAGCGGGTCGTCGGCCAGGCAGAGGCCGTTGCTGCGGTCTCCACCGCTGTCAGGCGCGCCCGCGCCGGCCTGCAGGACCCAAACCGGCCGATCGGCTCGTTCATGTTCCTTGGTCCGACCGGCGTCGGCAAGACCGAGCTGACCAAGGCGCTTGCCGCCTACATGTTCGATGACGAGACGGCGATGGTGCGCATCGACATGTCCGAATACATGGAAAAGCACTCGGTCGCACGGCTGATCGGCGCGCCTCCGGGTTATGTCGGCTACGAGGAAGGCGGGGCACTGACGGAAGCTGTCCGGCGCAGGCCCTATCAGGTCGTCCTCTTCGACGAGATCGAGAAGGCCCACCCGGATGTCTTCAACGTGCTGCTGCAGGTGCTCGATGATGGCCGTCTGACCGACGGCCAGGGCCGCACCGTGGACTTCCGCAACGTGCTGATCATCATGACCTCGAACCTTGGTTCGGAGTATCTGGTCAATCAGCCCGAAGGCGAGGACACGGATGCGGTTCGCAACGATGTCATGGGCGTGGTGCGCGGCCATTTCCGGCCCGAGTTCCTCAACCGGATCGACGAGATCATCCTGTTCCACCGCCTCAAGCGTTCGGAAATGGGCGCGATCGTCGACATCCAGATGGGCCGGCTGGCCCGCCTCCTTGTGGACCGCAAGATCACCATCGCGCTTGCGCCCGAAGCACGGGACTGGCTGGCGGACAAGGGCTACGACCCCGCCTATGGCGCGCGCCCCCTCAAGCGCGTGATCCAGAAATCGCTGCAGGACCCGCTCGCGGAAATGCTTCTCGCCGGCGAGGTGCTCGACGGGCAGACCGTACCCGTCACGGTTGGGGTCGGCGCGCTGATGATCGGCGACAAGGTCGTCAGCAAGGAGCAGCGCCCCACCGGGGCTGCCCTCAACTGAGCCTGCGAGGCTGCCATCGCCCCGGCCCTCAGATGGGCCGGGGAAAGCGGCTCGCCCCATGGCGGAGCATTGACCGCTCCTCGTATTTATATCAGCATTGCTGACATAAATAACAGGCCGTGAACGGGCTTACCCTGTCCGCAGACGCGGCCTATGATCCTGAAAAGCAGGTCACGCGGGAGGTTCGGATGGCGGACAAGATGGCAGGCCTTGCCGGCCCTGAGCCCGCGACAGGCACCGTGTCGCTCGATGACAAGTACGACCTTGGCAAATCACGCGTTTTCCTGACCGGAACGCAGGCCATCACCCGTTTTCTGCTGACCCAGAAGCGGCGCGACGAACAGGCGGGGCTCAACACCGCAGGCTTCGTGACCGGCTATCGCGGCTCACCGCTGGGCGGCCTCGACACCCAGTTGCTGCGTGCCGGCAAGGTGCTCAAGGCCCATACCATCATCTTCCAGCCGGGTCTCAACGAGGATCTGGCCGCCACCGCCGTCTGGGGCACGCAGCAGGCCGAGATCCGCGGCGAGGGCAAGTATGACGGGGTCTTCGCGCTCTGGTACGGCAAGGGCCCGGGCGTTGACCGTTCCGGCGACGTGTTTCGCCACGCCAACATGGCCGGCACCTCGAAGCATGGCGGCGTCATTGCCCTGATGGGCGATGACCACACCGCCGAAAGCTCGACCAATGCCCACCAGACCGAGTTCGTCTTCGTCGACCGGATGATGCCGGTGCTGAACCCGGCAGGCGTGCAGGAAATCCTCGATTATGGCCTGCATGCCATCGCGCTGTCGCGCTTCGCATCGGTCTGGGTGGGCCTCAAATGCGTCAAGGACAATGTCGAATCGACGGCATCCGTCGATGGCTCGCCGGACCGGGTGAAGATTGTCATCCCGGAATTCGAGATGCCGCCGGGTGGGCTGTCGATTCGCTCGCCGGATGACTTCCTTGACCAGGAAAAGCGGCTGCACACCCACAAGCGCGCCGCGATCCTCGCCTATCTCAAGGCCAACAGCCTCAACCAGACGATCACCTCGGGCGGCAAGGCGCCGAAGATCGGCATCGTCACGGTCGGGAAATCCTATCTCGACGTGCGCCAGGCCATGGACGACCTTGGTATCGACGAGGTCAAGGCCAACACGCTCGGCCTGCGCCTGCTCAAGATCGGCTGCCCCTGGCCGATCGGACGCGACGTGCTGGAGCATTTCGCCGCCGGCCTCGATCTGATCATGGTGGTCGAGGAGAAGCGCTCACTGATCGAGGTCCAGGTGCGCGAGGAGCTCTATGGCTCGACACACCAGCCCGTCGTGATCGGCAAGCGCGACGAGAAGGGCGAGTGGCTCTTTCCGGTCCATGGCGCACTCGATCCGAACGACATCGCCATCGCGCTCGGTTCGCGCCTGCTCGGCTACCATCGCGACAATGATCTCGCCGCGCGCCTCGACGGCATCAGGGCCGTGCAGGGCAAGATCGCCGACGTGCAGGAGCATGCCAGACGCACGCCCTATTTCTGCTCGGGCTGCCCGCACAATTCATCCACGGTCGTGCCGGAGGGCATGCGCGCCTATGCCGGCATCGGCTGCCATTACATGGTGCAATGGATGGACCGCAACACCGATGGCTTCACCCAGATGGGCGGTGAAGGCGCGAACTGGATCGGCGAGGCCGCATTCTCGACCCGTGGCCATGTCTTCCAGAATCTGGGCGACGGCACCTATACGCACTCCGGATCGCTGGCGATCCGCTGGGCCGTCGCTTCGGGCGTGAACGTTACCTACAAGCTGCTCTACAATGACGCGGTCGCCATGACCGGCGGACAGGCGGCCGAGGGCGGGTTGAAGCCCTGGCAGATGGCGCAGCAGGTGGCCGCCGAGGGGGTCACGCGCATCGCTGTCGTGTCGGACGAGCCGGACAAGTACCCGTCGGGCATCCAGTGGCCGGCGGGCACCACATTCAACCACCGCGATGACCTTCAGGCGGTGCAGCGCGAACTGGCCACCGTGCCGGGCGTGTCGCTGCTGCTCTATGACCAGACCTGCGCCACCGAGAAGCGCCGCCGCCGCAAGCGCGGCGACTATCCCGATCCCGACAAGCGCGTGATCATCAACGAACTGGTCTGCGAAGGCTGCGGCGATTGCGGCGTCAAGTCGAACTGTGTCTCGGTACAGCCGCTGGAGACCGAGTTTGGCAGGAAGCGCCAGATCGACCAGTCGAACTGCAACAAGGATTTCTCCTGCGTGGGCGGCTTTTGCCCGTCCTTCGTGACGGTGGAAGGCGCGCAGCCGAAGAAGGCTGATCTGCCCAAGGGCAATGCCGGCGCTCTTGGCGACGACCCGCTGCCGGAACCCGCCGTGCCAGCGCTGACCCGGACCTTCGCCATCATCGTCACCGGCGTCGGTGGCACCGGCGTCGTCACCATCGGCGCCATCCTCGGCATGGCGGCGCATCTGGAGGGCAAGGGCTGCGGCATGATCGACATGGCCGGCCTCGCGCAGAAGGGCGGCGCGGTCTTCTCTCATGTGCGGCTTGCGCCGACGCCGGCCGATATCCATGCCATCCGCGTGGCGGCGGGGCAGGCGGACCTCGTGCTCGGCTGCGACCTGATCGTAACCGGTTCGAAGAAGGTTCTGGCCGCCGTCCGCAAGGACGACACGACCGTGTTGTGCAATACGGCAGAGTTCCTGCCCGGCGATTTCACCCGCAACGCGGACTTCTCGCTGCCGAGCGAGCGCATCAAGCGAGCGGTGCTATCGGCCGCCGGACGTGAGCACGCGCATTTCATCGACGCCACCGGCGCGGCCATGGGGCTTCTCGGCAACGCCATCGCCGCCAACATGTTCATCATGGGCTATGCGTGGCAGCTTGGCCGCCTGCCGCTGTCGCGCGCCGCGCTGGAGCGCGCGATCGACCTCAACGGCGAAGCGGTCGCGATGAACCTGCAGGCCTTTGCGCTTGGACGCCGCGCCGCGCACGATCCGTCTGCCCTAACCGCGTTCCTCGCTCAGGCGAAGGCCCCGACGGCCGCACGGCATATCTCGCAGTCGCTTGATGAGATCATCGCGCGCCGGGTGGATTACCTGAGCGGCTATCAGGACGCCGCCTATGGCGCACGCTATCGCGCGCTGGTGGAGAAGGTCCGCTCTGCCGAGGGTCTGGCCAGCCCAGGCTCGACCGCCCTTGCAAAAGCCGTCGCGCGCTACGGCTTCAAGCTGATGGCTTACAAGGACGAGTACGAGGTGGCCCGGCTCTACACCGACGGCGCCTTCCTCAGGCAGGTTGAGGCCACGTTTGAGGGCGAGGCGATGCGCTTGCGCTTCCATCTGGCCCCGCCGCTGCTGTCGAAGCCCGACCCTGTCACCGGCGAGCCGCGCAAGATGACCTTCGGGCCGTGGATGATGAGCGCGTTCAGGGTGCTCGCCAGGCTCAAGGGCCTGCGCGGCACCGCCTTCGACATCTTCGGCTACAGCCAGGAGCGCAAGACCGAGCGGCGGCTGATTGCCGACTACAATGCGCTCATTGAGGAACTGCTGGCCAGGCTGACCGCAGACAATCTGGCGCTGGCGGTCGCGCTGGCCTCGATCCCGGAGAAGATCCGCGGCTTCGGCCATGTCAAGGAACGGCACCTGACGCAGGCCAGGGCGGAACAAGCCGCCCTGCTGGCGCGCTTCAGGGCTGGCGAAAGCGCGATGCCGGTGGCCGAGGCGGCGGAATGAAGCATCTGAACCGCGGCCGCAACCAGCGTTGCAGTGTCTGCCGTCTTGTTGTCCATGATCGGTATCCTTCGACAGGCTCAAGGATCAGGATCGTGACGGTATCGGACGTGGAAACCCCGTCCACGGCACGGACAACCGCCACGAACGTGCGACATTCAACCCCTCATTTGCACGCGCCATGATGCGCGTCGGCAGGCGCATGCGGGGCTTTGCACACAAAGTCTAGGCTTGCTCCCCACGCGCTTGTCAGTATGTTTCCCGATGTCGGGGCTTGACCTTCGGCCAAATGGTTTCACATGAGACCGAGAAGAACGCCTCAGGCGACAAGCCGGCAGCAAGGCCGGCAGGAAACATCAGGGAGGTCGGACGTTGGCCCAGGCTGCGACCGCGACATTGGATACCTTTCCCAAACTCCTGCGGCGCAACGCCGCGGTGCGGGGTGGCGGGACCGCGTTCCGCCACAAGGATCTCGGCATCTGGCAATCCTGGACCTGGGCGGAGGTCTACGAGACTGTTCGCGCCTATGCCGTCGGACTTCAGACGCTTGGCCTGAAGCGCGGCGACAAGATCGCCATCGTCGGCGCCAACCGCCCCAGGCTCTACTGGTCGATGATGGCGGCGCAGATGATCGGGGCCGTGCCGGTGCCGGTTTATTCGGACGCGATCGCCGACGAGCTTGCCTATGTGCTCGACCATGCCGAGGTCAGCTTCGCCGCCGTGCAGGATCAGGAGCAGGTCGACAAACTGCTCTCCGTTGCCGAGCGCGTGCCGCGTCTGAAGACCCTGCTCTATGACTGGGGCCGCGGGCTCCGGGACTATGACCACACCCATCTGCACCCGATCGCGACGGCGATTGAGCAGGGCCGCCTGCGCCTGTCGGAGGGCAGCGATGTCGGCAAGGCGCTTGATGCCGAGATCGAGGCCGGACATGGCGATGACCTCTCGATCATCCTCTACACCTCCGGCACCACGGGCCGTTCCAAGGGCGTCATGCTGTCGGGCGGGCGCTCGATCGCGGCGGCGACGGACACGGTCAGGTTCGACAATCTCAGCGATGCTGACGAAGTGCTCGCCTACCTGCCGCTGGCCTGGGTGGGAGATCACTATCTCAACTTCGCGCAGGGGCTGGTCGCCGGCTTCTGCACAGCCTGCCCTGAAAGCGCCGACACCGCCCAGGCGGACCTCAAGGAAATCGGGCCGACCTTCTATTTCGCCCCGCCACGCGTGTTCGAGAACCTGCTCACCCGCGTGATGATCCGCATGGAGGATGCAAGCGGGCTCAAGAAGAAGATGTTCCACCACTACATCGCCGTGGCGAAACAATGGGGCGAGAAAATCCTCAACGGGCAGGAGGTGCCACTGGGCGCGCGCCTGTCCTATGGGCTCGGCAATCTTCTGGTCTATGCGCCGCTGAAGAACGCGCTGGGCTTTTCCAAGGTGCGCACCGCCTACACGGCCGGCGAAGCCATCGGTCCTGAACTGTTCTCGTTCTACCGCTCGCTCGGCATGAACCTGAAGCAGCTTTATGGGCAGACCGAGGCGTTTCTCTACGTCACCGCACAGCCGGACGGCCAGATCAGGGCCGACACGGTGGGACCACCCTCGCCCAATGTCGATATCCGCATCGAGCAGGGCACCGGCGAGGTGCTCTACAAGTCCCCCGGCCAGTTCATCGGCTATTACAAGGACGATGAGAAGACCGCCGAGACGATGACGCCGGATGGCTTTGTGCGCACCGGTGACGCCGGCTTCTTCGAGGTCGGCACCGGCCACCTCAAGATCATCGACCGGGCCAAGGATGTCTCGAAGCTCAAGTCCGGCGACCTGTTTGCACCGAAGTACATCGAGAACCGGCTGAAATTCTATCCCAACATCAAGGAAGTGGTGGCGTTCGGCCAGGGCGAGGATTTCGTCTCGGTGTTCATCAACATCGATCTCACCGCCGTCGGCAACTGGGCCGAGCGCAACAACGTGATCTACGGCTCGTATCAGGAACTCGCCGGCCACCCTGATGTCTACAGCATCATCGCCGGTCATGTGGACGAGGTGAATGCGCTGCTCGCCGCCGAGCCGATGATGGCGGCGGCACAGGTCAGGCGCTTCCTGATCCTGCACAAGGAACTCGACGCCGATGACGGCGAACTGACCCGCACCCAGAAGGTCAGGCGCGGCTTTGTCGGCGAACGCTATGCGCCGCTGGTCAAGGCGCTCTATGACGGCTCCACCGAGGCCGACATCTCGACGGAGGTGACCTTCGAGGATGGCCGCAAGGGCGTGATCTCGGCCCGCGTCAAGGTCAGCGATGCCAGACAATACCCGGCCACCACCGGAAAGGCCGCATGATGCTGCATGTCTCCCCCACCGCCGCAACCACCGGCATCGCCAAGGGCGAGGTCCTGCTCAACGTCGAAAACGTCTCGCTGCGCTTCGGCGGCGTCAAGGCCATCTCGGACGTCTCGTTCGACATCGTGAAGGGCGAGGTGCGCGCCATCATCGGGCCGAACGGCGCCGGCAAGACCTCGATGCTGAACTGCATCAACGGTTTTTATTTCCCGCAGGAAGGCCACATCACCTACAAGGGCGTGCGTCGCCAGAAGGTTCGCCCCCACGAGGCGGCCTCCTCCGGCATCGCACGCACCTTCCAGAACGTGGCGCTGTTCAAGGGCATGACCACGCTCGACAACATCATGACCGGGCGCACGCTGAAGATGAATGTTGGCCTGTTCTGGCAGCTCCTGCGCCACGGCCCGGCCATGCGCGAGGAAATCGAGCACCGCCGCAAGGTCGAGGACATCATCGATTTCCTCGAAATCCAGGCGATCCGCAAGATCCCCGTCGGCAAGCTGCCCTACGGGCTGCAAAAGCGCGTCGAGCTTGGCCGGGCGCTGGCGATGGAGCCGGAACTGTTGCTGCTCGACGAGCCGATGGCTGGCATGAACCTTGAGGAGAAGGAGGACATGTGCCGCTTCATCCTCGATGTGAACCAGACCTTCGGCACCACGATTGCGCTGATCGAGCATGACATGGGCGTGGTGATGGACCTGTCCGACCGCGTCGTCGTGCTCGAATACGGGCGCAAGATCGCGGACGGCACGCCGGATGTGGTCAAGGCTGACCAGAAGGTCATCGACGCCTATCTCGGCGTTGCGCACTAAGGGGGATCGCAAGATGTCAGCCGTCACATCCTCCGCACTGAGGCCGCTGCTGTCGCCCGCCCTGATGGCGACGCTGAAAGGGCTCGGAATTCTGGCCGCCATCGCGCTCGCCATCGTGCTCTTGGTGCACAGCGGGGCCATGCCCAAGGGCTCGATCGGCCACAAGGTGCTGGCCGCCCCCTTCATCGACATGTGGGACCTGCCCGACCTTCTGGTGCAGACCTTGTGGGAGGGCCTTGTCGCGGGCGTGCTCTATGCGCTGATCGCGCTCGGCTTCGTGCTGATCTTCAAGGCATCGGGCGTGTTCAACTTCGCCCAGGGCATCATGGTGGTGTTCTCGGCGCTGACGCTGGTTGGCTCGTACGAGATCATGACCCAGCGCATGGGTCTGCCGCCCGGCACGGTCGTGGCCATTCTTGCGCTGATGATCGCGATCGCGACCATGTTCGTGCTGGCCTGGCTGGTCGAGCGCATCGTGCTCAGGCCATTGGTCAACCAGAACGAGATCATCATGCTGATGGCGACGGTCGGGCTGACCTATTTCCTGATCGGCTTTGGTGAGTACATCTTCGGCGGCAACCCGAAGGTGATGATCACGGCGCAGCTTGGCCTTCCCGTCGGCCAGACGCAGTTCAACATCCTCGGGGGCAGGGTCAACATCCAGCATCTTGATGTGGCCGCCGCGGTGATCGCCTCGATCATGATCGCGGGCCTCGCCTTCTTCTTCCAGTACACCCGCATCGGTCGCGCGCTCCGTGCCGTGGCGGACAGCCACAAGGCGGCGCTCTCGGTCGGCATTTCGTTGAACCAGATCTGGGTGATCGTCTGGTTCACCGCCGGCGTCGTGGCGCTCGTCACCGGCATCATGTGGGGCGCGCGCTCCGATGTGTCCTTCGCGCTGGAGATCATCGCGCTCAAGGCCTTGCCGGTCTTGATCCTCGGCGGCTTCACCTCGGTGCCCGGCGCCATCGTCGGCGGCCTGATCATCGGCATCGGCGAGAAGATGGGCGAAGGCTACTGGGGCCCGCTGTTCGGCGGCGGCATCGAGACCTGGCTGGCCTATGTGATCGCGCTTGGCTTCCTGCTGTTCAGGCCGCAAGGGCTGTTCGGCGAGAAGATCATCGAACGAATCTGATCGGAGAAACGCACCGTGTTCTATCGCGAAACCGGCCAGTTCAAGACCAATTACACCGATGACATGGCGATCTTTCCGATCCGTCAGGATCGGATCGGCATCGCCATCATTCTGGCCATCGCACTGATCTTGCCCTTTGTTGTCAGCGAGTTCGTGCTGAAGACGATCCTGCTGCCCTTCCTCGCACTCTCGGTGGCGGTCATCGGCCTCAACATCCTCACCGGCTACACCGGCCTGATTTCGCTCGGCTCCGCCGGCTTCATGGGGGTCGGCGCCTATGCCTGCTACAAGCTGACGACCATTTTTCCCGAGGTGAACATCATCATCTGGATTTTCGCCTCGGGCTTCTTCGCGGCGGCGGTCGGCGTGTTCTTCGGGCTACCCTCCTTGCGCATCAAGGGGCTTTACCTGGCGGTGGCGACGCTTGCCGCGCAATTCTTCCTTCAATGGGCCTTTGTGCGCATTCCATGGCTGTTCAACTACAACCCGTCCGGCGCGATCGAGGTTCCCCTGCGCACCCTGTTCGGCATGCCGATCACCGGCCCGACGGCCGAACTGGAAGTGAAATACCTGATTTGCCTCGGCTTCGTCATCGGCATGACCTGGCTTGCCTCCAACCTCGTGCATGGTCGCATCGGCCGCTCGTGGATGGCGGTGCGCGACATGGACATCGCGGCGGAATTGATGGGCATCAAGCTGCTCAACGCCAAACTGCTGGCCTTCGCCGTCTCGTCCTTCTTCTGCGGCGTCTCCGGCGCGCTGTTCGTCTTCCTTTATCTGGGCGGGGCTGAAGCCGGCACCGAGTTTGCCATCCGGCTCTCGTTCCTGATCCTGTTCGCCGTCATCATCGGCGGCACGGGCTCGATGATCGGTTCATTCTTCGGCACGGCCTTCATCGTGGCCTTGCCGACCATCCTCAAGTTTGGCGCACCAGCCATCGGCATCGCCATCACAGGCGCCACCGCCGAAAAGATCGTGCTGATGATCATCGGTGCCTTGACCATCTACCTTCTGATCGTGGAGCCTCACGGCCTTGCCCGGCTCTGGCAGATCATGAAGCAGAAACTGAGGGTCTGGCCCTTCCCCTACTAGGGACCAGCCCACAGCAACGACCATCGCGGAGATCAACTCCGGATGCAACGCGAACACGGTGAACGGAGGAACGACACCCATGATGTTCAAGAAACTGGCACTCAGTGCGACAGTCGCCGCAAGCGTCCTGACGGCAGGCTTCGCTGCACAGGCGCAGGACGCGATCAACTTCGTGCACAACACCTACCGCACGGGAGCCTTCTCGGGCTCCGGCATTCCGGTTGGCGACGGCACGCGCGATTACTTCACCATGCTGAACAACCGCGATGGTGGCATCGGTGGCGTCAAGATCAACTTCGAGGAATGCGAAACCGCCTATGACACCCGCCGCTCGGTGGAGTGCTATGAGCAGGGCAAGGCCAAGAATACCGTGCTGTATGTGCCATGGTCCACGGGAGCGACGCTGGCCGCCATACCGCGTGCGCATATCGACAAGATCCCGATCTTCTCCATGGGCTATGGCCTGTCGGCCTCGGCCGTGGGCGATGTGTTCCCATGGGTCTTCAACATGCCGATCACCTACTGGGATGGCGCCAACGCCTTCATCCAGCACGTGGCGCAGCAGGAAGGCGGCTTCGACAAGCTCAAGGGCAAGACCATCGGCCTGCTCCACCTCGACGCGCCCTTCGGCAAGGAACCGATCCCGATCCTCGAAGCACTTGCCAAGCAGCACGGCTTCAACCTGAAGCTCTATCCGGTGGCTCCCGCCGAAATGCAGAACCAGTCCTCGGTCTGGCTGACCATCCGCCGTGACCGCACCGACTGGGTGTACAACCAGGGCTGGGGCGCGATGAACCCCACCGCCGTGCGTGAGGCGGCCCGTGGCGGCTTTCCGGTCAACCGTCTGGTTGGCGTGTGGTGGGCCGGTGGCGACGACGACGCCCGCCCGGCGGGCGATGCCGGCAAGGGCTACCGCGCGCTCAACTGGCATCAGACCGGTGCGAACTTCCCCGTCATCCAGGACATCATCAAGCATGTCGTGGACCGTGGCCAGTCACTCTCGGCCAAGGAGAAGGTCGGCGAGAACCTCTACAACCGCGGCGTCTATCAGGCGATCATCATCGCCGAGGCGATCAAGAACGCGCAGGCGATCACCGGCAAGAAGGTGATCAACGGCGAAGACATGCGCCGCGGTCTGGAAGCGCTGAACATGACCGAAGCCAAGTGGGCCGCTGCCGGCGCCCCGGCCTTCGCCTCCCCGTTCCGCGTCACCTGCTCGGATCACAACAGCCAGTCTGCGGTCTATGTGATGGAGTGGGACGGCAAGGCCTGGAAGCGCCTGTCGGCTGATATCCAGCCGCAGAAGGAGCAGGTCCGTCCGTTGCTGGAAGAAGCCGCCAAGGCTTTCGCCACGTCGAATGCCGGCTGGCCAGCCCGCACGGAAGCCTGCCAGAACAACTCGTGAGTTGAGGACGCCGGGATTGGCATTGAGGTGTCATCCCCGGCGAGCAAAGCGAGGGAAGGGGATCCAAGCGCTGCGGCGTCGTCGATCCCCTTCCCGGCCCCCAGGCGGGCCACCGGGGATGACACCCCTGCCAGGAATGAGAGGAACCAATGTCAGCCACCGCCGCCATCACCCAGCCTGCCACCGACACCGTCCTGTCGGTCAACAACATCGAGGTCATCTATGACCACGTGATCCTGGTGCTGAAGGGCGTGTCGCTGACGGTTCCGCGCGGCGGCATCGTCGCCATCCTCGGCGCGAACGGCGCGGGCAAGACGACCACGCTGAAGGCGATTTCCAATCTGCTCAAGGCAGAGCGTGGCGAGGTCACCAAGGGCTCGATCGAATTCGAGGGCACGCGCGTCGATACGCTGAGCCCCAATGACCTTGTCCGGCGCGGTTGCATCCAGGTGATGGAAGGCCGGCACTGCTTTGCCCACCTGACCATCGAGGAGAACCTGATGACCGGGGCGTTCACGCGCCGCGATGGCAACGCCGCGATCAAGCGCGACCTTGAAAAGATCTACGACATCTTCCCGCGCCTGAGGCAGCGCCGCACCTCGGTGGCGGGCTATACCTCCGGCGGCGAGCAGCAGATGTGCGCAGTTGGCCGCGCCATGATGTCGAAACCCCGGATGATTCTGCTGGATGAGCCGTCGATGGGCCTCGCGCCGCAGATCGTCGAAGAGATTTTCGAGATCGTGATGCGCCTCAACCGTGACGAGGGCGTGTCCTTCCTCGTGGCCGAGCAGAACACCAACATGGCCCTGAAATACGCGACCTACGGCTACATCATGGAGACGGGCCGCATCGTCATGGATGGGGAAGCCAAGTCGCTGCGCGAGAACGAGGACGTCAAGGAGTTCTACCTCGGTGTGTCGGAAGGGGCCAAAAAGTCGTTCCGCGATGTGAAGAGCTACAAGCGCAGGAAGCGCTGGCTGGCGTGAACAGGCGAGCAGCATCCAGTGTCATGGCCGCCCCTGTGGCGGCCCTCCCAGTGTGAAACACCCGGTATCTTTCGCGCATAGATCAGCGCCACAAGGGCGGTAACGACACTGAGGCAACATGAGCAGCGCGACCGACGACATCCTCGCCCGCTGGTACGCGGCGCTCAAGGCAGGCGACATGGCGACGTTCCGCGAGGTTGCGACGCCCGATGTGATGGTGCGCTGGAACGGCCCGGCGGACCTGATCCCCTGGGCAGGCGAACACCACGGCGTCGAGGCCGTACTGGCCTTTTTCGGCAAGGTCGGCGCGGCCCTCGCGGTGCTCGCCCTTGAGCCGGTCGAGCGGCTGATCGCTGACGACAAGGCGCTGCTCGTGCTCAAGGGCCACTGGCAGGTGCGCGCCACAGGGCAGGCGCTTCACGTGCGCGCGGCAAACCTGTTCACGTTCCGTGATGGCCGGGTTGCCGCCTATGAGGTGTTTGCGGACAGCGCGGCGTTTGTGCGGGCGCTCGAAGCGGCCTGAATTGTCATGTTATGTATGATATGACACTGCATCAGGCATGCGCCTGGTCCTGGACACAAGCTTTGTTGGCGCGGCGATGAGAAATCCGGTTGGAGGCAGTGCCGCGGTGATGCGACAGGCGCGGAAAGGGCGCAGTTGCAAGCGATCTGACAGTCCCGGTTGCGGCCGTTGCGCTGTGCCTGGACGATGAAGCTGTTTGGCTGCACGACGCGGGTGACGAGCTGGCGCTGGAAGCCGCCGCGCATGCGGGCGTGTCAGCAATCGTCACGTTCAGGCTTCGGGATGTCGATCCTGCCGCCAGATCGTTTGGTCATTCGGTTGCCAGACCGGTCGATATCCTGAGGGGATTGTCATGGGCACCCGTGCCGCCGTTGACCCGCTTCGCCTGCCACACGCGAGCAAGGCCTGTTCCGAGGAACTGGCCGAGCACGATGGCGCCGGCCTCAACCCGTTCAGTGCGATGGCTGTGGCAGACAAGGTTTCCGCCATGACCACAGCGAGGGTCTTCCAAGAGCGCCGCAACCGGGTCGATTGGAATGCGTTCGATCGGATCATGTTCCGCAAGGACGGCGCGCCGCCCCGGCATGGCGATGAAGTGCCCTGATTGATGCCCATCCTCATCGGCCTTGGCGTCCTCGCCCTTCTCGTTCTCATCTTCGGCCCGCAAGTCTGGGTCCAATGGGCGCTGAAAAAGCACAGCGCCGAGCGGGAGGATCTGCCCGGCACGGGTGGTGAACTGGCGCGGCACCTGCTCGACGAGGCCGGGCTGGACAGCGTCGCTATCGAGGAGACCGAGGCGGGCGACCACTACGACCCCGAAACCCGCACGGTCAGGCTGACGCCGGGCTTCCTGAAGGGCAAATCCATTGCGGCCGTGGCGGTGGCGACCCATGAGGTCAGCCACGCCATCCAGCACGCGCGCGAGGAGCCCGGCTTCATGCGCCGCATGGCTGTGGTGGGGCGGGTGATCTGGATCGACAGGATCGGCACGATGATGTTGCTGAGCGCACCGGTGCTGGCCTTTCTGGTCAAGGCGCCCGTCCTGCTTGCCGTTCAGATTGCGCTCGGCATCGTGCTGCTGCTGGTCCGGGTCGCGGTGCATCTGGTGACGCTCCCGATCGAGTATGATGCCAGCTTCAGAAAAGCGCTGCCGATCCTCAAGGAAGGGCGCTATCTGTCGGAGCAGGACCTGCCCGCCGCACGCCATGTGCTGAAGGCGGCAGCCTGGACCTATGTCGCGTCTGCGCTTGCCACCTTGCTCGACGTGATGCGCTGGTTCAGAATTGTCCGGATTTGACGCCCGACGGGCAACAGGGGATCACGATGGCTGCACACTTTGATGCGCTGGAGACACGCCCGCCCGAAGCGCGCGAGGCCGAGTTGCTGGGCCGGCTGGAGCAGGCGCTCGCAGCGGCCATGACCGCCCCGGCCTATGCCGAGCATCTCAAGGGGATCGACCCGCATGACATCAAGTCGCGCAAGGCCCTCGCCGGTCTGCCGGTGCTGCGCAAGTCCGACCTGCCGGCGCTCCACAAGGCCGCCCCGCCCTTTGGCGGCTTCGTGCCCGGCAAGCCGGGTGCTTTCGGCCGCCTGTTCACCTCACCAGGACCGATCTTCGAGCCCGAAGCGGCGAAACCCGATCCCTGGGGAGCGGGCAGGGCCTGTTTTGCGGCCGGCCTGCGCTGCGGCGACGTGGTGCTGAACACGTTCAGCTATCACATGACGCCCGGCGGTTTCATCTTTGATTCCGGCGCGCGTGCCGCCGGTTGTGCCGTGATTCCGGCCGGCCCCGGCGACAGCGAAAAGCAGCTTGAGCTGATCGCAGCCTTTCAGCCGAAGGCCTATGCCGGCACGCCGGATTTCCTCAAGATCCTCGTCGAGGCCGGTCGCGCGGCCGGCAAACCGGTCAGCTTCGACAAGGCCGTTGTCTCCGGCGCTGCCTTTCCGCCCTCGCTGCAGGCCTGGGTCAAGCAGGCCGGCATCGATGCCTATCAGGCCTATGCCACCGCCGACATTGGCGTGATCGCCTATGAAACCCCGGCGCGCTCCGGCCTGATGATCAACGAGAACATCATCGTCGAGATCGTCACACCCGGCACAGGCGATCCGGTCGCCGAGGGGGAGGTTGGCGAGATCGTCATCACCAGCCTCGATCCGGCCCATCCGCTGATCCGGCTGGCATTGGGCGATCTGTCCGCCTTCATGCCGGGGCACAGCAGTTGCGGCCGCACCAGCATGCGCATCAAGGGCTGGATGGGCCGCGCCGACCAGACCGCCAAGATCAAGGGCATGTTCGTGCGCCCCGAGCAGGTCGCCGAGATTGCCCGCCGCCATCAGCAGATCGCCAAGCTGCGCCTCGTGATCACCCGCGCCAACGAACTGGACGTGATGACCCTGCAGGCCGAACTCTACGACGAGCCGGCGGGCTTCATCGATGCGGAGCCGGTTTAGGCCAGTTCGGCCATCGCCGCACGCACGCCAAGCCGGTTGATCCGCTCGAACGCCGCGCTGATCGCCTCCGATGCAGTCTCGTCGGCATCAAGATCGCCGAAGACCGCGGCAATGCCGAGCATTGCCCGCGCCCGGTCGCCGCCGGCTTGGGTGGCGGCGGCAAACAGCGCCGCCATCGGATCGCGGATCTCGAGCGGCTCGGCTGTCTCGCCGGACCCGGTCATGAAGCGAAGGAAGCCGGCCACGGCGAAGGACAGGTGGGGACAGGACTGACCAGCCGCACGGCGCTGCCGCAAGGTGCCCAGCAGCCGCTGCGGCACCTTCTGCGACCCATCCATGGCGATCTGGATCAGCCGGTGCTTCAAGGCCGGATTGCGAAACCGCTCCAGCAGGTTGGCGGCATAGTCCAACGGCTCCAGTCCTGCGCCGCTC
This sequence comes from Hyphomicrobiales bacterium, assembly GCA_026400535.1. GTDB lineage: Bacteria > Pseudomonadota > Alphaproteobacteria > Rhizobiales > Beijerinckiaceae > Allobosea. Next base: position 40,938 of record JAPLOU010000040.1, read on the forward strand.
GGCAGGGTGGACGCAACTTCGCTCCACAGACCCGACAGGAACCGGACGAAGGCCCGGTCGGTGGCGGCATCGGCCACAAAGGTCAGTCCGGCCAGCGTCCCCAGATAGGCGAGGCTTGAATGCGCGCCGTTGAGCATCCTGAGCTTCATCACTTCGAACGGCGCGACATCGCTGACGAACTGCGCGCCGCCCGCCTCCCAGCGCGGACGGCCAAGCGCAAACCGGTCCTCGATCACCCACTGCGTGAAGGGCTCCGCCATCACCGGCCAGGCATCGACGAGGCCGAGCGCGGCCGAGACGCGATCGAGGTCCTCGTCGCTTGTCGCTGGCACGATGCGGTCGACCATGGTCGACGGGCAGGCCACCTCGCCGGCAACGAAACGGCCGAATGCCGGGTCGATCAGCTCCGCCATGCGCGTCAGCACGCGATGCACCGTCCGGCCGTTCGATGGCAGGTTGTCGCAGCACAGCACCGTGAAGGGCGCAACGCCCGCCATGCGCCGGCGCCGGAGCGCGGCGATGATGTAGCCGGGCGCGGAGCGCGGCGCCTCAGGATGGGCGAGATCATGCACGATGTCGGGATGGCGCTCGTCGAGCAAGCCCGTCGCCGGGTCGTGGCAATAGCCCTTCTCGGTCACGGTCAGCGACACGATCCGGATGGCCGGATCGGCCATGGCAGCGACAAGCCGTTCCGGGTCTTCGGGGCCAACCAGCAGGTCGCGGATCACGCCGATGACCTGAAGCCGCTCGCCGGAGGCATCGCGCACAGCCAGCGTGTAAAGCCCGTCCTGCGGCATCAGGGCATCGCGCGTGCCGGGGCTGCGCAGGCTTGCGGCCACGATCCCCCATTCCGCATCGCCCGCCAGCATGGCGGCCTCGGTCATGACGGCCTGATGCGCGCGGTGGAAGGCGCCGACCCCCAGATGCACGATGCCCGGTTTGGCACCCAGCACCCGTTTGTCCGGGCGCACGATCCCGGCCGGCAAGGCGCCGATGCTGTCCAGGTTCAGCCGCTTCATTTGAAGACACCCGGCAGCCAGAGCGAGAAGGCCGGCACATAGGTGATCAGCATCAGCACGACAAGGCTGGCGCCATAGAAGGGCCAGATCGTGCGCATGCTCTCGCTGATCGAGACCTTGCCGATGGCGCAGGCCACGAACTGCACCGAGCCGACCGGTGGCGTGTTCAGCCCGATGCCGGCGTTCAGGATCAGGATGACACCGAAATGCACGGGATCAACCCCGATCGCCTTCACCACCGGCAGGAAGATCGGCGTGCAGATGATGATCATCGGCGCCATGTCCATGAAGGTGCCCAGAACGAGCAAGATCACGTTGATCAGCAGCAAGATCATGATGGGATTGTCGGAGATCGCGTTCATCATGTTGATCGTTGCCGTCGGCACCTGCAGGAAGGCCATCAGCCAGCCAAAGGAACTGGCCGCGCCGATGACGAGCAGCACCATCGCGGTGGTCCTGACGGCGCCGAGCGTCGCCTGCACGAAGCCTTCGAAACTGAGCTCGCGGTAGACGAAGATGGTGACCAGCAGAGCATAGACCACAGCCACGCAGGAGCTCTCGGTTGCGGTGAACACCCCCGATCGGACGCCGCCGAAGATGATCCCGATCAGCAGGATTCCCGGCAGTGCCGCAACAAAGAAGCGGGCCACTGCGAGAAAGCCGGGGAACACCTCCGCCGGATAGCCGCGTTTCACGGCCACGGCCCAGGCAGCAATCATGAGCGACAGGGCTAGCATCAGGCCTGGCACAATCCCGGCCGTGAACAGATCGGCGATCGAGATCGTTCCGCCCGCCGCCAGCGAATAGATGATCATGTTGTGCGAGGGCGGGATCAGCAGGGCGATGATCGCCGCATTGGCGGTGACATTGACGGCATAGTCCGGAGCATAGCCGCGCTTGACCATCTGCGGGATCATGATGCCGCCGACCGCCGACGCATCCGCCACCGCCGAGCCGGAAATGCCGCCGAACAGGGTGCAGGTGATGACGTTGACCTGGCCCAGGCCGCCGCGCAGGTGGCCGACCAGCGACGAGGCGAACTGGATCAGGCGATCAGCAATGCCGCCCCGGATCATCAGGTCACCCGAATAGATGAAGAACGGGATCGCCAGCATGGCGAAGGCATTCATCCCGGTCGACAGTTGCTGGAAGACGACCACTGGCGGGATGCCCATGTAAAGCACGGTCGCCAGCGAGGACAGGCCCAGGCAGAACGCAACCGGCACGCCCATCAGCAACAGCAGCGTGAAGGACACGAACAGGATGGCGATCTCCATGGCTCAGGCCTCCCCGGCGTGGCCGGCCGCGCGCAGTGGCATCGGCACGGGCTTCTGGTTGGTGAGAAACAGCAGAAGCTTCTCGATCGAGAACAGGGTGATCAGAACGCCGCCGGCGACGACCGGCACATAATCCCAGCCCTTTGAAATGCCGATCATCGGCAGCCGGTCGCTCCAGACCTTGGCGGCCAGTTCCGTGCCGTACCAGACCATGGCGATGCCGAAGATCGTCACCAGAAGCTCATTGGTGATCACCAGCGCCGATTTCCACGCACCCCGCGCATAATGCAGCCCGATATCGAAGCCCATGTGATCAAGCTCGCGCACGCCGACCGAGCCGCCGAGGAGGATGAACCAGAGCATCAGGAACAGGGATACGGGCTCGCCCCAGGTTGGCGTGGCATTGAGCACATAGCGGCCGAAAACGGTCCATGCGACGATGACCGTCATGGCGATCAGACCAAGGCCGGCGGCAAGCAAGCAGACCAGACTGAGCCGGGCCGCAAGCCACGACAGAAGCCGGACAAAACCGGTCATGGAGCACTCCTCGACGTGAATCGCCGGACAGGGACAAGGGCAGCCCCTGGTTCGGGGCTGCCCAAGGGATTGCTCAGATCACTTGACGGCCTGGATGCGCGCCACAAGGTCCTTGAGCGCCGGATCAGTGACGAAGCGGTCATAGACAGGCTTCATCGCGTCGATGAAGGGCTGCTTCTCCACCATGTTGATCACCGCGCCGCCAGCCCGCACCTTTGCTTCGGAAGCCTTCTCGCGCGCATCCCAGAGCTCGCGCATCTTGGCGACAGACTCCTTCGCCGCAGCGCGGAGAATGGCCTGGTCGGCGGCCGAGAGCTTGTCGAAGCTGCGCTTGGACATGACCAGCACTTCAGGCGACAGCGAGTGCTCGGTCATCGAGTAGAACTTCGAGACCTCGAAATGCTTGGTCGATTCGAACGACGGCCAGTTGTTCTCAGCGCCGTCGATCACGCCGGTCTGCAGCGCCGAGTAGACCTCGCCGAAGGCCATCGGGGTGGCATTGGCGCCCAGCGCGGACACGAGCGCGACGAACATGTCCGACTGCTGCACGCGGATCTTCATCCCCCGCATGTCGGCAGGCGTGTTGATCGGGCGCTTGGAGTTGTAGAACGAGCGCGAACCGGAATCGTAGAAGGCCAGGCCGACGAGATCGTGCTTGTCGAATTCCTTGAGGATGCTGTCGCCGATCGGGCCATCCATGACCGTGCGCATATGCGCGACCGACCGGAAGATGAAGGGCAGCGAGGGCACATTGGTGGCCGGGATCAGGTTGTTGAACGGGGCCATGTTGATGCGGTTGAGGTCGATCACGCCAAAGCGCGTCTGCTCGATCGTGTCCTTCTCGTTGCCGAGCTGGCCCGAATGGAAAACCTGGATCTTCAGCCGGCCATTGGTGCGCTGCTCCAGCAGCGTGCCTATGTGGCGCACGGCCTCGACGGTGGGGTAGTCGGTGGGATGAATATCGGTCGAGCGGAGGGTCTGGGCGCTGGCCGAGGCGGTAGCGATGGCGAGGGCCGCAGCCGCCGCGATCAGTGAAAACAGGCGTCGTGTCGTCATGGTATGTCCTCTCCTTGTGGTCCCCATGTCGGGGTTGGGTTTTGCCCCGGCTCTGATCCGGGTGTCGTTGCTGTCAGGTAAAGTCTTCCCGCATGGGCGTGAAGCTGTCCACGAGCCGGCCGGCTTGCACGGCGACGACGCCGTGGAGCACCATGGTCGGCACGAAGAAGGTGTCGCCGGCAACGAGCCGGCGCGTTTCACCCCCGATGGTGACGTCGAACACGCCGCTTTCCACCAGCGTGCCCTGCAGATGGGGATGGTTGTGTTCAGCTCCGATCGCGCCAGCCTCGAAGGCGACATGCACGATCATGATGCCGTCCGCATGGGACAGGATCTTCCGGCGCACGCCATCGCCGACCACCTGCCAGGGAATGTCGGCGGAAGCGACAAACGGCGCGCCCTTGATGTTTGCAGCCTGTGCCATCCGCATCACCTCGCCAGCCAGCCGCCATCGACGGGAAGGATGGCACCGTGGACATAGCGCGCCGCCTTGCTGGCGAGAAACACGGCCGCGCCGCCGATATCGTCTGGCGCGCCCCAGCCTGCGGCGGGGATGCGCGCCAGGATCGCCGCCGAGCGATCCGGATCGGCTCGGAGGGCCCCGGTGTTGTTGCTGACGATATAGCCCGGCGCGATGGCGTTGACGTTGATGCCCTTGGCGGCCCATTCACAGGCCAGCAGCCTGGTGATGCCGGCGACGCCGCCCTTGCTGGCCGTGTAGGACGCGACGCGGATGCCGCCCTGGAAGGACAGCATCGAGGCGATGTTGATGATCTTGCCCGGACGCTTCGCCGCGAGTGCCTGCCGCGCAAAGGCCTGGGCCAGAAAGAAGACCGCTTTCAGGTTGACGTCCATGACGTCGTCCCAGTCCTGTTCGGTGAAGTCGAGCGCATCCGCACGCCGGATGATCCCCGCATTGTTGACCAGGATGTCCAGCGGACCGAAGCGCGCCATGGCCTCGCTGATCAGGCCCGCACGCGCTGCACTGTCCGCCAGATCGCAGCGGATCGCGTGGCAGACGCCGCCCGCCGCCGTGATCAGCGCTACCGTTTCGTCCATTGCCGATCGGCCGACCGCCAGCACCTCTGCGCCGGCGCCGGCCAGCGCGACCGCAATGCCCTGCCCGATGCCGGTGTTGGCGCCCGTGACGAGGGCCCGGGCTCCGGCGAGGCTGAACGGTGACGCCGCCTGCGTCATCGCAGCATCTCCATCGGTGCCGGGTCCATGTCGGTGTACTCGACATTGTCACCGCCCATGCCCCAGATGAAGCTGTAGTGCGAGGTGCCGCAGCCGCTGTGGATCGACCAGTTCGGCGACAGCACAGCCTGCTCGTTGGCGACCACCAGATGGCGCGTCTGCGCCGGCTCGCCCATCAGGTGCAGGACCCGCGCGGTGGGGGCCAGATCGAAGTAAAGATAGGCTTCCGAGCGCCGGTCATGGGTATGAGCCGGCATCGTGTTCCACACAGCGCCCGGCGCGAGTAGGGTCAACCCCATCACGAGTTGGTTCGTGCCGCACAGATCCGGCATCAGATACTGGCAGATGGTGCGCGTGTTGGCAGTCTCCAGCGCACCCATCTGGAGCTTGCGGGCGTCGGCATGCGTGATCCTCTGGGTCTTGGCGGGACGATGGGCGGGCGTGCTGAGGAGATAAAATCGCGCGGGCTTCGACGGCTCCTTGCTGGAGAAGTGAACATCATGGCTGCCGACGCCGACATAAAGCGCATCAAGCCGGCCCATGTCGTAGGCGGTGCCGTCGACCGTGACGCGTCCGGGGCCGCCGATGTTGAACACGCCAAGTTCGCGGCGGGCGAGGAAGAACGCGGTTCCCGTTGGCCGGTAGGCCGGCAACGCGATCTCCGCCATCACCGGCACGACGCCGCCAACGATCATGCGCTCGTAATGGCTGTAGGTCAGATGGATCGAGCCGGTGGAAAACAGCGGTTCGATCAGGAAATCGCGGCGCAGGGCGGCGGTGTCATAGTTCTTGACGTCGCGCGGATGGGCGGCCTGCCGCATGTCGATGGGCATCATAGCCTGTACGCCTTTTCTGCAAGTCGGATGGCAAGATCGATGGCGATGTCGCTGGCGTCATCCTCGGAAAGCCGGTGTTCCGCCACAAGGCGGCTGAGAAAGGCGCAATCGCAGCGGCGCGCCATGTCATGGCGTGCCGGAATCGAGAGATAGGCGCGCGTGTCGTCGTTGAACCCGACGGTGTTGGCGAAGCCGGCCGTCTCCGTGGTCAGCTCGCGGAAGCGGCGCATGCCGTCCGGCGCATCAAAGAACCACCAGGCGGGCCCGAGCTTCAAGGCGGGATACACCCCCGCCAGCGGCGCAAGCTCGCGGCTGTAGGCCGTCTCGTCGAGCGTGAACAGGATGATCGTGAGCCCTGCCTCATGGCCGACAGCATCGAGAAGCGGCTTCAGTGCCCGGACGTAATCGGTCGGCGTCGGAATATCCGCGCCCTTGTCGCGCCCGAAGCGGCGGAACAGCATGTCGCTGTGGTTGCGGAACGAGCCGGGGTGAAGCTGCAGCACGAGACCGTCATCAAGGCTCATGCGCGCGAACTCCGTGATCATCTGCCCGCGGAAGGCGTCGGATTCGGCAGGGCTCGGCGTGCCCGTCGTGACCGTGGCGAACAAAGCCTCGGCCTCGGCCTTGGGCAGGTTCATCGTCCGGGCGGTGGCATGGCCATGGTCGGACGCGGTCGCGCCGCGCGCGATGAAGGCAGCGCGGCGCTTGCGATGGGCCGCCAGATAGCCGGACCAGCTTGCCGTGTCCTCGCCGGTCAACGCGCCAAGCGATGCGACATTGGAGCGGAAGCCGTCGAACTCCGGATCGACAACGGCGTCGGGCCGGTAGCAGGGCAACACCCGCCCGGCCCAGCCGGACGCGCGGATGGTGTCATGATGCGCCAGATCATCGAGCGCGCCGTCGGTCGTCGCGATCGCCTTGATCCTGAAACGGTCATACAGCGCCCTTGGGCGCAGGGCCGGCGTCGCGAGAGCCTCGGCGATCGCGTCATAGAGACGCTCGGCATTGCCGGGAGCAAGGACCTCGGTCACGCCGAAAATGTCTTCCAGCGCATGCTCGAACCACATCTTCGTCGGTGTGCCGCGAAACAGATGCCAGTGTGCCGCGAAACGGCGCCAGATCGCGCGTGGATCGGTTTCGACCGGCCCGCCATCAGCGCGAGGAACCCCCAGCTGCTCGAGCGGAACACCCTGCGAATACAGCATGCGGAACACATAATGGTCCGGCTTGACGAACAGGGCCGCAGGGTCGGGGAAGGGCTCGTCGAGGGCATACCAGGCCGGATCAGTGTGCCCATGCGGGCTGAGGATCGGCAGGTCGCGCACCGCCGCATAAAGCCGCCGTGCGATGCCGCGCTGCGATTCATCGGCCGGAAAGAGCCTGTCCGGATGAAGGGCCATCGTCCCGCCTTGTCCTCGCCTGTGAACCGTTCCGGCCGTGCCGGACCCTGGAGGTCCGATCTTTGATCTTGTCTGCACTCTGATATATTAGTATGTCAACCGACATGCCATGGGCAAGCCGTGAATCTCAGATGCGGAGCCGGGGGTGATGGCCACCGCGCGCCGGCAACCGCCCACCGAGGACGCGCCTGCGGGCCCGGAGCGGCGCCCGCTGCTGCGCGCTGTGCCGGCCCATCCCGGGTTGGCGCAGCAGCGCGCCACGGCCGCAACCGCGATCATGGCCGCGTTGCGCCGCTCCATTCTCGATCTGTCGCTGCCCCCCGGTGCGCCGCTGATCGAGAAGCTGCTGACGCAGCAGTTCGGCGTCAGCCGCACGCCCGTCCGCGAGGCGCTGATCCGTCTCTCCGAGGAAGGGCTCGTGGAGATCTTTCCCCAGTCCGGAACGATCGTCGGCCGCATCCCGGTCGATGCGTTGCCCGAGGCCGTCGTCGTGCGGCAGGCGCTCGAAGCGGCGGCCGTGGCGCTCGCTGTGGCGAAGGCCTCAGATCAGGATCTTGACCGTCTCGACGCGGTGATTGCCCGCCAGCAGGCCATGGCCTCCATTGACGACCGCAAGGGCTTTCATGCCGCGGATGAAGCGTTTCACGAAACCCTGGCCGAAGTCGGGGGCCATCGCGGGCTCTGGCGCGTCGTGCAGGCGGCGAAAGCCCAGATCGACCGTTGCCGTCTGCTCACCCTGCCGATTCCGGGCCGGATGCTGATGGCAATCAGCGAACACCGTGAGGTCATGCAGGCCCTGAGGGCGCGCAACGAGACTGTGGCGCTCGCCGCGATGAAGCGCCACCTTTCCGCGCTGGTCCCGGATGTCGTGACGCTTCGCCAGGACTACCCCGGCTATTTCATATGAGGACAATCCCATGCTGCTTCAGGGCTGGCGCTGGTTCGGGCCAAAGGATCCGGTGTCGCTTGACGACATCCGGCAGGCTGGGGCGCGCGAAATCGTCAGCGCCCTGCACGATGTGCCGATCGGCGAAGCCTGGACCCGCCGCGCGGTGGCCGAGCGCAAGGCCCTGATCGAGACCGCGCCAGCGGGCCGCACACCACTGAGCTGGACCGTGGTCGAGAGCATTCCGGTTCCGGACGATGTCAAGCGCCTTGGCGCGGGAGCGACGCGCTCGATCGAGGCCTGGGTGGAAAGCCTGAAGGCCGTCGCCGCCAACGACATCAGGATCATCTGCTATAATTTCATGCCGGTCGTGGATTGGGCGCGCACCGATCTCGACTGGCCGCTGCCGACGGGCGCCACGGCGCTGCGCTTCGACAACGACCGCTTCGCCGCCTTCGAGCTGCACATCCTCGAACGGCCCGGCGCGGAGCGTGATTTCGACGCCGGCACCCGCGCCAGGGCGCGCGCGCTCCACGAGGCCATGGGTCCGGACGATATTGCCTACCTGATCAAGGTGATCGCCTCCGCCTTGCCCGGCTCGACAACCGAACCGTTGACGATTCCGGCCTTCCGTGAACGGCTGGCGCTGTATCGCGGCATCGGGGCGGCCCAGCTCCGCCGGAATCTGATCGCGTTTCTCGGCATCGTCACGCCCGTGGCCGAAAGCCTCGGCGTTCGTCTGACCCTGCACCCGGACGATCCGCCGCGCCCGCTGTTCGGTTTGCCGCGCGTGGCATCCACGGCGGCTGACTATCAGGCCCTGTTCGACGCCGTGCCCAGCCCCGCCAACGGCATGTGCTTGTGCACCGGTTCGCTCGGTGTGAGGCCCGACAATGATCTTCCGGCCATGGCGGCACAGTTCGGCCCGCGCATCGGCTTTGCCCATCTGCGCGCGACCAGACGCGACACGGACGGGCTGTCGTTCCATGAGGCCGACCATCTGGACGGCGATGTCGACATGGTGGCGGTTCTGGCGGCGCTGCTGAAGGAAAACCGGCAACGACCCGTGACGGACAAGATCGTGATGCGCCCCGACCACGGCCACCGCATGCTCGACGACCTGGGCAAGACGGTGACCCCGGGCTACACCGGCATCGGGCGGCTCAAGGGGCTGGCAGAACTGCGTGGCGTCATGACAGCGCTGGAGGACCGCTTGTAGGACGCCCCGGCATTGTCCCTTCACAGTCAGGCCGCGAGCTTCTACATAAGGGTTGCGGGGCTGCCCGGTTCGTCAGGGAAATGTATCCCCGGGCCCTTATTGATCCGTCCGGGAGCTGTTCCTGACCTGGTCCGTGGACCAGGACAAACGGCGCCCACCTACATTGTAGGTGTCCCGGGATCGAAAACCCAACGGCCATGGTGGCTCCGCACTGAACCCGCACTGTACCCGTCTGCCCGAGGCTCCTGCCATGACCCGTGTTGCGCTGAAGGCCCGGCTGCGCGGCGAGGCGGCCCGTCGCCGTGACGCGCTCGAGATCGATGACCGGCTCGAATGGGACCGGCAGATCACCGAGAACCTGCTCGGCTCCGGGCTTCTGACCGGGTTCAGCGGCACGCTGGCGGCCTACTGGCCCATGCGCTCCGAGGCCGACACCAGGCCGCTGATGGTGGCACTTCAGGAGCGTGGATTAGCGCTGGCCCTGCCCGCGATGATGCCGCGCGCAGACGGCGATGGCCGCGAGATCGCCTTTCTGAGCTGGAAGCCCTGGGAGCCGATCATCCCGGGCGGATTTGGCACGCTTGTTCCGCTCGAAAGCGCATCGGTCGTCCAGCCCACGGCCCTGATCGTCCCGCTTCTGGCCTTTGATCGCCGCTGCCACCGCCTCGGCTATGGCAAGGGTCACTATGACAGGGCCATTGCCACCCTGAGGGCGCGCGGCCCGCTCCTGGCCATCGGCATTGGCTATGCCGCGCAAGAGATCGGCGACGTGCCGGCTGAAGCCCATGACCAGGGCCTCGACGCCGTCGCAACCGAGCGCGGCATCACGATTCCGGACGGCCACAACAGCTGATGCGTTGACCTTTGCGCGTTTTCCGGCACAAGTCGCTCCTCCTCGCCACGCACATTGTCGGGCATCATGCGTCTGTTGTTTCTGGGTGATGTCGTCGGGCGTGCGGGCCGGGTTGCCGTATCCGAACGGCTGCCGTATCTGCGCCAGCGCTGGGGCCTCGACTGCGTGGTGGTCAACGGCGAAAACGCCGCCGGCGGCTTCGGCATCACCGAAGCCATCTGCCAGGAGATCATCGACGCGGGCGCGGACGCCGTCACGCTCGGCAACCATGCCTGGGACCAGCGCGAGGCGCTGGTGTTCATCGAACGCCAGCACAGGCTGGTGAGGCCCGCCAACTACCCGCCGGGCACGCCGGGACGGGGCGCCGCCATGGTGGAGACAGCGAAAGGCCAGCGTGTGCTGGTGATCAACGTGATGGGACGGATCGAGATGGAGCCGCTGGATGATCCCTTCCGCGCGGTCGAGGAGGCGATCGCACAGGCCCCGCTGCGCGAGGTCGTCGACGCCATCGTGCTTGATGTCCATGCCGAGGCAACCTCCGAAAAGCAGGCCTTCGGCTGGAACTTTGACGGCCGGGTCTCGCTCGCAGTCGGAACCCATACCCATGTGCCGACGGCAGACACCCGCATCCTGCCGGGTGGCACCGCCTTCCAGACCGACGCCGGCATGTGCGGCGACTACCAGTCCGTCATCGGCTTTGACCGGCATGAGCCGATCCGGCGCATGATCCAGAAGACACCGCTGCAGCGCTGGGAGGCTGCGGGCGGCGATGGCACCTTGTGCGGTGTGGCCGTGGAGACCGACGACAGGACCGGATTGGCCACCAAGGTCTCGGCCACCAGGATCGGCCCCCATCTCGTCGAACAGAAACCGGCCTTCTGGGAAAGCTGAGCCATGCCTGGCGAACTGCCTGTCCGGCACAGCGATCCTGCTTTCGAACATGCCAGCGCCAGCAACATCCTGCGCGCCTTGGCGGACCGCACCGGGGGCGAAACGGTCAGCATCGGACAGATGACGACTGCTTTCGGCGAGCGGGCCTTCGGCATCCTGATGATCGTGTTCTGCCTGCCCAACCTGATCCCCACGCCCGGTCTGGGCTCGTTGTTCGGCATCCCGCTCTTGTTCATCACGCTGCAGATGGCGCTGGGCCGGCCGCGCCCCTGGCTGCCGCGATCGATCGAGACCAGGACCATCCAGCGCACCACCCTCGTCAAGATGGTCAACGCCGTCGAACCGCGCCTGCGCACGATCGAGGGCATCCTGCGGCCGCGCCTGACGGGTCTGTTTTCCCCTGCGATGGACCGTGTGATCGGCATCTTCGCCGCGCTGTGCGCGATCTCCATCATCATTCCGCTGCCCGGCACGAACTTTCCGCCCGCCGTCGCGGTGATCCTGATCTCGCTGGCAGTGACGGAAGAGGACGGCCTTTATCTTGGGCTTGGGCTTGCGATCGGCACGGCAGGCCTGACCTACACCACCCTCCTGGTCGGCGGTCTCGCCTATGCAGGCTGGTTCGCCCTGATGACGATGATCGGGGTCTGAGGCGCGCCTGCCTGCTTCTCAAGCGCGAAAGCTTTGTGATAAGCCGGGCCAAATCGGTTTCGCGCGGTTCGCAGCGCCAGTTTCTGGCGACGGACGCCGTGTGACAGGACGGGGGCTCAGGTGGCCGGGCATTCACAGTTCAAGAACATCATGCACCGCAAGGGCAAGCAGGACGCAATGCGCTCCAAGCTCTTCGGCAAGCTGGCGCGCGAGATCACCGTGGCGGCCAAGCTCGGCCTGCCCGACCCCGCCATGAACCCGCGCCTGCGCATGGCCGTGATCGCCGCCCGTGCCGAGAACATGCCCAAGGACAACATCGAGCGGGCCATCAAGAAGGCCGCTGGCCATGACGGCGAGACCTACGACGAGGTGCGCTATGAGGGTCGCGGCCCCGGCGGTGTCATGTTGATCGTCGAGGCCTTGACCGACAACCGCAACCGCACCGGTGCCAACGTGCGCTCCTACTTCACCAAGGCTGGCGGCGAACTCGGCGCCACCGGCTCGGCCACCTTCATGTTCGACCGTGTCGGCGAGATCGCCTATCCCGGCACGGCCGGCGATGCCGACAAGGTGATGGAGGCGGCCATAGAGGCCGGCGCCGACGACGTGCAATCGGACGAGGGCAGCCACACCATCACCTGCGCCTTCCCGGACCTGTCCGAGGTGTCGAAGGCGCTGGAGGCCATGCTGGGGCCGCCCAACACCGCCAAGGCGGTGTGGAAGCCGCAGACCATGGTGATGCTCGACGAGGACAAGGCGCAAGCGATGCTGAAGCTGCTCGACATCATGGAGAATGATGATGATGTGCAGAACATCTTCTCCAACTTCGAGGTGTCCGACGAGGTGATGGCCAGGCTGACGACCTGATCAGCCCCGGCCCAGCACGCCGTCCCAGAGCGGAAGACTGACAAGGGCTGCCAGCATGATCACGCCATAGGCGATGCGGCGGAATGTCCGCTCGCTGGCAAGGCCATAGCCCCTCGTCCCGATCAGCACGCCGCTTCCATAGGGCACAAGCAGCGGCAGCGCCACCGTCAGCGAGGCCCAGCCCAGGATGCCGTTCCAGCTCAGCAGGAGCGCCGAGATCACGGTGGCGCAGGCGAAATAGGTCACCAGATCATGCCGCATCTGCTCGGCCGACTTGTTCTGGGCACTGAGCCAGAAGATCGCGAGCGGCATGCCGCCCAGCTGCGCAAGGCCGGCGCCGAGCCCGGACAGGCCACCGACCCCCAGCGACAGCGGAACCCCCGCCCGGCCTTTCCAGCGCCAGCCCGTGGCCAGGACGATGACGGCAGCCAGGATCAGGCCAGCAATCAGCCAGCGCATCGCCAGTTGCGGCAAGGACAACAGCAGCCAGATCCCCACCGGCAGCAGCAGCGTGGCGCCGATCAAAAGGGGAATCACCTCGCGCCACTGCGCCTTGCGCAGCGAGCGGGCCGCCAGCGGCAGCGCGAAGGGCGCATCAAGCGCCCAGATCAGCGCGGATGCCAGTGGCAGCGGCACGACAAGCCCGGCGATCGGCATGAAGATCATGGCAAAACCGAAGCCGGTGAAGCCGCGCACCAGTCCGCCGAGGAACGCGGCTCCTGCAAGCACGGCCAGCGCCGCATCAAATTGCACGGCGCCAACAAGTGCATCGAACAATGTCATTTCATGTGCATGCCTGCGCAAAGCAGGCGACGCAAGCGGGACCATCCTTCTAGAACTGGCCGATGACCAGACCGATTCGCATCCTCGGCATTGACCCCGGTCTGCGCAAGACGGGCTGGGGCATGATCGTGCAGGAGGGCACGCGGCTCTCATTCGTGGCCTGCGGGACCGTGCTGAGCAGCGACAAGCTCTCCACCGCGGCCCGCCTGCGCCAGCTCCATGACGGCCTGAGCCAGGTTCTGACCGAGCATGAGCCTGAGGAAGTCGCGGTCGAGGAGACCTTCGTCAACAAGGATGCGCAGGCGACCCTGAAGCTTGGCCATGCCCGTGGCGTGGCCTTGCTGGTGCCGGCGCTGGCAGGGCTCGAGGTGGCAGAGTATGCGGCCAATCTGGTCAAGAAGACCATCGTCGGCACCGGCCATGCCGACAAGCGGCAGGTCTCGGCCATGGTGAAAGTTCTGCTGCCGAAGTCCGATGCAAAGACGGAGGATGCCGCAGATGCCCTCGCAATTGCCATAACACATGCGCAACACCGCGGACATCTTGCACGATTGCAACGACATTCACCGTAAAGTGGCCAGGTTTGGCTTTCCCGTCCCGGGCGATTGGTATTGGGGGATTTCATGATCGGCAGGCTCAAGGGCGCGATCGATGTCTATGGCGAGGACTATGTCATCGTCGATGTTCATGGCGTGGGTTACGTGGTGTTCTGCTCATCCAGAACCCTGCAGGCCTTGCCCCCCGCGGGCGAAGCGGCCTCGCTTTGGATTGAAACACAGGTCCGTGAGGACGCCATCCGACTGTTCGGCTTCAGGAGCGAAGCCGAGCAGAACTGGTTCAGGTTGCTGCAAAGCGTTCAGGGCGTCGGCGCAAAAGTGGCCCTCGCCCTCCAATCGATATTCGATCCCGGCGACCTGGCCACGGCCATTGCGACCGGTGACAAGGCGCAGATTGCCCGCGCCAACGGGGTTGGCCCCAAGCTCGCGCAACGGATCTGCGTCGAACTGAAGGACAAGGCGCCCGCCTTCGGGATGGTTGATCCCGGCCTGGCACAGTTGTCCGGAGCGCTTGACGCGAAGGCGGCGCCGCGCCCGGTCAGCGACGCGGTCTCCGCGCTGATCAATCTGGGATATCCGCAGGCGCAGGCCCAGTCGGCCATTGCCTCCGCCATGAGGGCGCTCGGAGACAGCGCGCAGACCGGGCAACTGATCCGGCAAGGATTGAAGGAACTGGCAAAATGAACGCCCAACTGGGCTTCGCCATCACAAGCAATGACAGGGATGAAGCGGTGCGCTTTGTCCGGACGGACCGCATGCGGTGCATGACCCTGCTCGCCGGCGGCCTCGACGCCGACCGCGCTGTCCGGCCCGGCATCCACCGTCTCTGTCAGCACCGCAGCGCCTGCCGCGCCATGCGCCGGCCGGACATCGACCTGTGACCGGCTCAGGCCTCGCTTGCGCATGGCGGCAATTCGGGTCAAACAGCGCTGATGAGCGACAACAAACGCCCCGGCCTGCTCAACGCCGCCAAGCGCGAGGATGACATCGACCAGTCGATCCGTCCGCTGCAACTCGGCGAATTCATCGGCCAGCAGCAGGCGCAGGACAACCTCAAGGTCTTCATCCAGGCGGCGAAAACGCGCGGCGACGCCCTCGACCACGTGCTGTTCGTCGGCCCGCCTGGCCTTGGCAAGACCACGCTGGCGCAGATCGTGGCCCGCGAGATGGGGGTCAATTTCCGCTCCACCTCCGGCCCAGTCATCGCAAAGGCGGGCGATCTGGCAGCTCAGCTGACCAATCTCGAAGAGCGCGACGTGCTCTTCATCGATGAAATCCACCGGCTCAATCCCGCCGTCGAGGAAATCCTCTATCCGGCGATGGAGGACTACCAGCTTGACCTGATCATCGGCGAGGGTCCCTCGGCGCGGTCGGTGAAGATCGACCTGCCGAAGTTCACGCTCGTCGGGGCAACCACCCGCGCCGGCCTTCTGACCACACCCCTGCGCGATCGCTTCGGCATTCCGATCCGCCTCAATTTCTACTCGGTGGAGGAGTTGGAGCAGATCGTGGCGCGCGGCGCACGCGTGATGGGCATCGGCATGAGCGAGGACGGGGCCAACGAGCTGGCGAAACGCTCGCGCGGCACGCCCCGCATCGCCGGCCGGCTGCTGCGCCGCGTGCGCGACTTCGCCATCGTCGACGGCGCCGACCGGATCACCCGCCCGGTTGCCGACAAGGCACTGCGCCTGCTCGACGTCGACGCCATCGGCCTTGACGTGATGGACCGTCGCTACCTGCTCATGGTCGCCGAGAAATTCGCCGGCGGCCCTGTCGGGATCGAGACCATCGCTGCGGCGCTGTCCGAACCCCGCGACGCCGTCGAGGACATCATCGAGCCCTTCTTGCTGCAGCAGGGCTTCCTGCAGCGCACCCCGCGCGGGCGGCTGCTCACCATCGCCGCCTTCCGGCATCTGGGACTGCCCGAACCCAGACGCGAGAGCGCGCAGTTCGGGCTGTTCGGGGATGAGGGGGAGTGAGACATTGCAATCAGCATCCATGGCTGCTCCTGGTGATGCAGGCAGGCGCCACGATGCGAACGACGGTGACCTTGGATGACGCGTTTGTGGCCCATGCACGCAGCTTTGTCGCAAACGACGAGACGTCGGCGCTGCTGCGCGAGGCGCTCAAGGCCTTGATCGGGCGAGGGAGTGCGCGGCGCCTGGCGGCGCTCGCAGGCAGTGAGCCGCCTGCCAAGGAGCCGCCTGCCAAGGCCCCGCCGCGCCACCGTTTCGCGTGATCTTGATTGCTCCGTCGGTCCGGATCCGCCTCTTCCGGATCAGCAAACGCGTTGTTCAGCGCAAGCTGCCTGCCTTTGCAGGTGTCACAGACCCGTTCATGATCGGCGCGCTGCAGCCTCGCTCTGAGGTCTTGACGATGGTGCAGGGGCTGCCACAATCGCTGACGGCGCATGACCGCGAAGTCATTGCCTTGATCGAGGCGCGGAACATGGCAAGGTCCGGCAGTGAGCATGTCGATGTCCACCGGATGGCTTCACGGCTGTTGTCTCCCGGCCATGTTGCGTGGACCCACCAGCTGCGGCTTGCGGTCGCGGAGGCATCGTGCGGCCTTGGTCTGCTTTCGCCATGATCCCCCACCGCCTGCCCATCCGCGTCTATTACGAGGACACCGACTTTTCCGGCGTGGTCTATCATGCCTCCTACCTGCGTTTCATGGAGCGCGGGCGCACCGAGCTGATCCGGTCCCTGGGTGTCGAGCAGCGCGAGCTGTTCGACGGTGACGTGCCGCTGGCCTTCGCCGTCCGCAGCATGGGCATAGACTGGCTCAGGCCCGCCCTCATGGATGATGAACTGGTCATCGAGACCAGGCCGACCATCGCCCGCGGCGCGACGATGGACCTCAGCCAGCGCGTTCTGCGCGGCGGGGAGGTGCTCGTGACGGCTGAGGTGAAGGTCGCTTGCGTTGGCGGCGGCAAGGCGCGGCGTATTCCCGAAGCGCTCCGCCGACGGCTCAAGCTCGACGGGGCGTGAGCGCGCGCCATGGGGCCGAAGCCGGGCTCGAACACCCTGTCCTTGCGCGAGGCGCGGCGCGTGGCGCTCGCGGCGCAGGGTTTCGGGCAGCCGCGCGGGCACGACCCTTCGACCAGGCTGGAACTCGTAAGGCTGGTGCAGCGCCTCGGCGTGCTGCAGATCGACAGCGTCAACATCATCGCGCGCGCCCACGCGCTGCCGGGCTTCTCGCGGCTCGGTCACTACCCAACAACCGATCTTGACGCACTCGCCTATGATGGGCGGCGGCGCAAACTGTTCGAATACTGGGGGCACGAAGCATCCTTGCTGCCCGTCACGCTCCAGCCCCTGTTCCGCTGGCGCATGGCGCGCGCCGCAGCCGGAACCGGGATCTATGGCGGCCTTGCCCGCTTCGGGCGCGAGAGGGCTGAGGTCATCGAAACGGTCCGGCGCGAGGTCGCGGCGCGCGGGCCCCTCGCAGCATCAGAACTCTCCATCAAGACAAGGGGCGAGGGCGGCTGGTGGGGCTGGTCGGAGGGCAAGAGCGCGCTGGAATGGCTGTTCTGGGCGGGTGAAGTCACGACGGCAACGCGGCGCGGCGCCTTTGAGCGCATTTACGATCTGACCGAGCGCGTGCTGCCCAAGCCGGTCCTGGCGGCCCCGACGCCGCCGGAAGCCGACGCCCAGCGCGAATTGATGCGGGTCTGCGCAGCAGCCCATGGCGTCGGAACCGAACGGTGCCTGCGCGACTACTTCAGGCTTGATCCGGCCGACAGCAAGGCCAGGGTTGCCGAACTGGTCGAGACCGGCGAACTTCTGCCCGTGATGATCGAAGGCTGGGCCAAGCCCGCCTATCTCTGGCATCAGGCACGGATTCCGCGCCGCGTCGAGGCGCGGGCGCTGCTGGCTCCGTTCGATCCGCTGATCTGGCAGCGCGAGCGGACCGAGGCGCTGTTCGGCGCCCGCATCAGGCTGGAAATCTACACGCCGAAGGAGAAGCGCATCCACGGCTATTATGTCCTGCCCTTTGTGCTCGGCGAGCGTGTGGTGGCGAGGGTGGACCTGAAGGCCGACCGCCAGGCGCGCATCCTGCGGGTGCTCGCCGTTCACAGCGAACCGGACAGCAATCGCGGCCGCACGCTTGAGCCACTGGCGGCGGAGCTGCGGCTCATGGCCCACTGGCTCGGGCTGGAGCACATCATGGTCGCGCCAAGGGGCGATCTCGCGACGGACCTGGCGGATGTGATGGGTCAGCGTTGACCCTGGCTTGCCCACGATCCTGAGCACGTGAGGGATGACCTGCCACATCTGCAGAGCTCGAACCCACGTCCTTCGATGGGCCCAGGATGCGGGGATTGCAGACACGCCATGCTGCGCTGCACGCAATCCTAACCGGACATTAACCCTATTGAGGGCTTAACTTGTCTTGAACACGGGAAAACCATGTTCCAGACCAGCTTTTGCGCCCTTCTTTCGCCGGAATCAGGCGCGAGATGATCTGGAACCACGCCCCGGCATCGAGAAACCAGGTTGCCGCCTTGGGCGTGCGTCGTGGCGCATGCCCAGGCTCCATGAGGACCAGCCCCGCAAGGATCGCGGTTCAAGGACAGGACAAGATGACACCCGTCGAGATTGCACAGGCCCCGATCGACATGTCCTTCTGGACGCTGTTCATGCACGCGCACCTCGTGGTGAAGCTTGTCATGATCGGGCTGGTTGTCGCCTCTGTCTGGTGCTGGGCCATCATCGTCGACAAGACGCTGCTGTTCCGCCGCAGCCAGGTGGCCATGGACCGTTTCGAGGAGACCTTCTGGTCGGGCCAGTCGCTGGACGAACTCTACCGCAGCCTCGCCAACAAGCCGGTGACCGACATGTCGGCCGTCTTCGTCGCGGCGATGCGCGAATGGAAGCGTTCCTTCGAGAATGGCGGCCGCTCGGTCGCCAGCCTTGCCCAGCGCATCGACCGCGTGGTGGACGTCACCATCCAGCGCGAAAGCGAACGGCTCGAAAAAAAGCTGCTCATCCTCGCCACCATCGGCTCATCGGCGCCCTTCATCGGCCTGTTCGGCACGGTCTGGGGCATCATGACCGCCTTCCAGGCCATCGCTGTCTCCAAGAACACCTCCCTCGCGGTGGTCGCGCCGGGCATTGCGGAGGCGCTGCTCGCCACCGCCATCGGCCTGTTCGCGGCCATTCCCGCCGTCATCGCCTACAACAAGCTGCAGGCCGACGCTGCCAAGGCCACGGGCCGCCTCGAAACCTTCGCGGACGAGTTCACCGCGATCCTCCAGCGCCAGATCGACGAGCGCATGGTCCCGCGCGACGCCCGCGAACTGGCCGCCTGAGGAGCAACCCCATGGGCATGTCAGCAGGCGCAGCAGCGGGTGGCGCAGGACGGCGAAGGCGCGGCCGGGGGCGCAGGCATGCGCCGATGAACGAAATCAACATGACGCCCTTCATCGATGTCATGCTGGTGCTGCTGATCATCTTCATGGTTGCGGCCCCGCTGCTTGCCGTCGGCGTGCCGATCGACCTGCCGCAGACGGCGGCCAAGCCGATCAACATCGATCAAAAGCCCGTGACCGTTGCCATTGACGACAGGGGCCGCATTTATGTTCAGGATCAGGAGGTCCCGCAGGCCGAACTGGTGGCAAGGCTGACGGCGGCGGCCAAGACCGGGGTGGACGAGCGCATCTATGTGCGCGGCCACCGCAATGTGGACTATGGGCGCGTGGCGCAGATCATGGGCCTCGTCACGGCGGCAGGCTTCAAGAAGATCGCGCTCGTCACAGACACGGAACAGAAAAGGTAGGCGTCTTGCGTTTCGCAAAGCTGTTTTCGACGCAGGAGCCAGGCGTCGCCGTCTCGGCTTTCGGGCACGCGGCCATCGTGGTCGCGGGCCTTGTTGCGTTCGGAGCATCGCCGCCGCCCTTCCAGGACGCCCAGGAGGCGATCGCCGTCGAGGTTGTCGATCCCGCCGCGCTGAACGAGGTGACGCGCGGCGAGCGCAGCGCCCCTGCCATCCAGGACGCGCCGAAGCCGCGCGCCGAACGTCAGAGCGAGATCGCCGAGCAGAAGGACCCCGGCGAGGCCAAGCGCGATGCGCCGACCCCGCCGACCCGGCCTGCCGACCTCAAGACCGCCGAACGGGACGAGGTGGCACCCCCTCCCCCACCGCCACGCCCTGCGCCGGCTCCCGTCCGGCAGGCGGCGAAGCCCGAACCGGAGAAGGCGGACGCCAAGCCCGATCCGAAACCGCCTGAGGCGGCCAAACCGGAGCCGAAGCCGGAGCTTCGCCGCGACCAGCTTGCCGCCGTGAGCGAACAGGCCGAACTGCAGGCCCAGCGCGAGAAGGCGGCCGAGGAAGCCCGTGCCGCGGCGAAGGCCAGGGCCGAGGCTGCGGCCAAGGCCAAGGCGGAAGCAGACGCCAAGGCACGGGCGCTCGCCGAAGCCAGGGAGAAGGCCGAGGCCGAGGCAAAGGCAAAGGCTGAGGCCGTCGCAAAAGCCAAAGCCGCAGCTGACGCCAGGGCCAAGGCCGCAGCCGAGGCGAAGGCGAGGCGCGATGCCCAGCTGGCGGCGCAGTTCAACCCCAGCGACATTTCAAAACTGCTGAACGCGAAGGAACAGTCACAGTCCTCCGGCTCGGCCGCGCGCGAGGTCAACCGCGTCGCCTCGCTCGGCACACAGGCCGGGACGTCGCAGCGCATGAACCCGAACATGCGCTCGCAGTTGATCGGCATCATCAAGGACCAGCTCGAGAAATGCTGGAATGTGCCGGTGGCGCTGCAGGGCGCGCAGAAGCCGCCGGTTCCATCCGTGCGGGTTGCCCTCAATCAGGATGGCACGCTGTCCGGCCAGCCATCCGTCGTCAATGCGTCGTCGGATCCGTTGTTTCGTGTCGCAGCCGACTCGGCGCTGACCGCGACCCGGCGCTGCGCGCCTTTGCGGATACCGGCGCAGTTCGCGCCCTTTTACAATGACTGGCGCGATGTCGTCGTGAATTTCGACGCCCGCGACGTGCTGTGACGAGACTGCCTGGTGACACATCGATGATCGAGACCCTGCCCCTGCCCGCTCCCTCATTGCGCCCGGCAACCACCCGCCGCGGCCTGCTGACAGGTTCCGCCGCACTGGTCATGGCCAGTGCATCGGGCCTGCACCCCGCCATGGCGCAACTGGTCATTGACCTGAGAAGAGGCACGTTCCAGCCGATGCCGATCGCGATCGCCGACTTCGGCGGCGAAGGCGACATGGGCCCGAGGGTTGCCGCCATCGTCACCAGTAACCTCAAGCGCTCGGGCTACTTCGTGCCGCTTCCGCGCGAACGCCATGCCGAACGCACGCCCCCCTTTGACGGAATTCCCAATTTCGAGGCCTGGAAGACCTCCGGCGCGCAAGGCCTGGTCGTGGGCCGCGTCATGCGGGACGGTGCGCGGCTGCGCTCCGAGTTCCGCCTGTGGGACATCGCCACGGGCCAGCAGCTCGCAGGCCAGCAGTACTTTACCGACCCGAACAACATGCGCCGCGTCGCGCACATCATCTCGGACGCGGTCTACACCAAGATCACCGGCGTCGGCGGCTTCTTCGACACCCGTATCGTGTTTGTCGACGAATCAGGCCCCAAGGAAAACCGCCGCAAGCGCCTGGCGATCATGGATCAGGACGGCGCGAATGTGCGCTATCTGACCACCGGCGACGTCTCGGTCGTGACGCCGCGCTATTCTCCCGTGTCGCAGGACGTCGCCTACATGGCCCAGCGCCTTGGCGAGCAGCCGCGCGTGCACGTGCTGAACATCGAAACCGGATCGCGCCAGGTGGTGGGCAACTTCCCCGACATGACCTCGAGCCCGCGCTTCTCGCCCAACGGCCAGAACATCGTGCTGTCGCTTCAGCAGGGCGGCAACTCCAACCTCTACGCCATGAACCTGGGCTCGCGCACAACCACCCGGCTGACCGACACCACGGCCATCGACACCTCGGCCTCCTACGCGCCGGACGGAACGCAGATCATCTTCGAAAGCGACCGTGGCGGCTCGCAGCAGCTTTACCTGATGGGTGCCGGCGGCGGCGCGGCCAAGCGATTGTCCTTCGGGCAGGGCTCGTACTCGCAGCCCGCCTGGTCACCGAAAGGTGATCTGATCGCTTTCACCAAACGCGGCGGCAGCGGCTTTGCCATCGGCGTGATGCGCACCGACGGCTCGGGCGAACGGCTGCTGACCGAAGGCTTCCACAATGAATCGCCGACCTGGGCGCCGAATGGCCAGTATCTGATGTTTTTCCGCGATCCTGGCGGCCAATCGGGCGGCAAGCTCTACATGGTCGACATCACCGGGCGCGTTGAGCAGCCAGTCCCGACGCCCGCTTTCGCCTCGGACCCGGCCTGGTCGCCGCTGCTGACCGAGGCGCGATCATGACGGCAGCGTTTTGTTAACCATCCGCCGCGATGCCGCCATTTTGACTTGATTTGGCAAGATCTCGTTTAGGTTGACGCGACATTGATGACGCATGTGGCGTTTGCACAACAGACGCGCCCCGATGGTCTACCCGGAGATTGTTCGCCATGATCATGTCGCTCCTCGCCAGCGCCCGCGCTGCCAAGTTCGCCGCCGTGCTGATGGGCGGCCTTGCGCTCGGCGCCTGCGCCTCGACGCCGACGACCGATCCGAATGCGGCGGCAGGCTTTGGCGCCGGTGGCGCGGCCACGCCGGGCAGCGCCCAGGATTTCGTGGTCAATGTCGGCGACCGCGTCTTCTTTGAATCGGATTCGACGGACCTGACCGCGACCGCCACCG
Source organism: Hyphomicrobiales bacterium (assembly GCA_026400535.1). Classification (GTDB taxonomy): domain Bacteria; phylum Pseudomonadota; class Alphaproteobacteria; order Rhizobiales; family Beijerinckiaceae; genus Allobosea. The sequence continues at coordinate 63,728 of JAPLOU010000040.1, forward strand.
CCACGCTCGACAAGCAGTCCCAGTGGCTGCAGCGCTATCCGCGCTACAGCTTCACCATCGAGGGCCACGCCGACGAGCGCGGCACACGCGAATACAACTTCTCGCTCGGCGCCCGCCGTGCCCAGGCGGTGCGTGACTACCTCGCCTCGCGCGGCATTCCTGCAACCCGCATGCGGATCGTCTCCTATGGCAAGGAACGCCCGGTCGCGGTCTGCAACGATATTTCCTGCTGGTCGCAGAACCGCCGCGCCGTCACGCTTCTGGATGCCGGCGGCGGGGTTTGACGCCGGCCCGTCTCATTCGGCTGATGTTCAGCACAACCGGCGCATGATCAGCGTCGGTTGTCGCATTTTGGCCGCCACGGTCAGGGTGTGATAGGTAACGCAGAAGAGGCCCCGCGAACGTGGCGGCACAAGGTTCAGGACCACAGATGTCACGATACGCGATTAGCAGGCCGTGGCCCAAAGCAGCCGTGATGGCGCTCGCCGGTGTAATCATCAGCCTCGCCGCGCCGGCTTGGTCCCAGGACGCGGCCGAGCTGAGCGTGCGCGTCAACCGCATGGAAAACCAGATCCGGCAACTGTCCGGCCAGATCGAACAGCTTCAGTTCGAAAACCGCAGGCTGACCGACCAGCTCAAGCGCTTCCAGGAGGATGTCGAGTTTCGCCTGAACGAACGCAGCGGCGCGCGGCCGGCCGCCGCGCCCGGCGCAGCGCCCCCTGCTGCTCCGGCACAACCCCGCCCCCGCCAGGGCCGCAACGACGCCTTTGATCCCGCCGCCCAGCCCGGCGCCGCCGGTGGGCCACGCCCGCTTGGCGGAGGCGCCACCATCGGCTCCATCCTTGACGAGGGCGGTCCGGGCTCCGGACAGCCGCTCGATGTGTCCGGAACACGCCTGCCCCCGCAGGCGCCACTGAACCAGCCGCCCCGCGCCGGCCAGAGCGCGGTGGCCACGGCTCCGGGCACGCCGCGCGCGAGCTATGATGCCGCCTATGCATCGATTGCCGCGCGCCAGTTCGAGGACGCCGAAGTGGCCTTCCGGCAGTTCCTGCAGTCCTATCCACGCAGCCAGTTGGTGCCGAATGCCACCTATTGGCTTGGCGAGAGTTACTTTCGCCGCAGCCGCCACAAGGAAGCAGCCGAGCAGTACCTGAAGGTCACGACCGACCATGCGGGTGCAGCGATCGCACCGGATGCCATGCTGCGCCTCGGCATGTCGCTCAATGCGCTTGGCGCGCGCGAACAGGCCTGCGCCACCTACGCACAACTTGGCGTGAAGTATCCGCAATCCTCGGCCAATGTCCGGCAGGGCGTGGAGCGCGAGCAGCGGCGCGCCCGCTGCGATGGCTGATGCACGCGCGCATCGCTCGCACGGCCCTGCCGGTCTGCGCTGCGGAGTGCGATGACCGCTTTGCCTGCCTGACCGGCCAGCGCCTGCTGCTTGCCGTCTCCGGCGGGCCGGACTCCATCGCCATGATGGGGTTGGTGGCCGAATGGGCCCGTCGGCACGCACAGCAGGCGCCCGCGGTGGCGGTGGTGGATCATGGGCTGCGCGACGGATCGGCTGATGAAGCGAGATCGGTTCTCGACGCTGCCGCCAGCCTTGACCTTGGCGCCGCAGCCCTGCGCTGGACCGGCGCAAAGCCCGCCACCGGTCTGCAGGCCGCAGCGCGAGCGGCCCGTTATCGCCTGCTGGCGGACCATGCCGCAGCCCTCGGGGCCACCACCCTGCTCACCGCACACACGCTTGATGACCAGGCCGAGACGGTGCTGATGCGGCTGTCGCGCGGCTCGGGCCTGACAGGCCTGTCGGGCATGGAACGCCTGGGCCGGACACGCGGCCTCAGCCATGTCCGGCCTTTGCTCGACCTTGCCAAGGACAGGCTGGTCGCGACCTGCCTGCACCATGGCTGGCGTTTCAGTGCCGATCCATCCAATCAAGACCCGCGGTTTGCCCGCGCGCGCTGGCGCGCCATCATGCCCGTGCTGGAGCGACAGGGCCTCGATGCCGGGCGGCTTGCGATCTTTGCCCGCCGGATGGCAGAAGCGGATGCGGCGCTGCGGCTGATGGCGCAGGATGCCTTGCAAGAGTGCCGCATCGACACATTGACGTGCCTGTGGCGGCTTGATGCGGGCAAACTGTTCGCCAACCCGGTGGCCGTCCAAATCCGCGTTCTGGACGAACTCGTCAGCGCAGCCGATGACACCTCGGACAACCAGTCGAGGCCGGAGCTTCGCCTCCAGCGCATCGAAGCCTGTGCGATGGCCTTTCGCGCCGCTCTGTCGGAGCGGGCCGCGCTGCGCCGCTCGCTCGGACGCCAGATCCTCACGCTGACCACCGGCGCAATCCTGTCCGCGCAACCCGAGGCATCACGCCGCCGGGGTGCGTCAACCCTGTTGAGCGACAGTGCCTTGGCAAGGGGCAGGCAGAGAACTACATAGGTCTGGAAACGCCCTGCTTCGCCGATGCGGATGCGAAGCTGGCAGAACGGATGCAGGTATGAACACCAACTTTCGCAATTTCGCTGTCTGGCTGGTCATCTTCCTGCTGGTGCTGGCGCTGGTCACCCTGTTCCAGAGCCCAAGCTCGCGAACGGCGGGAACCGACATCGCCTACAGCCAACTGCTGAGCGATGCGGAATCGGGCCGCATCTCGACGGTGACCATCTCCGGGCAGGAAATTACCGGCAGTTACACCGATGGACGTACCTTCACGACCTTCGCTCCGTTCGACCCGGGTCTTGTGACCAAGCTCCAGGCCAAGGGCGTGCAGATCACCGCCCGTCCGCAGACCACCGAGACCAACTGGCTGATGACACTGCTCATCAACCTGCTGCCGATCGCCTTGCTGATCGGGGCCTGGATCTTTCTGTCCCGCCAGATGCAGAGCGGCGCAGGTCGGGCCATGGGTTTCGGCAAATCCAAGGCCAAGCTTCTGACCGAGGCGCATGGCCGCGTCACCTTCGATGATGTGGCCGGCATCGACGAGGCCAAGGAAGACCTGCAGGAAATCGTCGAATTCCTCAAGGATCCGCAGAAGTTCCAGCGTCTCGGCGGGCGCATTCCGCGCGGCGTGCTGCTCGTCGGCCCTCCCGGCACCGGCAAGACGCTGACGGCCAAGGCCGTGGCAGGCGAGGCCAATGTGCCCTTCTTCACCATTTCGGGTTCTGACTTCGTCGAAATGTTCGTCGGCGTCGGCGCAAGCCGCGTGCGCGACATGTTCGAGCAGGCCAAGAAGAACGCACCTTGCATCATCTTCATTGACGAAATCGACGCTGTCGGCCGCCATCGCGGCGCTGGCCTCGGCGGTGGCAATGACGAGCGCGAACAGACCCTCAACCAGCTCCTGGTCGAGATGGACGGTTTCGAGCCGAATGAAGGCATCATCATCATCGCCGCGACCAACCGCCCCGATGTGCTCGATCCGGCCCTCCTGCGTCCGGGCCGTTTCGACCGCCAGATCGTCGTCTCGAACCCCGATGTTGTCGGCCGCGAGAAGATCCTGCGCGTCCATGTCCGCAAGGTCCCGCTCGGGCCTGACGTCGACCTCAAGGTTCTCGCCCGCGGCACGCCCGGCTTCTCGGGCGCCGATCTGATGAACCTTGTCAACGAGGCGGCCTTGCTCGCGGCGCGGCGCAACAAGCGCATCGTCACGCAGGCCGAGTTCGAGGACGCCAAGGACAAGGTCATGATGGGCGCAGAGCGCAAGACCCTTGTCATGACCGACGACGAGAAACGGCTGACCGCCTATCATGAGGCCGGCCATGCCATCGTTGCCGTCAACGTTCCGGCCACAGACCCTGTCCACAAGGCCACCATCATCCCGCGCGGACGGGCCCTGGGCATGGTCATGCAGTTGCCCGAGCGTGACAAGCTGTCGATGAGCTTCGAGCAGATGACCTCGCGCCTCGCCATCCTGATGGGCGGCCGCATTGCCGAAGAGTTGATCTTCGGCAAGGAGAAGGTCACCTCCGGCGCGCAGTCCGATATCGATCAGGCGACGCGCCTCGCCAAGCTGATGGTCACGCGCTGGGGCTTCTCGCCCGAACTGGGCACCGTGGCCTATGGTGAGAACCAGGACGAGGTCTTCCTTGGCATGTCGATGGGCCGCCAGCAGACCGTGTCGGAGGCGACCGCGCAGAAGATTGACAGCGAGGTCCGCCGCCTCGTGGAAGCCGGCCTCAATGACGCACGACGCCTGCTGATGGAGAAGGCGGACGATCTGGAGGCGCTGGCCCAGGGGCTTCTGACCTACGAGACCCTGTCCGGCGACGAAATCAAGGATCTGCTCGAAGGCAAACCGCCTGTGCGCGATGTCGATCCGACACCGCCGACACGCGGCTCGGCGGTGCCCACCGCCGGGCGGGGCAAGCGCAAGCCAAACCCGGATGCCGGCATGGAGCCACAGCCACAATCGTAACGGCCGATAGCCGCTCAAGCGCCTGCAATGCGCCCGCATCCCCGGATTCGGGCGTTCTTGCGGTCCTGGTCCTTTCGAAACAGATGATTACAAAATTTGAACACCTCTCAGGCAGCCTTCTGGGGTAAACACCGATAAGGGTCTCGCCGTCGCCGCAGGCGCGGGTGGCAGGCTCCGTGCGGCTGTCCGCATGCGGGGCCGAGGCGAGGAGGAACGTGTCCATGGTTCGCAAGTATTTCGGCACTGACGGCATTCGCGGCCGCGCCAACAAGATCATCACCCCCGAGCTCGCGCTCAAGGTCGGTCAGGCCGCCGGGCTGGCGTTCAATCGCGGGGATCACCGCCACCGGGTCGTGATCGGCAAGGACACACGGCTGTCCTGCTACATGATCGAGACCGCCCTGCAGGCAGGCTTCCTCTCCGTGGGCATCGACGTCCTGCCGCTCGGCCCGATCCCGACGCCGGCCGTGGCCATGCTGACGCGCTCCATGCGGGCCGATCTCGGCGTGATGATTTCGGCGTCGCACAACCCTTACGAGGACAATGGCATCAAGCTCTTCGGCCCGGACGGCTACAAGCTCTCTGACGAGGCCGAACTCGAAATCGAGGCGATGATCGACGCCAACCTCTCGCTGCGGCTGGCCAAGGCCACCTCGATCGGCCGTGCCAAGCGCGTGGAAAGTGTGCACGCGCGCTATATCGAGTTTGCCAAGCGCACCTTGCCGCGCAACCTGTCGCTGGAAGGCCTGCGCATCGTCATCGACTGCGCCAACGGCGCCGGCTACAAGGTCGCTCCCGAAGCCTTGTGGGAACTGGGCGCCGAAGTCATCGCCATCGGCGTCGAGCCGGACGGCTTCAACATCAACCACGATGTCGGCTCCACTGCGCCTGCGGCGCTGATCCGCAAGGTCCGCGAATTGCGTGCCGACATCGGCATCGCGCTCGATGGCGATGCAGACCGTGTTCTGATCGTCGACGAGCGCGGACAGGTCGTGGACGGCGACCAGCTCATGGGCGTGATCGCCACCAGCTGGCGCGACGAAGGGCAGCTTTCGGCGCCCGGCATCGTCGCCACGGTCATGTCAAACCTCGGGCTTGAGCGTTACCTGGCCGGTATCGGCCTGACGCTGGCCCGCACGGCCGTGGGCGATCGCTACGTCCTCGAGCACATGCGCGCGCACGGCTACAATCTCGGCGGCGAGCAGTCCGGGCATATCATCCTGTCCGACTATTCCACCACGGGCGATGGTCTGGTGGCCGCACTGCAGCTCATGGCGGTGGTGCAGCGTTCCGGCAAGCCTGTCAGCGAGGTCTGCCACTGCTTCGAGCCCCTGCCGCAGATCCTGAAGAACGTACGCTACAAGAGCGGCAAGCCACTGGAGACATCGAGCGTGGTCTCGGCCATCGACGATGCCCGCAAGAAACTGGGCAATGGCGGCCGGCTCGTCATCCGCCCGTCCGGCACCGAGCCCGTGATCCGTGTCATGGCCGAAGGCGATGATCGCGATCTTGTCGAGCGCATTGTCGACGATGTGGTGGATGCGGTGAGCAAAGCCGCCGCCTGATCTGCGCTTTCCCTCTCCCGGCCCCGTGAGGCCCGGTCATCCCATGACCGGGCCTTGTCGTTTCGGGCCCGGATGGAAGCGTAACGGCCGCACGAAGACATCAACAAGCATGGTTAAGTGTTAGGGTTAAGCTGGTCTTAAGGAATAGCTGCCAGAACTGGTCCCGTTGTGATTTCGCATGGTTGCCTTGCGCCATGCTCAACCGTTGAGGACAAGATCATGGGCAGCCTGAAAAGTCTCGCTGTCGCAGGTGCCGTGATGATGGCAACTGCGAGCTACGCCACCGCAGGGGACCTCCCCGCACCGCCGCCTCCGGGCCCCGGCTTTGACGCGCCGCTGCGCGGCACCGTCTCGTCGGCTGGGCTTTACCTGCGCGGCGACATCGGAGTTGGTGCCTACTCCCGGCCGAACATGAGCATCCTGAGCAATGGCGCGCCGCTTGTGGTTGCGGCGCCGGGCAGCTTCGCCATTCTCGACCGAAGCCTCGGCTCGGCAGCCTTCGGCGGCGTCGGCATCGGCTACGCCTTCAACAACTGGTTCCGCCTCGACCTGACCGGCGAATATCGCGCAGATGCCCGCTTCGGCGCGATGGACGAGACCGTGTTTGCCAACGGGGCTGCTGTGCCGACCGGTTTCGTCAACCAGCGCAACGGCTATAACGGCTCGGTCTCCTCCTCGGTGTTCCTCGCCAACGCCTATGTCGATCTTGGCACTTTCTGCCAGCTCGGCTGCATCACGCCCTTTCTGGGCGCCGGCATCGGCTTCGCCAACAACACCTTCTCGAGCGTGAACGATACATCCACGCAGTTCGTGTTCGATCCGGCCACCAACACCTTCGGCGCTCCTTTCGGCGCGACCCAGTCCTTCTTCGCCTCCAAGAGCAAGGTTGACCTGGCCTGGGCCGTGATGGCCGGCCTCTCCTACGATGTGTCGCGTAACGTGAAGCTCGAAGTCGGCTACCGTTACCTGAACATGGGCAAGGTCGAGACCGGCGGCCTTGTCGGCCAGCCTGCCGACACGATCCGCCTGCGCGATCTCGCCAGCCACGACTTCCGGCTGGGCATGCGCTGGATGCTCAACGGCGGCGACTGCTGCGGCAGTCCGGCGCCCGTCTTCGCTCCGGCCCCGATGGTTCGCAAGTTCTGATCCGATCAGTCCCTGATCCGCCGACGACGCGCCCCGCAAGGGCGCGTCGCTTGCGTTGCGTGGACAGCTGCCGCCTGACCGGCCGATAAACGCGGTTGACCTTTCGGACCATCTCACCTATCCCCATCAGCGGGTCATCTCCCCCCAACGGGAGACACCCATCTGTAAGGATGGAGAGGTTGATGATGACGAACACCACCGCTGTGCGCGGATCCCTGCCGCGTCCGCGCAATCCGAACTTCTCATCCGGCCCCTGCGCGAAGCGCCCCGGATGGTCCCCCAGAGTTCTGTCGGATGCAACGCTTGGGCGCTCGCACCGCTCAAAGCACGGCAAGGCCAAGCTCAAGCTTGCCATCGATCTGACGCGCGAGGTGCTCGAAGTGCCCGCCGACTATCTGATCGGCATTGTGCCGGCTTCCGACACCGGTGCCTACGAGATGGCGATGTGGACCATGCTCGGCGCACGGCCCGTGACCATGGCAGCCTGGGAGAGCTTCGGCGAAGGCTGGGTGACGGACGCCGTCAAGCAGCTCAGGCTCGCTGATTGCCAGACGGTGACGGCCCCTTATGGTGAACTGCCGAACTTGAGGAAGATCGACACGAAAACCCGTGACGTCTGCTTCACCTGGAACGGCACCACCTCCGGCGTGCGCGTTCCGAATGCGGACTGGATCGCGGCCGACCGCGAGGGCCTGACCTTCTGCGATGCAACCTCCTCGGCATTCGCGCAGCGGATGGACTGGTCCAAGCTTGATGTGACGACCTTCTCCTGGCAGAAGGCGCTGGGCGGCGAAGCGGCCCACGGCATGCTCATCCTGAGCCCGCGCGCCGTCGCCCGGCTTGAGAGCTACAAGCCGGCCTGGCCGCTGCCGAAGGTCTTCCGCCTGACCTCAGGCGGCAAGCTGATCAAGGGCATCTTCGAGGGCGAAACCATCAACACGCCCTCGATGCTCTGCGTCGAGGATTACATCGATGCGCTCAACTGGGCAAAGAAGGTCGGCGGCCTCACCGGCCTGATCAAGCGGGCCGACGCGAACGCCCGCGCCATCGCCTCCTGGATCAAGACCACACCATGGGTCGACTGTCTCGCTGTGAAGCCGAAGACGCGCTCCAACACCTCGGTCTGCCTGAAATTCACTGATCCGGCGGTGACAGCGCTCTCGGCCGAGGCGCAGGCGAATTTCGCCAAGGGCGTGGTCGCCTACCTGGAGAAGGAAGGCGTCGGCCTTGATCTCGGCCACTACCGCGATGCCCCTCCCGGCCTGCGCATCTGGTGCGGCGCCACCGTGCAGACGCGCGACGTCAAGGCGCTGCTGCCCTGGATCGAACGCGCGTTTGCCGCCGAGAAGGCAAAGCTTCAGAAAGCCGCCTGAGCGGCTTTCCCGGCAGTGGGCAGCGGGCAGTCGTGACGAGCGACCCCGGGATGGCCGACTGCCTATCCCCCAACGCCAATCTCAAGGTGCTCCCATGACCGCCCCACGCGTCCTCATCTCCGATGCCCTCTCCCCTGCAGCCGTGCAGATCTTCAAGGATCGCGGCATCGACGTGACCTTCGATCCCAGCCTTGGCAAGGACAAGGACAGGCTCGCCGGCATGATCGGCGACTATGACGGCCTCGCCATCCGTTCGGCCTCGAAAGCCACGGCCAAGCTGCTGGAGAGCGCGACCAGACTGAAGGTGATCGGCCGCGCCGGCATCGGCGTCGACAATGTCGACATCCCGGCCGCCACGCAGCGCGGCATCATCGTGATGAACACGCCCTTCGGCAATTCAATCACCACCGCCGAACATGCGATCGCGCTGATGTTCGCCCTCGCCCGGCAGATCCCCGCTGCAGACCTGTCCACGCAGGCCGGCAAGTGGGAGAAGAACCGCTTCATGGGCGTCGAGCTCGAAGCCAAGACGCTTGGCCTGATCGGTGCCGGCAACATCGGCGCGATCGTGGCCCGAAAGGCGCTGGGAATCGGCATGAAGGTGGTGGCCTATGATCCTTATCTGACGCCGGAGCGCGCCGTCGCCCTCGGCGTCGAGAAGGTGGAGCTCGATGCCCTGCTTGCCCGCGCTGACGTGATCACGCTGCATGTGCCGATGACCGAGCAGACCAGGAACATCCTGTCTCGCGAGGCTTTGGCCAAGACGAGAAAGGGCGTGCGAATCGTCAATTGCGCCCGCGGGGGCCTGGTTGATGAGCAGGCCTTGGCGGATGCGATCACGTCAGGCCATGTTGCCGGCGCCGCCTTCGACGTGTTCTGCGAGGAACCGGCCGAGACCAATCCGCTGTTCGGCCTGGAGAACGTGATCTGCACCCCGCACCTCGGCGCCTCGACCTCCGAGGCGCAGGAGAATGTGGCGCTGCAGGTGGCCGAGCAGATGAGCGACTACCTGCTCAAGGGCGCGATCACCAATGCCGTCAACTTCCCCTCGATCTCGGCTGAGGAGGCCCCGCGCGTCAAGCCTTTCGTGGCGCTGGCGGAAAGGCTGGGCTCCTTCCTCGGCCAGCTCACCGAGACATCCGTGAAGGCGATCCGCATTGTCTACGAAGGCAAGGTGGCGGACCTGAACGTCAAGCCGATGACGTCGGCCGCGATCGCCGGCGTGCTCAGGCCGTTCATGCCGGCCATCAACATGGTCAACGCCGCCGCCATCGCAAAGGACAAGGGCATCACGGTGGACGAGGTCAAGCGCGAATCCCCCGGCAATCTGGAAAGCTCGATCAGGATTGTCGTCGAAGCCGAGGATATGCCGCGCCATGCCGTCGGCACGGTGCTCTCCGACGGCGTGCCACGCATCGTCGAAATCCGTGACATCAAGGTCGATGCCGCCTTCGCGCCGCACATGATCTACATCCGCAACGACGACAAGCCGGGGTTCATCGGCGCGTTCGGTTCGCTGCTGGGCAATGCCGGCGTCAACGTCGCGACCTTCAACCTCGGGCGCGACAAGCCGGGCGGCGACGCGATCTGCTATGTCGCGGTCGATGAACGCGTCGATGACGCCCTGCTCAAGCAGATCGAGGCAATCCCTCAGGTGAAGCGTGCGCGGCGGCTGGCCTTCTGAGCGCAAGCCGACGGTGGCCCGGACAGGCGTGGTCGGTTGCACCTTGCCCAGGAGAGCAGGCATGCCCAGCATCGTTCGGTTCGAAGCCGAATGGGTGACCTGGCCGGTGTCTGGTGGGCGGTCGCGGTTGGCGATCTTGGGATCGCCGCGGAGGCCAAAGGAAGAAAGCCGGCCCGCCCAAGGCCTTCTGAGACGTTTCGACACGCTTGCCACATGATCCGGCAAGGGCCACTTGATGGGTCATGTCAGGTCCACACAACTTTGGCGTCCAGCCCGACCCCGCCGCCGCCTGTGCCATCTACTATGATGGCGCTTGTCCCGTGTGCTCCCGCGAGATCGCACTGTATCAGCGGCTGAGCGATGGCGCGCCGGATCGCCCGGTCTTCGAAAACATCATGGCAGAGGGCGCGGCGCTGCCGGATGGCGTCAGCCGCGCCGAGGCGCTGGCGCGTTTTCATGTCCGGCTTGGCTCCGGCGACATTGTGTCCGGAGCGCCTGCCTTCATCGCCCTGTGGCGCGCCACGCCGGGCTTTCGGCTGCTGGGCCGCATCGCGTCCGTGCCACCAATCCCCTGGCTGCTCGAAATCGCCTATGGCGGATTTCTGAAGCTCAGGCCCCTGTGGCGGAAGAGCTGACGCGTCAGGCCCGGTCGCGCTCCGCCAGCCAGATACCGCCAAGCACCATCGCCAGCGCCACGGCGTGGTACAGTGCGAAGGGTTCGCCGATCAGGATGACGGCGAGGATCGCGGCCCAGATCGGCACGAGGTTGACGAACAGGCCCGCCCGCGCCGGCCCGATCAACTCGACGCCACGCATGAACATCAGTTGCGAGATGATCGATGGGCCGAGCGTCACGTAAAGCACCAGAAGCCAGCCGGTCCAGTTCGGCCACATGTGTTTGCCGAGCGCGATCTCCCCCGCCAGCAGCAAGCCCGAAAAGAAGCAGGCCACGGTTGCCATGCAGGTGAAGAAGACCAGCCCCGGCAGGTCCGGGCGCTTGCGCAGGCCGAGCGTGTAGCCGGCATAGAGCACGCAGGCCATGACCATCAGAATGTCGCCGCGCGCGAAGGCCAGTTGCGACAACACCGACAGATCACCGCGCGCAGCCGTCAGCGCCACGCCCAGCATGGTCGTCAGCACCCCGACGATCTGAAGCCAGGTGAGCCGGGTGCCGAACATCAGCATTGACCCGGCCATGACCATGACCGGAATCGCGCCCTGGATGATGCCCATGTTGATTGCGCTGGTGGAGTGCCCGGCCACGTACATCAGGGCGTTGAAGCCGGTGAAGCCAAGGCAGCCCATCAGGATGATCCGCAGCCATGAGGCCTGGATCACGGGCCAGTGCTGCCGGATCTCCTGCCGGAAGATGATCGGAAACACGAGCGTCACCCCGACCCAGCGCAGCGAGGTCAGCATCATCGGCGAGATGTTGTCGATGGCCACACGGCTGGCCACGGCGTTGCCGCCCCAGATCAGGGTGGTGACCACCAGAAGCAGGTAGGCGTTCGACCACGCTCTGCGGGACAGGGATGTCAGGGGCATGGCTGTTGTGGACACATCGGATGCATGCGTTCCCTTAGCCTGTTCGGATCGCGGCGTCATGGTATGCCAACGCGTATCCTTCCTGCGCCGATCACGGGCTAGCCATGACAAAACCGATCCGCATGCTGGTCGTCGAGGGCAATGCGCGCGAGGCGCGCGAGGCCCATCTCGACGGCTGGGGCCAGACCTCTGGCGATTCCTATGCAAGCGTGCTGCGCCGGATCGAGCCAGACGCGATCTGCGATGTCGCAATGCCGGCGGATGATGGGGCCAACTTGCCGGATCCGGCCGGGCTGCAATCTTATGACGGCATTGTCCTGACCGGATCGGCGCTGCACATCTACCGGATCGAGCCCGCCGTGACACGGCAGATCGAGCTGATGAGGGCCATTTATGCCAGCGGCACGCCCTGCTTCGGCTCGTGCTGGGGCCTCCAGATCGGCGCGGTGGCGGCGGGCGGAACCGTGACCGCCAATCCGGCCGGGCGCGAAGTCGGCCTTGCGCGGCGCATCACGCCGACAGAGGCCGGAAAGGCCCATCCGCTGCTGGCTGGCCGCCCGGCGAGCTTTGACGCACCCGCGATTCATCTTGATGCGGTCGTCGCACCGCCCGCTGACGTCACCGTGCTCGCAGCGAACGCCATGACACCCCTGCAGGCCGCGGAAATCCGGCATGATGGCGGCCTGTTCTGGGGCGTGCAGTATCATCCGGAGTTTTCACTGGCGGAGACGGCATCGATCTTGCGCCGCCTGTCCCCGATCCTGATCGCGGAAGGCTTCCGCCGTGCGCCCGCCGATGTCGAACGCTACTGTGACGAACTTGAAGCGCTGGATGCCGATCCAGCCCGCACCGACCTCAGCTGGGCCCATGGCCTCGATGCCGAGGTGCTCGACACGGATCGCCGCCTGACGGAGCTCAGGAATTTCCTCCGCCATCGCGTCAAACCGCATATGAGCGCCCGTTCGCGTGCCTGATATGGCGAGCCCTCCACGGTTTCTCCGCCAAAAACCCACAATTGTTGTGTGATTGAACCTTGCGCCCGTTCCCGGCGTGTTGTCCCCGGAGTCCCGCCCCGTGATCTTGCGTCTCACTCTTGCCGTGCTGGCAACTGTCGCCTCTGCACCGCTCTCCCTCGCCGCCGACATCCCCCTGCCAAGCCGCATTGATGCGGTGACTGTCTTTCCCGATGCCGCCGCCGTGACGCGTCTGGGCGAGGCGAAGCTGCCGGCCGGCCAGCATGTCGTCCTGCTGCGCGGCCTGCCCGCGACGCTCGATCCGGCCTCTATCCGGGTGGAGGGTCAGGCGGATGGTCCCCTGGCGATCGGTTCAGCCGATATCCGCCGCGCCCCGGCCGATACCGCCCCAAGCGAGGACATCCAGAAGCGTCTACGCGATCTGCGCGGCGAACTGTCGAAAGCTCGGGGGCGGATCGAGGCGATCGAGGCCCAGAAGAAGGCGGTCGTTGATTTCGCAAGGATCGCGGCGGAGGCGGCGGCAAAGGATGGAAAGGGCTTTGACATTGCCCAGGCCCGTGCCGCCTGGGCCGCCGTCGGCGAGGGCACGGCCCAGGCCAATGAGGCGCTTCAGTCTGAATCAGCACGGGCCGCCGATCTCGAAGCGGATATCCGCTCGCTTGAGGCCGTCACCGGACGGCCGCGCCCCAACGCTCAGCCGATGGTCGATCTGGCCATCTCGGTTGAGGCCGGGCGTGATCTCGCCGCCGGCTTCAAGGTCACCTACCGCGTCGCCAATGCGCGCTGGACCCCGGCCTACGATGCCGCACTCGACACAGTGGTGAACGGCCCGGTGGCGAAGCTCAGCCTCGTGCGCCGCGCTTCCGTGACCCAGCGCACCGGGGAGGACTGGAATGATGTCGAACTGACCCTGTCCACGGCGCGCGTGGCAGGCGGCGCAACCGCTCCTGAGGTGCTGACGCAGGCGCTTGCGCTTCACGATCCCAACGTGATGCCTGGCATGCCGGCACGGCAACGCAACATGGCGCAAGATGCGGCGCGCAGGGAGGCGCCAGCGACCATGGCTGCGCCAGCCCCGATGGTCGAGGCCGCCAAGGCTGTCGAGCAGGAAGCGTCCGCCTCGACGACTGCGTTCTCTGCCGCATTCATCGCGCCGGGCCGGGTCAGCGTCAGCCGCGATGGCTCCGCCCGCGTGCTGAGGCTCTCGACGCATAACCTTGACGCGCCGCTGCTGGCCAAGGTCGCGCCGTCCTTCGAGATGCGCGCCTATTTGTCGACCAACCTGACATGGGCCGATGATGTGCCCCTGCTGCAGGGCGAGGTGTCGCTCACCCGCGACGGCGTCTTCGTCGGCAAGGCGCGGATCGGCGCGGTCGGCGCCGGCGACCAGTTCGAGCTTGGCTTCGGGGCCGACGACCGGATCAAGGTCGAGCGCATGCCCGTCCAGCGCCGCGACAATGATCCATCGGGCTGGAACTCCACCCGCAACCAGATTTCGGATCACCGCACGACCATCACCAACCTGCACCGGCGTCCGATGCGCATCAGCGTGATCGACCGCATCCCGGTGTCGGAAAACAGCGCGATCACCGTCGAAGCCCTGCCGACCAACACCACTCCGACCGAGAAGATCGTGCAGGACAGGCGCGGCGTGATGGGCTGGACCCATGACTACGCGCCATCCGAGAAACGCGAGGTCAGGCTCGGCTGGCGGCTGCGCTGGCCTGCCGATCGCGAGCTCGTCAGTCGGTGAAGCGGCTGGTTTGTCTTGACCGCAACAGGTCTATGGACCATGAGAAACTGCAAGGATGATCGAAAGCCCTGGCCTTGCGCCGGGGCTTTTCGTTGGGACGGAGCCGGTCGATGGCAAACGTAGTGGTGGTCGGCGCTCAATGGGGCGACGAGGGCAAGGGCAAGCTGGTCGACTGGCTGTCGAGCCAGGCAGATGTTGTGGTCCGCTTCCAGGGCGGACACAACGCCGGACACACGCTGGTCATCGACGGCGTGGTCTACAAACTCTCATTGCTCCCGTCAGGCATCGTCAGGCCCGGCAAGCTCTCCGTCATCGGCAACGGGGTCGTGGTCGATCCCTGGCACCTCGTCGAGGAAATCACCAAGCTGCAGGCGCAAGGCGTCGCCATCAGCCGTGACAACCTGCGCATCGCCGACAACGCGACCTTGATCCTGCCGCTCCATCGCGAGCTCGACCATTTCCGCGAAACCTCGAATTCCGGGCTGAAGATCGGCACGACGAAGCGCGGCATCGGCCCGGCCTACGAGGACAAGGTCGGCCGCCGCGCCATCCGCGTCATCGATCTGGAGGACGACGCACTGCTTGAAGCCAAGATCGCGCGTCTGCTGACCCATCACAACGCCTTGCGCCGCGGGCTCGGCATCGCACAGGCCGACGGCGCACAACTGCTTGCCGAACTCAAGGCCATCGCGCCGAAAATCCTCCCCTATGCCGATACGGTCTGGTCCTTGCTCGACAATGAGCGGCGCGCAGGCAGGCGCATCCTGTTTGAAGGCGCGCAAGGCGCGCTCCTCGACGTCGACCACGGAACCTATCCCTTCGTGACCTCGTCCAACATCGTGGCCGGGCAGGCCGCCACCGGTTCGGGCCTTGGCCCTGGCGCCGTGGGCTATGTTCTCGGCATCGCCAAGGCCTACACCACGCGGGTTGGCGAAGGCCCCTTCCCCACTGAACTCCATGACGAGACCGGCGAGCTGATCGGCGCGAAGGGCAAGGAGTTCGGCGTCGTCACCGGGCGCAAACGGCGCTGCGGCTGGTTCGACGCCTGCCTCGTGCGCCAGACCGTGAAGACCTCCGGCATCGACGGCATCGCCCTGACCAAACTCGACATTCTTGACGGCTTTCCCGAGATCAAGGTCTGCGTGGCCTATGAAATCGACGGCCGGCGCATCGAAACCCTGCCAGCAGGGCAGGCTGCGCAGGCGCGCGTCAAACCGATCTACGAAACCATCGAAGGCTGGACCGATTCGACCGCCGGAGCGCGCAGCTGGGGACAGTTGCCGGCGCAGGCGATCAAGTATGTCCGGCGCATCGAAGAACTGATCGGCGCGTCCGTGGCCGTTCTGTCGACGTCACCCGAGCGGGACGACACGATTCTCGTCCGCAATCCCTTCGAGGGTTGACGAAACAGAGCGCATGGGGACAAAGCACTCGCATGGCGGATTTTTACCCTGTACTGTCAAAGGCCATCGCAGGTCTTGCGGATCAGTCACCGAAAACGCGCGCTGCGATCTATGATCGTGCGAAGCTGGTGTTGCTTACGCAGCTGAGCAAGATGCAGCCGCCTCTGCCTGAGGCGGAGATTGCCAGACAGCAACAGGCCCTTGACGAGGTCATCGCCCGGATCGAGCGGGAGCAGGCACCCTCCCAGTCCAGCCCGCCGGCCAGTGAACCTGCCCGCGAACCGGCGCTGCCCGACCTGCCTGAACCGCCGCCACGGCAGCCCGCAGTCGCGTCTCGCCCCGCACTCGCCACACGGCCTTCGCCGCCCGCTCCGCCGCAGGATGAGGCACCGGCCGCCGAAACCGAGACGCCCGCACCCCAAGGCCGCCCGCGCCTCGAAATCAGCACCGGCAACACGGCAGGCAAGGCGCGGGCCGTCCGCAATCTGATCGTGGCAGGCGTCGTCGCCCTTGCGGTCGGACTGATTGCGATGACAGCCGTCTACGTCAATCGTGAGCCGACACAACAGCCCTCGGCCTTGTCGAACCCGACACGGCCTGCAGCTCCGCAGGCGGGCGGCCCCAAGATCAACGAGCGTGCAGGCGCCGAGCCGCCGGTGGCCCAAGCCCCGGTGATCCCGTCCGCAACCCAGCCGCCGCGCGCCGAGATCGCAGTGGCGCAACGCGCCGTCCTCTATATCGAGCCGGCGGATGCCTCGCAGCCCCCGCGCGGCATCCAGGGCCGGGTCTCATGGCGTGTCGAGGCGCAGAACGCCGGCCAGGGCCAGCAGCTTGAAACGGTGATCCGCGCCGACACCGAAATCCCTGACGTCGGCCTGTCGCTGGTCTTCACCATCCGCCGCAACACCGACGCGGCCTTTCCGGCGTCCCATATCGTCGGCATGCGCTTTCAGCGCAGCGCAGATGATGGCAATGGTGCTGTTCGCGAGGCCGGCGTGCCTCAGTTCAAGACCGAGGAGAACGAGCGGGGCGCGCCGCTCTCGGCCATTACCAGCGCGCTGGGCGAGAACCTCTTCGTGTCGGCGCTGTCACGCGTGCCGATCGAGGTCGAGCGCAATGTCGAACTGATCCGCAGCCGCAACTGGATCGACATTCCGGTGCGCTTCGCCTCCGGCAAGCGCGGCATTATCGCCTTTGAAAAGGGCCTCTCGGGCGACCAGCGCATTGCCGAAGGCTTCCGCGCCTGGCAGTAGCGCGGCCCCATGACAATCGCCCAGCAACCCGCAAACACGTGCCTCAGGCGGCAGGCCGGATCCGGGCCGGGGCATCGGTCGCCTCGCGCCGCACCAGGGAGGCCTTGACGGCCTCCTGGACTTTCTCGAAGGCGCGCACCTCGATCTGCCGGACGCGCTCGCGTGAGACGCCGAACTCTTCGGAAAGTTGTTCGAGCGTGACCGGATCGTCGAGCAGTCGGCGTGCCTCGAAAATCCGGCGCTCGCGGACATTCAGGACCGACAAGGCATCGCGCAGCGCTGCCAGCCGGTTGTTGCTTTCCTCACTCTCGACAAGGCGCGCTTCCTGGCTGGAACTGTCATCGACCAGCCAGTCCTGCCATTCGCCCTCGCCCTCCTCGCGCAGAGGGGTGTTGAGCGACGCATCGCCGCTCAGGCGGCGGTTCATGTCGATCACATCTTGCTCGGGAACGCCAAGCTTGGTTGCGATCTGCTTCACCTGATCGGGACGCAGATCACCCTCGTCAAGCGCCGAGATCTTGCTCTTGGCCTTGCGCAGGTTGAAGAACAGCTTCTTCTGGTTGGCGGTGGTGCCCATCTTCACGAGCGACCACGAACGCAAGATGTACTCCTGGATCGAGGCCTTGATCCACCACATCGCATAGGTCGCAAGACGGAAGCCCTTGTCCGGCTCGAAGCGCTTGACCGCCTGCATCAGGCCGACATTGCCTTCCGAGACGACTTCGCCGATCGGCAGGCCATAGCCGCGATAGCCCATCGCGATCTTGGCGACGAGCCTGAGATGCGAGGTCACGAGTTTATGCGCGGCGTCCCGGTCGTCATGCTCGCGCCAACGCTTGGCAAGCATGTACTCCTGGTCCGGCTGCAGCATCGGAAACTTGCGAATTTCATCAAGATAGCGCGACAGACCGCCTTCGGCGGCCATGATCGGCAGATTTGCGGTGGCCATGCCATCCTCCTGTTCCGGTCCCCTGTTCCAGGCAGACCTGTGTCGACGCCCGCAATCGGCGCATCGTCCATCCCTTATAGAGCGTCAAACCATGGCCGAAAATAGGCAATGACGCGCATCAGACTCACAGTTTTGAGAGTTCTTCTTGCAATTTTGCAAAATCATCAGGTGGATCGGCGTGAAAGCGCAGCGTTTCGCCCATGACCGGATGGGCAAAGCCCAGCAACGCCGCATGCAGCGCCTGCCGGCCGAGGGCGTCGAGCGCCTGCCGCGCCGCATCGGGCAGCTTCTGCGCCTTGGTGACGAAGCCGGGCCCGTAGACACGATCACCCAGCAGCGGGTGACCCAGATGGGCCATGTGGAGCCTGATCTGGTGCGTCCGCCCGGTCTCGAGTTCACAGCGCAGCAGGCTCGCCAAGGGTTCGGCGGCATGGGCGGGATAGCTCGCAAGCACCTCGTAGTGCGTGATCGCGGCACGCCCCCTGCCCTCGGCAACCACGGCCATCTTCTCGCGGTTCTTGCTGCTCCGGTCGATCGGGGCGTCGACCGTGCCCAAAGCCCGGCGCGGCGCGCCCCAGACGACCGCCAGATAGGCCCGCTCGAGCGGCCCCGTGCGGCCATGATCAGCGAACTGGGCGCTGAGCCCGGCATGGGCCGCGTCGTTCTTGGCCACCACGAGCAACCCGCTTGTGTCCTTGTCGAGCCGGTGCACGATCCCCGGCCGGCGCACCCCGCCGATGCCGGACAGCGAGGCGCCGCAATGGGCGATCAGCGCGTTGACCAATGTGCCATCCTCATGCCCCGCTGCCGGGTGCACCACCAGCCCGGCCGGCTTGTCGATGACGATCAGGTCCGCATCCTCGTAAAGGATCCGAAGCGGAATCGCCTGCCCGGCGGGTTCGGCCGGTCGCGGCGGCGGTACGTTCACCTCCACGACCTGCCCTGCCTTAAGCTTGCGCCCGCCATCGGAACAGGCGGCGTCATCGAGACGGACCTCACCCTCGCCGATCAGGGCCTGCCATCGGCTGCGGCTGAGCGCCGGCAAGGCCTGGACAAGCCAGCGGTCGAGCCTGACGCCGGCGCCCTCGGGCGGGACCACGAGACGGTGGCGCTGCCCGGACGGTTGGTGCCCTTCGTCCTGATGGTCCTCGCTCATGCCCCGGCATGCCACGCATGGGTGGCCTTGCGCAACTGCCGGCGGGTTTTGCTTGCCCCTGGACGCCGGGATGACTAAGTCACCATTACCAGCTCCCATCGTCTAGTGGCCCAGGACGTCGCCCTCTCACGGCGAAAACACCGGTTCGAACCCGGTTGGGAGCGCCAGATTTCTGAGTGACGTGGCGTGTTTCCAGCGGCTTGCGCCTAAAGAAGGTCGCCGACAGCACGTGACGACAGCCAACGATTGCGGGGAGTTTCCCGCTCATGCCGAAGCACCCCGACACCCTCTGTCTCCGGCAGATCGGTCAGCGCTGGTTCGCGCGAAGGACCAAGACGGGTCGGTCAGGGCAAGGTCTTCCACAGCCGCGAAAAGAAGCTCGGGACAGCCTTGGAGAGGGCACGATGCCCACAGATTGTGGCGGTGCGCCACCGCGGACAGGCATCCGCGAGCATGAGCGATAGGGTATGTGCCGGGAGCCGGGATGAAAAGGAGCTGCGGGCGTGGATCAAGATGGTGACGTATCCCGTTTGAGCTTCCACCTCGCCATCCTGAACGGCTCTGGCCGCCGCCTTGTGTCAGCGGCTGGTGTTGGACCGGACGCAAACCTGCCTAGAACCGGAAGACGAAAGCCGCCATCGGCCCCTTCTGAACCACGTCATAGACATATCCGCCGCGCACGTAATCGACGCCCAGGGCCCGGTAGCCGATCACGGCTGATGTCGTTTGATTGAAGGAATAGCCGACACCGCCAAAGACGTCCCAGCTCACTTTTGATCCGGCCCCGAACCCGCCGATCAGAGCCCAGGATGTCAGGAAGAAGGACGGGGTCAGATTGATACGCGCCTTCGCCCCGACCATCGGGTCAATCCAGGATTCGGTCTCGCTGCGGACAAGATTGAGGACCGGCAGTGGGCTGAACGTGGTCACCCTCGTCGTGAGGCTGTATCCCCGGATGCCGGCCACGGCATCCACCGTATAGGTCGGTTCATCGACGAGGCGATATCCCACCAGGGCTGTTCCGATGAACGTGGAGCTTCTCAGCGATGCCCTGTCAAACAAGGGACCCTGGGGCTGCACGGAACCGCCAACGCGGACGTACATGATGTCTGTGTCGATGAGGAAACGACCGAACCTGAGTTCCGCGGCACCCATGATTCCGCCGTCGAAGTTCTTGAGAACCTTGTCAAAACCAAGATTGACATCGACCGCCGGAAGGGGAGGAAGGCTGGCGACCCGACCATTGAGACCAGCCGCCCAGCCATAGGCGAACATCGTGAATTCATACGGTTTGATCACCGGTCCCGCTGGTGAAACCTGCGCGACGGGAGAAGGCACATCGGCTGCCAGCGACTGGCTGCCTGCTGCGCCAACGCCCAGCCATCCGATTGCAGTCGCGGCCACGCAGGCCATTTTTTTCACGAAGCTGTTCTTCATCACCGACATCCGCCCCCAATAAGATGAGTCGTTGTATCATCGACAAAAGCATCCGATCAACCCGCACGCCGGCTTCCGGCGCCGATCAATTCGGCGACGCCCTACACAGATCGACTGGTCAATGTCGTTCACCCGTTTCCCCTACACTGTCAGCCCTCTTGCGTATTTCCATGGATCAGACATGATTGATCAGTGCGGCACGACCCGCGCTTCATCAATCGACAAGCAAAGCCCCGGCGACAGACCGACGGCGCGCTGGACCGGAAACCCGAACAGGAGAGTCTCGCATGGAGAAGACCGAGAAGATGCCGCGCGCCAGCCGGCGCAAGTTTCTTGCTGGCGCGGCCGTGGCTGGCGCCGCGACCATCGCCATGCCGCAGGTCAGCCGGGCGCAGACGATCAACTGGAAGTTCCAGTCGACCTGGCCGACGCGCGACATCTTCCACGAGTTCGCCAATGACTTTGCCAAGCGCGTCAACGAGATGGCCGGCAACCGCCTGCGCATCGAGGTGCTGGCGGCCGGCGCGGTGGTCCCCGCCTTCCAGATGCAGGATGCG
Source organism: Hyphomicrobiales bacterium (assembly GCA_026400535.1). Lineage (GTDB taxonomy): Bacteria > Pseudomonadota > Alphaproteobacteria > Rhizobiales > Beijerinckiaceae > Allobosea. Next base: position 84,943 of record JAPLOU010000040.1, read on the forward strand.
GTCAACGCCGGCATCCTCGACGGCGGCCATGGCGTCTGCGCCTACTGGTATGGCAAGAACAAGGCCTTCTCGCTGTTCGGCACGCCGCCGGCCTTTGGCTGGGACGCCAACAACTTCCTCGCCTGGATGAACTATGGTGGTGGTTACGAGCTCTACAACGAGCTGGTCGCGTCCTTGCGCCTCAACCTCGTCGGCTTCCTGACCGGTCCGATGCCGTGCCAGCCGCTCGGCTGGTTCAAGACGCAAGTGAATTCGCCGGACCAGTTCCGTGGCCTGAAGTACCGCACAGTCGGCCTCGCGGCGGACCTGATGCAGGAGATGGGCGCTGCGGTGACGATCCTGCCCGGTGGCGAGATCGTCCCGGCGCTGGAGCGCGGCGTGATCGACGGTGCGGAATTCAACAACCCGACCTCCGACTCGCTGCTCGGCTTCCAGGACGTGTCGAAGGTTTACATGCTGCAAAGCTGGCACCAGTCGGCCGAGGCCTTCGAACTGATCTTCAACAAGGGCAAGTTCGACGCCCTGCCGGCCGAGCTGAAGGCGGTGATCAAGTACGCCGCCGAGAGCGCCTCGTCCGACATGCTGTGGAAGGCGACGGACCGGTACTCCAAGTCGATGGAGGAGTTGCGCGCCAAGGGCGTCAACATCGTCCGTACGCCTGACGCGGTACTGAACGCCCAGCTCGCGGCCTGGAAGAGCGTCAACGAGAAGCTCGGCGCATCCAACCCGTTCTACAAGAAGGTCATCGACAGCCAGATGGCCTGGGTGAAGCGCACCGGCGCCTATGAGGCGGCCAATACACCGCCCTTCCGTCAGGCCTACGACTTCTTCTTCAAGGCCTAGGCAAGCCTGGTTGTTCAGAAACAGCTGACCCGGCGGCTTCCGCCGGGTCGGTCATGAGGGCTTTGGCCTGAACGGACGCGCACCTTCCGGGAGACGAGCGCATGATGCAGATCAGCTCGCCAGAGCTCACCATGATCATCTACGGCATTGCCGGGACGATCCTGGCCTTCCTGGCCTTCATGCTGGTGAAGGAGCGCGGGCGCCTCAGCATTGCGACCTACACCCACGCGGTCGATGCGATCTCCACTTTCATCGGCAAGGCGGGCAGCTGGTCGATTCTCGTGCTGACGCTGGCGATGTCCTACGAGGTCATCATGCGCTACCTGTTCCGCGCACCGACCGCCTGGGCCTTCGACATGAGCTACATCCTCTACGGGGTGCTGTTCATGCTGGCCGGACCCTACGCGCTGGCCCGCAACGCCCATGTGCGCGGTGACTTTCTTTACCGCCAGTGGCCGGTGCGCCGGCAGGCAGGGCTCGACCTGCTGCTGTATATCCTGTTCTTCTTCCCCGGTATCCTGGCACTGTGCTACGCGGGCTACGGCTTCGCCAGCTTCTCCTGGCTGATCAAGGAGCATTCCTCCAATTCGCCGAACGGACCGCCGCTCTACCATTTCAAGTCGCTGATCCCGATCGCGGGCGGGCTGATGATGCTGCAGGCTTCGGCCGAGGTCATCCGCTGCATCGAGGCGCTGAAGAGCGGGGAATGGCCCCAGCGCCTGCACGACGTCGAAGAAACCGAGAAACTGATCCTCGAACAGGCCGAAGCGGCTCAAAAGGGAGCCCACTGAGATGTTCGGTCTTGGCAATCCTGAACTTGGCGTGATGATGCTCGCCCTGTTCGTCGTCTTCATCATGTTCGGCTTTCCCATCGCCTTCACGCTGATGGCCCTGGGCGTGGGCTTCGGCTACCTCGCCATGGGCGACACCGTGTTCCAACTGGTCGTGCAGCGGACCTACTCGGTCATGGCCAACGATGTTCTGGTCTCGATCCCGCTCTTCGTCTTCATGGGCTACATCATCGAGCGGGCGAACATTCTCGACCGGCTGTTCCATTCGATCCAGCTCGCCATCGGCGGCCTGCCAGGTTCGCTGGCCATCGCCACGCTCGCCACCTGCGCGATCTTCGCGACCGCCACCGGCATCGTCGGCGCGGTGGTGACGCTGATGGGGCTGCTCGCCTTCCCGGCGATGCTGCGTGCCGGCTACGACGTGAGGCTCTCGGCCGGCGTGGTCTGCGCCGGCGGCTGCCTCGGCATCCTGATCCCGCCATCCGTCATGCTGATCTTGTATGGTGCGACGGCCGGCGTCTCCGTGCCGAAGCTCTATGCCGGCGCGCTGTTTCCCGGACTGCTGCTGGCGGGCCTTTACATGGTCTACGTGCTGGTCGTCTGCATGCTGAAGCCGGAACTTGCCCCCAAGCTGCCGGCCGACCAGCGCGCCAGGCTCGGCTTTGACTGGGACAAGGACAAGTCCTTCCTGATCCGGTACCTGATCATTGCGGCACTGCTGGTGCCGGTGACCTTTGTCGGCGTGCTCGGCATGGAGTGGCTGGCCAACGTGCTGCGCGCCGCGGTGACGCCGGCGGGCCAGCGCCTGGTGGTGATCGACTATGAGGTTCCCGCCGGCGTGTTCTGGACCCTGGGGGCGGGCGCAGCAGCCGGTCTGGTGATGCTGTTGCTGCTGGGCAAGACAGTGTTCTGGTCGCTGGCTTCCAGCTTCTTCCCGCTGACCTTGCTGATCATGTCGGTGCTTGGCGCCATCTTCTTCGGCATCGCCACGCCGACTGAGGCCGCAGCGGTGGGCTCGCTCGGCTCGCTGATCCTGGCGGCGGCTTACAAGTCGCTGACCGTCCAGAAACTGAAGGAAAGCGTTTTTCTGACGGGCCGCACCTCGGCGATGGTCTGCTGGCTCTTCGTCGGCTCATTCATCTTCTCGTCGATCTTCGCTTATCTCGGCGGTCACGAGCCGATCAAGGCGTTCATGGCCTGGGTCAATCCCTCGCCAACCGTCTTTCTCATCATCACGCAGGTGATCATCTTCGTGCTTGGCTGGCCGCTGGAATGGACCGAGATCATCGTGATCTTCGTACCGATCTTCCTGCCGCTGCTGCAGCAGTTCGGTATCGATCCGCTGTTCTTCGGCATCCTGATCGCGCTGAACATCCAGACCTCGTTCCTGTCACCGCCTGTTGCGATGGCGCCCTTCTACCTGAAGGGCGTCGCCCCGGCGTATGTGACGATCAACCAGATCTTCTCGGGCGTGATGCCTTTCCTGTGGATCGTGCTGCTGGCGATGGTGCTGGTCTATATCTTCCCAGGCATCGCGCTCTGGCTGCCGAATTACCTGTACTAGGCGTCCGATTGGCCGTCGCGGTCCACTGCACCGATCGTGCGATTGCACACCCGTCGCCCCGGATCAGATCCGGGGCGACGGCAAAGTCAGGTGAGGCGCCTTAGCCGGGCGAGCCGTTCTGGAGTGACGACGATCGCGCGTCGTCGTGCCTTGCGTTCAGCCCAGCACGCGCTCCACCGCCCCCGGCAGTTCGCGGAAGTGCTGGATTACCGCATCCCGGTTCAGTGCCTCGATCGGCACATCGGCTGAGCGGCAGGGCCATCGCATTTGACCGATGACGGATCTGGCGAAGGCGTCGGACCATCCTGATCGCTTGCGCTTGCGGCGGATTGAGATTTTCGGTCATGCGGTTTTCAGGACATTGAGGGCGCGTTTTCGCAAGAAGGCGCGGTTCTCCGGGCCGTGACCCTGGCGGCCAGGAGCGGCATCCTCCTGGAATGCGGTGTCGAGACCCCAGTGCAGGCCGTGGCGAGGAGGCCGAAGGGATTTCACCTCAGCCCTCTCTGCGGCACACTTTCCCGGAGCAACAAGTCTTCTTCGACGGCGCTGCGAACCGTTCGCACCGTGCGTTTGGTCCGATCAGGCGAAGCGTCTTGGACGGCCTTCTGGCGCTCCGCCCATTCGATCGCAGCAGGGGCACCGCCTTCCGATAGACGATGGCTTCAGCGCTCGCTTCCATGTCATCCGCTTCGCCCAGCCGGGCTTCGACCCGGCGGCCACCGTGAACGCATTTCCCGATCCATGATCCGGGACCGTTGAGCGGTCGACGATAGCCCAGGCTGACACCGCCACGAGAACCACCCGCTTTGGTGGGATAGGAGACCGGCGCAGGGGCCGTTTCAGGCGCTTTGCTGGCATGTCGAACGCCGATCGCATGCCATACAGAGTGGCATGATGGAAATAACGCAACCAAGAACATCCTCAAGCAAGTCAGATTCCTGCACGCGTTACAGACGTCACAGTCTGATGATCTTGCACCCTGTGATGGCGAACATACCGCCTCGAGCCCGGTTGGGAGCGAGACGCCCGCTTCGCACCTGGCGCGACCGCATTTCGAAGCCTGTTCTGGCCCCTCAGGTCCGATCATCCTTTGGGCGGAAAGTGCAGTCTGGCGCCGCTTGCGGTGCCCCAGACGTACTTCCAATAATCCCAGGCAATTTCACGTAAATACGCTGGACTTTAACGGTCGACGCAGGCCACAATGTGGCGTGGGAAGCGTCAAGAGCCAGCTTTCAAACGATTGGGGATAACCATGCGCCATATCACAAGACTTATCACAGCCTCGACCATGATCGTCCTGATGACGACTGCGGCCTATGCCCAGACGCCGCGCGACACCGTCGTGATGGCCAAGCAGATCGACGACATCATCTCGCTTGATCCAGCGGAAGCGTTCGAGTTTTCGGGCGTCGAGGTCGGCGCCAATGTTTACGACAAGCTGATCACGGTCGATGTCGCCAAGAACAACGCCCTGATCGGCGATCTGGCGGAAAACTGGACCGTCAGCCCGGACAATCTGACCTACACGTTCAAGATCCGATCGGGCATCAAATTCCATTCCGGCAATCCGCTGACCGCAGCGGACGTGGTTTATTCCTTCCAGCGCGCCGTGACACTCAACAAGTCGCCGGGCTTCATCCTGACCCAGTTCGGCTTCGACAAGGACAATCTCTTGCAGAAGGTGAAGGCCGTGAATGACACCACGGTCGAGATCACGGTCTCGAAGCCCTTCGCGCCGACATTCTTCCTGAACTGCCTGACCTCCGGCGTTGCCAGCATTGTCGACTCCAAGCTCGTCATGGCCAATGCCAAGGACGGCGATTTCGGCAATGGCTGGCTGAAGCTCAACTCAGCCGGGTCCGGCGCGTACTCGGTCCGCGCATACCGCCCGAACGAACAGTATGCGCTGGAAGCGAACGCCAACTGGTACAAGGGCGCGCCCAAGAACAAGCGTGTGATCGTGCGCCACGTGGCCGAACCCGCCTCGCAGCGCCTGCTGCTTGAAAAGGGCGACATCGACGTCGCGCGCAATCTCTCGAAAGACCAACTGGCTGCCGTGCGCGAAAAGGCCGATATCGGCCTCGTCCAGGGCGACAAGGGCTACATCCTGTATCTTGGCCTCAACACCAAGAACCCGAACTTCGCCAAGCCCGAGGTCCGCGAGGCTCTGAAATGGCTGGTCGACTACGACTCCATCGAGCGCAACATCGTGGCCGGGACCTATAAGCCGCACGAATCCTTCCTGCCGCAGGGCTTCCTCGGCGCGATCACCGACAAGCCCTACAAGTTCGATCCGGCCAAGGCCAAGGAACTGCTGGCCAAGGCCGGCCTGCCGAATGGCTTCTCGGTGACGATGGATGTGCGCTCGACCGCACCGATCACCGACATCGCCCAGGCCATTCAGGCCAACTGGGCCCAGGCCGGCGTCAAGCTGGAGCTGATCCCTGGCGACGGCAAGCAGACCCTGACCAAGTACCGCGCCCGGACCCATGACATCTACATCGGCCAGTGGGGCCCGGACTATCTCGACCCGCACACCAATGCCGAGACCTTCGCCATCAACGAGAACAACGGCGACGACGCCAAGTCCAAGACCCTGGCCTGGCGCAATGCCTGGGATATCCCGGAGATGACCAAGGTCACGCAGGCGGCGGTGCTTGAACCCGATGCCGACAAGCGGGCGGCAATCTATGGCGTGCTGCAGCGCGAACACCAGAAGATCTCGCCCTTCGTCATCATGTTCCAGCAGGTCGAGGTTTCGGCGCAGCGCAAGAACGTCTCCGGCTGGGTCATCGGGCCGACATCGGACACCAATCTTTACGCGCCGATCGTCAAGAACTGAGACCGGCACAGGCATGAACCGGGCTGACGCTTCCCCCACGTCCGGGCGCGACGCGTCAGTCCCTTCACGGTTCTGCGGTGAGGCAAGGCGAGCCCTCCCCGCGACGGCCCTGCTGCAAGCCGCATGTACCGGTCAGGCATGTCAGCCAATCAAAGCGCGACGCACCACAGGGCCCCCATGGCACGTTCTTCCGCTCCGGTGACCGGCCCTGCAACGGTTACGAGCGGCCCCGGCCCCGGCCGGCTGGCGCGCTGGGGCAAGATGCTGTCGCGCGAATTGACCACCGTCGCGATCACGATGTTCGGCCTTCTGGCCATCACCTTCCTGATCGCGCGGGTGATCCCGATCGATCCGGTTCTCGCCGTGGTCGGCGACAATGCACGCCCGGACGTCTATGAGGCTGCCCGCCTTGCGCTCGGCCTCGACAAGCCACTGTGGCAGCAGTTTGCGATCTATGTCGGCAAGGTCTTCACCGGCGACCTCGGCACCTCCATCCTGACCGCGCAGCCGGTGATCAGCGACATCAAGCGCGTCTTCCCGGCGACGCTCGAACTGGCCACACTGGGCACTCTGGTGGGCATCACCTTCGGCATTCCGCTAGGCGTGCTGGCAGCGGTCAAGCAGGGTCGCTGGCCGGACCAGCTCGCGCGTTTCATTGGCCTGTTCGGCTATTCGATCCCGATTTTCTGGCTCGGCCTGATGGGTCTCCTGCTGTTTTACGCCAAACTTGGCTGGGTCAGCGGACCGGGCCGTATTTCGATCGCCTATCAGGATTTCGTCACGCCGGTGACAGGCGTGATCCTCCTCGACGCCGCGATGCAGGGCGAATGGGACGCGTTCTGGAACGCGCTCTCGCATCTTGTGCTGCCGTCCGCTGTGCTCGGCATGTTCAGCCTCGCCTACATCAGCCGCATGACCCGCAGCTTCATGATCGCCGAACTGCAGCAGCAATATGTGATCGCGGCGCGCGTGAAGGGCATGTCGGAAGCCCGCGTGATCTGGCGCCATGCCCTGCGCAACGCACTGGTTCCGCTGACGACGGTGATTGCCCTGTCCTATGCCAATCTGCTCGAAGGCTCGGTGCTGACCGAAACCATCTTCGCCTGGCCCGGCCTCGGTCGCTACATCACCAACGGCCTGCTCAACGCCGACATGAACGCCGTTCTGGGCGGAACGCTCGTGGTCGGCGCGATCTTCATCGGCGTCAATCTGTTTGCGGACATTCTCGGCCGTATCTTCGATCCGAGGACGAGATAAGGCGATGGGCAACTGGACGGCCTACCTCACCACCGATGCGCCGGCATCCCGCCGGCAGGCGCGTCTCGGCCAGGCCTGGCGACAGTGGCTCACACTAAAGCAGAATCCACTGGCTATTGCAGGGCTTGTGATCGTCATGTCGCTGCTGCTGATAGCGGCCTTTGCGCCCTTCATCGCACCGTTCGATCCCCTCGCGCAGAACCTCGACCAGCGCCTGATGCCGCCCTCTGCCGTCAATCTCTTCGGCACCGATTCCCTCGGGCGCGACATCTTCAGCCGCATCGTCTACGGTGCTCGCGTGACACTGTTCATCGTGCTGCTCGTCGTGGTCTCCGTCGGCCCACTTGGCCTGTTGATCGGTGCGACCTCTGGCTATCTCGGTGGCTGGGTCGACCGTGCGCTGATGCGGCTCACCGATGTTTTCCTTGCCTTCCCGCGCCTCGTCCTGGCCCTCGCCTTCGTGGCCGCCCTCGGTCCCGGTCTTGAGAATGCCGTGATCGCCATCGCCTTCACGGCCTGGCCACCCTACGCGCGCGTGGCGCGGGCCGAGACACTGGTGATCCGCAACGCCGACTATATTGCCGCCGTGCGCCTGCAGGGCGCATCGGCCTGGCGCATCGTGCTGCGCCACATCATTCCGATGTGCCTGCCCTCGTTGATTGTGCGCACCACCCTCGACATGGCCGGCATCATCCTGACGGCTGCCGGCCTCGGCTTTCTCGGTCTTGGCGCGCAACCGCCCATGCCCGAATGGGGCGCGATGATCTCGGCCGGGCGTGAGCAGATCTTCGACCAATGGTGGGTGGCGACCTTCCCGGGACTGGCGATCTGCGTCGTCGCCCTCGGCTTCAACCTTCTGGGCGATGGCCTGCGCGATGTGATGGACGCCAAATGAGCGACGCCGTCACACCCCTGCTTGAAGTCGGCAATCTCAAGGTCAACTTCCATACCCCGACCGGCATAGTCCGGGCCGTCCGCGGCCTCTCGTTCAGCCTTGGCCGAGAGAGGCTCGGAATTGTCGGTGAATCCGGCTCCGGCAAGTCAATGACCGGGCGGGCGATCCTCGACCTCATCCCCTATCCGGGTGAGGTCCTGGCCGACCGGATGCTGTTCCGCGGCGAAGACCTGCAGACGATGCCGAAGGCCGCGCGCCGCAAACTGCGCGGACGCCGCATCTCGATGGTGATGCAGGATCCGAAATTCTCGCTCAATCCGGTCATGACGGTCGGCGACCAGATCGCCGAGGCGTACCGGGTCCATCACAGGGCCAACGCGCGCGAGGCCCGCGAGCGCACGCTCGCCATGCTCGAAGCGGTCCAGATCCGCGAGCCGGAGCGTGTCTATGCGCTTTATCCGCATGAGGTGTCGGGCGGCATGGGCCAGCGCGTCATGATCGCGATGATGCTGATCGCCGAGCCCGACATCCTGATCGCCGACGAGCCGACATCGGCGCTCGACGTGACAGTGCAGTTACAGGTGCTGAAGATCCTCGACGACCTCGTCACCAGTCGAGGCATGGGCCTGATCTTCATCAGCCATGACCTGCATCTGGTGCAGTCCTTCTGCGACCGGGTGATCGTCATGTATGGGGGCAAGGCGATGGAGACGATGCCGGCTTTGGAGCTGGCCGACCCGTCGGCCATGTCGCGCCGCCATCCTTACACGCTCGGCCTGCTCGGCTGCCTTCCCGAACTTAGCAATCCCAAGGCCAAGCTCTCGACGCTGACCCGCGATCCGGAGTGGCTGGCATGAGCGCTCCCGCCGTCATCGTCGACAGGCTGAATGTCAGCTTCGGCACCTCCCATGTCGTTCGCGATGTCTCCTTTGAGGTCGCGGAGGGGGAAAGCTATGGCATTGTCGGGGAGTCCGGCTCGGGCAAGTCCACCGTTTTGCGCGTTCTAGCCGGTCTCAACCGCGCGTGGAGCGGCGCGCTCACGATCTTCGGCAAAGCCCAGCCAAAGGTGCGTGACAAGGCCTTTCACCGCGCGGTGCAGATGGTCTTTCAGGATCCTTATGGCAGTCTTCATCCGAAGAAGACGCTCGATGACGCCCTTGCCGAACCGCTGGCAATTCACAGCATCGGCGACGCCGAACGCCGGATCGCCCGCGCGCTGAGCGATGTCGGCCTGCCCTCCGCCTTCCGCTACCGCTATCCGCACCAGCTGTCCGGCGGCCAGCGCCAGCGCGTGGCGATCGCGCGGGCGCTGGTGCTGGAGCCCACGCTGTTCCTGCTCGACGAGCCGACATCCGCGCTCGACGTCTCGATCCAGGCCGAGGTGCTGAACCTGCTGCAGGCGCTGCGGCAGGAGCGCAAGCTCACCTACGTGCTCGTCAGTCATGATCTCGCCGTGGTCGGCCACATGTGCGAACGGCTGATGGTGATGCAGCATGGTCAGTGCGTCGAGGAGATGAGCGCTGCAACCCTGAGCGCCCGCAAGCCGGAAACCGCATATGCGCAGGCTCTTCTGGTGGCCAGCGAAGGCTTCCGCCGTCAGGCCTGAGGCGCGGTATTGGCGGCCGCATCCGCCTCCAGGATGGCGACGAACACGTGATAGAAGCTGCTGCCCGGAAGCCGGTTGCTGATCAGATGTCCATCCGCATCCACCTGATCGATCCAGGCTCCGGCTGGCGCCGGGCGGATATAGGTCTCGAACAGGTGTTCAAGCGCCGCCGCCGCCTTGTCCGCTGCGCCCGGAACTCCGGCCCGCGCCTGCGCGATCCAGGCCTTGGCGAGCTCCGTCTGGGGCCAGAGCCGCCGCATGGATCGCAAAGCGCTGCCGTCGCGGGAAGCCTCGTCGATCAGAAGCCCTGTCCTGGGATCGGCCGTCGCCAGTGCGTTCGCAAGCAGTTTGCCAGACAGCTCCCCGATATCGGGGACGAGGTGATGCACGGCCGCCAACCCCGCACGCTTGTGCAGAAGCCAGACCCATTCCGCCATGTGCCCCGGCTCGACGATCTGCCCGGCGTGACCGGTGGCCAGCCGGAGGTCCGCATCGAAGAACTCGCCAAGCAATGCTGTCCGCTGGTCAAGGAAGTGCTTCAGCACCACGCCAAGCAGCCGGTCGGCGCGGGCGATGCCATCCTGCCTCACACCTGTTTCCGCCAGCGCCAGCATCGCCTCGACCATGTGCATATGCGGGTTCTGGCGCCGCGGCAGGCTATTCCGGTCGTCTTCGCGCAGGGAGCCGTCCGGCAGGGTCAGGTCCGATGCGATGAACGCGAGCACGTCGTCGAGCGCCTGCCGGACCCGGGCTTCGCCTGTGGCCCGCCAGCACCAGGCGAAGGCGAGCACCATGAAGGCATGGTCGTAGCTGTCACGCCGCGTATCGACAGGCCGGAAGTCCGGGGCCAGCAGATGCGCGAAGCCGCCCTTGCCGGCCTCGCGCGCCGTGTCCATCAGCCGGTCGAACGCCGCCAGCGCCAGGGCGCCGCCTTCCGCGAACCAGCCAAGATGCTGGGCATGCGCATAGACATAGATCTGCCGTGCCTGCACCCGGGTGCGCTGGATTGCCAGCCGATCCGGTGTTGTGTCAGGCAGCAATGTCTCATGGAATGCGCCGCTTGCGACGTCGCGTCCGGCCGTCGCCCAGAACGGGAGCGCCTGACCGATGAGCCAGGCCTTCAGCGCGCCTGAGATCGCCGTCAGGCGCGGGCTCGTCGCCTGTGCGTCAGAACGGATCGGCATCGTCATCAAGGCGGACAATGTCGTCTTCGCCAAGATAGCTGCCGGTGGCCACCTCGATGATCTCGATATCGGCCGCCGTGCTGTTGCCGACCCGGTGCGGCACGCCCCTTGCCACGAACTGCGACATGTTCTGCGAAAGAACCCGTGTGTCGTCGCCGACAGTGATGTCCGCAGCGCCCTTGACCATGACCCAATGCTCGGTGCGGTGGCTGTGCCGGTGCAGGGACATGTGCTTGCCCGGATAGATCATGATGCGCCGGACGTGAAAGCCCTCGCCGCGCTCGGTCGTCTGATGCCAACCCCAGGGACGGTCGATCCGGACATGCTCGGTCGCGGCCGTCACACCGCGCGCCTTCAACTGGTCGACGAGGCCCTTGACCTCGCCACTGCGCTCCCTGTCGGTCACAAGGACGGCGTCGCGTGTCGCGACCACGACCAGCCCGCTGACGCCGATGAGGCCGACGACAGCACCGTCGGTCGAGACAAAGCTGTTGCGCGCCTCCAGCGTCACCACGTCGCCCCGCAGCACGTTGCCGTCGTCGTCACGCTCGGCCATGTCCCACAGCGCGTCCCATGTGCCGATGTCGGACCAGCCGAACCGCCCCGGAACGACCGCCATAAGCTGCGTCCGCTCCATCACAGCATAGTCGATCGATTGCTTTTCGGCGCGCTGGAAGTGACCGGCATCCAGCACCTTGCCGCCCAGATCGTCACGCGCCTGCGCAACCGCAGCCTGGATCGCCACAAGGCTGTCGGGCGCGAAGCGCGCATACTCCGCCAGAAGCACATCGGCCCTGAACAGGAAATTGCCGGAGTTCCACAGGAAGCCCGCCTTGAGGTAGGCAAGCGCTGCCTCGGCCCCCGGCTTCTCGACGAACCGCGATACCAGACATGCCGCCCCGCCGCCCGGAAGGGGCGCGCCAGGCTCGATGTAGCCATAGGCCGTCGCCGCGAAGGCAGGCTCGATGCCGAAGGTAACAATCCGTCCGGCCCCGGCGGCAGCAAGCGCGCCCGCGACCGTGGCCCGAAAGCAGGCGCCATCCCGCACCATGTGGTCTGCCGCGAGCACCAGCACCGGCGTTGCCGGGTCGCGCTCCGCGATCAGCGAGACGCCGGCCACGATCGCGGGACCGGAATCGCGCGCCATCGGTTCAAGCAGACGTTCCGCCTTCACGCCGATCTCGTCGAGCTGACGCTGGATCATGAAATGATGTTTCTGGCCGGCGACGATCAGCGGCGAATCGAAACGGTCCGGGTCCGCCACCCTCAGGACCGTTTCCTGAAAACTCGATCGTGCACCGAGCAGCGGCGCGAACTGCTTGGGGAACGAGTCGCGCGAAACAGGCCAGAGCCGTGTGCCTGAACCGCCGCACATGATCAGGGGTCTGATATTCATGGTCCTCTCCGCCACGGCGATCATATAGTCAGTTCGGCTGAACAGATCCACCGAGGACCGATGGCAGCACTAGGGCTGCCCGCCCCGCTCGCGCCGGTAGCCGGTGGCCAGCACGTAAAGTTCCGAGGAATCCGCCCGGCTGGCCGCAGGTTTCAGGTTCCTGACAGTGGTGAAATCACGCTTGAGCTGGCTCAGAAGCGCGGCGCTTTCCCCACCCTGGAAGAGCTTGACCAGAAAGAAGCCGCCCGGCGACAGGACTTCATGGGCGAAGTCCAGCGCCGCCTCGGCCAGCCCGATGATCTTGAGGTGGTCGGTCTTCTTGTGCCCGGTGGTGTTCGCCGCCATATCCGACATCACGCCGTCCGCGGGTCCGTCGAGCATGTCCTTCAACCGCTGCGGCGCGGCTTCGTCCATGAAGTCCATCTGGATGATCTCGGTGCCCGGCACCGGATCGACCGGCAACAGGTCGATGCCGATCACCTTGCCCCTGCCGCTTTTCACGCCGATGCGCTCGCCCGCGACCTGGCACCAGCCGCCGGGCGCGCAACCCAGGTCGATAAGACGCTGCCCTGGCTTGAGGAACTTGACCTTGTCGTCCATCTCCGACAGCTTGAACGCGGCCCGTGAGCGGTAGCCCGCCTCCCTGGCGCGCTTCACATAAGGGTCGTTGAGCTGTCGCCTGAGCCACAATTGCGACGAGTGCGAGAGCTTTCGCGAGCGCTTCACCTCCACCTTGAGATCGCGTGAACCCCCTCCCGCCCCGTGAGGCTTGCCGCCGGATCCCTTCCCGGCACCCGTGCTCATGGCGTTCTGCGGCGCTTCCAGGCGCCGTCCTCGAACATCATCTTGAGCAGGATGCCCTCGCGCAGGCCCCGGTCAGCGATCCGGACCATCGGGCTCGGGAACAGCCGCCGGATGGCCTCGAAGATAGCGCAGCCGGCCAGCACGAGGTCGGCGCGTTCCTTGCCGATGCAGGCGTTTGCGGACCGCGCGTCGTAGTCCATCGCAAGCATCTCCTCGATCGCTGCGGAAACATCGGCGTCACGCATCCACAGCCCGTCGACCTTGCGCCGGTCGTAGCGCTGCAACTTGAGGAACAGCCCCGCGACGGTCGTCACCGTCCCGGATGTGCCGAGCAGGTGAAAGCCGCGCCGTGTCAAAGCCGGCTTGGCCCGCGCATGGAACGTCTGCAGCGCGGCCATCGCTTCGGCGACCATCGCTTCAAACAGATCCGGGCCGACGTCGACGCCGCCATGCCGTTCCGCCAGCGACACCACGCCGATCGGGATCGATTCCCAGGTCTGGATGCGTTCGGCCGGGCTCCGGCCTGACGAGCGCCCGCCAAGCCAGACGATCTCGGTCGAGCCGCCGCCGATGTCGAACACGATGATCGCCTCGGCTTCCGGCGAAGCCAGCGCCGCGCAGCCGGTGACGGCGAGCATCGCCTCCGTGTGCTGGTCGACCACTTCGAGCTGAAGCCCGGTTTCCGCCGCGACCCTGGCCACGAACTCCTTGCCATTGGCCGCCGCACGGCACGCCTCGGTGGTCACCAACCGCGCGCGAGCCACACGCCTGAGCTTCATCTTGGCCGCACAGGCGTGCAGGGCGTCGAGAGCCCGCTCGATCGCCGCCTCGCCAAGCCGGCCATGGACTGAAAGGCCCTCGCCAAGGCGCACGATCCGGGAGAAGGCGTCGATCACGCGAAAGCCGTGCTGCGCCGGCTGCGCCACCAGCAGGCGGCAGTTGTTGGTGCCAAGGTCGAGGGCGGCATAGGTGTGGGAAATCCCGGCCGACTGGCCCGACATTCCTTCACGCTCCGTGCCGTGACCAAGTGACCGCGGCTCGCCCGGAGACGGCCTGTCGCCCATGTTCAACAGATCATTCCTTGCAAGCGGCGCCCAGCCTTTCGGCGATCACCTCGTTGCCGGCACTGTAGACCCGATCACGCGCTTCTCGCAACTGTGCCGCTGTTGGGGGCGGACTTGCGCATGTTCTTGACCCGGAGCCGCTGGGCCTCGCGCGCCCGGACGACCGCCGCGTGCATGCGCATTGACAGCGCCTTCGGCGACAGTGGCTTGGCGAGGATATCCTCGATCCCGAGCTTGATCGCCTTGCTGATGACCGCCCTGCTCGGGTTGCTGAGCGTCAGGATGATCGGGGTGTCCCGCCTGGCTGTCTCCGGGCTGCTGCGCGCCAGCCGGATGAAGTCCTCGCCGGAGAGCAGCGGCATGTTCCACTCAAGGATCACGATATCCGGCACGAGCATCGTGTAATGCCCGATCGCCTCCGCACCGTCAGAGGCCTCGATGATGCGGCGGATGCCTCCGCGCATCAGCATTTCGCGCAGGATGCGGCGCATATGGATGCTCGGATCCGCGACCAGCACCACCAGATCAGGCAGTTTGGGTAGTTCTGACACGCCTCGGCCTGACCTTGGGAACGCAACAATCACCGACTTATCGGGCAGAGAATTTGACATCCGGTTACCGGAAAAGATTATCTTCGCGCCCTTATCCGTCCGTCTTCTCACCCCACAGGACTGCCTCATGCCCACCAAACCAAGCTTCGTGCTGGCCCTTGACCAGGGCACGACATCGACCCGGGCGATCCTGTTTGGCGCAGACTACGGCATTGTCGCCGTCGCGCAAAAGGAAGTCCCCCAGCACTATCCTGCCTCGGGCTGGGTCGAGCATGACCCGGACGACATCTGGAAAACCAGCAAGGCGGTGATGCGCGCGGCCCTGCGCAAGGCGGGCGTCACGGCTTCCCAGGTTGTCGCAGTCGGCATCACCAACCAGCGGGAGACAACTGTCATCTGGGACCGGGCCACCGGCGAGCCCATCGGCAAGGCGATTGTCTGGCAGGACCGCCGCACCGCCGATATCTGCTCCCGCCTGAAGGCGGCGGGCCATGAGGCGCTGGTCAGCGCACGGACAGGACTGCTGCTCGATCCCTATTTCTCCGCCTCCAAGATCGCCTGGCTGCTCGACCACGTCCCGGGCGCCCGCACCCGCGCCAAGCGCGGCGAACTGGCCTTTGGCACAATCGACAGCTTTCTCATCTGGCGCCTGACCGGAGGCCGCGTGCATGCCACGGACGCCACCAACGCCAGCCGCACCATGCTGCTCGACATCCACACCGGCCAGTGGGACGCGGAGCTGTGCCAGCTTTTCGACGTGCCGCCGAGCCTCCTGCCCGAAGTGCGGGACTGCGCCGCCGATTTCGGCAGCCTGACGCCTGATCTACTCGGGGCCGCCATCCCGATCCGTGGCGTGGCAGGCGACCAGCAGGCGGCCACGATCGGGCAGGCCTGCTTCGAAGCGGGCATGATGAAGTCGACCTATGGGACAGGATGTTTCGCCCTGCTGAACACCGGCCCGGCTGCAGTGCCCTCGACCAAACGTCTTCTGACCACCATCGCCTATCAGCTCGGCGGCCAGCGCACCTATGCGCTCGAGGGCGCGATCTTCGTGGCAGGCGCAGCGGTGCAGTGGCTTCGCGATGGCCTCCGGCTGATCAAATCCGCGGCGCAGACCGGTCGCATGGCACAGGACGCGGACCCGACACAGGAGGTGATTCTGGTGCCGGCCTTCGTCGGCCTCGGCGCGCCGTATTGGGACGCCCAGGCGCGCGGCGCGATCTTCGGACTGACCCGTAACACGAGCCCCAACGAGTTGGCGCGCGCCACGCTGGAAAGCGTGTGCTTCCAGACACGCGACCTGCTGGAGGCGATGACCGCCGACTGGCCGGGCGCGGGGCAGACCGTGCTGCGCGTCGACGGCGGCATGGTCGCGTCTGACTGGACGATGCAGCGCCTGTCGGACATCCTGGGCGCGCCTGTGGACCGGCCCCAGATCATGGAAACCACGGCCCTCGGCGCGGCCTATCTGGCGGGTTACGCAGCTGGGTTCTTCCCCGAACCTGCTGGCTTTGCCGGAAGCTGGCGGCGGCAGCACCGTTTTCTCCCGACCCTGTCGGACTCCGCCCGCGAGCAACGCTATGCGCTGTGGAAGGACGCCGTGGCACGCACGCTGACACGCTGAGGGGCGTTTCTGACATTATTCGCATGGCGGAACCGCGACATGCACCCGGCCGGGACGCAGTTTTCGCTTGTAAGAACAGGTCACGTTGATTACATCGCCTCCACCGTGATCGCGGGCGTGCCCGCTTGGTCCCTGCTGGGGGATCGTCTAACGGTAGGACCCCAGACTCTGACTCTGGTTGTCTAGGTTCGAATCCTAGTCCCCCAGCCACCGCCTCTCCAAGCTACTGAGAACGATTTGGAAACCCGCTGCGGCCAACCGTCGCGAGGCCTCCTTTGACCAATGTGTTCCCACAAGGTGCCCACGTCACGCGTAAGAGGGCGGTTTACCCCGACCCCAATCCGATCAAGCATGTCTTCGCGAAGATCAAGCATCTCATGCGCAACGCATCACCTCGAGCCGTCGAAGCCGCTTGGCGAAAAGCTGGCGAACTCCTCGATCTCTTCGCCCCGACCGAATGCACAAACGATCTCAGAAATGCAGGATATGCTTTTGTATAAAAACAGCATGCTCTAACGGCCCGACAGCGCCCTCAGCGGCGCACCAATGATCGCGATCGGCAGCTTCACGAGCGCTTCCAGCGAGCCGCTCGCCACCTCGCCGGCGTTGCCGGCGCGTTCGTCTGGCGCGATGCCCCGAGCCAGCACGCTGCGCAACTGCGGCGCAATTGCCGCCAATTGCGCAAATTTTGCGTGGTTGCTGGAATCCAACCCCTTGACATCGGTCATATCGATGACGACCGCGCCCAGGCTGGCTAGTTCCGCCGTATTGACGTCGGAGCCGAGCCGGCCTTGGCCTCCACCCAGGAAACTTGATAGACCGAGCGCCTTGTCGTCCTTCGACAGGACAATGAAAAACGGTTTGGCTGGCTTGCCGAACCGCCGCATCTGCGATTTGAAGACATCGATATCGATATCCGGCGCAGCCAGGAACAGCGCGCCAAGCTTGGAGACCTGGCGTATTCCTCCGCTGATCTTGACCTGGCGCAGCGCTTCGACTGTCACCCAATTGCCCATGGAATGGGCAAGGATCGTCACCTGTTCAGCCTGGCTTGCGAAGGCGAGGCGCAATGTTCGTTCGAGGTCGTCACGGGCTGCGGTGGCGCTGTTATTGTCATAGATATACTGCGAGACCTGGCCGCGCGAGGCCCAGGTAAAAAGCACAGGCACGCCTGGCGCCTTTGCGTCGTGGATCACTTGCGTGAGGCGGTAAACCCCCTCGGCGAACATCGTATTGTAACCGTGGACGAAGAGAAACACGTTGCGCTGGCCCTTGGGGCGGGCGGCAAGCTGGGCATTGAGTTCCGTCACAAAAGCGCGGTCGCCGTCAATATAGCTCGCGTCGCGAACGACGAAATTTGTCTTGGGATCGCCCGGCGCTGTCGATGCCCAGGAGATCTCGCCAGCCTTGTGCCCAGGCGGTACGGACACGGCGATCCTTGCGAAATCGAGCGGCGTGGCACGTTCGCCATTGAACAGCGTCCCAGGGCGCGCATCGCGCTGCCGCGTCGTAGCGACCAGAATTGTGTGGGCGGTAGCCCCAGGCTCGGACTGGGAGACGGGTGCCAAGAACCCCGTTTCCGGGCGCGAACCGCAGGCCGACAGCACAAGCGAAATCATGATCAGGAGCGGCGCAAGGCCGAGGCCCGCCGTGGCTTTCGGCAAGGCTGGCGCGGATTGGACAAAAACCTTCATCAAACGTGATCCTGCTTACAAACAAGGAGCTTCGAAACAACATGTCTCGGTCCTAGCGAGAGGCACGACCTTACACAGCAAACAGGCGTCTTGTTAGAGCGAAATCCAATCCGGCTGCATCGCCGGGGCTTTGGTGCACGGATGCCGACGTGCGGAACTCTGGCTTTGAACCGACATTCCCCGAGTGGCGTGCCGCTCGATGGCAAGAGCTTCCGATTTCGTCTGCCCATCCAGTGTTTCGTGCGGCAATGTCGGTAGCACACGATATGTCCGGTTTAGGTAGCACATGATCTGTCCGGTAGCGTTTGGCCCAAAGTGAGGGTCGAGGATGCGCCGGTCAGAAGCCCTACAAGGGGGTTCGTATGATCAAGTTTACGCGCATATTGAGCCTCTGGGAGGCGGCGGAGCTGACTCAGATGGACGCCGCGGAGCTGCTGGGGATCAACGAGCGGACATTTCGGCGATGGCGACAGCGGTTCGAGGACGATGGCGGCAAGGATGGCCCGGACCATGGCACCGGTGACCGCGACCTCGGCGAGGTGGAAGGTGATGGCGCGGGCGTGGCGCACGATGCGGGCGCCGATCTTGATCAGCTTCAGTTGGAGGGATGTCAGCGACCATTCGGCCATCTCCTCGGGCAGCTCGATGCAGCGCAGGAAGGTCGCCAGGTTGTAGGCAAATGAAAGAAAGGGGCTTGGCGAGGACGAAAGCTGCTATTCCCAGCCCCTTGCGCTCATGGATCCACCATCACCCTCCGCTGAAGCTCGCAAACGTCGTCCAGCACGCGCTTGAAACCGGAACGTGGAGCAAGGCAACTGGTTCGATAAGTGCTCAGAAACGGCAGCCAAATCTCACTTTCAGAGCGTTCGCCCACCTGACTGAATCGTCGGCGATTCCCATCAAATCAGGGCTGACCAGACTGTCTGCCGGCTGGAGGCCGGTACAGCATGTCTGGAGCGCTTCGCTTCGATCTTCGGGTTCGTGTTCTTGCCGCTGTCACTGGTGGCTTGTCCCATCGCCAGGCGGGCAAGCGGTTCGGGGTTGGCGCGGCCAGCCTCGGCCGCTGGAGCAAGCTTGAGTGCGAACAGGGCGATCCAAAGCCGAAGGCGTTACGCGGCGACCGGCGTTCAGGACGGATCGAAAGTCCGCCCAGTTAATCTGGGATACTTCAGGCGTTTCCTGAACAGGGGCTCTAGCGCATCTGGATTAGGGGTTAAGCGGCTTGCAGGTGATGCTGCAAGCGTCTGCCCTTGAGCATTTCGCGCTTGATGCGCTGGCGCTCGGCGAGGATCGTTTCGCCCCGTCTGAAGTCGACATGAGCCGAGTTCAGATAGTTGAGGCTCTCAGGCTAGCGGACGCTGCTATGCCGCCGGCTAGCCGCCCTCCCCGACGGCAGCAAGACGGTTTTCTCCTGACAGCGCCTTTTGGTTTGTCTGACCACACCTTTCCAGGGGGCATCAGCCCGCCAACCCAGAGCCGATCGGACCCGAGGACGTATCGAACAGCATCATGGCGTCCGGCGCCGTGCGGCGATCGGGCCAGCCGGGGCTTCGACCATGGCAGAAGTCGACCCAGGCCGACTGTACAGCCTCAGTCACCGCGCGTATCTCGGCTGGGTCCGCGCCGTCCATCATCGGGGCAAAGGGCCAGCAGTCAACATTGCCGAAGACGAATGGGATTTCGATGCAGTGACAGGCTCCATAGCGGGCGTCCGGCGCTGGCTTCCAGTCGAAACGGTAGACCCAGGCCTCGCCGCCGAGCGCTGCGCGTCCGTCTGCAACCGTTTTCGCCGCCGAGCCGAAGACGTGCTCGGTTAGCTCCTCGCTGAGCGCGAGCCAAGGTGCCATGCCGCCGGCGATCTGCGCCTCGATCCGCCCAAGGCTGGCGTACGGCAGGCCAATCGCGGGCGGCAGCACCTTCAGCTCGGCGAACCCGGTGGCAGCCATCATGCGCACGTCCTGCGCATGCCAGGCGTGCATCTCGTCGAGCGTCCAGCCTAGCATCAGAGGAATGTGGAGCGAGGCGCCTTCAGCGGCCGCGGCCGACGGCGTCCTTGGGAGTTCGGGCAAGCCGGATACGAGCTGCCAGGGCAGCAGCCGGCCCGGACGCTGGGCGAAGGCCATGACGACCGCACCCTGCGCAGCAAGGATGGACCTTACATCCAAGGCCCGCAATGCCTTGACGTCGCCGTCGCGCAGGCCGGCCTTCTCGAAAAACAGGCTGGCGATCTCGCGGGCCTGGTGCAGGTCAAGGCTCGCGCCCGGCGCGCTCTGGACGATCCCGCGGTGAAGCAGACCATTCGCCAACGGGCTCGAGAGCAGGCCGAAGAGCGCCCCGCCACCAGCCGATTGGCCCGCCACCGTCACCCGGTCAGGATCGCCACCGAAGGCTTCGATATTGTCCCTGATCCAGCGCAGCGCGGCGATCTGGTCAAGCAGACCGCGATTGGCCGGCGCGCCTCCCTCCGCCTCGATGTCCGGCAGGTAGAGATATCCCAGCGCGCCGAGCCGGTAGGTGACGGTGACCACCACCATGTCCCCGCGCTCGGCCAGGTGGCTGCCGGCGTAAAAGGGCTGGCTTCCGCCCCCGCTCATGTAGGCTCCACCATGCAGCCAGACCATCACGGGCCTGCGCGCGTCATCGGCAGCGGGCGTCCAGATGTCGAGATGCAGGCAATCCTCCGACTGCTCGAAGGAAGCGATCCCCATCACCGCGTCGAGCCGCGAGGCGTTTTGCGGGGGGCTCGGGCCGATCCGTGCACAGTCGCGCACGCCCTGCCAGGCCGGAACGGGCTGCGGAGGCGCGAAGCGTAGGTCCCCGACAGGCGGCGCGGCGTAGGGCACCGTGTGGAAGGCGGTCACGGCGGCCCTCCTCACCCCGCGCACAAGCCCGGCTCGGGTCCGCACCACCGGCATCTCCATCGTCGACTTGTCCGTGCCCAGCATCGTCAGTTCCTTGCGCCTCGAAAGACGATAGGACAGGGCAGACTCCGGGCAGTGTCAATCGCCAAATACAGCTTGACCGCGCGCGGCAAGCAGGCTGTTCTATCTGCAATGACCCGGTCGCTGGCGCGAGCGGGCATTGTTCTTTGCAAGGAGCGCCCATGCCCCGCGCCGCCAAAAGGCTGCTGAGCCGATGACGGACGCGATCCGTTTTGAGGGCGTTTCGCTGAAATTTGGAAGCGAGACGATCTACGACCGTCTCGACTTCCATGTCGGCCAAGGGGAGTTCGTCTGCTTGCTCGGCCCTTCGGGCTGCGGGAAGTCGACGGCGCTCAGGATCATTGGCGACCTGCTGCCCGCAGATGGCGGGACGGCGCTGGTCAACGGCCGCCCGCCGGGGGAGGGCTGGAGCGATATCGCTTTCGTCTTCCAGTCGCCGCGGCTCGCGCCTTGGCGAACCGCCATAGACAATGTTCTGCTTGGCGCGGAGTTGCGCTTCGGCGCGCGCGCGGCGGAGGCGCGGCGCCCCAAGGCAGAGGCGCTGCTCGCGCTGGTCGGGCTTGCGGATTCGGGCGGCAAGTATCCACCCATGCTCTCCGGGGGGGAACGACAGCGGGTCGCGATCGCCAGGGCGTTGTGCGTGGATCCGTCGATCATCCTGATGGACGAGCCTTTCTCCGCGCTCGACCCCAACACCCGCCGCCGGCTGCGCGCCGAGATCGTCCGCATCTGGCAGGAGACACGGCGCGCCGTCTTGTTCGTCACCCACGATATCGACGAAGCGCTGACGCTGGCCGACCGCATCGTGCTGCTGTCCAACAAGCCGACGCGGGTGCTGGAAACCGTCGTGGTCGCCGCCCCCCGCCCCCGCGACGCCGCGCGCGACCCCGATATCGCACGGCTGCGCGACAAGTTGAGTGCGCTTTTCCGCACGCTGGAGCCAAGTTTCGAGACGGAGGAGGAGAACGCATGATGGAACGAAGGACTTTCCTGCGCGTGGCAGCGGCCGCACCGGCCGCGCTATCCGCCACGCTGTCAGCCCCTTGGGTCGCCCAAGCCCAGGGCCGGCAGAAGATCACCTACGCCTATCTCCTGGACCCGGTCTACGACGCCGCGCTCTGGGCGATCCGCAAGGGAGTCGTCAAATCCGACATCGTCGACGTCGAGGCCACGGGCGCGAACATCCCCACACTGATTCAGGCGACCGCCACCAAGCAGTTCGATGTCGTGATGACAGCCGTGATCGGCGTGCCGGCCGCAGCCGCGCGCGGGCTCGAGTTGAGGATCCTCTCCGCGGCGCTCTACGCCTCGGCGGTGGGCGAAGGCGGCGGCGTCTGGGTCAGGCGCGATAGCCCGCTGCGCGATCCGGCCCAGCTCAAGGGCCGCATGCTCGCCTCCTACGGCCTGCGCTCGACGGGCTATCTCTTCATCCGCGAGGCGCTGGCGCAGCGCTTCGGGCTCAACATGGCGCTGGAGGGCGGAGACGTGCGCCAGGTCGAGGTGGTCGCGCCGAACCTGCCGGCCGCTCTCGCGACCAGCCAGACGGACGCGGCGACGCTGATCCACTCCCAAGCGTTCCGCGCCCGGCAGGCGGGTGATTTCGTCAATATCTGCGAAACCGGCGTAATCCTCAACGAGATCCATGGCCGACTGGTGTCGGCGGTCAACGTCGCCTATCCCGAGAGGCTCTCGGCGCGGCCAGACCATTACCGCGAGTTCAACCGCATGATCCGCGAGTCGGTGCGCTACGCGCTGGCCAACCGCGACGAGGTTTTCCCGGACGTGGCCCGGCAGGCCAACATCTCGCGCGAATTCTTTGATTGGTGGTTCGACCGCACGACCGAGGTTCCCGGCATGTTCGGCGAGGAGCATGCGCGGGCCGTGACCAGGGCCTGGGAGATCGGTCAGCGCTTCGCCATGATCCCGCGCGTTCCCGACGTGGGCCAGCTGACCTGGGAGCACACGCTCCGGTCCTGACGATGGCAGGCGGGGCGGGAACGGGCGTCAAGGCTGGCGTCGCGGCGGGGTGCGCCGCGATGATCGCGGCCGGCTGGGTTTACGCCTCTGCACGTGCGCCGTCCTATCTCCTGCCACCGCCTTCTGCCGTCTGGGAGGCGGCGGTCGACTTCTTCACGAGCGCGCGCCAGCTCGGGCATCTCGGCGCAACCCTGCTCCACATCGGCTCGTCGATTTCTGTCGCTTTCGGTTTCGGGGCGGCGCTGGCGCTGCTGGCACATTACGCCGCCTGGTCCGCGCCAGCCATCCGCGACCGGCTGACGCCGTTCCTCAACGCCTTCTCGGGGATCGCTTGGACGCTGCTCAGCGTGATCTGGTTCGGCGTCTCCTCAACGACCGTGATCTTCACCATCACCGTCGTGCTCCTGCCTTTTGCCCTGGTGAACCTGCGCGAGGGGCTCGACTCGCTCGACCGCGAGACCGATGAGATGGGCCGCAGCTTCACGCGCAGCCGGCTGCGCGTCTTCCGGCTCCTCGTCCTGCCGGCCCTCGTGCCCTTCGCGGCCGCGACGCTCAGGATCATGTTCGGCGTCGCCTGGAAGGTCGCCTTGACGGCCGAGCTTTTCGGAGGCGACAGGGGTCTGGGTTTCCTCGTGAACCTGGCGCGCCAGGAATTTGCGACCGAGACGATCTTTGTTGTGATCATCTTCATCATTGTCTCGGTCTACTTGGCCGACCGGCTGGTCTTCCTGCGCTTCGAGCGCGCGGCCGCCCGCCGCTACGGCGGGAGAACGGCATGAGCGTAGCCGGACGCAGCCCTGGACGCTGGCTCGCCGACGCGCTCGTGCTGGCGGCGCTGATTGCCTGGTATGTCGGGGCGCGGCATCTTCCTGAATTCGTCCTGCCAGGGCCCGTCGCAGTCTTCCACAGGCTGGTCGTGCTCTTCGTTGATCCCGATTTTCTGCAGCATACGCTAGCCTCGACGCTCCGGGTCGTGACCTCGGTGTTGGCCGCGCTTGTCATTGGCGGCGGGCTTGCATTGCTGCACCGGGCGGTCCCTGCGCTCGACTGGGTCATCCGTGGCGGCATCCAGCCGATGCTGAGTTCGTTCCCCTCTATCGGCTGGGCCATCCTGGCCGCGATCTGGTTCCCGCCGGGCCATCTCTCGATCATTTTTGTGCAAGTGGCGATCCTTATCCCCTTCTGCCTGATCAACATGGCCGAAGGGCTTCGACAAATGGACCGCGAGATGCTCGAAATGGCGCGGAGCTACACCCGCTTGGGGCGGCGCGTTGCGCTGCGCGTAGCCCTGCCTCTGATCATGCCCTACGTCATCGGTGCGCTGCGCATCTGCTACGGCATCGGCTGGAAGATCTCGCTGGTGGCCGAGTTGTTGGGCTCCTCCTCCGGTCTCGGCTTCCTGATGTTGCGGGCGCAGGGAGCCGCCGACATGACCACCGTCGTGGCAGCGAGCTTCGCCATCGTTCTTCTGTTCGTCGCTGGCGAAAAGCTGCTGATCGCGCCTTTGGCCCGCCACTATGCGCAGCGCTGAGGCGCAGACCCCAGGTTGGGCGCCGACCCGGGTGCCAACGGATGCTTTGCTCGGGCGCGGCAAATCCCGATCGGCAGTTCCCGCGTTGATCATCAAAGCCGAGATCAGCCTGACCGCCTGAAGCTGTCCCTGTGAGCAACAACAGCAACCGCAGCTGCCGATATGCATGGTGTCGGACTGTGTGGATCGGCGCGCCATTTGATCCCGGATCGGCGTTGACGCATGCCCCTGCCAAGCACCCTTCAGGAGGCTTGGCAGACCTCGTGGATCAAGTCCTCTAACGGGGTCAGGGTTCGAAGGCGCATGCTGTCAAGCTTTCACGCTGAGCAACATGTGGTTGTCAGACAATAAGGCGAACCTCACGATAGTCGTTCGAAATGCGCCTGAAATCAGCGCTTGGGGCGAGACACCTGGTTCCGAAGGGATCCAGAAACCGCAGCCACCGCCTCTCCAAGCCTGTTGAAAGGCGAGGAATGTCCGCCCCGGCCAAGCCTTGTGGGCCGTCTGCTGCCGATTGCGTTCCCACAATGTGCCCACATCACGCGCAAGCAGGCCCTCTGCCACGACCGGCGACGACGGCCCCATCCTCTGGGTCTGGACGTCACGCTCAGCCTGAAGTCGATTCAGTTTCCCTGCTTGCAGGCAAGATCGGCGGCAGTCGTGGGCTGCGTTATCGTTCTCACGATGTTGAGTGCAGTCTAAACGAAGTGGCGTTGCAATGTGCTGGTGCGGTGGGATCATCGCGCCCTTTGCCCAAGCGGATCAAGCCGGGAACGGCGCGTGTCCGCGGTCAGCGCCCTTGCTAGGTGCCAAGCGCTGGGCGCATTGTATCTAGCCATCTCGACAAGGACCCCACATGACCTGTCCATGCCCGCCCTGGCATCATCGGAAGCGTCACACCTCACGCTGGCAGCAAACCTGATGCATGATCCGATCAGTTCTCCGGCAGGCGGTCTGCGCCGACGTCTGACCCTGCCGCTGTTGGTGCTCTACGGCGTCGGCATCTCAATAGGCGCGGGGATCTACGTGCTGGTCGGAGCGGTCGCCGAACACGCCGGTGGTTTCGCGCCTTGGGCTTTTGTCGCATCTGCAGTGGTTATGGCCTTGACCGTCGCTTCCTATTCGGAGCTGTCGGCACGGTTTCCGGTCAGCGCCGGCGAGGCAGCCTATGTCCGGGCCGCGTTTGACTCGCGGCTCTTGTCTACGCTGACCGGTCTGCTCACCGTAGCGATTGGCGTTGTTTCGACTGCTGCGGTCACGTTGGGATCGGCAGGGTACATCGGGCAGTTCACAACAGTTGAGCCAGGCATCATCGTTGCGGCGATCATCATCAGCCTGGCTCTTGTGGCCAGCTGGGGCATCCTGGAATCTGTGATGGTCGCTGCCGTGCTCACCTTGATCGAGGTCGGCGGATTGATCGTGATTCTCGTAGCAGCGTCCGGCGCTGATTTGCCGCTGGCCGAAGCGCTGAAGCTGCCGCCGGTTTTCGAACCGGGTATCCTCTCAGGGCTGGCAGCGGCTAGTCTTCTCGCCTTTTTCGCCTTCATCGGCTTCGAGGACCTCGCCAATGTCGCGGAAGAAGCGGTTGACCCAGAACGCACGTTGCCGCTGGCCATGATGCTGACGCTCGCTATCGTAACACTGCTCTATGTCGCGATCGCAGCCGTAGCCGTTAGCGCCGTACCGATAGCGGAGCTTGCCGGTTCCAGCGCTCCTCTGAGTCTCGTCTTCCGCAAATTGACCGGGATCAGTCCTGCTGCAATCAGCCTGATTGCAATTGTTGCGACGCTCAACACCATCCTGGCGCAAATGACCATGGCATCGCGCGTCCTTTACGGAATGGCGCGCCAGGGCGACCTTCCGCCCGTCCTCGGCCGCGTTTACAGCCGCACCTCCACGCCATTGATTGCGACCGCGCTTGTCGCCGCATGTTCGATGACGCTCGCCCTGGCTGCGCCGATCGGACCACTGGCCAAGGCCACATCCGTGGCCACGCTTGCTGTCTTTGCCATGGTCAATCTTGCGCTGATCCGGCTTCGGCAAAAGGAGCGTGGCGGACCAGAGCATCTGCGTCGCATACCCGGCTGGGTTTCATGGGCCGGGCTCATTGCCTGTCTCGGAATGATTGCTGGCGCATTGTTCAGCTGACGGGCCACCTCACTCGCAGGCATGAAGGCAAGCGCCAGGGCTGCTCATGGTTCAGCGGTGGCCTGAGCCAAAGAATCGACGGTGACGTGCTGTGTGCCCATCGGGGCCTCAGCGTCTCAGTCTCAGGGAAGACAGCGTCCACGGAACGCGTGGCTGTTCATCTCAATGCGACGCTTTTCTTCGATCGCGACGACGCCCGCGCCAAGATCGTGGCCCGGGTCGCCAACTTCACCGCAACGGACGGTCGGCTGGGCAACCATGACCAGCTTCGCCAATCGCCCGTTGCTCCGCCCGTGCCATAGGGCGTAAGACCGACAGGGGCTATAGCCGCCGCTGGATGACAACGCGGTGGCAGGTCAAACCGACCCTGATCGGCCCCCGTTTTGTGGTGATGTGATGCGCTGGAAAACCATCGGCCTTGAGAAGACGGCATGAACCGGGCCGATGGAAGCGGTCCAGCTGAGCAACCGGGGCTGCTGGTGCGCTTCGCGCGGTTCGCTTGGCACCAGCTCGAGGCTGCGGTCCTGACACCCATACGCGCCTTCCGTCTGCGGTACTTGCCCTTGCTGATGGTCTATTTTGCCTATGGAGCTCTGGGGCTGACGGCTATCGCGAGCGGCTTCTGGGTCAAGCAGTCGCTCACCATGACACCGTCGGACCTCGCATCCCTTGGGGTCTGGCTGTCGCTGCCCTGGGCCATGAAGATGGTCTTCGGAGAAATCGTCGATTCCGTACCGCTGTTCGGGTCCCAGCGGCGCATCTATGTCGTGCTTGGCGCTGGTCTTATCGCGCTTGGACTGCTGATGTTGGCCGGGGCCTCCTCCGGGAGGCTCACCTTCGCGACGCCCGACACGATCTATGTCGCCTCATCTCTTGTCATGGTCCTCGGCGTGGTCTTGCAGGATGTTGTCGCCGACGCCATGAGCACCGAGGTCGTCGGGCGCCTCGATGAGAATGGCGCGCCGCGACTGCAAGCCGATATTGATCGTGAGCTGGGCCTTGTGCAGGTGTTGGGCCGCTTGGCCATCTCGCTCGGCATCTTCACCGTCGCCGGACTTGGCGGCTGGCTCGCGCACACCGTGTCCTATACGACCGTGTTCCTGTTTGGCCTCGTCGTGCCGTTGATATCAGTCTCGGGCGCTCTCATTGTGCGGCTGGAAGCCACCAAGCAACGCAAGCTTGATCGACCTATTCTCTTTGGCGGCCTGGCCTTCGGCGTCGTTGTGTCACTCCTGGGGCTATCGGGCCTGCCGTTCTCGCAGGAACTGGTCTTCGTGATCTCGCTCGTGGTGATCGTCGCGATGCTCCGCCACATCACGCGACACCTGCCTGTCGACAGCCGACGGCAGATCGCCATTGCGGCTCTCCTGATCTTCATTTTCCGGGCGACGCCCTCCGTTGGAGAAGGTTTCACCTGGTTTTCGATCGACGTGCTCGGCTTCACCGAAGGTTTCTTCGGTGTGCTCCAGCAGACGGGTGCCGCCATTGGCCTCATCGCGCTTTGGTTGCTGAGCAACGCCGTGACGAAGCAGCCGGTCGAACGGGTCCTGCTGTGGCTGACGCTCGCGGGCGCAGCGCTCATGCTGCCCAATCTCGCCCTCGTCTTCGAATGGCACCGCTGGACCAGCGAGATGTTCGGGATTGGTGCCCGTTCGATCGCGCTCATCGACGCGGCGGCATCCTCGCCGCTGGCCCAGATCAGCATGATCCCGTTGCTGACGCTGATCGCCGTGAACGCGCCGGAAGGACAGCGCGCAACGTGGTTCGCCCTGATGGCCTCTTTGATGAATCTCGCGCTGGTGGCGGGATCACTCGGCACCAAATACCTCAACGTCGCCTTCAGCGTTGATCGTGGCGCCTATGGGCAGTTACCAACGCTGGTTGTGATCGTCCTGATCATCGGTCTTCTT
The DNA here is from genome assembly GCA_026400535.1 of Hyphomicrobiales bacterium. Classification (GTDB taxonomy): domain Bacteria; phylum Pseudomonadota; class Alphaproteobacteria; order Rhizobiales; family Beijerinckiaceae; genus Allobosea. The sequence continues at coordinate 113,566 of JAPLOU010000040.1, forward strand.
GTGCCGCTGATCGCTATTCTCTGGCTTGGGCCAAGGCTGCGCCTCGAGAAGGGGAAGCCGGACGATTGACCAGGGCATCAGCCCCCACCAAGAGGAAAGACACGAAACTGGCCGCCCTTGAGCTTTGCGCTCCGATTGAGCGACATCAAACGTCGCAAATGCAGTTTGGCCGATCTTGTGAGCAACCCCTTGATGAAGGATTGCGCCAGGGAAGCTGTCCGCGGTCTCGGTATCGGACTGCGAACTGACCGACAAAAGAGGTGTGGGTGTCCACAAGTCCGTCCAGCTTATCGCCATACATGGCGTTAGTCCGGTCCCGAAGGCGCTTGTGTTCGGCCTGATGGCACTTGATCGCTTCCTCGTGTCCCGGCGTTCGTCAGCGTGGCTGGCATGAAGGGCGTTGCAGACCACGAGACGATGCGCGCCATGCTTGAACAGACGGCTACTCCGCCGCGCCTTCGCTGCGTGCGAGGCTTTCCGAGCACAGCTGTCCAGCGACAATCGGATCTGACCCCTCGGCGACAGCTGGAACTGACCCCCTTTCCGTTTGGTGTTCAGGCTTCAGGTGATGTCGGGGCCGAAGCGGGCTTGCGCACAAGCCCGCTTCGGCGCTTTTCGCGCAGCCGGTAGCGATCGCCGCGGATGGTGATGACGTGGCTGCGCAGGCGATGAGGATCCGTCCTTGCGCATCGGCTTGAGGACGATAGCCACCGTCAGACCTCGCTCATGCGATGACGGGCCCACACCCGCGCAAGGCAGTCAGGGCAGAACGCTGACGATCAGCCCGGTGACTGTGGCGCGACAATCCCGGTCGTTCAGCTGAGCGCGTGCAGCGTCCGCATCTGCGCACATCAGGGGCGTTCGGCCAGCGCGGCCATAGGGAACGAGAACCTGAGCCCATCATCCCATCTGCGCCCGCTGGGGGTCGTTTGTCTTGGTATCTGCTTCGGCGGCCGGCAACTCGGCTTTCTGCTCGTGATACAGATCGTCCAGTTCCGCGACCCGCCGCGCGGAGGCTGACCAATTCGCCAGGCTGATGGCATTGTCCGCCAGCCAGTTCAACGCAGTGTGGACCTGCATGAAGGCCGTAGCCGCCTGCATCAGATCGCCAAGTGTCATGTCACCTGAGAGATACTTGGGTGCGCAGATCAACAGCGGAACGACCGGCGACAAGACACTGTTGCCACCTGTCAGAATGACCATCAGCGACTGGCGCCGGATTACGGCAATCCATAGGCCGACCAGCGCATTCAAGGAGGCGTTGAGTTCGGCTGTCTCACCGTCGTGATCAGGCCCCATGTTCTGCCGCGCCCGTGTGAGCGCATATCGAAAGTTTCCCTCGCCGGCTGCCTTTTCCTCCACCCTCGCGACGAGCGGCCAACCGAGTTTGTACATCAAGAAGGACGTGGCGCTGGAGTACATGAGCACGGCGAGCACGAGGTAGCCTGGGACGGAGAGTCCACCCAGCACGATCGATCCGCCGACATACCAAAGGACCAGAATGAACGACGATGAAACGATCAGAGTGTTGATGACGCCGCCGACCAGATCGACAAGCAGCTCGATTGACAATCGCCCGTCATCGGCGATGCGCGCCTCCGGATTATCGAGCCAGTCCGGACTTGCAGATGGATGGATTGCTCTATTCGCCAGCCAACGTTCCACCAGATTCCGGGCCAACCATTGGCGCCAGCGGAGCTGAAGCCGCATCCGCACCTGTATCAGCGCGACGGCAGCGGATGCATTCAGGACGCTGAGCAGAAGGACAGAACAGATGCTCAACACGAGTGCGGCCGGATCCCTGGCTTGCAGCGCGTCAAAGAAGAACTTGTTCCACAGATTGATCGCGAGCGCCAACAGCAGATTGGCGACAAGGCATACCAAGAACCCTGTTGTCAGCAGCCAGGCAACTTGCCGCGTCGGACCGCTCCAGAAACGAGCTGCGAGAGACAAGAAGTGTCTGATCAGATGTTTGTCGGAACGCTCGGCCATTGCTGTCGCGGACTCACTTGAGGTTGCAGCTGGTGGAACCGGCAGCTGATGTGGGCAGGCTGATCACTGAAGCGCGTCCGCCCGCTTCGGGACGGGGATCCATCGGCCTTTGAAATCCTCGGTCGGCAAGAACGATCCGTGGGCGACACCCACGTCCCGGATCAGATGTGTCCAAGCAGCATGAGAATGACAACAACGATCAAAATCGTGCCCAGCACGCCAACACCGCCATGCCCAAAACCGTAACCATACCCGCCAAAGCGCCCGCTGAACCCACCAAGCAGGACTATTGTCAGCAAGACGACGAGAATTGTCCCTAATGAGATCGGATTTTTCCTTTTCCTGCATGGATAGAATAATCGTGTAAATTGAATAAATCATCATTTAATCATAAATTGTATTATAAAAATAAATACAAGAATTCGAATAAGGGAAATATGACTATGATCGTGTGATTTAATTCATCCTCCGGAATTGCTGTACATTATAAGAATTTCAGCATACCTGAAATTGATTCAAATCAATCATTTCGATTTCCGGACCCCTCCAGCTCAAGCGAGGACATGGGCTTTCCTGAGCATGACGCAAGATTGCACGGTGTGGTGCACTTGATGTGACCGATCGATCCTACACGACTGCCCCGAAAAGCCGGCCGATGCCTGCGGTGATCGCCATCGCGACCGCCCCCCAGAACGTCACGCGCATTACCGCCCTGCCGATTGGAGCGCCGCCAGCACGGGCTCCAACGGCGCCCAGTAACGCCAGGAAAGCCAGCGAGGCGACGGTGACGGCCACCGCGATCTGTGTCGGGGGAGCCAAGAGGACAACAATCAAGGGCAGCGCCGCGCCCATTGCGAAGGTTGCAGCGGACGTGAGCGCAGCCTGAACCGGCCTCGCCGTGGTGGCGTCGGTGATGTGGAGTTCGTCACGCGCATGCGCCGCCAGGGCGTCTTTCGCCATCAACTGTTCGGCGACTTGGCGGGCAAGCTCGGGCGTCAACCCCCGTGTGGCATAGATGCCCGTCAGTTCATTGAGTTCGGCGTCAGGATCGTTGCGCAGTTCTTCGGTTTCCCGTGCGATGTCAGCGGTCTCGGTATCGGACTGCGAACTGACCGAAACATACTCTCCCGCCGCCATCGACATGGCGCCTGCAACCAGGCCCGCAACGCCCGTGAGAAGAACACTGCTGCCGGACGCATGGGCCGCCGCCACACCGACGATCAGGCTTGCGGTGGAGATAATCCCGTCATTCGCACCCAGAACGGCCGCGCGCAGCCAGCCAATGCGGGAGACAGCGTGCCGTTCAACATGAAGCTTGAGGCGGGTCATGATCGAGGCATCCTTTCAAAGAACAAACATCGCGACCGCCGCCGCCGCCATCACCGCCGTGGCCAGCCAGCCCATGATCTTGAGCCCGAGTGGCGCGACGAACGGGCCGAGGTGCTTGCGGTTCGACACGACGATCATCGTGGCGATCATCAGCGGCACCGCGATCACCCCGTTCAGAACGGCACTCCAGAACAGGGCCTTGATCGGGTCGATCGGCAGGAACAGCATCAGAAGACCAAGCGCGAAGGCCAGCGCGATGACGCCATAGAAGGCTTTGGCGTTCTGCGGCTTCTGTTCGAGTCCGATGCGCCAGCCGCGCAATTCACCAATCGCATAGGCGGCGGAGCCCGCCAGCACCGGCAGCGCCAGAAGCCCGGTGCCGATGATCCCGAGGCTGAACAACAGGAAGGCGAACTCGCCCGCGATCGGCCGTAGCGCCTGCGCGGCATCCGCCGATGTCGCGATATCGGTGATCCCGGCGGTGTGAAGGGTCACGGCCGTGGTCAGGACAATGAAGAACGAGATCACGCTCGAAAATCCCATGCCGACATAGGTGTCCCAGGCGATCCGGTCGAGCTCCGCCGGTGCCTGCTCGGGGTGATCAAGCAGAGAACCATCACCAGCCAGCATCGCGTCTTCCACTTCCTCGGCACTCTGCCAGAAGAACATGTAAGGGCTGATCGTGGTGCCGAAAACGGCGACGATCGCGATCATGGCCTCCCGCGAAAAGGTCAGCGACGGCCACAATGCGCCGCGCACGACCGCGACCCAGTCGATGGCGACGAAGAACACGACGCCGACATAAGCGAGCAGGCTCAGCGTCAGCCATTTGAGCACATGCACATAGCGGTGATAGGGCACGAAGACCTGCAACAGCATCGAACCAGCCGCGAACACCACGGCGAAGGCGATTTCACCCCAACCCAGAACCAGCCGTGCCGCTGCGCCCATCGCCGCAAGATCAGCGCCGATGTTCACCGTATTGGCGACAAACAGCAGAAAGACGATCACATGCACCAGCCAGCGCGGCAGCACATGGGCCATGTTGGCGGCAAGGCCCTCGCCGGTGACGCGCCCGATCCGCGCACAGATGGCCTGGATCGCGGTCATCAGCGGATAGGTCAGCGCGACCGTCCACATCAGGCTGAAGCCGAACTGCGCCCCCACCTGCGAATGCGTGGCGATGCCACCCGGATCGTCGTCCGCAGCGCCGGTGATGAGGCCAGGGCCAAGACGCCGAAACCAGGATGTGCTCGGCGGTTTGGCTTCGGTCATTCCGCAGCCTCCATCTTTAGCGCATCCATCGGCGCGCGCGCTTCAACCCGATAAACGTGCAAGCCCTTGCGGTCCGAGGTCGGCATGCCGACGCCCGAACAATCGATGCCGATGGTGCTGACGAAAGCCGTTACTGTGCGCAGCGGTCCTCGATCAGAGTGGATAGCGCAGGATCGCGGCAAGCGGTGCGTTGCCGGGAACATCACCCTTGCGCACGCCAAGAACCTTTGCTCCCGCCAAGATAGCACGCCCGGTGATCTCGTCGATCACATCATAGCTGCCCGCGCTGGCGGCCGCGGCCAATGACACCTTGCCCTCGATGTCGTCCACGGTGCCGGGAAGCACCTTATCGATATCGACGAGCAGCAGTTCGATTGCGCCGTTGGTCGCCGCCCGCGCCGCCTCGCCGATGTCGGTGGTGGCGCGCCGCTGCCCGTGCCGCGTTTTATACAAGGTCTTGGCCATATCGGTTTCGCTCGCATAAAGCTGGTCCAGCACCTCGCGCGCAGAACTCGCCAGCACTGTATCTGCCGTCTGATCCGCGCTGATCGCAAGGCCGTGAGGGGCGATGGCGGGATAGGTGTTGACCCCGCGAAAAATCGAAGCAAGCGGCTCGACGGCGGCGACAATCAGCGGCGTCTCGCGGCCCGCCAGGACCGCGCGCAAGGCGCTATCGACCTGGCGCGCGAACTGCCGCAACAGCGTTTTCTGCCCTTCCGAGCCATGAATGCGCCCGCTTGCCGAGCGATCGTTGACCGATGCGCGGCCGGTTGCATCGGCGGCACTCTTGGGCAGATCAGGAATACGGACCCGAGACGGTGGCGCGTCGGCAAACACTTCCACGAGCCGAACCGCATTCTCCGACAGCGCCAGCACGAACGCGTGTTGCGGAAACGCAATAGCGCGCAGGAGCGGCTTCAGGTGGAACCGGTCTGAAACCTCGACGGTGTCTGTGATGGCCGTCGCAAGGCGAAAGGTGCGGACGGCATCGGGCGTGGCAAGCACAGCGAGGCTGTGCGCCTGGAATTGCCAGAACGCATCGTCCTCGCCGAGCGCGGCGAGTTCCGCCGCAAGCAGAGCACGGCGTCGCTTGTCGAATCCGCTGGCGTCCAGTTGTTCAAGCGCCGTCTTCGTCAGGTTGGCGAAGGCGATCCGGCTCGCCTTCACATGCTGAGTTTGCGGTGTGGTCGAGAGAAAGATCGAAACGCAGGCGTCGGAGCGCAGGCCGATGAGCGAACGGATTTCGGGAAGCGTGGGAATGTCTATATGCAACAAGATCGTGGTCCCTTTCACTGGCGTCCTGGTCATGCGGCGCACCGGACTGATGGTATATCCTTTGCACACGCCGAATCAACGCACCAGAACCGTTCGCGTCCGGATCAGGAACGCGCTCGCTCTCACCACCGCTGGATGACAACCCGGTTGCAGGTCACGTCGCCCGCGCCCGCCGGCCAAGGATCTTGGTCCGGCTCATCCGCTGTTCGATCCCGCATATGAAACCGATCGGGAGCGGTTTTTGCCAAAACGCGCGCGATCACGGGCAGGGCGCCGATCGAGCCGGACATCCTGCACACGGAACAGCCGCGACACCATGGAACCTTCGCGCTTCCCAGGCGTTTGAGAGGTTGCTGCGCTCTCGCGACACGACGGGAAAGACCATGAAGGGCTTCATCGACAACATACAAGAGCGTGCCAAGGACAACGAAGATTTTCGTCACGTCCTTTACACGGGCAAGCACCTGCAACTGGTGCTGATGGCACTCAAGCCGCAAGAGGAGATCGGAGGCGAGGTGCACAACGTCCGCGACCAGTTTTTCAGGGTCGAGAAGGGCAAGGGGCAGATCGTCATCGATGGCGTCATCCGCAAAATCAAGAAGGATGACGCGATCGTGGTGCCGGCTGGTGCGCGACACAACCTGATCAACTCAGGCAAGACGCCGCTCAAGCTCTCCACGCTCTATGGCCCGCCAAACCATCTTGACCAGCTGATCCAGGCAACAAGGCAAGAGGCCGCTGCTTCGAAAGAGACGTTTGCAGGGGTGACAACCGAATAGATGCGACACCCATCATCGACCGCCATCCGTCCCGGTCGCAAGATCGCCTGCGGCCCGTGACCCTGAAACAGGAGAATGACGATGAGATGGTCCCGATTGAGACTGTGGCTGGGCACGATATGCGTGCTCTCAGTTGCGTCCATGATACCCGCCATGGCCCAGACGAGCGCGCCCGATGAGGCCATGCGGACCATCGCCGCGCGCTCGGTGGGCATGCCGGAGAGCTCCTTCGAGGTATCGAGCAGCGGAACAGTGATCACGGTCCTGCGTGTGAACAGCACGATGAATGCCTCATCACACCAGGGCCGGAACAATGAGGCGGCCGAGATTGCAAAGGCGCTCACTGACGCCTTCGGGCGCAAGGCTGCGCACTATGAGGGCATCCAGTCAATCAGCGTGGACTATGTCGAGCGCGTTGGCACGCAAACGAAGGACATCCTGATTGATCGGATCGATTTCAGAAAGACCGCTGCCGGACAGTTCGAGCTGCATATCACCTGATTGTTGCGTTCCGGCCGCCGCGCAGGGTTGAGCTGCGGGCCGGCGATTCATCGCGTCGGCGTGGCTTCACAAGGCCATGCGACAACCGCAGCCGCTCTCAGCCAGAAGCATCAGGCGCGATCTGGGGCCCGTGCCCGCTCATTGCAACACCGCCTTGCACGCGGCGTCCTTTGACACCGGACCGAAAGCTGCCAGTGTTGCAGCGCGGCGCGAACGGCCAGCTTGCGCTTGGCCGTTTTGCCGGCGGACCATCCGGGAGCATGATCACGATGACGATGCAGCGACGGACCCTTCTGGCTGGCGCTGGCGCCGTCGGCGCGGCGGCGCTGACACGCAAGGCCCGCGCCCAGGGCGCGCCAATGCCCCGCTCAGGCGGCATCCTGACGGTCGCCGCCGATACCGAGCCACGCAATCTGAACCCCGCCATGGTGGCCTCGAACGGGGTGTTCTACGTCGCCTCGAAAGTCATTGAACCGCTTGCGGAAATGACCACGCAGGGCGACGGCCTTGCGCCACGCCTCGCGACGCACTGGGAGGGCACGCCTGACGGGCGCTCGGTCACCTTCACCTTGCGCGAGGGCGTGAGCTGGCATGACGGCAGGCCGTTCAGCTCCGCGGATGTGGCGTTTTCGGCGATGCGCCTGTGGAAGCCCCTGCAGAATCTCGGGCGGGTCGTGTTCAAGGCCCTCGAGTCCGTCGACACGCCCGACGCCCGCACCGCCATTTTCCGCTTCAGCGAGCCGACGCCGTTCCAGATGATCCGCAATGCTGTGCCGGGCCTCGCCAGCGTCGTGCCACGGCACCTTTACGAGGTTGGGGACATCGCCGCCAATCCGGCCAACACCAGGCTGGTTGGCACAGGCCCGTTCCGGTTTGCCGAACATCGACCAGGCGAGGTCTACCGGCTCGAGAAGAATCCCTCCTACTGGGAAGCGGGCCGACCCTATCTCGACCAGATCATCTTTCGGGTCCTGCCGGACCGGGGCGCGATCGCCGCGGCGCTCGAGGCGAACCAGATCCAGCTGGCCGCCTTTTCAGCGGTGCCGCTCGCCGACATGGAGCGGCTGGCCAGGGTGCCCGGCATCGCGGTCATTCCGCAGGGCTATGACGGGATCACCTACCAGCTCACCGTCGAGATCAACCATCGCCGCAAGGAGTTGGCGGATGCGCGGGTGCGCCGGGCCATCGCCCATGCGATCGACCGCAGATTCGTTGTCGACACCATCTTTCTGGGTTATGCCAAACCGTCGACAGGGCCCGTTCCCGCGTTCGACAGGCAGTTCTACACGGCAGACGTGCCATCGACGCCCTTCGACCGCCGCCGGGCGGAAGCCCTGCTGGACGAGGCAGGGCTGCCACGCGGCGCCAATGGCATGCGCTTTTCGCTGCGCCTGCTGCCGGCCCCATGGTTCGAACAGACCCGCCAGTTCGGCGACTATCTCCGGCAGGCCTTGCGCGCCGTCGGCATCGATGCGCAGATCGTCAACAACGACGCCCCGGCGCACCTGCGCGCGGTCTACACCGACCATGCCTTCGATCTTGCCATCGGCTCGCCGGTCTACCGCAACGACCCGGCCATCTCGACCACGATCCTGTACGAAAGCGGGCTGCCGGCAGGCGTTCCCTTCGCCAACCAGTATGGCTATGCCAGCGTCGACATGGACGGGCTCATCCGGCGCGCCGCCGGCACGATCGACACCGCCGAACGCACGGCGCTGTACCAGTCCTTCCAGAAACTGGCCGGAACGGAGCTGCCGCTCATCCATGTCGCGGAATTCACCTTCATCACGGTCGCGCGGCGCTCGGTGATGAATGTGGCCAACAACCCGCGCTGGGCGACATCACACTGGGCTGACACGTGGCTGTCGTCCTGATCCGGCGATCGGGGCGGACGGCATGAACCGCAGTGCGCGGATCGTGGTACTGCGTCTGGCAGGTGCCCTGCCAACGCTGCTGATCGTCGCGCTCGCCGCTTTCGCCTTGCTCGAATTTGCCCCCGGCGATGCGGTCGATGCCTATCTGGCCGAGACCGGAGGCGACGCCGGATACGCCGCCGAATTGCGGCGCAGGCTCGGTCTGGGCGGAACCGCGTGGGAACGTCTCGCTGGCTTCCTGTTATCGCTCGCCACGCTTGATCTTGGCCGCTCGGTCGTCTTCAGCCGTCCCGTGGTCAGCGTGATCGCGGAGCGGCTGCCCAACACCCTGCTGCTGATGGCGAGCACGACCCTGTTCGCCGCCGGGCTTGGGCTTCTGGGCGGAATGCTGGCTGGAGCGCGGCCAGGCTCCTGGCGTGACCGGGGCCTGTCGGTGACGGCCCTCGCTTTTCTCGCCATGCCGAGCTTCTGGCTTGGGCTGGTGCTCGTGGTCGCCTTCGCCGTGACCTGGCCACTCCTGCCGGTGGCGGGCCTGCGCGGCTTGACCGCGCCACCCGGCCTCGCCGCCGCCGTACTGGACACCGCCTGGCATCTGGTGCTGCCCACCATCGCGCTTGGAGCGGGCTACGTCGCATTATACCTGCGCACGCTGCGGGCCGGCATGCTCATGGCCTGGCAGGCCGATCATGTCCGCGCGGCGCAGGCCCGCGGCGTGTCAGACGGGGCCGTGCTGTGGCGCGCGGTGACACGGCCAGCGCTGCTGCCGACCGTCGTGATCGCAGGGCAGAACATCGGCACCCTGGTGGGCGGCAGCGTCGTGGTCGAGACGGTCTTTGCCATTCCAGGCATGGGCCGTCTGGCTTACGAGGCCGTCACCGGGCGCGACACCCCGCTGCTGCTGGGCGTGATCCTGAGCGCGACCGTTCTGGTGCTGGCGGTCAACCTGCTGGTTGATCTGCTGCTCGCCCGTCTCGACCCACGCATCGGGGTCGCCGATGCGTGACGATCTGCTGGGCCGCGCCGCATTGACCGCCGAAGGCTTGATCGGCCTTTCGCTGCTTGTGGTGGCGGCGGCTCTGGCACTGGCTGCTCCGCTGCTGCTGCCAGGCGACCCGTTCGACATCGTGGCAAGACCGCTGCTGCGGCCCCTCTCCGATCCCGCTCACCTGCTTGGCACCGACCGGCTGGGCCGCGACATCCTGGCAATGATCGTCCATGGCGCGCGTCCGAGCCTCATCACGGCGCTGAGCGTGGCTGCGGTCGCGCTCGGGGTCGGGATGACCGCCGGCGCTGTGGCCGGCATGCTCGGCGGCGTCGCCGACGAGGTCATCATGCGCCTTGCGGACGCGGTGCAGACCGTGCCCTCCTTCGTGGTCGCGCTGGCGGTCCTGTCCGTTCTCGGCCCCTCGCTGCCTGGCCTGATCGCCGCGCTCGCGGTCAGCGCCTGGACGGCCCCGGCGCGCGTGGTGCGGTCCGAAGTCCTCAGGCTGCGCGGGGCGCCCTTCGTCGAAAGCTCGCTGCTGCTCGGCCGCGGGCGGATCCCGGTTGCCCTCACGGTCGTGCTTCCCAACGCGATCACGGTGGCGCTGGCCCTCAGTGCCGTGATCGTCGCCGGCGCCCTGCTCTCGGAAGCCGCCCTGTCCTTTCTCGGATTGGGCGATCCGAACCGCCCGAGCTGGGGCGCCCTGATCGCCGAGGGCCGGCAGGTGATGCGCACCGCGCCCCATGTCATCATCGCGCCCGGCATGGCGCTGTTCCTGACCGTGCTTGGCGTCAGCCTTGTCGGCGAAGGCCTCGCCAAAGCCCTGTCGAAACAGACCAGTTGAGGACACGATGCCCGCTTCTGCCGAGACCCTGCGCAACGAATTGGCCGATGCCTTCCGCAACCGGGCGCATCTGTACCGGCTCCTGCTTGACGTGCTGGGGGAGCGTCATGGCCCCGTGGAAGCCGAGGCCGTTCTGGCCGAGGTCTGCGAACGCCGCGGCCGCGAAGTGGCGCCGATCCTGTTCAGCGGCGTTGCGATCGAGCCCGAAGCCATCGCGCGCCGCTTCCTGTCGGTCAGTCCCGATGGCGGCGACCTTTATCCGCATGAGACGCTGAAAGCTGGTGACGCCTTCACGATCAGGGTCCATGCCTGCCCGCTCAAGCAGGCCTGGCAGGATGCCGGACTGCCGCCCGGCCAGGTGGCACGCCTGTGCCGGATCGCCGGCGCCTTCGACCGTGGCCTTTTCGAAGCAGCCGGGCTGGGTTTCGCAAACTCGACCTGGAGCGACGCCAGAGGCGGCGGCTGCTGTCACATCACCCTCAAGCCAGCCTGAAAGGCGACCAACATGACACCTGGAACAGACCGGCTGGCCGGCCAGATCGCCGTGATCACCGGCGGAGCATCCGGCATCGGCTTCGCAAGCGCCACCCTGTTTGCCCAGGAAGGCGCCACGGTGGTGCTGGTCGACACGAACGCCGACGAACTGGCGACGGCCAGCGACGCCTTGCAACGCGACGGCGCAACCGTGCTGACCTTGCAGGGCGATGTCGGGGACGAGGCGACCGTCGAGGCCCATCGCGCCGCGATCCTGGCACGCTTCGGCAGGATTGACGTCCTGCTGGCCGCGGCCGGCTTTTCCATGGGAACGGCCACTCCCGATACAACGCTCGAGGCCTGGGATGCGGTCATCCGGACCAACCTGACCGGGTCCTTTCTGTGGTGCCGGGCTGTGCTCGGCCCCATGCGCGCAGAGCGCTCCGGTTCGATCATCCTCGTCGGCTCGCAGCTTGCCTTTGCCGGTGGGCGGGCCAATGTCGCCTACCTCGCCAGCAAGGGCGGCGTTGTCAGCCTGATGCAGGCGCTTGCGGTCGACCATGCGGCAGAGGGTATCCGGGTCAACGCCGTGATCCCGGGTGCCATCGATACACCATTGCTGCGGCGGTCCTTCGGACGCAGCCCGGATCCCGCCGCGGCAAAGGCGCGTTCGGTGGCGCGCCATCCGCTCGGACGACTTGGCCTGCCCGAGGAGGTGGCGAAGGCGGTCCTGTTCCTCGCCAGCAGCGATTCAAGCTTCACCACCGGCTCGTGCCTGCGCGCGGACGGCGGCTGGCTCGCCGGCTAAGCAACCGGTCGCCCTGGCACGGCCTATGCCTATGCGGATGGGCAACGCCGGGTGGCCCGGCCCGCCCTGACGTCATGGCAACAGGCGGTGGGGGCAGTTGTGCGGCGCCGCAGCCTTGTGTCTGCTGCATATAGCGAAGTCCATGGATGAGGGAGCGGTTGATGGCGCGGATCATCACGGTTGCGGCGGCACAGATGGGGCCGATCCAGCGCAGCGACAGCAAGGCCTCCGTGGTGGCCCGCATGCTGGCGCTGATGGAGAAGGCCCATGGCATGGGCGCGAACCTCATCATCTACCCCGAACTGGCCCTGACCACCTTCTTCCCGCGCTGGTACTTCGCCGACCGCGCCGAAGCCGACCTCTGGTTCGAGCGATCGATGCCGAACAGCGATGTCCAGCCACTCTTTGATCGCGCCCGGGCGCTGCAGATGGGGATGAGCTTCGGCTATGGCGAGATCACGCCCGAAGGCCGCCATTTCAATACCTCGATCCTCGTCGATGACCTGGGCAGGACAGTGGGCATCTACCGCAAGATCCACCTGCCGGGCCATGTCGAGCACGATCCGCAGCGCACCCATCAGCATCTGGAGAAGCGTTATTTCGAGCCCGGCGATCTCGGCTTCCCGGTCTGGCGCACCATGGGCGGCCTGTTCGGCATGTGCATCTGCAATGACCGGCGCTGGCCGGAGACCTATCGGGAGATGGGCCTTCAAGGCGTCGAGATGGTGATGCTTGGCTTCAACACGCCGTCGGTCAACAGCCAGCGCGCCTCTGAAGCGATCGAGGAACGCATGTTCCACCACCGGCTGTCGCTGCAGGCCGGGGCCTACCAGAACGCGACCTGGGTCGTGGCCGTGGCCAAGGCCGGCATGGAGGATGGCCACCACCTGATGGGCGGCACGCTGATCGTCGATCCGGACGGGCACATCGTGGCGGAATTGCCGGGAGAGGATGACGGCGTGCTGGTGCATGCCTGCGACCTCGACGCCACCCGCTTCGGCAAGCAAACCATCTTTGATTTCAAACGCCACCGCCGCATCGAACATTACGGTCGCATCACCTCCCAGGTCGGGACCATCGAACCCGCATGAGCACGCCGTTCTCCGCCGCCTTCAGCGATCTCAATCCGCACGAGCGCTACAAGCTTCTGTGCGCCGCGATCTGCCCGCGCCCGATTGCCCTGGTCACCTGCGTATCCGAGTCCGGCGTGGTCAACGCCGCCCCGTTCAGCTTCTTCAACGTGTTTTCCGAAGACCCGGCGTTGATCGTGCTCGGCCTCCAGCACCGCGCGCACAAGGCCGGCGCAGGCTTCGTGGCCAAGGACACGACGCGCAACATCGCCCGCAGCGGCGAATTCGTCGTGAACATGGTCGATGAGGGCCTTGCCGACGCCATGAATGTCACGGCGATCGACTTCCCGCCCGATATCAGCGAAATCGATGCGGCGGAGCTCACCCTGGTGCCGGGCGTGACCATTGCGGTGCCGCATATCGCCGAGGCTCCGATCGCCTTCGAGTGCCGCAAGACTGTGTCGCTCGTCTTTGGCCCGCAGCGCGAACTCATCATCGGCGAGGTCGTCCGCATCCACGCCAGGGCGGGCCTGATCGATCCGGCCACCCTGCGCGTCGATGTCGAGGCCTACAAGCCGGTGGGCCGCCTGGTTTCGAACTTATCCGCGAAAGCTACGCGGACTGGGCCGCCGCAAGGGCGAAGCCATGAACATCGTGATCTTCGGCGGAGCGGGCTTTGTTGGCCTGAACATCGCGGCGGCTGCCCTGGCGCGCGGCGACAGCGTCACGCTGTTCGATCGCCGCGAACCGCATGCGGAGGCGATGGCGGCGCTTCGCGCAGGCAAGGGCTCCCTGCGCCTCGTCGCGGGCGATGTCCGCGACAGCGCCGCCGTGAAGGCCGCGGTTCGGCGCGGGACCGACCTTGTCATCATGGGCGCGGCCATCACCGCCGGGCCGGAGCGCGAGGCCGCCGACGCGGCGACGATCCTGTCCATCAATCTGGTGGCGCAGGTCGCCATGCTTGAGGCGGCGCGCGATGCGGGCGCGCGGCGCGTCATCAATCTCAGTTCCGCCGCCGCCTATGGCGCCGAGGGTGAACGGGCCAGCATCCTGACAGAAGAGATGCCGGCCGACCCGCTCGCGCTCTACGGCATCACCAAGTTCACCAGCGAACGCGTTGCGGCGCGGCTTGGCAAGCTCTGGGGGCTGGATGTGGTCAGCGCCCGTCTGAGCGGCGTCTTCGGCCCGTTCGAGCATGACACCGGCGTCAGGGATACGCTCAGCCCGCTGTATCAGGTCCTGACGACGCTCGATCGTGGCGGGGTTGCCCTGCTGCCGCGTCCCGGATTGCGCGACTGGACCTACGCCACCGACATCGCAGAGGCAGTTCTGGCCTTGGGCGGCGCGCGGACACTGGCGCGCCCGATCTACAACATCTCGACCGGCCGGGCCTTTTCTGTCCTCGACTTCGGGCAGGCGCTGGCAAAGGACATGCCAGGGGCGATCTGCCACCTCGCCGGGCCGGGGGAATTGCCCACCATCGACCTGTTCGGGCCGGTCGACCGCGCGCCCATGTCGGCTGCCGCGATCGCCGCGGATGTGGGCTGGCGCGCGCGCTTCGACATGGCTGCGGCCATCGCCGATCTCGCTGTCCGGCGGCTGTTCACACCGTCCGGTGGCTGAACCATGGCATGGGCCTTGCTATCACGGGCAGGACACGTGAAACTCGCCATGCAGGCTTCAAAGATAGAGGGAAGATCAACATGACATTCCACAGGACCGCGCTTCTGTCGCTGTTTCTTGCGTCGGCGGCGCTCCCGGCCTTGGCCCAGACCCGCGCTGAAACACTGCGCCACGTCACGGGCGCATCGATCAACACGCTGGACCCGAACATGCCGGGCTCCACCCGCGAGGCCTTCGGGCTGAGCCTGCTGAGCTATGACCGGTTGGTCTCGTTCGGCCGCAAGCAGCTAGACGGCAAGTGGGTGTTCGATCTCGACACCATCCGCGGCGAGCTGGCCGAGCGGTTCGACGTCAGCCCGGACGGGCTCAAGATCACCTTTCACCTGCGCAAGGACGCCAAGTTCCACGATGGCTCGCCGGTCACGGCCGAGGACGTGAAGTGGTCGATGGATCGCGCCGTGACGGCGCGCTCATTGGCAGCCGGCCAGTTGCTGACCGGCTCCATCACCAAGGCGGACCAGTTCCGCATCATCGACACCCACACCGTCGAACTGACGCTGCCCCAGCCCGACAAGCTGGCGCTGCCCAACCTCGCCACCGTCTACCCTGTGATCTTCAACGCCAAGCTGGCCAAGTCGAAGGCCACAGCCGAGGATCCCTGGGCGCAGGAGTGGCTGAAGGCGAACACGGCCGGATCCGGCGCCTACATCATCGAGAGCTTCAAGGCCGGCGAGACCACGATCCTGCGCCGCAACGAGGACTGGAAGCGCGGTCCCGGCAACAGCCAGGCCCACTTCAAGCGGATCATCACGCAGACCATCCCGGAAGCCTCGACACGCGCCAACCTCGTCGAGCGCGGCGACGCGGACATCGTCATCGACCTTCAGGCCGTGGATGCGGCCGATCTCGAAAAGAAGGGCAAGCTGAAGGTCATCTCGACGCCGCAGTACAACGCCATCACCTTCGTCTCGTTCAACAACCAGATACCGCCCTTCGACAAGGTCGGCGTGCGACGGGCCATCGCGGCGGCGCTGCCCTATGAGGACATGTTCAAGGCGGCCCTGTTCGAGCGCGGCAAGCGCCTTTACGGCGCGACCTGGGCCGATGGCAAGGCGCCGACCGGCGACACGTTCCCGATCGTGCAGCCGCTGAAAACCAACCTTGCCGAAGCCAAGCGCTTGCTGACAGAAGCCGGGTTGCCGGATGGGTTCTCGACCACATTCAGCTTCAACGTTGGACAGGCCGGCACGGCCGAGCCCATGGCGGCGCTGCTGAAGGAGTCCCTTGAGAAAATCGGCATCAAGGTCGAAATCCAGAAGCTGCCCGATGCGCAGATGTCGACCCTGATCAACGAGAAGAAGGTTCCGTTCTTCACCGAGGGGATTGTCGCCTGGCTGCCCTCGATGGACTACTTCTACCGCAACTTCTACATCGGCCCGATCCGCTGGAACTATTCCTCGCTCAACGATCCGAAGCTGACAGAACTGGCGCAGGCCGCCCGTTTCGAGGGCGACAAGGCGAAGTACGCGGCCTACGGGCTGCAGCTCAACACCATGCACTACGATTTGATGCCGCAGATCCCGCTCTGGCAGCCCTCGCAGGACGCCGTGATGGCGCCGGGCATCGAGGGCTACACCTACCAGTTCCATCGCCAGATCGATTTCCGCGATCTGAGCCGCAAGTGAGCGCGGGTCGGTGAAACTCGGGGCCACGGCAACACGCGCAGGGCGGCGCTTCATCTCGTCGCTCCCCGCCTTGTTTGGCGTCGTGGTCTTCACCTTCCTGCTGATGCGCGTGCTGCCGGGCGATCCGGCGGTGTTCTTCGCCTCGGGACCGCAGGCCGGCCCCGAGGAAATCGCCATGATCCGCAAGCAGATGGGGCTCGACAAGCCGGTGCCGCAGCAACTGCTGCTCTATCTCGGTGATCTGTCGCAGGGCAATCTTGGGCGCTCGCTGACCACCGGGCAGCCAGTCCTGGCCGACCTGCGCAACCGCCTGCCCGCCTCGTTGGAATTGACCCTCACGGCCCTGCTGATCGCACTGCTCACAGCCGTTCCGCTCGGCATCATCGCGGCCTTGCGACCGGGCTCGGCGGTCGATCATCTGGTGCGCTTCATCTGCGCGCTCGGGGTCTGCGTGCCGACCTTCGTCTCGGGCCTGTTGCTGATCTACGTCTTTTACTACCTGCTTGGCCTCGCGCCCGATCCGACGGGACGGATCGACATCTTCCTGTCGCAGCCGCCCCGCGTCACCGGCTTCCTGCTCATCGATTTCGCACTCGCGGGAGATTGGGAGGGCTGGAGCGCGGCAGCGCGGCAACTGGTGCTGCCAGCTCTGACAATGGCGTTGTTCGTGGTGGCGCCGCTGGCCCGCATGACACGTGCCTCGATGCTGGCCTCGCTCGGCAGCGACTTCATCCGGACCGCGAAATCGCTCGGCCTGTCAGGCCGCAAGATCATCGTCACTTATGCGCTGCGCAACGCCATCCTGCCCGTGCTGACCATCGCCGGCATCGTCTTCTCGACCATGCTCGGCGCGAATGTCCTGGTCGAGAAAGTGTTCTCCTGGCCCGGCGTGGCCTCTTATGCGCTCGACGCGCTGCTCTCGTCCGATTATGCGCCTGTGCAAGGTTTCGTGCTGCTGATGGCCGCGATCTTCGTCTTTGTGAACCTCACGGTCGATGTGCTCTATGGCATCGCCGATCCGAGGGTGTCGGTCGAATGACATTCCCCGGTTCCTCCGCCACCTTGCGCCACACGGTGTGGGTCCTGCGCGGCAATCCGGTGACGGCGGTTGCCGCGGCAGGCGCTTTCATCCTGTGCCTGCTGGCGATCATCGGCCCGTCGATCGTGCCGTACGATCCGATTGCCTCCAACGTCGCCAATGCCTTGAAGCCGCCCAGCGCCCAGCACTGGGCTGGAACCGACCAGCTTGGCCGCGATGTCTTCAGCCGGCTTGTCGTGGCGGCGCGTCTTGACCTCGCCATCGCACTGTCGGCCGTCAGTCTTTCCTTTGGCATCGGCGCGGTGGTCGGCGCCGTCTGCGGCTATCTCGGCGGGCGCATCGACCGCTATGTCGGCCGCTTCGTCGACATCCTGATGGCCTTTCCGCTCTTCGTGCTGGCCATGGCCATGGTGGCAGCCCTTGGCAACCGGGTCGAGAACATCGTCATCGCCACCGCCATCATCAACCTGCCCTTCTACATCCGCTTCGCACGCGCGGAGGTGAACGTGCGGCGCAACGCCGGCTGGGTCGAGGCGGCGCGAGCCTCCGGCGACAGCCACCTCTCGGTGATCCTGCGCTTCCTGCTGCCCAACGTCCTGCCCGCCATGGCGGTGCAGGTCTCGCTCAACCTCGGCTGGGCCATTCTCAATGCGGCGGGCCTCTCCTTCATCGGCCTCGGCGTCAAGCCGCCGACCCCTGAATGGGGCATCATGGTCGCCGAGGGCGCGCGCTTCATCGCCACCGGCAAGTGGTGGCTGGTCGCCTGCCCGGGTCTGGCGCTGATGCTGACGGTGCTGTGCTTCAATCTTCTGGGCGATGGATTGCGCGACATTCTCGATCCACGCATGCGCACATGACAGCCGGACTTAGGCCTGCAACGCCGCTCCTGGCGGTCGATGACCTGCATGTCGACTTCTCCACCCGGAACGGCATCGTCAAGGCCGTCAGGGGCGTGTCGCTAACGGTCACGGAGGGCGAAACGCTCGGCGTGGTCGGCGAAAGCGGCTCGGGCAAGTCCGTCACGGCCTTTGCCGTGACGCGCCTGCTCGAAGCCTCCGGCCGGATCACCGGCGGGCACATCCGGTTTCGCGGACAGGACATCACGCAGGCCAGCGCAAAGCAGCTGCGCAGCCTGCACGGCGCTGCCGTCTCGATGATTTTCCAGAACCCGCGCGCGGCGCTCAACCCGATCCGCACAGTCGGCCTGCAACTAGCCGACGCGATCAACGCGCATGAGCAGGTTCCTGCCGTCGAAGGGCGCATGCGGGCATTGGAGCTGCTGAAATCCGTTCTGATCCGCGATCCTGAGAAGCGGCTTGATGCCTATCCGCATGAGCTTTCCGGCGGCATGTGCCAGCGGGTGATGATCGCCATGGCGATCGCCGGCAAGCCATCGCTCCTGATCGCCGATGAGCCCACGACCGGGCTTGATGTCACAACCCAGAAGACGGTGATGGATCTGGTCGCCCGACTTACACCAAACGGCTGGTGGCCGCCTCGCCCACGGCGACATCGACGATTGCGGACCTCGCGCCTGCTCATGACAGGAGCGGTGTCATGGCCGGCCCTGAGCCGGTCATCCCGGCACGTGACGCGCCCATGGGCCGGGATGTCCGCCTCAAGGGCGTCCATGGCACTGTGGGGCTTCCAATCCCCGGCACGCCGCCACTCCTGGAGGTTCAGAAGCTCGTCAAGCGCTATGACCGGGGCGTGGTCGCTGTCGATGACGTGTCGTTCCAGATCGCGGCCGGCGAAAGCCTCGGGCTGGTGGGCGAATCCGGTTCCGGCAAGAGCACGATCTCCCGGCTCGTCTGCCGTCTGATCGACGCGTCGGAGGGCCAGATCCTGTTCGATGGCCAGTCCATCGGCGACCAGCCGTCACGGAGCTTCCACGCCTCACCGGTGCGCAAGGACATCCAGATCGTCTTCCAGGACCCGACCGAGAGCCTCAACCCGCGCTTTAGCGCCTTCGAGTGCGTCGCACACCCACTGCGCCGCCTTCTGAACATGAAGGACGGCGCGGCGCTGACCGCCCGCGTGCGTGAGTGCGCAACCCGGACCGGCCTGCCGCTGGACCTGCTAGAGCGTTTCCCGCATCAGCTTTCTGGTGGCCAGAAGGCGCGTGTCGGCATCGCCCGCGCCATTGCCTGCCGCCCGCGGCTGCTGATCCTCGACGAGCCGACCGCGGCGCTCGATGTCTCCGTGCAGGCCATCATCCTGCAGCTGCTCGACGGTCTGCGACGGCAGGATGGACTCAGCCTGCTCTTCGTCAGCCATGACCTCAATGTCGTGCGCATGATGTGCGAGCGGATCGTCGTGCTGAGGCTTGGCAGGATCGTCGAGATCGGCTCGAACGACACGATCTTCCGCGAGGCGCAGGATCCCTATACCCGCGCATTGATCGACGCGGTGCTCAACATCAGCGACCCGCGCCAGAACTGAGCCGCTCAGTCCTTCAGGCCGCCGGCAGACAGCCCGGCCACGATCTCGCGCTGCGCCGCGATCGTCATCAGGATCACCGGCAGCGTCACCAGCAGCGCCGCCGCCGCAAGCGGGCCCCAGGAGATCTGCTCGAAGGCCAGCAAGTTGTAGACGGCTGACGGCAGCGTCCGGCTGTTCTTGCCGCCCAGCACCACCGAGAACACGACGTTGTTCCACGAGAAGATGCCGGCAAGGATGGCGCCCACCATCATCCCCGGCCTGGCGAGCGGCAGGGCGATGTAGCGGAAGCTCTGCCAGAGGGTCGCGCCATCGACATAGGCCGCATCTTCCAGCTCCTGCGGAATGCCCTCGAAATAGCCGATCATGACCCAGACGATGATCGGCACCGTGATGACCAGATGGGTGATCAGCAGGGCCCAGATGCTGCCGATCAGTCCGACAATCTGAAACAGCAAGAAGAGCGGGATCAGATAGGACAGCGCCGGGGTCATCCGCGCGATCAGGATCATCACGGCGGTGCGGTAGGCCTTGGAGCGGGCGATGCCATAACCGGCCGGCACGCCGACCAGAAGCCCGATCAGCACCGCGCCGCCCGTCACCAGCAGCGAGTTCCAGAAGTAAGGCAGGACGTTGTTCTTCTCGAAGACCTCGATGTCATTGGCGAAGGTCGGCGGGTTCGTGATGAACACCGGTGGATAAGCCGTGCTATCGAGCTCGTTCTTGAGCAACAGCGAGATCATCCAGAGGAACACAAGGATCGCTGGCGAGACCAGCGCGAAGACCGACAGGCCAAAGCCGATACGGCGCCAGATGCCGCCGGAGGTGATGCGGTTGCTCATGCGGCGTTCCACTTCAGGCGCTGGCGCATGGAGAGCAGCAGGAGCGACAGGGCGACGATGATCACGAAAAGACCATCACCACCGCCGAGGCATAACCCAGATTGTAGAACTGGAAAGCCTGCAGATACAGGAAGATGTTCAGCGTCTCCGATGCCGTGCCCGGCCCGCCCTGCGTGATCACGAAGATGGTGTCGAACACCTTCAGGGCATCAATGGTGCGGATCACCACGGCCACCATGATGTCGGGCAGGATCAGCGGCAAGGTGATGAAACGGAACATCTGCCAGTCGCTGGCGCCGTGAATCGTGGCCCAATCATACGGGTCGGTCGGCAGCGCCGCCATGCCGCCGAGCACGATCAGCATCACCAGCGGCGTCCAGTGCCAGACCTCGACCAGCACCAGCGTGATGATCACCGTGTTCGGATCATACACCCAGGCGAAGGGGGCAAGGCCGATCAGCGACAAAAGATAGTTCAGCACCCCGAGCTGCGGGTGGAACATCATGGTCCAGACCAAGGCCACCGCCACGGGCGTCGCCATCATCGGCATGATGAAGATGGTCCTGAGCAGACCCCGAAACGGGAATTGGCAATGGAACACAACCGCGGCCGCCGTGCCGAGCCCGATCGGGAAAACGACGGCAAGCACGGTAAACCAGAAGGTGCGGCCCACCGATTCGAGAAAGCGCGTGTCCGAAACCAGTTTCGTGAAATTGCCGAGCCCGACAAAGTTGATAGCGCCGCCGACCGTGAACTCCATCACCGACATGACGAGCGTGAACAGCCAGGGCGAGATGATGACAGCAGCCATCAACAGCAGCGCAGGCAGGGCGAACAGGCAGTACCGGCGCGGCGCAAGATGCGTCGAGCCGGCATGGGTCGGCTCGGTTGCTGGCAAGACTTTGTCTGTCATCCGCTCATTGCGCGCAGCCGGTCCCGGAGCAAGCGCCCCGGGGTCAGCTGCAGCGGCTGCCATCAGCCCTGCTCGGACTTTTCGAGCACGGGCTTGAAGGCTTCCGTGGCCTTGCGCAGTTCGGTGGCCACGTCGGCGCCCGACAGCGTATTGGTCAGGCCGACGCCGAACACGTCGCGGAACGCCGTCACGGGAATGATCTGCGGCAGTCCGGCGCGGGCGATCGTGCCGGACGCTGCCAGGCAGTCGAAGTACTCTTTCGAGAAGCGCGAGCCGACCTGCGCATCCGGATTGGCGAGGGCCGAGGAGCGCCCGGGCGAGCCGGCGCCCGCCTTGAGCATGGCGAGCTGGTTGCCCTTGTTACACATGAACTGCATGTACAGCCACGCGGCCTGCTTCTTGGTCGACGTGCGCGAAATACCCAGCCCGTCACCGAACAGGGCGGAATGATGCCCCTTCGGTCCCGGCGGCGTCATGCCATAGCCGACCTTGCCGACGATGCGCGATTTGGTCGGGTCTTCCAGCGGCGTGGCAAAGCCGATGCCGTCGAGCCACATGGCAGCGCGCCCCTGCATGAAGGTCGTCTGGCATTCGTTCCAGTTGAAGCCCACGGTTCCGGGAGGCGCGACCTCGCGGTTCATCCTCTTGTACATTTCGCCGGCCCAGATGGCCTCGGGTATATCGGTCTGGAGCTGGCCGGTCTGAGACACCGTCTCCATCCCCTGCCCGAGCATCCACAAGGTCCAGACCGGGATGTTGGCGTTCTTTAGCCCGCGCGAGACGAAGCCGGCGATGCCCTTCGACGGGTCGTTCAGCGTCTGGGCGGCGGCGAACATCTCGTCCATCCTCTTGGGATAGGTGATCCCCTTCTGCTGGAACATCTCCTTGTTGTAGAAGACCATCCAGAAATCGATGAAATGGGGCAGCGTGTCGACAGAACCGTCAGCCTGCCGGCCGAAGCCGACCGCGCCCTCGGCGAAATCGGCATAGTCGAAATCAGGAGAGGTCAACGAGGCATCGGCCAGACAAGGCCGCAGGTCCTCAAGCCATTTGCCCTTGGCGGCCAGCCGCTTCTGCACCTGCAGCGCCAGCATGCAGACATCAAAGGCCGGGTGTCCAGAGGTGAACTCGATCATTGCCTTCTGGCGCTGCTGCTGCTCGGGGATCTGCTCCGATGAGACCTGGATGGCGGTCAGCGCGGTGAATTCCTTCCCATGCGCCTGCAGAAGGTCGGATCGCGGGTTCTTCACCCGCAGCGCGTCGAGCTTGGTGCCGTCAAAGCGCTTCCAATTGAAGCCCGACTACCCGAGCGCCTCCTGGCGCATCAGAAACGGCGCAGCCAGACCCGCTGCCGTGCCAGCCACAACCAATCGCCGCAATGGGCGGTCCACGATCCTGTTCATGATGTCTCCCCCTTGAAACGCGCTCCGGTCTTGCTGCCGGCCCGCTTGCTGATGTGATCCAAGCCCAAGCCCAAGCCCAAGCCCAAGCCCAAGCCCAAGTCCAAGTCCAAGTCCAAGTCCAAGTCCAAGCCCACGCCCACGCCGAGCGCAAGCTCCGTTTGCAGTTCTGACTAACATGTCAGTCTTGACCCAACGTGTTGGTCAGTGCCAGACTTCCACACAACACGGACAGGGCAAGATCATGAGCAAGACACCCATGAGCAAGACACAAAAGACGGCACGCATCGGGCTGAACTGCGCCCTGTCGACACCCTTCACCAAGGCCGGCGCAATCGATCTGCGCAAGCTGGTGGCCCATGCGCACTGGGTTCTGGAGAACGGATGCGACGGGATCACCGTCTTCGGCACAACCGGCGAAGGTGCTTCGATTGCCGTGCCCGGTCGCCACCAGGTGCTCGGCGCCTTGGGCGCCAGCGGCATCGACATGCGGACCAAGGTGATCGCCGGCGTTTCGGCGGCCACGGTCCACGATGCGGTCGAGCAGGCCCGCGCGGGCTATGGAATGGGCTGTCGCGGCCTGCTGTTCGCGCCGCCCTTCTACTTCGGCAACGCCAGCGACGAAGGGCTGTTCCGCTTCTTCGCCGCCGCCTTCGAGGCGCTCGGCAAGGACCTGCGCGATGTTCTTCTCTACCACATCCCCGGCATGACCCGGAACAGCATCTCGGTTGCGCTCACCCAGAGGCTGATGAAGGAGTTTCCCGGCGCCGTGATCGGGGTGAAGGACAGCAATGGCGACTGGGCCGCGACGCTTGAGCGGCTGACCGAACTCAAGGGCCTGCAGATCCTCGTCGGTGACGAGCGCCAGCTGGCAAACGCCGTCCGTCATGGCGGCGCGGGCAGCATCTGCGGCCTCGCCAACATCGCGCCCGAGCTGCTTCGCCCCCTCGCCCATCAGGGCAAGGACGATCCCCGGATCGGCGAGATGGTCAACGCGATCCTCGGCTACTCGTTCATGTCGGCCATCAAGGCCATGATCGGCGATCGCACCGGCGACAAGGACTGGAACATCATGAGCCCGCCGCTCGAGGCCCTCTCGGCAGCGGACACCCGCAAGCTGGCTGCCAAACTCGCGGTCATCCGCAGTTCCAGAAAGGCGGCCTGACATGATGAGCACGACGCCGCTGAAGCTGCGCGACAAGGCTTATGACAGCTTTACCGAGCAGTTGCTGACGCGGCAGATCAAGCCCGGGCAGTTCATCTCCCAGCGCGAGCTCGTCGAGACAACCGGAATGCCGCTGGGGGCGATCCGCGAACTGATCCCGCGGCTCGAAGCCGAAGGCCTGATCGTCACCGTGCCGCAGCGCGGCATGCAGGTCGCCCATGTCGACCTCAGCCTGATCCGCAACGCCTATCAGATGCGGCTGTTCATCGAGACCCAGGCGACGCAGCTTTACGCCACGGCGCGGACCGACGCGGCCATCGCCGCCCTGCGCGCCTCGCACGAGGCCATCATCCGGCGGGCCGAGGCAGGCGAACGCGACACGCTCATCGCCGATGCCGAGGCAACTGACCGGTCGCTGCACGAAACCATCATCGACCACCTGGGCAACGAGATCATCTCCAACGCGTTCCGGGTCAACTGGATCAAGATCAAGCTCATCCGCAGCTACGAGACGCGCCTTTACGCCGAACTCGTGATCCCGGTGTTCCGCGACCACCTGAAAGTGATCGAGGCCATCGAGCGCAGGGATCCGGAGGCGGCGGTGGCGGCCATGACGGCGCACATCAACCAGTCGCGCAGCAGGGCCATCGACCTGAACTGAAGCAGAAGCGGCGGGACCGGAACGGCAACGCCCGACATCGAAACCAAGATTGACCTGGGAGGATAGCATGACCACGACATCAAGCAGGCGCAGCCTGATCAAGGGCGTCATCGCCGCCGGCGGCCTGGTTGCCATGCCCACCGTCCTGCGGGCGCAGGCCACTGTGATCCGCTGGGGCGAACAGCTGGCGACCTCACACCCGCAGGTCCAGATGATCGACCGGATCGCGAAAGAGGTGAAGGAGAAGACCTCGGGCCGGATTGACATCCAGTCCTTCCCGAACGGCCAGCTCGGGGCCGGCAAGGACATCATCGAGGCGGTCTCGTCCGGGGCACTGCAGTTCACCACCGATGGCGCGGGCGCGCTCGGGGCCTTCCTGCCCCAGCTGTCGCTGATCGAGGCCCCCTATCTCTGGCGCGACGCCGCCCATCTTGCGAAGGTGACGGCGACGGCCGTGTTCGCCAAGATGAACGCGGATCTCGCAAGCCGCCGCAACATGCGGATGCTGAATGTCACCTATTACGGCAAGCGCCACCTCACGACCGGCAACAAGGCGGTCAACACACCGGCCGACATGGCCGGCTTCAAGCTGCGCGTGCCTCCTGTCGATGTCTTCCGCGCCATGGCCGAGGCCTGGGGCGCGCGCCCGACACCGATCGCCTTCCCCGAATTGTATCTCTCGCTCAGCCAGGGCGCGGTTGACGGGCAGGAGAATCCGCTGCCGACGATCCAGAGTGGCAAGTTCTTCGAGGTTCAGAAGTTCCTCGTCCTCACCGAGCACATCATCACGCCCCGCATGATCATCGTGAACGAGGGATTCTGGAAAGGTTTGCCCGCGGCGGACCGCAGCTTGCTGCAGGCGGCCTTCGACGCCGGCGCGGCCTGGCAGGATCAGGAGCTTCTCGCCCAGGAGGCAAGCCTCGTCGCCACGCTGAGGAGCGCCGGCATGACCGTGATCCAGCCCGACCTCGCTCCCTGGCGCAAGGCCGTCCTCGACACGGTGCCCGCCAGGTTCGACGACCGTTGGGGCAAGGGCAATTTCGACGCGCTGAAAGCGCTTTGAGGCCGTGCCCGCAGCGCCCTGCACGACGCTCGCCCCGATGCGCCAAACCAGTCCGTTCCGGGCGCGGCTGACCCCGTCGGGTCATGCCCGCCCGTGCCGGTGATAGCGGAGCTCCCATGTCGGGTTTCCTCAACCTGTTTGACCGAACGCTGGCTGTTCTTGCGGGACTGCTGACGGCGGTCCTGCTGCTCTCGGTGATGGGCGGTGTGGTCTCGCGCGCCGTCAACCGCCCCTTCAGCTGGACTGATGAACTGTCCGGCTATCTGATGGTCTGGCTGGCGTGCCTCGGCTGGATGATCGCCACGCGCCGCGGCGGCCATATCCGCATCCGCGTCGTGCTCGACCGGTTGTCGGGGACAGCCTTCAGCGGGGCCGAACGCGTTATCCAGATGCTGATGATCCTGTTCGGCGGCGTCATTGCCTGGAAGAGCCTTCACCTGATCTGGACCAATGCCGATATCGACGCCGTGACCATGCCGATCAGCACGGCCTGGATGTATGCTCCGCTGCTGCCGGCCGGCCTCGTCACCATGCTGCAGGCGTTGGCGGAGCTCCGCCGGCCCAAACGGCCGGCCACGCCGGAAACATCCGCGATATGACCGGCATGATGTTCAAGCTGCTCGGCGGCTGGCTGGTCGCCATCATGGCCGGGCTGCCGCTCTATGCCTCGATGGCACTGGTGGCACTGGCCTTTCTCTGGCTTGGCGGCTTTCCGGTCACGATCCTGCCGCAGAAGATGGCAGGCTCGATGAATTCCTTCCCGCTTGTCGCAGCTCCGCTCTTCATCCTGATGGGCAATATCCTCGGCGCCGCGAAGATCACCGACCGCATCGTCGACTTCGCCAGCGCGGTGATCGGCTGGGTGCGTGGCGGATACGCCCATGCCAGCATCCTGACCTCGATCATCTTCGCCGGCATGGTCGGATCGGCAGTGGCCGACGCTGCGGGTTCCGGCGCGATCGAGATCCGTGCCATGAAGAATGCCGGCTACCGGCCCGAGACAGCGGCTTCGATCACGGCGGCGGCGGCGACGATCGGCCCGATCATTCCCCCCTCCCTGCCGATGGTCATCTATGGCGTCTCGGCGGATGTCTCGATCGGCCGCCTGTTCATCGGCGGCGTCATTCCCGGTCTGCTGATGGGCCTCGCTCTGATGCTGATGGTGGGGTTCGCCGCCCGCCGCGAGGGCATGGGCCGGGAACCGTTCGGAGGCTTCCTCAACATCGGACGCGCCTTCCTGCGTTGTTTCTTCGCCATCATGACGCCCGTCGTGATCCTCGGCGGCATGTTCAGCGGCTACTTCACGCCGACCGAGGCCGCGGCGGTGGCTTGCCTCTATGCGCTCTTCCTCGGCTTCGTCGTCTACCGCACGCTGGACGTGAAGCAGCTTGGCCCGATCCTCGTGGAGACGGCGGAAACCACCGGCGTCGTCATGGTCCTCGTCATGGCCGCCGGCGCGCTTGGCTGGTGCATCTCGATCTCGCGGCTCCCGCAGACGCTGACCCCGATGATCCTGGCCACCATCGACAATCCGCTGGTCTTTCTTTTGCTGGTGAACATCCTCCTGCTGATCATCGGCTGCTTCCTGGAAGCGCTCGCCGCCATGCTGATTCTGATCCCGATCCTCGTCCCCGCCGCCATGAGCTATGGCATCGACCCGGTACAATTCGGGGTGATGATGGTGCTCAACCTCATCATCGGCACAATCACCCCGCCGGTCGGCGTGGTGCTGTTCGTGGTCACCCGGATTGCGGACATCTCGTTCGAGCGCATGTCGCGCGCCATCTTGCCCTGGCTGATTCCGCTGATTGCCGTGCTCGCCGCCGTTACGCTCTGGCCGCCGCTGACAACGGCGCTGCCCAACCTGCTGATGGGCAAGTGAACCGGGCGATCAGCCACGCGGCGCAGCCTTCGGCAACAGGAAGGTGAACAGGCCGAACATCGGCAGCCAGGCGCAGAGCGTGAACACCTCGACGATGCCGATCCTGTCGGCCAGCAGCCCGAGGCCGGCCGCCGCCACACCGCCGAGGCCGAAGGCGAGCCCGTAGAACAGCCCGCCGACAAGCCCCACCCGGTGCGGCACCAGATCGATGGCGTAGATCAGGATGGCCGAGAAGGCGCTGGAAATGATCAGGCTGATGATCACGCTCAGGACGCCGGTCCAGACAAGGTTCGCATGCGGCAGCAGCAGCGCAAAGGGAAGCGTTCCCAGGATCGACAGCCAGATGACCTTGTCGCGTCCGATCCTGTCCCCGACGATCCCGCCGATGATCACGCCGACGGCGCCAACCACGAGATAGACGAACAGCATGACCTGCGAGAGCTGCACCGTGATGCCGAAGCGCTCGATCAGGAAGAAGGTGTAGTAGGACGTAAAGCTGGCGGTGTAGGCGTTCTTCGAGAACAGCAGCACGATCAGGATGGCCATGGCCGCGATGATCTGGCCGCGCGACAGGTTGGGGCCAACTGCATCGATTGGCCGGCCCTGGGCCGCCGCGGCCTGCTCGCGCCTCAGCGCAATGTAGCGTGTCGCGGTCCACGACATCAGCACCATGGCGCAAAGTGCGATGGCGGACAGCCAGGCGAGGCTTGACTGCCCGTGCGGCACAACGACAACCGCAGCCAGCAGCGGACCCAGCGCGTAGCCCGCATGCCCCCCGATCTGGAAGACGCCCTGCGCCAGCCCCTGCTGCCCGGCGGCGGCATGCCGCGCCATGCGGGTGGCTTCGGGATGAAACACGGCTGATCCAAGACCAACCAGCGCCGCCGATACCAGCACCATGCCGTAGCTGATGGCGAAGGCGAGCCCGAGCAGGCCGAGCAGGCTCGAAAACATGCCGGCCACCATCGCATAGGGCCAGGGCTTCTTGTCCGTGATCAGCCCGAGCAGCGGCTGCAGCAGCGAGGAGGTCACCTGGAAGGCGAGCGTGATAAGGCCGATCTGCGTGAAGTCGAGCTGATAGGCGTCCTTGATCAGCGGGTAGATCGCCGGGATCATCGACTGGATCACGTCATTGAGCAGATGCGCCACGCTGAGCGCGGCCAGAACAGGCATCAGAGGGCGCGTGGCCGGCGAAGCGATCGGAACGGATGTCATGGGGACTCACTGTGACGCCTGCGGACAGTGCGTCAACCGCTCCACGATGCGCTGCATGCATGACGCGCATGGCCGCAGATCAGCCCCATCGCGCCTGTGCAGCGCTCAGCTGTTGACCTTAGCCGGGCGGCGTCGGACAAGATGATCCGCTCGGTCGACATGACCTTCAGGCCGAACCGCACCATGCCCGCCCGGGAGCCAAGTCCATGAGCCGTACCGTTTTCTCCGGGCTGATGCCCGCCCTCATGACCCCCTGCACCCCCGATCGACAGCCTGACTTCGACGCGCTTGTGAGCAAGGGCAAGGAACTCGCCGGCCTCGGCATGTCGGGCTTCATCTATGCCGGATCGATGGGCGACTGGCCGCTCCTCACCGACGAGCAGCGGATGGAAGGCGTCGAACGTCTCGTCAGGGCTGGGCTCAAGGTGATTGTCGGCACCGGCGCACAGAACCCGGCGCGCGCGGCCGCCCTTGCCGCCCATGCCAGAAAGGTCGGCGCCGCCGGGCTGATGGTCATTCCCCGCGTCCTGTCGCGCGGCTCGTCCGCCGCAGCGCAGCACGCGCACTTCGCCGGCATCCTCGAAGCCGGAATGGGCCTGCCCTCGGTGATCTATAACAGCCCCTACTACGGCTTCGAAACCCGGGCCGACCTGTTCTTTGCGCTGCACGCGCAATATCCGCATCTCGTCGGCTTCAAGGAGTTTGGCAGCGCCAAGGCGATGTCCTATGCAGCGGAGCACATCACCAACCGCTCGGACAAGCTGACCTTGATGGTCGGTGTCGATACCGAGGTCTTCCATGGCTACGTCAATTGCGGCGCAACCGGCGCCATCACCGGCATCGGCAACGTCCTGCCGCGCGAGGTCCTGCACCTTGTACGGCTGTGCGAGAAAGCGCAGGGCGGCGACCCCCTCGCGCGGCGCGAGGCCCGCGAACTCGAAGACGCACTGCACGTGCTCTCCGTCTTTGATGAAGGCGTCGATCTGGTGCTCTACTTCAAGCATCTGATGGTGCTGGAGGGGAATGCCGAATACGCGCTCAACTTCAATCCGGCCGATGAGCTATCGACCAGCCAGAAGGAGTTCGCGGCCCAGCAACTCGCCCTGTTCAAGCGCTGGTATGCCGCCTGGGCCCCTGCCCTGCGCGCAGCCGCCTGACCGCGCGATCGCAGGTGCCGTCGTGCATGGCCGCGCGCTCTGCCGGGACGTTCACGCCGACAGGGCTTGGCCGCCGCGCTCGATGATCCTGTGTGGCAGGATGGTCGTGAGCTGGGGCTGCCCTGACAGCAGTGTCGCGACGATCGCCTGTCCGAAGGCCTGGTAGGGGATCCGGACAGAGCTGAGGTCCGGAGCCAGCCACTCGTTGAGTGGCGAATCGTCGAAACCGAAGATTCGCGGGATCGGCTGGCCTGGCAGGCCTTCCCGCCAGGCGCGCGCAACGCCGAAGGCGATCAGGTCGCTGGTGCAGATGACGAGGCCGGGCCGCCGGTCCAGGCCGATCAGGCTGCGGGCCGCCGCCTGGCCGATCTCAAGGTGGTCGGCGTGCGCAGATGACAGCACCATCGCGTCAGGCAATGGCCGTCCGGTGGCGGCAAACACAGCCCTGATCCCGGCAACACGGTCCCGCGTGGCCGACGACGACAGCGGTGCATGGATCAGCGCGGCAGCGGACAGGCCCTTGTCGATGGCCCAGCGCGCGGCGTCCTCCCCCGCACGACGATTGTCGATCCCGACGAAAGCGCCGCCCGAGCCGATGGGGTTGAGGCGGTTGACGAAGATCAGCGGCGTTGCAAGGCGCGCCAGTTCCCGAAGCTTGGGGCTGTCGACAGCACCGAGCAGGACGATGGCGCGGGCCTGCTGCGCCAGCATCTCGCGCAGGTACTCGTCCTGCAGTTCTGGCCGGTCATGGGTGTCGCACAGCACCATCACCAGCCCGGCATCACGCAGCGCGGCCTCCGCCGATGCCGATATCGCCGCCATCGCCGGGTTCGCAAGGTTGGCGGCGAGTACTGCCACGAGGCGGCTTGTCTTCTGCCGGAGCGCGCGGCCCGCACTGGTCGGCCGATAGTCGAGTTCCCTGATCGCCTCGCGCACTCGCGCCGCCGTTGCTGGCGAAGCCTTGTTGGTGACGCCATTGATCACGCGGGACACCGTGGCAATCGACACACCGGCGCGGCGCGCGACCTCACTGATCGCGCCGCCTCCGGAAAGGTTCGAATCTCCGCTTGCGGGCTTCTTGGTCATCGGTTTATCATCTGGGTTGGGAAAACGTTTTCCCTAATAACAGGCCCTTCGTCAAGCGGGGCGGTCCACTGTGGGAGGATGAACATGGGAATTGTGAGAAAACTCGCGGGCGCGGCCGTTGTCGCCGCACTCAGCATTCTGCCGGCCAAGGCGCAGCAACTCACCATCTGGCACGATCTGGGCGACAACGGCATCAAGTGGTTCGAGGCCATGGGCGCCGAATTCGCCAAGACCAAACCCGGCGTCACCGTGCGCTCGCTCAGCTTTCCGACC
>JAPLOU010000062.1 GCA_026400535.1 Hyphomicrobiales bacterium
GCTGGAGGCCGAAGCCGGAGCCCCGCCGGTCTACATGCTGTTCGAATTGTGCTTCCCGAGCCTCGAAGCGATGCACGCCGCGCTCGCCAGCCCGATCCGGCAGGAGGTGCGTGCCCGCCTTGCCGAGGTCATGAAGGACTTCCAGGGCAAGGTCTACCATCTGGTGCTGGACGGGGGCGTCAGCGCGAAAGGCGTGGCATGACCGTTCTGGTCACCGGGGCGGGCGTCATCGGCCAACTGACCGCTGGCGCTCTGGCGGCCAAAGGCCGACCGGTCGTAGCGATCGACATCCATCCGCCGGAGGCCCTCGCGCCTGGCGTGGTGTTCGAGCGCTGCGACATCACTGATGCCGCAGCGCTCTCTCAGGTGATCGGCCGGCATCACGTGACCGGAATTGTCCACACGGCCGCGATGCTGTCGACCGGCATGCGGCGTGATCCGGTCGCCGGCATCCGCGCCAATGTGATGGGCACCATGCATGTGCTCGATAGCGCTCGGAAGGCCGGAGTGCGGCGCGTCGTCTGCGCAAGCTCAACAACCGTGGCCTACACCACATTCGGCGCTCACGGGCCTGCGCCCATCGCCGAGGACGAACCGCTGCGGCTTGTCAGTCAGCGGCCGGCCAGCCTCTATGCCGCGAGCAAGATCATGGGCGAGCATCTTGGCCTTCTCCACCGTAACCTATACGGCCTCGATGTCGTGTCGCTGCGCTATGGCGCGGTCCTGGGCGGTGCGCTCGACCAGCCCAGCAGTGTCCCCGGCCGGCTGCTCGCCCGGCTCGCCGAAGGCGGCAGGACGGGGCGGAAGGTCGTGCTCGACGATCCGCTCCTGCTTTGGGGCGGACGCGAGGAGTTTGTTGACGCAAGGGATTGCGCTGCAGCCAACCTCTGCGCGCTTGAGGCTGAGGCCCCGAAACAGGGTGTCTACAATGTCGCTACCGGCGACTGGCACACGCTGGCCGAGTTCATCGATGCCGTCCGCGGGCTCTATCCGGCTCTGGAGGTAGAGTATCCGGCTCGGATCGAGACCGGGTTTGCGGGGTTCCCCGCCATACGGCCGGCACCGTCCTGCACGGACGCGGCCGCAAGCGAGCTCGGCTTCCGCGCCGCGTTTGACCTGTCGGCATCGGTTGTCCATTGGGCTGGGACCGGATGATCCTGCGAAAGCGGGAACGGGCAAATCATCTGTCATGTGCCTGCAACTTCCCCCGCCCGGGTTTTATGCTTGATGCCAGTGAATGCGTCGGTCAGGATGACCTGCTGACTGAGCCCCGAGCGGTGCAGCCTGCGGATCGACAGGGCTGGCCTGTCCGAGGCGTGGCCTGCTGCATGGGCGGTAGCCATGCTTGCGGCATCGGACGGATTCGCGTTCTCATGCCGGCACAGTGATGCGGCCGGTTTGGAACTGAGGCGGAGGGTAGCCATGAACACGAAGAGAAAGCTTGGCGTTGGCGTGCTCGGAGCGCACACATGGGCCGAGAAGGCACATCTGCCCGGCTATGCTGCCGATCCGCGCGTTGACCTTGTCGCCATCTGCGATGTCGTCCCGGAACGCGCGAACGCCATGGCGGCGATGTTCGGCGTCCGCAAGGTCTACAGCGACCCGCAGGCGCTGGTCAACGACCCCGCAATCGAAATGGTCGACGTCTGCACGCCCACCGACACACATCTTGAGTTGGGTCTCGCAGCCATCGCGGCCGGCAAGCATGTACTGTGCGAGAAGCCGATCGCGCGTGACGCGGCCGATGCGGTGCGCCTCGCCCGGGCGGCGCAAGCGGCCGGGGTGAGGACCAAGGTGGGTTTCACTTTTCGCTATTCGCCCGCCCTGCGCCAGATCAGGGCGTGGATTGCCGATGGCACGCTTGGCCAGATCTTCCACATCCACGGCCTCGAGCAGAACAGCCAGTTCCTCGATCCGCTGTTCCCGCTTCGGCAGGTCCCCGCCGGGATCGACTTCATGCCGAAGCACCCGATTCCGCAGTCGATCGTCGGCTATGGATCGCATCTGGTCGATCTGATGCGCTGGATGGGCGGCGAGTTTTCGTCTGTGGCCGCCTCGATGAGCAGCTACATTCCGCAGCGCATCGTGCGCGGCTATGAAGGGCTGCAGCGCATCAATGCCGATGACGGCACGGTCGCATTGGTCGAATTCGCCTCGGGCGCGCAGGGCATGCTGCAGACCTCGATCGTGGCCGTCGGCAGCTATCCCGGCATCGAAATCCGTGTCTACGGCTCGAAGGCCGCTGCCGTGGGGCGGCTGGTGACCGAGCGCGGCGACGCCGAGACGCTGCATTTCGCGACCGCCGAGAATGTCGAGTTCGAGCCTGTGATCCTGCCCGCCTCACACTATCCGCCCGGCACCAGCCTGAAGACGGAATGGCGGGAGCTCTACTACCGCAACCTCGTCAGGATCTGGGTCGGCGAACTG
Source organism: Hyphomicrobiales bacterium (assembly GCA_026400535.1). Lineage (GTDB taxonomy): Bacteria > Pseudomonadota > Alphaproteobacteria > Rhizobiales > Beijerinckiaceae > Allobosea. Next base: position 2,428 of record JAPLOU010000062.1, read on the forward strand.
CTGGAGGACGGCCCTCCCGACGGCGACTTCCATGACGGCGCGAAGAGCCAGGAGATCGTTGACGCCTGCGTCCGCGCGCATGTCGAGCGCCGCTGGGTTGATCTGCCGTCCGGCGGCCATGGCTGACACGCCGCTCGGTCAGCTTGTCGAGCGGTTTCTCGCGCATCACGCCGCTTTCTTTCCGGTCGACGCGACCTTCATGGGCCTGCCCGGCGCCGACCATGCCTTGCCGCCGGTCGACCTGGAGGCCCTGACGCGGGAGCTTGCGGCGCTGGCGGAGCTCGCAAGTGACCTTGACGCGCTGCCGGCGCCGGAATTGACCGCTGACCGCCTCGACATGCGGCTGCTGCGCGCGGCGCTGGAGCAGGCGAGGCTGATGGCCGAGACGCGCCCGCGCTTTCGCCAGCCGAACTGGTATTCGGGCGAGGCGGCCTTTGGCCTGATCTCGCTGCTGCTGCCATCGGCCCCGGAGGGCGCGTCCGGAGCCCTGCGCGCACGCCTCGCGGCCATGCCCGCCTTTCTGGATGGCGGCTCTCGCTGGCTTGCCGGAGCCGGCGCGGCCCCCGACTGGGTGACGCGGACCCGGCGTGAGTGCGCGGCCTTGAAACGCCTGCTCGCCGATGGGTTGAAGCGCCATCCGTTCTGGGCGGACGACCTTGAAGCCTTGTGCCAGACCGCAACCGCGGCCGTCGGCCGTTTCGAGCGCGCCCTCGATGATCTTGCCCCCGCCGATCCGGCCTGCGGGATGGACGTCCTGCGTGTGCTGATGCGCGATGTGCACGGCTTGCCCTGGTCGCCCGACGAGGCGACGGCGCTGGCGGAGGATGCCGTCCAGCGCCTCGGCGGCGAGCTTGCGGAGCATGAGCGCCGGTTCGGCATGGGCGAGGTCGGGCCAGGCGAGATCACGCCTGAATCGCTGCCGGCAGCCTATGCGGACTGGCATGCACGTGCCCTTGAAAGTGCCCGGTCGCTCGTCACGCCGGCCAGCGCGTTCGGGCTCCGCTTCGCGCCGCTTCCCGACTGGGCCCGTGACATCGCGGGCGATCTCTACTTCCTGTCATACCGCTGCCCGCCCGCGCTGGCGCCATTCGGACACAGCCATTACTGGACCGCGCCTGTCGGCCAGCCGCTGGTAGCCGTCAAACAGACCCATGCGGTGCATCATGGCTCCATCGGCCACCACACCCAGAATGCGCGGGCACGGGATGCCGCGTCGCGCCTTGCGCGGCTCGGCGGCACCGACTGCGCCAGCGGGGTCGCCTTTCTGTCCTCCGGCACCATGATCGAGGGCTGGTCCTGCTACGCGACCGAACTGATGGCCGAGGCCGAGGGGTTCTACTCGCGGGCCGAGGAGCGCGCCCTATTGCAGGCCGACCGACGCAATGCAGCCAGCGTGCTGGCGGACATCAGGCTGCACAGCGGAGTCTGGACGCTTGACCAGATGCGGGCCTTCTACAAGGACGAGGCCGGCTTTCCGGCCGCGCGCATCTGGGGCGAAACCACCCGCAACTCCATCCTGCCGGCCACGCGTCTGATGTATTTTCTCGGCACGGAACAGATCAAGGCGCTGCGGCGCGAGATCGGCGGCGATCCTCGCGCCTTCCATGACGCGTTGATCAGCCACGGCCATGTGCCGGTCGCCTGGGTCGCGGAGGAAATGCGTCGGGCGCGATCAGGGGCCGCCAGTGGCGAAATGACAGGCTGACCAGTGCTCCGGCGTCAGCGCGACGCGCGGCGGCGGAACAGTCCTGCACAGTGCGGTCGCAGCCGGGCAACGCGGTGCAAAGCGGCACCCGACCGGCTCCGCTGTCAGCGCCGAGGCCTCGCCAGCCAGCCGCACGCGTTCGCGCCTGTGGCCCGGCCGATGCTCCGGGACCGCACCGACCAGCAGGCGGGTGTAGGGATGCGCCGCCGCCAAGATCAGCGTTTCTGTAGGGCCCTGCTCGACGATGGCGCCGAGATACATCACGGCAATCCGTGTGGACATGGCCCGCGCCACGGCGAGGTCATGTGTGATGTAGAGCGAGGCGAGGCCGAGGTCCCGGCTCAGTCGCAGCATGACATTCATCACCCCGGCGCGCACCGAGACATCCAGCATGCTGACCGGCTCGTCGGCCACCAGCAGCTGCGGATCGAGGACCAGCGCCCGCGCGATGGCCACGCGCTGAAGCTGACCACCGGACAGATCGGCGGGATAACGCGTCGCATAGCGCGCTGTGGGCCTCAATTCGACC
>JAPLOU010000081.1 GCA_026400535.1 Hyphomicrobiales bacterium
ATTCAGGCGAGCTGGCTCGAGGTCGATGTCGAGACCGGATTGGTCACGCTTCTGGAACACTGGGTGGTCGAGGATTGCGGGCGGGTGATCAACCCGATGCTCGTCGACGAGCAGGTGCGCGGCGGCGTCGTGCAAGGCATCGGTGGGGCGCTTTACGAGCAGTGCATCTATGATGACACCGGCCAATTGCTGACCACAACAATGGCTGACTACATGGTGCCGATGGCGGCAGAGATGCCGGATATCCATGTCGACCATGTCGAGACGCCCACCAAGGAATCACTGCTTGGTGCCAAGGGTGCGGGCGAAGCCGGCACGGCTGGCGCGCCCGCAGCGGTGATGAACGCGATCAATGATGCCTTGAGCCCCTTCAAGGCGAAAGTGTTCGCGCAACCCTTCACACCAGATCGCATCTTGCGCGCACTCAAGCGATACTGAACACTGCCGTCAAACAACGGGACCGTGCAAAACGGCCCATTTCCCGGAGGAAACCACATGACCAGACTGACACGCCGTACCGTGATGGCCGGAGCCGCTGGTGCCGCCGCGATTCCGCTTTTCAATATCCGCGCCAGCGCGCAGGCGGCGTTGACCATCCAGATCGGCGCGAGCCACCCCGTGCAGAACATGTGGGTCTCGATGATGAAGGAGGTGCTGCAGCCAGAGGTCGACAAGTTCCTGCGCGACAATGGCAACACCCACAAGGTGACCTGGCGCGAGGCCTATGGTGGCACGCTCTACAAGTTCCAGGACACGATGGAGGCGGTGCGCGACAATCTGGTCGATATCGGCTTTGTCGGCACGCTCTGGGAGGGCTCGACCATGCCGCTCCAGAACCTGACCTATTTCACGCCCTTCTCGGGCGGCGATCACGGCATGGTCGCCAACGCCTTCGAGCGGATGAACGAGACCGTGCCTGCGCTGGTTGATAGCTGGGCCAAGCTCAACATGATTTCGGTTGGCTCGTTCGTCACCGACACGTACCACCTGTGGACCAAGTTCCCGGTGAACTCGCTGGATGACCTCAGGAACAAGAAGCTGAGCGCGCCCGGCACCTCGGCCAACTGGCTCAATGGCACGGGCGCAACCCCGGTCGATGGCGCGCTCACCACCTACTACACCGACATCCAGACTGGCGTATCGGATGGTGCGGTGTCGTTCTTCGTCGGCATCCTGCCCACACGCGTCTTTGAGGTGGCGAAATACATCACCAAGGTCGATCTCGGCGCCATGTATGTCGGCGGTATCGGCGTCAACCGCGACCGGATGCTGAAATTCCCGCAGGTGGTCCAGAACGCGATCCGGGCTGGGGGCAAGGCGGCCACCGCTGCGCACATCATCAACGTGTCAAGCCGCATTGCATCGTCCGAAGCCGAAATGGTTTCAAAAGGTGCCATCGTCTCGACGCTCCCCGCCGCCGACCGCGAGCGCTGGATCAAGGGCCTGCCCAACATCGCAAAGACCTGGGTCGACACCTCCGGCCCTGCCGCGCGCGACATGATGAAATCTTATTTCGCCACGCTGCGCGGAACCGGCTTCTCGCCACCACGTGCATGGGATCAGGAAGCCTGAGCCTGTCGAAGCAGGAGTTGCACAGGCCCGTCGACGGGATATCATCCTTCGGCAGGCCCGCGTGACCATAACGTCTCGAAAGCTGGCCGATGTCTGACAATTCCGATCTTGCCGCCATCGAGGCGGGTGGCCCGAAAGAACCGCTCGACCTTCTTGGCGGTTTCGCCAGCATCGTCGCGGCTATCGGCACCACGTGGACCTTCGCCCTGATGTTCCTGATCGTGGCGGACGTGATCGGACGCAGCTTCCTGAATATGCCGATCACCGGGGTTGCGGAGATCGCGGCGCACTCCATTGTCGCGATCGTCTTCCTGCAACTGGCATCCGCCGTTCATGACAAGCGCATGACGCGGGCAGATTTCCTGATCGAGATCATCCTGAAACGCAACCCGACGGTCGGGCGGGCCATTGAAGTCTTCTTCCTCGCCGTGGGCTGCCTGGTCATGGTGGTCATTGCCTACGCGACGTGGAAGCCGATGATGGTCGCTTATGCGGGCAGCGAGTTCTTCGGGGTGCAGGGCATCTTCACCATCAGGACATGGCCGTTGCGTGCGGTCATTCTGGCCGGGTCGCTGCTGACCGCGCTGGTGTTTGCCGTGCAGGCGGTGAAGGAGGCGGCCCTGGTCGGTAAACCGGCCCATGGGGGAGCGCGCTGATGGAACCGATAACCATCGGGTTTGTGCTGATCGGCGTGATGATCGTGCTGATCGTGCTCGGTATGCATATCGGCCTCGTGCTGTTTTCGCTGGGCGCCATCGGCATCTGGCTGATCCGCGACAACATGGAACTGGCCTTCCGGATGACGGCAATCACCGCCTATTCCGGCATCCAGGACTACCTCTTCGCGACCATCCCGCTGTTCGTGCTGATGGGCCTTCTCGTGTCGGTGTCGAATGTTGGCAAGGACACGTTCGATGTGGCGCAGGAGCTGTTGAAACGCGTGCGTGGTGGCCTCGGCATGGCGACGGTCGCGGCCAATGCGGTCTTCGCGGCCGTCACCGGCGTATCGATTGCCTCCGCCGCCGTGTTCACCAAGGTGGCCGTGCCTGAAATGCTGCGCCATGGCTACACCATGCGCTTTGCCACCGGCACTGTGGCGGGCTCGTCGATCCTCGGCATGCTGATCCCGCCATCGCTGCTGATGATCATCTATGGCGTTCTGGCAGAGGTCTCGATCGGCAAGATGTTCCTTGCCGGTGTCATTCCAGGCATTCTCATTGCCATCGGCTTTGCCGGGCTGATTTTTGTCATGGCGGTTTTTTTCCCGCATCAGGTGATGAGGGATCCATCGCGCAGCGCGGCTGTGGCCGATGCCGGGCCGGCGATGAGCCGGGGCGAGATGATGGGCAAGTCAGTGCCGATACTGGCGCTGGTCGCGCTCATTCTTGGCGGGCTCTACACCGGCTATTTCACGCCGACTGAGGCTGGAGCTGTCGGCGCATTTGGAGCGCTCATGATTGCCATCGTCAGGCGCAGGCTCGACTGGCCCAAGCTCTGGCGCATCCTGACCGAGACAGGCCATGTCTCGGTTTCGATCCTGTTTCTTCTGATTGCCGCCGGGCTCTACTCCCGCATGCTGTCGCTCGCCGGTCTGCCAAATGCCATTGGGGACATGGTGACGACACTGGGCCTGGGGGCTTACGGCTTCCTGCTTGTTTATGTCGTCATCATCCTTTTGCTCGGCATGCTGCTCGATTCCTCCTCGATCCTTCTGATCATGGTGCCCATTGCCGCCCCCATTGCCACGGGCTTTGGCTTCGATCTGATCCATTTCGGCATCATCACCATCATCGCCGTGGAGGCAGGACTCTTGACGCCGCCGTTCGGGATCTCGGTGTTCACAGTCAAAGCGACGCTGGCCGACAAGTTTGTCGGCATCGAGGAAATCTTCGCAGGCGCGCTGCCCTTCGTCGGCGTCATGCTGGTGGCGCTCCTGATGATCGCCGCTGTGCCATGGCTGGCAACGGCACTGGTCAACTGAGGGGCGTTGTCAGCTTGTTCACGAGCGAGGACGTTTGACCTCTTTTTGCTTCCAATGCTGACCTCAGTGGTGGACTGGAATGCTTTGCGTTTGACAAGCTCGTATCAGACCGGCGCAGGGGTCATGGCCCGACGCCGATCTGGGGTCAATTGGCGCGCCGCTTCGCAATGGGCCATTGTGCCCTCTGTTCACGCAGCCGGGCGGGACAGGCCGCGCCTGATCACACGACGAGCAGGACAGCGACGCCAGGCAGCATCCCCAGAAGCCCTGGCATGCCTATGATGACCGCGGTCCAGAACATGGTTCCGGTTGCATACGCGCCGAAACCACTGCAGGGCCGGGTCTCGCCCAGCCAGTCTCTGCATGGCCCCGAATAGGCTACAAGCGACATCAGGACGACGACAACAAAGGCGGCGATGAAGGGGCCGATCAACGCCAGCGCAGGATAGAGCCATGCCGCCAGTCCTGAGGCTTGCCGCGAGAGCGCGCGCCAGACGGCAATGGGCGGCGTCAAGACGAGCAGCCCCGATATCACGAAGAACAGCAGCAGGATGACCGTGTTCCCGATGTCCATGCCCTCCTGGGCGACAGCGATCCCACGCTGCCGGAAGGCGTCCTTCAGCGGCTCCGCGGAGCCGAAGCAGTCGCCTGGCCGTCGATAGGGAGGCGCATGATCGACATCGAGCCCGATGCTGGACTGGCCGTCCATCGACGCCGTCACCCGGACATGGCGGATCGTCCCGACATCGATGACGTCGCGCCACCGGTCCTTGAAAAGCGTCAGCGTGTCACCTTCAAGACGCAGGCCGCTACGGCTGTTCTGCACGACGATCGCCAACGCCATGAGGGCGGACAGCGTCGTTATCGCGGTGAAGGACCGGGGCGCGCCATAGGCGAAGCCAAGCGCGGCCATGCCAAAGCCAAGCACGACCGCGATTCCGACAATCGGGCGTCGCCCCTGCTGCTCAAACCGATCGTCCACCTTGCCCTCCAACGGCCTTGATCCGATCGACTGAGATCAAGCCGCACGATCCGGCGCCGCCACATCCAAGGGTTCCGCATCATTGCTTTTGTTCAGTGACTGTGAACGCGACAATCCATTGCAATCCTTGATCTATCCTTTCCAGCATCCGAATTGAGATGAGGTCGGCTCCCGTGTGGCGTGCTTGCCGTGATGACCCATGCGGCCCGCCAACCCGGCCGGTCTTGACCGCGAGATTTCGGAGCGCAGACGCCCTCGATAGGCGTTCCGTTTGGCCATGACTTGGCGAGCCCCGCCCGCCAGGTTGAGGCTCCGCCTTGCGCCGGGTTCTGCCACTTGACGCACCGCGGAAACACACGCTTGCGTCGAATATTTTAGTTTGATATCAAACTAAAATCAGTTCTCTGTCAGATGAAAGGAAATGGACATGGTCCATCGTCGCACGATCATCCTCGGTATTGGTGGGGCTCTCACGCTGGTCGGTGCGGGTACAGCATGGCGGGTCATGAATACGCCGCGGACGGCCTATGCGCCCTGGCAGATGACCCCGGGAACGGATCTCGATCCCCGGCTCGACGCATTCCGTCATGCCATCCTGGCACCCAACCCGCACAACATGCAGCCTTGGCTGATCAGGCTCATCGGCACTGACCAAGCCGAACTCACCTGCGATCTGACGCGGCGCCTGCCACAGACTGACCCCTTTGACCGTCAGATCGTGATCGGGTTCGGCTGCTTCATCGAACTTGCGGCCATCGCCGCGTCGCGGCGGGGCATGCGCATGGAGGTCGAGGCCTTCCCGGACGGAACAGGCGAGCCTCGCCTCGATGCCCGTCCGGTCGCGCGATTGCGTTTTGTTGCGCAACCGGGCCTGGTCGCCGATCCGCTTGCGGCGCTGATCCGCGATCGGCGTTCGGCCAAGGTGCCATTCGATCTGGCGCGACCGGTTCCGGCCGAAAGTCTGGTCACCTTGGGTGGAGCGGCGTCCGATCTCATCCGCCTCGACTCCACGCGCAATGAGACCGAAGTCCGGGCCCTGCGTGCGCTTGCCACGGCTGCGTTCGAGCGGGAAGCGCGAACGCCGCGGACACTGGGCGAGAGTATCGATGTGCTGCGCGTGGGCTCGCGGGACATCGACGCCAATCCCGATGGTATTGCCCTGACCGGGCCGCTTTTTGAGGCGCTGAGCCTGCTGGGAGCAGACAGGGTCCGCGAGGGCGCCCGCGATCCGCAGGCGAGCAGCACAAACAACCAGATCGAGAAATATCGGCAGCTGTTCGCGGCAACGCCCAGTTTCGTCTGGCTGACAGGGCGTGGCAACAGCCGGAGCCACCAATTGGCGACGGGTCGCAGTTATGCCCGGCTCAATCTCCTGGCGACGCAACGTGGTCTTGGCCTTCACCCGGTCAGCCAGGCCCTGCAGGAATATCCTGAGATGGCTTCATTGTTCGCCGAGGCACGACGGCTCTGCCGGGTGGAAGCGGACGAGACCCTTCAAATGCTCGCACGCCTTGGCTATGCTACCAGCGTGGCGCCGGCCCCGCGTTGGCCCCTGGAGGCCAAACTGATCCGCGCATGAAATCATCAAACATCTTCAGCTTCTTCAACGAAATTGGCATCATCGCGCAATTGTCCCAGACGCAATTCGAGCGTCTGATGCCGTCGGGCATGACGATCGCGCAGTTTACGGTGCTCAATCATTGCGTGCGCGTCGGCGACGGGAAATCCCCGGCCCAGCTCGCGCGTGCCTTCCAGGTGACGAAAGGAACGATGACCAGCACCCTCCACCGACTGGAGCAGAAGGGTCTTGTGGCAATTCAAGCTGATCCGGAGGACGGCCGCTCGAAGATCGTGCGGATCACCGAATCAGGACGCGCCATGCGAGAGTCCTGCATGGCAGCCACCCAGCCCTGGGCCGAGCGCATCGGGGCGCTGCCCGAAGCGGCGGATATGGCCGCGCTGCTTCCCCGGCTTGCCGCGTTGCGCGCCGCTCTCGACGCGGATCGCACTTGATCTTGGTTCATGGGATAAAGAGGCTGCGTTCGGGCTTGGCCAAGCTTTGCAAACGCCGCACCGCGCCGGTCAGCCTTCCTGCACCAACGCCTCTGTGCAGCTTGTCCGGCTGTGATCCGTTTCCCGAGGTCGGCGCAAAAAGGAATGCAGGCGAACTGGTCTGGCTGCACCAGGGCCCAGGCCACGCCTTGCGGGCGTGGATCGGTGTTTCCGGTGACACTGAGTTCAGCCTCAGTCGCGATGTCGTCCAATGGCGGGTCATGCGACTGCATGACCACGCGCGGCTCCTCCACCAGCTGACGCCCTTTCATGTGTCAAACCGCGATGCGTTGATCTGCCGTTGGCGCTGCAGGATCAGCGTGAACGCCTCAGGGGCGAGGTAGCGCTTCAGGGCGCGGATGGCGTCGAGCTTGGAGTGTCACCCGGTGATGCGACAGGCGACGAACGGCTTGGTCCTCTGGTCGGTGTGCAACCGCCCGATGGCGATGATGTGCAAGGCGCTGCTGGCAGCGCGGTCGCCGCCGCGGTTGAGGCGGTGACGGATCGTCGTGCCGGAGGATGCCGGAACAAGGCTCACGCCGCACAGCGCCGCGCCATGGGCCAGGTGATGCTTGCCAATCTGAACGCCCGTTTGATGGGCAAGCCTCTGCTGACCCCGGTGATCTGATCGCAAGCGATGGTCTCAGGGACCTTCGATGGGAAGGTTACTTGTGATGGGAGACGCTGAAGAGGGTATGATGCCGCCATGGGGTGCTACGCTGCCCGAACGGCCTTAACCCGTGCTGCGGCCACCTTGAACTCCGGTATCTTTCCGTCCGGGTCGAGGGCTGAATTGGTCAGAAGGTTCGCGGCCGCCTCTCGATAGGCGAAGGACATGAAGATCATGTCTTCCTGGCAGGCCTCGTCGGCCCGCGCAGCAAGCGTTATCGCGCCACGCCGCGTCTCGATGGTGATGATGTCCCCCGCCTCGATGCCGAGCCGGCGCAGTGCCAGCGGATGCAGCGATGCGCTGGGCCAGGGCTCAAGGGCGTCGAGCACGCTGGCGCGTCGCGTCATCGCGCCGGTGTGCCAGTGCTCAAGCTGCCGGCCGGTCGTCAGAATGAACGGCCAATCCGCATCGGTGACCTCGTCGGGCGGCCGGTAGCCGGCAGGCTTCAGATGCGCCCGGCCGTCATCGGTCGGGAAATGGTCGTGGAACACCACTGCCTGTCCCGGTTCTTCTGGTCCGCTCACCGGATAGGTGACGGCATCCTCGCGCTCCAGCCGCTCCCAGTCGATGTTGGCGAGCGAGGGCATGGCCGAGGCCATCTCGGCGAAGACCTCGCGGGGGTGGTCGTAGGTCCAGCCGAGCCCCAGCCGGTTTGCGATGTCGGTGATGATGCACCAGTCCTCCCGCGCTTCGCCCGGCGGTTCGACCGCCTTGCGGCCCATCTGCACCTGTCGGTTGGTGTTGGTAACGGTGCCGGTCTTCTCGGGCCAGGCGCTCGCAGGCAGCACCACATCGGCCAGCATCGCGGTCTCGGTCAGGAAGATGTCCTGCACAACAAGATGGTCGAGCGAGGCGAGGGCTTCACGGGCATGCGCCACGTCCGGATCGGACATCGCCGGGTTCTCGCCCATGATGTACATGGCGCGGATCGCGCCCTTCGCTGCGGCGTCGAGGATCTCCGTGACTGTGAGGCCCGGCTCCGGATCGAGCGGAACGCCCCAAAGCGTCTCGAATTTCCGCCGGTTGGCCTCCAGGCCCACACGCGCGTAGTCTGGAAACACCATGGGGATGAGGCCGGCATCGGACGCACCCTGGACGTTGTTCTGGCCGCGCAGGGGATGCAGCCCCGTCCCCTCCCGGCCGACATTGCCGGTCAGCATGGCGAGCGAGATGAGGCAGCGGGCGTTGTCGGTGCCGTGCGTGTGCTGGCTCACCCCCATGCCCCAGAAGATGATGCCGCGCTTCGCGCTTGCGAAGTCCCGCGCGGCAGCGCGGATGGCATCGGGCGCGATGCCGCAGATCGGCGACATGGCCTCAGGTGTCAGGTCTGCCAGATGCTCCTTCAGCGCCGGGTAGCCCGCTGTGCGGCTGTCGATGAAACCTGCGTCGACGAGGCCGTCTGCCACGATGACATGCATCATCGCGTTGAGCAGCGCCACGTCGGTTCCGGGCCTGAACTGCAGCATGTGGGCGGCATGGCGCTTCATGGCCGTGCCGCGCGGGTCCATCACGATCAGCTTGGCGCCGCGCTTGGCCGCCTGCTTGAAGTAGGTGGCGGCGACCGGATGGTTCTCGGTCGGGTTCGCGCCGATGACGATGATGGCGTCTGCCTTCAGCGCGTCGTTGAAGGGGGCCGTCACCGCACCCGAGCCAATGCCCTCCATCAGCGCCGCCACCGACGACGCGTGGCAGAGCCTGGTGCAATGATCTAGATTGTTGTGGCGGAATGCCATGCGGATCAGCTTCTGGAAGAGGTAAGCCTCCTCGTTGGAGCATTTGGCCGAGCCGAAGCCGGCGACCGCCCTGCCGCCCTGGCGATCCGCCGCGCGCCGCAGCCCCGCCGCTGCGGCGTCCAGCGCCTCCTGCCAGGTCGCCTCGCGGAAATGCGTCAGCGGGTTCGCCGGGTCGACGTTCAGGCCCTTGGGCGCGCCGGCCTTGCGGATCAGCGGCCTCGTCAGCCGCTCGGGGCTGACCACGTAGTCGAAGCCGAAACGGCCCTTGACGCACAGCCGGCTCTCGTTGGCCGGGCCGTCCTTGCCCTCCACATAGGCGATCTTGCCGTCGCGGATCTTGAACGACACCTGGCAGCCGACGCCGCAGAAGGGACAGACGGAATCGACCGTCCCGTCGGCGCCGCGCGTCCCCGCCTGCGTCGTGGTGTCGACGAGGGTCCTGGGCATCAGAGCCCCTGTGGGGCAGGCCTGCACGCATTCGCCGCAGGCCACGCAGGTGCTCTCGGCCATGGCGTCGTCGAGGTCGAAGACGGGCGCATGATGCTCGCCGCGCCATCCCATGCCGATCACGTCATTCACCTGGACGTCGCGGCAGGCTCGGGCACACAAGTTGCAGGCGATGCACGCGTCCAGGTTGACGGCCATGGCGGGGTGGGAGAGATCCTGCCGCGCCGCTGGATGCCGCGCGGGAAAGCGGCTCGTCGTTACGCCCTGGGCCCTGGCGACATGCCAGAACGGTGCGGCTGCGTCATGGGCGGCGGCGCGTGGCGGCTGGTCGGCGACCAGAAGTTCGATCACGAGCCGGCGCGAGGCGATGGCGCGGTCGGTGTCGGTTCGCACGACCATGCCGGGCGTCGGCTTGCGGCTGCAGGACGGGGCCAGCACCCGCTCGCCTTCGATCTCGACCATACATGCGCGGCAGTTTCCGTCAGCAGCATAGCCCGGCTTCGGGCGATGGCAGAGATAGGGCAGTTCCTCGCCCATGCGCCGCGCAACGTCCCAGATGCTCTCGCCGGCGAACGCAACCGCCTCGCGGCGGTCTAGCGTGAAGGTGATGGCGGGGATGGCCGTGTTCATGAGCCGACCTCCTTGGGAAAATGCCTGAGCACCGAAAGCACCGGATTGGGCGCGGCCTGGCCAAGGCCGCAGATGGAGGAATCCATCATCACAGCCGCGAGTTCCTTGAGCAGCGCCCCGTCCCATCGCGGTGCTTCCATCAGCCGGTGGGCTTTCTCGGTCCCGACGCGGCAGGGCGTGCACTGGCCGCAGCTCTCGTGACGGAAGAAGCGCATCAGATTGCGCGCAACCTCCGCCATGTCGTCCTTGTCGGAGAGGATGACGACCGCATGGCTACCAACGAAGCAGCCGTGTTCCGCAAGCGTGCCGAAGTCGAGCGGAAGATCGGCGAGAGCGGCTGGCAAAATCCCGCCGGAAGCTCCACCTGGGAGATAGGCTTTGAAGGTATGCTCCTCCGCCATGCCGCCGGCGCGCGTGATCAATCCCCGCGCTGTGATCCCGGCCGGCGCGACGATGACGCCGGGGTTCCGGACTCGGCCGGAAACGGACCATGAGCGCAGTCCATTGGTGCCGTTGACGCCCTGTCCCGCGAACCACTGTGCGCCCTTCTCAAGGATATCGCGCAGCCAGAACAGCGTCTCGACATTGTGGTTCAGCGTTGGCCGGCCGAAGAGCCCGATCTCGGCGATATAGGGCGGCCGCTGGCGGGGCAGGCCACGCTTGCCTTCGATCGACTCGATCATGGCGCTCTCTTCGCCGCAGATATAGGCGCCTGCCCCACGACGCAGCTCGACATAGCCTGGCGCTACAAGGCCTGCTGCCTCGAGAGCCGCGATCTCGGCACGTAGAAGCGCCAGCACGCCGGGATACTCGTCTCGCATGTAGACGTAGACGCGCTCGGCCTCGACCGCATGCGCCGCGATAAGCATGCCCTCGAGGAAACGATGCGGATCGCGCTCGAGATGCCAGCGGTCCTTGAATGTGCCAGGCTCCCCCTCGTCGCCGTTGACCGTCATCAGCCGGGGTGCCGGATACGAGCGGACGCTTTGCCACTTGCGACCCGCCGGAAAGCCCGCGCCGCCGAGGCCGCGCAGACCGGCGTCCGAAAGAATCTGGATCATCGCATCAATCCGCATCTCGCCGGAGCGTACGCGCGCCAGACCCTTGTAGCCTCCCATCTCGCGATAAGCATCCAGACCTGCAGCCAGCGGTATCGGACATGCTGTCCGTCCGGATGCAACAGTGGCATTGACGCTGTCCGGCGTGGCCTGCTCAACCGGGTTCTGACCGACAACGACCACGGGAGCCGCAGCGCAACGACCGACACACGAAACGCGCTGGATGCGGACTGCCGAAGAATCGAAAAGCGTATCCAGCGAATCGGCCAGCCGGTCTGCGCCTGCCAGGGCGCATGAAAGCGAATCGCAGACGCGGATGGTGAGCGCGGGAGGCGCGATGTCGCTTTCTTTCACGATGTCGAAGTGATGATAGAAACTGGCAACCTCGAAGACTTCCGCCTGGCCTATCCCATGATGGTCGGACAGGGCGCGAAGGTGCCTTGCGGAAAGATGTCCGTAGCGATCCTGGATGAGGTGCAGGTGCTCGATGAGGTGATCTCGTCTCGGCGCTTCGCGGCCCACAAGCTGGATGATCTCCTCCAGGGCCTGCCGATCAAGCTGCCTCCCCTTCGGTGTTCCGCGCACCTGACCGCGCCTGCCACCTGATGTTGCTGTTTCGTCAAACATGCCAGGAGGATGCACAACGTTGCTCCCCGCGTCCAATCGTCAACCGCGAACGTTTGATCGGAATGCCCGATCAGATTGCCTGTATGGCGGCAAAGACGGCGGAGATCACCGGAAGTTGCGGATCACGCTTGAGGGCGCAGAGCGCGATGCCGCGCTCCAGCGTGGGCGAGACCAGACGGAGCACCGTGATGTCGGCGCCGGCCGCCAACTGATCTGCCTGAGCGGCCGGCAGAATGGTCGCCACCACTCCCATCCGGACTGCGCCCAGAATGGCCGTGAACGTGTCGCTCTCGATCATGACTGAAGGGGCGGCACCGGCAGATGCGAATGCATCGTCAAGGATACGCCTGTTCTGCATGTCAGGCGTGAGGAGCGCGAGCGGTAGACGGGCCGCCTCCGCCCAGGTGATGGTCCCATTGATTGATGGGCTGCGATCGTTTCTTGCTACGACAAGCGCGTAGCATTCAGAGGCGAGAGGCGTGGCGACAAACCGATCCGGCCTTTGGCCGTCGGCATAGGAAATGCCGACATCGGCCTCATATTGATCCAGTGCCGCATCGATCGCCTTCGATGAGCGGGACTGTATGGTCACATGCACCAGCGGATGCAGGGCCCGGACATCCGCGGCCAGGGCGCCCGCCGCCGCCAGCTGTGTCGGGATAACGGCGATCCTGAGATGTCCGGCAAGAGCTGCGGCGTCCCCGCGGGTCTCCTGGCGTAACGCATCAATCTGACCGACGATGTCCCTCAATCGCGGGAGCAGGCGCTCTCCGGTCTCCGTGAAACGTTCGAACCGCGCACCACGCTCCACGAGCCTGACGCCGAGCTCGAACTCAAGGCTTTGCAGTCGCGCTGAAAATGCGGATTGTGATATGCTGTTCGCTTCCGCGGCACGGGCGAAATGGCGGTGCTCGGCGAGGGCGAGCACCAAGCGGATTGTACGGATGTCCATCTCAAGGAGTACGCATCAAACAAGACCCGGCCAGGGATGACATGAGGTGCAGTGGTTGTCCGTCAGCAGCTCGTTCGAGAAAGTTCAGGCCGTTTTCGAAGGTCACCATCAAGGCCTTCCAACCTGTGGTGGGGTGCTCCGGCTCTCGATGGTGCCGTCAAACGGCCGCCATAGACGAATGTCAGCCGGATCGACAATGACCCGCCAGTCCGCCACAAAGGCGGCCTTCGGCTCCCGGTGCGGCGTTGCTGGAATCGAACCCACAGCGGTTTTATCGATCGGCGCGCGCCGCCCGGAGCGGGCGATCATCTGTGTGGGCAGGGCCGGGTCGACCGGTTGAAGCCGGGCTGCAGCACTGGCAATCAGCCCAGACGGTGTGCTTGCTCCCAGGATCTTCACCTTGGACGGCGACGGGAATGGGTTGTCTGCGCTGCCGAGCACAATGCGCATGATCTGCTGGCGCTCGATCGCGCGCAGTTGCGGCTGGAACTCGTGCGGGAGCCGCTCGGAGACCTGCTCGACGCGCTCGATGACGCCATGGCGGTGGCTGACGCCGTCGCTTACGACCACCCGATCACCTGCGGTGATGCTGTACAAGCGTCCGGACGGCAGAAAGCCACGCACCTGCGGCTCGCCATGGAAGATCTCGATCAGCGCGGCGCCGCGCTGCACGACGGCACCGGCCGAGATCACATGGGCCGCGACCGTGCCGCTCACACGGGCGACCACGCGGCCGTCATTGTAGGCCAGCCGCGTATTGGCCACAAGGATCTCGAGATCCCGGCGGCTGGTCTCAAGCTGGCGCCGTTCGTCTTCGAGGGCAAGGGCTTCTGAACCCAGCTGGCTGAGGTCACGTTCGGCCTCGTAGACATCGCGCAATGTTTCGGCCGTCCGCGTGATTGTTGTCAGGCCGCGCGTGGCCAGTTCGTTGATGCGGTCAACAAAGGCTCTGGCACGTGCATGGCGCTCCGCGGCGAGCGGCCGCAACTGGTTGATCGCGTCCAGCCTTGTATCAACCTGGCTCTTGCGCGTGGCGATCTGGCCGATACGCGCCGACAGGTCGGCAATCCGTTCCAGCATGTCCTTGGACTGCAGGATCGCGACCGTCTGGCCAGCCTCGACGGTATCGCCAGCGCTGACCTTGATCTGCGTCACCACACCGGAATGATCGGTGGTGACAACCTGTATGTCCCGGGTGACGATGCCGGTGGTATCGAGAATGAACCAGGGTGCGGCCACGATGTAGCCGATGCCACCCATCATGGAAAGAACCGTGCCCAGATAGAGTTGCCGGGCGAAGCTCTTGCTGCCCTTGCGGACCTGATTGGGCAGGTTGTCAGGCCGCGCGCGGTCGCGAAGAGCGGTGATCATCGCTCAGTCCTCATCGAGATCAACGATCGTCTCATCGCCAGGCGTTCCATGCGTTGACCTTTGGGGGACAATAGGTGTCAGTGCGCGATGTCGACCAAATCCATTCCTCGACAAACACCTTCAGTCGCGCAATCCGCAAGACATAACCCTGGAACGCACCATAAAGCGGCAGCGTCCAGATCAGGCGCCACTGTCCCCAGTGGCCGTGGGCGAGGATTGCGCAGGCCAGCACGAACACATCGAGCACGAAAAGACCGATCGACATGGCCAACAACAGGCCAAGCGCTGCAAGGCCGTAGCTGGTGAACAGGTAAACAAGGAACAGCGGCATCACGAGTGCCGGCAAAACCGTGAAGACGAGGAAGTCGGCGTGATGAAACACCTCGCGCGGCAGAAAATGGCGCGAGAATGGATTGAGCGCGCCCTTGTGCTTGCGAAACCGGATCCAGAGCGCATCGCGCTCCCAGCGCTTGCGTTGCCGCAGCAGTGCGGTGAAGGCGACCGGGACATCCGTGAAGGCGACCGCGCGCGGCGCGAAGGCAACCTCATGCCCGATCTTGCGCATACGCAGGCAGAAATCAAAATCCTCGCCCGGTCCGGGGTCCGTGCCACCAATCTGCTCCCAGACACTGCGGCGAAACGCACCAATCGCTCCCGATACGAGCGACAGCTGCCCGAACATCGCCATCTGGGCGCGACCCAGCGTCATGCCGGTCAGATACTCGATGGCCTGAAGACTTGTAACCAGCGAGGCATCGGGATTGCGAACAAGGACCCGGCCGGCCACAGCCCCGACATGCGGATCGGCAAACGGAGCGATCAGCTCCGCAAGAGAGGTCGGCTGAAATGAGCAGTCACAGTCAACCACGATCAGGATATCGCCCGACGCCAGCCGCGCACCCAGATTCAGGGCTGCAGGCTTGCCTCCACGGATCTGGCACTCCGCGACCCTGTCGATTAGCCCCTCGCGGTGGAGCCGCTGCATGATCCCGAATGTCGCATCCATGGAGCCGTCGGACACGCAGATGATTTCGGCATCGCGCAGCGTCTGGGCCCGCAGGGAACGAATGCAGCTCTCGATGCAGTCGGCCTCGTTGTGGCCGGCAACAATGATCGAGACCTTTCCAACCTGACTGACGGGTGGCGCATCAGGCTGGCGACGTTCCACCATGGCCAGTGCAACAATCGCCGGAAAGCCAAGGACGTAGCGTGGCAGCTCAAACATGATGGTGAACCAGAAGAACGCCATCAGGCTGCGCACGTCCATCGCGAGAAGCACAGCGGCAGCAACAATCAGCGGATTTGTGTCGCTCACGCCGCAACACTCAGCAGGTCCGGCTGCGCAATCAGGTCGAACTGCATGTGCAATCGAGCCGCAGTCGTGCGTGCCAGCTTCTCGGTTATCGTGGGCAGGGCCGCCCGGATCGCGTCCTCGCCATGACCGGCAATGAGGATCAGGAAGGTGCGCTCATGAAGCATGATTTCGGTGCGATCAGCCAGGATCTCACGCAACAGCCCGTTCAGATGGGCAAGGGTGGAGACCATGAGACCGGGACCAGGAAGCTCGTGCCCGGGCATGGGATCAACCCGCAGCATCAAAAGATGCGCCGGGTGATGCCGGATCTCGGCCTCCCTGATGAAGCGTGTGATCTTGTCACGGAGGCTTGCCTCGTCGGCGTCTGGTCTGCAATTCGCTCCGGAACCTCCCTTGAGGGCGGCCATCCTGCCTTCATCGGTCAGCTCGAAGGCATGGATGTCGCGTGTCGTTATCCGCGATGCGTCGTGGTGAGCGCCACAATCGAGGCAAGAGAATCCGATCGTAGCCGAACCATCGGTTCGTCCGCAGGCACCACAGACGGTGAGGTGTCCAGGCTTGTCATAATCGACCGAGAAATGCTCAAGTTGCATCCGGCATTTCGGGCAGCGCGGTAACTCACCTGTCGACAGGAAGTCGGTCTCGGGAGCTTGATAGCCACAGCGCAGGTGGTGCAGGATCGCAACGTCCTTGATGTTCGCCGAGCGGCATCCCTTGCACTCCTCGCGCACCACGATGCGCGAAGAGGCGCAGGACGGGCAGTCGTGAACCCGGTCGACGAACCGCTTCACCAG
Source organism: Hyphomicrobiales bacterium (assembly GCA_026400535.1). GTDB lineage: Bacteria > Pseudomonadota > Alphaproteobacteria > Rhizobiales > Beijerinckiaceae > Allobosea. Next base: position 16,185 of record JAPLOU010000081.1, read on the forward strand.
GTAGCCGGTCCTCGCCAGCGCAAGCGCGGCGGCGCTGACGGTCGGCAGCAGATCACTTTCAGACCAGGACCATAGTCGCTTGTGGTTAACCTTGCGAACAGGCATCAGTGCACAGTCGCGGGTCACCAGACGCGAGAGAAGGATCAATCCGACCTCTCGCAGCCGCTCGATCCCCTTTGGCATCTTGCGCCAGCGCGCGATCGTCGGACCGAGCGGTGCCAGGCTCAACGACAGATCATGGCTGGCACCCGCCGACCAGTCCGCAAAGCTGAAATGTCCCCCTGATGCGTCCGCGATCGGCGCAATTCCGATGACGGCAGGCCCGAGGTGCTCGCGCGCCGCGTCCAGGCCTTCAGCGGATGTCAGCATGATCAGATCCGGGCGCGGGTCATCCGGAGTACAACGAGCCAGAAGGCGCGGCAGGGGCATGTCCGCATCAATCGGAGGATAGAATGCGGTGCTGATACGCGAAGCAGACGTCAGACCGTCTTTGGTGGACGGAGCAGATGCACTTCCGGTGACCATTTCACAAATGTTTAACGCCACCAGACCCAACTCATGCAGATCGTACTAGACACCAAGCCGAATGTTTTTATGTCGCATAGAAAGTTTTAATCATGGGTTAACTTTGATTTCTCTTGTCAGTGATCATCGCGGCTCGCCGCCTCGGCTCAAGCGGGCGAGCCGATTGCCGTGATTGTCTTCAAAAGCGCGTTCAGTGGGCGTTGTCAGGTTCTCGGCCTCTTCCACGGACAGCTTTTTCCGGTTCAAGGAGCTGTACGACAAAGGTGGCGAGATCGAGTGATCTGCATGAGCGGGCGCACGAACGCCTCGGTCTGCCGTGCGCAGCGCCAGGCCACGGTCGTCCTCAGGCTCGTTCCGCACGCGATGCCGCGCCGTCGGGATGGGTTGACGCTGGGCTTGATGCAACTTGACCGGCATGCGGGAACTCAAACATGACGGAAGAACACGCCCTCGTGCCATCAACCTGATATCCATGCACCAACACCCCCTGTGAGACCAGGACATCGACCTGTACTGTCCTTCGGACCGTGATCATCTCTCTGGACGATCTCTTCGGACTTGTGACGCTGTCTCGGCATGGGTCAGATCCTCCCCGTCGCCATAGGACATCCTTCAAGGTCGACCAGTTCAAGGGGGGTGGATCAAAGACAGCAGCGGAAGGAAAATGCCCCCTGGCCTGGTCGCCTTTTCAATGACGCGGACCGGCGGCTTCCAGTTTGACATCGAACGACACGAAGCGATCGAACAGCGGTGTTTTGCGATAGAAGTGCCTCTTCTCGAAGCGGCGCTCGGGCCTGTCGTCCTGCCTGTAATCGAGAAGTCCGAACCACCGAAGAGGACGAAGGACGGTCGCCTCCATCGCGTGGCTGCCTGAGTCCCATGATGATTCCAGCACGCCGATGATGGGAATCGTGCACATGCGGGTCAGTCGTTCCACCGGTTGCCAGTGGTTGGCGGCGATCGACAGCGACCACAGGACGATGCCGATATCGCGTTGCGGCCATCCGTGAAGAAAGCCTCGACCGAAATAGCCAAGATCGAGCCGCCAGAGCGCGAGATGAAACAGAACCGCTTGCAGTGCCTTCTGGTTGGCTTGCTTCAGGAGCTTGCGCCCGGCTGGCGTAATCTTGAGGTGGCCCTGGTCCTGGCGGACCAGCTTGCCCGCTTCGGCAACATGACGAACAAGGAAGAGCGGCAGGAAATCCGGCTCGTTGATCACCTTGTGGAATCGGAACGCTTCTGTCTTGTCGAACCCGGGCCATGTGAACAGGTCGCACATCTCGGCCACGACGCCACGCGACAGGTTGCCGGTCGCCGTCAATTTCAATCCAGGTCCCCCCGCAGCAGCGCGCAACAGGATCAGCGCGTTTCGAGCGATGGCGGACTGCTGGATCTCCTCGTCTGTGAGATCGGTGGCAAGCTGGATCGGTTCTGCCGTTGGCGAAGGTCGTTGCCTCAGCGCGTTGAAGCTCTCCTGATCCAGAAGCGTCCAGGCTGGCTCGATGTTGCCGAGCCAGTTCCTGACCGACGGGTTCTGCAGCATGCCGGGGGCTACCATCTGGCGGAGCTCATGGATCTGGAGCCCGGGGCCACTCCGCCGCCGAGCCATTCGTTCAGCTTTGACCACCGCCGGCGTCCGGAGATGTTCTTCACCGCGATGGCGACGGCTTTCTTCTGCCCGACCAGCACGACCAGCCGTTTGCCACGGGTGACGCCGGTGTAGAGCAGGTTCCGTTGCAGCATGGCGTAATGCTGCGTCATGACCGGGATGACGACGGCGGGATATTCCGACCCCTGGGATTTGTGGATCGTCGCAGCATAGGCCGGCACCAGGGTGTCGAGCTCGCCAAAGCCATAGGTGACGGTGCGGCCGTCGAAGCTGGCGGTGAGCTCTCCGTCATCCGGATCGACGTCGTCAATATAGCCGATGTCGCCGTTATAGACCTCCTTGTCGTAGTCGTTTTCGATCTGCATGACCTTGTCTCCCGGGGCGAAGGTCCACCCGAAGCGTTCGACCTTGCGCTCGCCGGCTGGATTCAACGCCTTCTGCAGTTCGATGTTGAGCGAGTGAGCGCCGACACCACCACGGTTCATGGGGCAAAGGACCTGGATGTCGCGGATCGCATCGAGGCCGAACCGCTGGGGAATGCGGATCTTCACCAGTTCGACGATCCGACGCAAGGCGGTCTCGGGATCTTCGGCCTGCACAAAGTAAAAATCGCTTTCGCCCTCGGGCCTGGTGAGGTCCGGGATCAATCCCTGGTTGATCGTGTGCGCGCCGGTGATGATGCGGCTGTGCGCCGCCTGCCGGAATATCTCGGTCAGGCGCACGACCGGGAGGGCGCCGGATGCGATGATATCGGCGAGGATCTGGCCCGGGCCGACGGACGGAAGCTGATCGATGTCGCCAACGATCAGCAAAGCCGCGTTGTCGGGCAACGCCTTGAGGAGTGCCTGCATCAACATGACGTCGACCATCGAGGTCTCGTCCACGACGAGAAGGTCGCAGTCGAGCGGGTTGTCCGGGCCGCGCTTGAAGCCGCCCCCCTTGGGATCAACCTCGAGCAGCCGGTGGATGGTCCTGGCCTCGAAGCCTGTCGCTTCAGTCATTCGTTTGGCGGCGCGGCCCGTTGGCGCGCAAAGCAGCAGGTTCGTTCCCTTGGCCGCCAGGATCCGCAGAATCGAATTGACGATGGTGGTCTTGCCCACGCCGGGCCCGCCGGTGATGACCATCGTCTTCGACAGAAGGGCCAGTCGGATCGCAGCGAGCTGCGTCTCGGCAAGTTTCAGGCCAGTCTTCTGCTCGATCCAGGGCAGCGCTTTGTCCGGGTCGATAAAGGGCCAGGGCAAGGTGCCATTGACCAGGCGCAGGAGCCGCTCGGCGATGACCTTCTCAGCCCGATGAAGCCCGGCGAGAAAGATGCAGGCCGTCTCGCCCACGGTGTCGGCGATGACCGTGCCGTCGGCGAGTTCGAGATCCATTGCGGTCTGAACAAGCCCCTTGTCGACCTCGAGCAAGTCGACGGCGAGCGGCACCAGTTCCTCAACAGGCAGGCCACAATGGCCCTCGTCCATGGCCTCGGTGAGGGCATGGGAGATCCCGGCGCGCACCCGGATCATGGCTGTTTTCTCGATGCCGAGCTTCATGGCGATCGTGTCGGCAGTCTTGAATCCGATGCCCCGGATGTCTCTCGCAAGCCGATAGGGGTTCTCGGTCATGATCTGGACGGCGTCGACGCCGTAGGTCTTGTAGATCCTGACGGCGCGGGCGGTGCCGACCGTATGGCTGTGCAGGAAGACCATGATCTCGCGGACGATCTTCTGTTCGGCCCAGGCATCGGTGATGCGCCTGGCGCGCACCTCGCCAATCCCCGTCACCTCGCGCAGCCGGTCGGGCTCGGCCTCAATGATGTCGAACACCGTCTCGCCAAAGGCCTTGACCATCTTCTTGGCATAGACGGGGCCGATTCCGCGGATCAGGCCGGAGCCAAGGTATTTCTCGATGCCGTCGATCGACGTCGGCGCGGAGGTGCGCAGGAAGTGTGCCTTGAATTGCTGGCCATGGGTGCGGTCGTTGATCCACTCCCCGGATGCGGTGACCCACTCGCCGGCGGCGATCGTCGCTGCGTGACCCACGGTCGTCACCAGATCTCGATGGCCGCGCGCCTTGATGCGCAGAACACAGAAGCCGTTGTCGCCATTATGGTACGTGACGCGCTCGACCAGACCGGCGAGGACTTCCCGGTCGGATGTCTTGGTCTGATCGTTCGACGGGCGCGATGCCTGGCTCAAGCCACAGCCCCTCTCGCGCGCCAATCCCAGCGCAACTCGAACCTGCCCGGCCGCAAGAACGGCGGATGTGCAGGTTGCGGATGCGGGCCGTGAAGAACCATACGAAGCGATAGCAGGCGCGGTCGCCAACGACGACTGCCGAGGCTTGGCGCTGGTCGCCCAGACATTGCGGGAGGCTTCCAGATGCTGGTCAAAAGGCCTTACCTGATGCTTTTCCTCGTTGGACCTGATCAGCCGGCGAGCACGGTTGACCATGGATAGATAGCATCCGCAATCGGGTCGGTGCGTCAATTTTCGTGTGCGGATTCATGTCGTATGAGAGAAGACTGTCATGAACAAGGTGGTTCCATGCCCCTTGCCCGGAGCGACAACGGCCGCATTGAATTGTGGCTGCGCCCCGAGGACAAAGCGATGCTCACGCATGCAGCGTCGCTGCGGCGGCTTGATCTGACCGGCTGCATTCTCGGCGCAGTGTTGCCGGAGGCCGAGGCGGATATCGCCGAAGCCGCGCGGTTCACAATGTGGCTGCCGCGGCTCATTGCGGTTTGCGCTCTGATATCAGACTATGTCCCGACAAAAGCACGGGAAGGAAGACCATGATTCTAGACCGAAGGGGAGCCGTTCTCGGAGCAACGCTGCTGGGAGGCGCGTTGCTCAGCAGCAGAATTCTGCCTGGGTCCGCACACGCGCAGCCAGCATCCGCACGTCTGACGACGATCCTCGACGGCGGATTTTCCGTGGCCGTAACATCGGCAGCGGCCAATCGTGATCCTAAGCAGATCCGGGAACTGCTGCAGGCTGCAGGTCATCCAACTGATTCAGCATCCACCGTGCTGAACGTCTCACTTGTCCGGCGCGGGAGCGATGTGATCCTCTTCGATTGCGGGGCGGGAAAGAACTTCGTGCCAGGGACGGGAAAGCTGCTCGACGGTCTGACGGCAGCGGGCGTGGATCCCGATGATGTGACGCATGTCGTCTTCACCCATGCGCACCCCGACCACCTCTGGGGTGCGCTCGACGACTTCGACACTCCGGCCTTCCCGAAAGCCCGATATCACGTGCCAGCCGCAGAATGGGATGACTGGTTCGCCACCGATGTCTACCAGCGCCTGCCGGAGGACCGGCACTCGTTCGCTGCCGGTGCACAGCGCATCCTGAAAGTGCTCGAACCGGTGACGAAGCGGTTCAAGCCGGGCAGCGAGCCTGTGCCGGGCGTTCTTGCCGTTGCTGCCCCGGGGCATACGGCGGGTCATTGCGCCTTCGAGCTCATGGCTGATGGCAGCCCGACGCTGATCGGCGGAGACGCGATGACGCATCCCGTCATTTCGTTCCTGCGTCCGGACTGGCCGGGTGGCTTCGACGCCGATCCGGCGCAGGCCGCCATCACGCGGAAAGCGCTGCTCGATCGTGCCGCTACGGATCGCCTCAGACTGGTGGGCTACCACCTGCCCAACGGCGGAGCCGGCTATGTCGAACGCACGGGAGCGGCCTATCGCTTCGTTCAGGGGTGACGTCACCCGGCCGGCCGGCGGAGCCATCGGCGCCAGAGTTCTCGGATCAGGTGTGTCGGCGTCCCCTCGACGAGGATGGCGACCCCGATCCGCGCCCCGACAAGAATTCCGATGATCGCAATCGGCCAACTGACGGCGCCAAGGGATGCTGCCGACAGTCCCTGTCCGATCGTGCAGCCGCCTGCCAGCACGCCGCCCGCGCCCATCAGGACAGCCCCGATAAGGTGGCGCCGCATCTCGTAGTGATCGTCGAACGCCTCCCAGCGGAACTCGTCCAGGGCCAGCGCCGCCGCGAAGGCGCCGACGACCACGCCAGCAACGCTCATAACGCCGAAATCGAACCAATCCCGGCCGCCGAGAACGATGCTGAACACACCGCGTGCGACGGGAGCAACGAACGTGAGGCTCTGCACGCGCGTCGGTGAAAACGGATCGACGAGGACCGCCGTCACGAGCCAGCCAGCGACCACCCCGCAGCCGAGCGCCCCGCCAGCCACGAGCAAACGCGGAGCCTTCCTCAGCCTGCGATCGGAGACGACGAGCGTCAGGAGGACACCGACGATGGCGATCACGACAACAAGACGCAGCGACAGGCCGCTCAAGCCTTCCATGGTTTCGATGAGGCCCGCGGGATGGCTGCCCGGCATTGCAACGGATGCCGATTCGATCACGCCGATGCGGAACGGCGCCAGGATGCCACGCAGGAAGGCATAGGCGGCAGCCGCATAGGTAAGGATCACCACGAAAGCGCGCAGATCCCCGCCGCCGAGGCGCACCAGGGATCCGAATCCGCAAGTTCCGACAAGCGCCATCCCGAGCCCGAACATGACCCCGCCGACCGCGATGGAAAGGACGGCACTCCGGGCAGGGATATAAGGGGTCTCAGTCGGCAACAGCGCGCCGGAAAAGATCAGCGCCTGGGTGCCTGCCAGCGCCAGCGCCAGCGCCAGGCCGAAGGTCTTCAGTCTTCTGTAGTCGCCTCCCTCAAGCGCATCCTCGATCGCGCCGAAAGAGCAGAGCCTGGCACGCCGGACGAGATAGCCAAGGACCATCCCGATCGCCAGTCCAGCCAATGGCGCGATGTAGGACGACATCGTTGATTTTATATGGTCAGCTTCGCGGGCCGAAGCGCCCTGCACTCGGCTTCGTGCCGGATCCGCAGAAGATGTCGTATACGACTGCGATCATGCGCCGGACATCTTCTGTCGCGATCGAGTAGACCACCGCCTTGCCCTCCCGTTGGGCCGTCACGAGGCCGTCGAGTCGAAGCCTCGCCAGCTGTTGCGAGACGGCGGACTGGCGCATAGACAGGATGCTCTCGAGTTCGCCCACGGAGCGCGGGCCCTCCGAGAGCAGGCAAAGGAGAAGGAGCCTGTTCTCGTGCGATAGCGCCTTCAGGAAGTCACTTGCGCGGCGCGCGTTGCGCATGAGTTGGTCAAGTTCAGGAGAAAACTCCGCATCCGAGCGAAGCTCGGATTCGACGGTCACCGACAGAGCCTGAGTGGAGGACGTCACGGTCTTGTATCCTTGTGTTCGGCCAGCATCTTGTCGAGCATGCCCCAGAAAGTCGCGTCATTCATGTAGCCGGTGATCCGGCCGATCTCCTTGCGATCTTTCAACAATACGAAGGTGGGCGTGAAACGGACTGGCAGGTCGAGTGAAACATTCTTCGGCTGGCCATCATCGAGACTGACTTTGACCAGCGGCGCTTCACTGCCCGCGGACGTCTTGCCGTAGACAGGCATTACCTCCCGCTCGAAACGAACACACCAGGGACAGCCGCTCCTGTCGACAAAAAGCAACTCAAACGGCGACCCGGCTCGCGCAGAGCCAAAGGCGGAGACAAGCAGGAACAGCGACAACGCCAATGGTTTGAACATCGCTCATATATATCCTTATTCGAATATTTATGCTAGGCTACCGCTTTGAAAAGTGGTTTTCATCAGACGAGTTCCCGGACGAGGGGATCCGTCGATGAAAGGCAGGGCGCAGCACCTGGGGGGATGTTGATGGTGGGCGTGACGTGGATGGGAGCCGGCCTTGCCGGGCTGGTCTCGTTCCTCTCGCCCTGCATCCTGCCGCTTGTGCCCGCCTTCATGGCCTTCGTGACGGGTGTTTCACCCGACGAACTCAAGATCATGTCGCGTCTCCAGCGCCTTCAACGTGTCGGGCCGCGCGCGCTCGCCTTCGTGGCAGGGCTTGGTGCCGTCTTTGTTTCACTGGGGGCCACCGCGACCACGGCAGGCCGCGCCATCTCGATCCACTTTGACACGCTGGCGGTCGCGGCCGGGTTGCTTCTGGTTGCGCTCGGGCTGCACATGCTCGGCCTCTTGCGCCTGCCGCTGTTGCTGCGGGAGTGGCGGCTTGGTGACCGGCTCAAGCCCGATGGTGTCATCGGCGCCTTTGTTGTCGGCCTCGCCTTCGGCTTTGGCTGGACGCCCTGTGTCGGCCCTGTTCTTGCTGCCATCCTGCTCGTGGCGTCGCAGCAGGCAAGCGCATCGGAGGGCGCCTTGCTCCTGCTCGCCTACGCTGCCGGAATGGGCGTGCCATTCCTGCTCGTTGCGGCATTCCTGGCCGAGGCTTCAGGGACGTTTGCGTCCCTGAGCCGTCACGCATGGCTGGCTGAAAGCATGGCCGGCATCATCATCCTGATAACCGGCGTTCTCATCGCCAGCGGCTGGATGGGACCACTGGCCACGTACCTCTACACAACCTTTCCGGTGTTTCAGGTCATCGGTTGATCCGAACTCCCTGACCAATCGGTCCAGTTTCGGATGCACGGCGGTCTTATCTGTTCACCGGGCTATCCTTGTCGAACAGATAGGCCACGGCGTCCTTGATCTGCTCTTCGGTCAGGAAGCCGGTATGGCCGAAGCGCGGCATGGTCGAACAGGCGAGCTGAGACTGGGCATTGTAGATCTTGGCAAATGTGGCTTTCGCTTCCTCGGGCTTGAAGTCCTTCAGTTTGCCGTATTCGAGCAGGCTTGGTCCCAAAGTGCCGTAGCTCAGCTCCTGTCTCGAGAGCTGGTGGCAGGCATAGCAGTTGCCGCCGCGATAGGTGTCGGGCTGATCAGAGAACTGCCCACCGGAGCCGCGCTGGGCAACCTGCTGGCCTTTCTTCCAGTCACCAAGCACCTTTCCATCCGCCGGAAACTTCACGGCGGCGAGTTCCCGCGCGGTGATGGCTTTGGCTTGCGCATCGGTCGGCTGGTTGTTGGTGACAGAGCAGATCTTCTGGGTCTCGTCCTGGGTGTTCCGCTGCCTCCAGGCATCCGGAACCTTGGCCCAAAGCGATGCCACATAGCGATCCACTGTTGCGGCATCGACCTGAGGCTGCTGGGCCTGTACGGGCGATGCAAATGCCAGAATCGCGAGGGATGCAAGGCCGGTGAGGGTTTCACGCACTGTTTTCATGGTCATGTCCCCTCAGCGCTTGATCGACGGCACGTTGATTTCGCCGCCTTCCGCCATCTTGGCCATGTAGACCGACAGCGCCGTAATGCCATCGGATGCGTATTCCGGCACGGGATGGCGCATCTGGCGATAGCAGTCCCACAGCCGGTGCTGCATGGTTCGGGTCTGGCTCTGGCTGACACGATAGGTTGGCCATGAGCCCATGGTCTCACGCGCATCCTTTGTGGGCTTCGAGAAATCTGGCAGTCCCTGAAGCCTGATGCGTGAGCCCGGCACAGCGTGGCAGGTCGAGCACGAGAAATCGAGTTGCCCGGCCCGCCTGACAAAAAGAGCCTCGCCGGCAGCCAGCATTTCCTTTTCCTTGGGATGGTTGAGTTGAGGTTCGTACTTCATCCCGTTCGACTTGTTGGCAATGAAGGCGACAAGCCCTTCCATGTCTGATTCGCGACCCGGGGCTCCAAAACGCCTCGCCACGACATCCTTCGTGTCAAGCCCCTGGACCTTGTCCATGCACCAGAGCAGCCGCTGCTCGAGATCCATGACGCGGTCGGAATCGGCAAAATAGCGGGGAAGCTTGGCGTAGGCACCTTCGAGCTTGCCAGGCCCCTCGCCCAGATCGCATGTTTCAAGGCTGGCGTTCTTGGTCCCGCGGGCGAGCGACCACAGCTGCTCGCCGCGATCAACCGCCAGATAGCCGGGATTGGCCATCGGATCATTGATCATCGCGCGGTAGCGCTCGATTTCCTTCTCGCTGTCGATCTGAGCGTTCTGTGCTGATGCACCGACGGCAAAGGTCAGCACCATCGCCGTTGCCGCAATCAATCCCTTCATGGTTTTCCTCCTCCCCAGAGGCTGCCAGGGTTGACCCCGGCCCTTGCTTGCTGTCACCAGAATGCGCTTGACATTCATGAAACTACATATGACGATAATTGCCATACTGCGTGAAAAACATGCATTGTCAACAAGCGACAAAAGGGAGGCAAGGCGATGGTTTCGGATTGGACGAATGGCATGTCGCGACGGCAAGCCATTCAGGTTTCGTTCGCTGCAGCCGCTATCTTGATGGCTCCGCGTCTTGCCCAGGCGTCGCCTGCCAAGGTGCAGGAAGAGCTCAAGAAGCTGTTTGGCGACAAGAAGCCGACCGAGGGCAAGATCAGGATCGATGCTCCCCAGATCGCCGAGAACGGCCTGGTTGTGCCGATCACAGTCGACGTTGAGAGCCCGATGACAGACGCCAATTACGTGAAGAGCCTTCATCTGTTCGCGGACGGCAACCCCCAGCCTGGTGTCGTGAGCTTCAAGTTCACGCCTGCGAGTGGCAAGGCTACTGCCACCACCCGCATGCGGCTTGCGCAGACGCAGAACATCGTCTGTGTGGCGCAGATGTCGGACGGTACGTTGCACACGGCAAGCGCCGAAGTGAAGGTCACCATCGGCGGCTGCGGCGGCTGAGCGCGAGGAGAGACACATGAGCACGAAGCCAACCCCCCGCGTCCGTCTTCCGGCCAATGCCAAGAAAGACGAGATCATCGAGATCAAGACACTGATCAGCCACGAGATGGAATCCGGCCAGCGCAGAGACGCAGCTGGCAACGTCATCCCGCGCAAGATCATCAACAAGGTCACCGCTGCCTTCAATGGCAAGGTGTTTTTTGAAGCGGATTGGCACCCGGCCATCTCCGCCAATCCCTATCAGGCATTCTTCTACAAGGCGTCTGAATCGGGCGAGTTCACCTTCACCTGGAAGGATGACGATGGTTCCGAATACGTCGCAAAGAACAAGCTTACGGTCGCCTGAGGCGATAGTCTGAGGAAACAAGAGAGCGGGTCCCTACGGGTTGCTCGCCTTGGGACGGACACAATGATCAGCCGCAGAGAGTTTCTGCAGGCCGCGGGGGCGCTTGCGTCGATCACGGCTGCTTCCGGCTTCGGCTCCCTCGGGGAGGCTCTGGCTCAACAGCGCCTCACCGAGGCGGAGCTGCTGCGCTTTGAGCCGACCGGCACTGTCACGTTGATCCATGTGGCGGATATCCACGCCCAGCTGGTGCCCGTCTATTTCCGCGAACCCTCGATCAATCTGGGGGTTGGCGAGGTCAAGGGACTTGTGCCGCACATCTCGGGCAAGGCGTTTCTCGCCCACTACAACATCCCGGCTGGCTCGCAGATGGCCTATGCGCTTTCCAGCGAGGATTTCGGCACACTGGCGAAAACCTATGGCCGGATGGGCGGGCTTGACCGTGTGGCAACCGTGATCAAGGCAATCCGTGCGGAACGCGGCGAAAATCGCTGCCTGCTGCTCGACTGCGGTGACACCTGGACCAATTCTTGGACATCGCTTCAGACAAAGGCGCAGGACATCGTCGACTGCATGAACCTGCTGAAGCCGGACGCCATGACCGGCCATTGGGAGTTCACGCTCGGGGCGGAGCGCGTCGAGGAGATCATCAAGACCCTGCCATTCCCCTTCCTCGCCCAGAACATTCGCGACAACGAGTTCGAGGAGAAGGTCTTCGAACCGAGGCAGATGTTCGAGCGTGGCGGGGTCAAGGTTGCCGTCATCGGTCAGGCCTATCCCTACACGCCGATCGCCAATCCGCGCTGGATGATGCCGAAATGGGTTTTCGGGATCCGCGAGGACGAGGTTCAGAAGCAGGTGGACGAGGCGCGGGCGGATGGTGCTGAGCTCGTCGTGCTGATGTCGCATAACGGCTTCGACATCGACCGCAAGATGGCCAGCCGCGTGAGGGGCATCGATGTCATCCTGACAGCCCACACCCATGACGCATTGCCCGAGGTCGTGCAGGTCGGCAAGACCTTGCTCGTCGCCACCGGGGCCTGCGGCAAGTTCGTGTCGCGACTTGATCTTGATGTGCAGGGCAAGGAGGTCAAGGGCTTCCGATATCGGCTGATCCCGATCTTCTCCGATGCGATCACGCCTGATGCCGAAATGGCAGCGATGATCAAGACGCATCGCGCGCCTTATGAGAAAGATTTATCGAGGGTTCTGGCGAAGACGGAAGGCGTTCTGTATCGGCGCGGCAACTTCCAGGGCTCGCTCGATGATGTCTTCACCGATGCCATCCTTGAGGTGCGGGATGCCGAGATCGCCCTCTCGCCCGGCGTGCGCTGGGGCACCAGCCTGATCCCCGGCCAGGACATCACCTTTGAAGATGTCACGAATGCCGGCGCCATGACCTATGCCAATTGCTACCGCACCAGCATGAAGGGATCGATGCTGAAGACGATCCTCGAAGACATCTGCGACAATATCTTCAATCCTGATCCCTATTATCAGGGTGGGGGCGACATGGTGCGCACTGGCGGCATGGGCTTCACGGTTAACCCCTTCGGGACCGCCGGCAACCGCATCTCCAACCTGACATTCCTGAAGACGGGCCAAGCGATCGAGGCGAGCCGCGACTACACGGTTGCCGGTTGGGCCTCGATCAATCAGGACACGCAGGGCCCGCCAATCTGGGACGTCGTCAGCCAGTTTCTGACCGCCCGCAAAGTGGTGACACCACGTCCACTGGATGCCGTGAAGGTCTTCGGTGGATGACCGACCGTGTGAGAGCAAGCCATGACAAGCAAGTTTGACGACTCGGCGCAAAGATCCCGGCGCGCCTTCCTGCGCGGCGCAGCGGCGACTGGCGCGACTGCAGCCCTGGCGACCAAAGCTGCCGCCCAGGCGGCTGCGCCCGGCAAGCCAGACCCGCTGATCACCGATATTCAGGACTGGAACCGCACGCTTGGCCCCGGCGTCGATGCAGCCCCCTATGGCAAGCCATCGCCGTTCGAGAAGCACGTGGTCCGCCGCAATGTGCCCTGGCTCACGGCAGATGCGATCTCATCGATCAACTTCACGCCACTGCACGAACTCGACGGCGTGATCACACCGAATGGTGTGTGCTTCGAACGGCATCATTCCGGTGTCGCCGAGATCGATCCCACCAAGCACCGCCTGATGATCAACGGGCTGGTCGACAAGCCGCTGATCTTCACCATGGACGATCTGAAGCGCATGCCGGGGCGGATCAACCGACCATACTTCCTTGAATGCGCTGCAAATGGCGGCATGGAGTGGCGCGGCGCGCAGCTGAATGGCTGCCAGTTCACCCACGGCATGATCCATAACGTCTGGTACACCGGGATCCCGCTGAAGACGCTGCTCGATGAGGCCGGCGTCAAGGCCAGCGGCAAGTGGATCATGCCGGAAGGAGCTGATTCTGCTGCCATGACACGCTCGATCCCGATCGAGAAGGCCATGCAGGACTGCATCGTTGCCTGGGGCATGAACGGCGAGGCCTTGCGCGCCGAGCAGGGCTATCCGTTGCGCATCGTGGTGCCGGGCTGGGAGGGCAATATGTGGGTCAAGTGGCTCCGGCGGATTGAGGTCGGCGATCAGCCCTGGCACCACCGCGAGGAGACATCGAAGTACACCGATCTTCTGGCCGACGGACGGTCACGCCGCTTCACATGGATCATGGATGCGAAATCGGTTGTGACAAACCCATCGCCGCAGGCACCCTTGCGTCACAAGGGTCCGAATGTCCTGACCGGGCTTGCCTGGTCCGGGCGTGGATCCATCCGCCGGGTCGATGTCTCGGTCGATGGTGGCCGCAACTGGCAGACGGCGCGGATCGATGGTCCGGTCAGTCCACTGTCGCTCACCCGGTTCTATATCGACTTCGACTGGGATGGGCGCGAACTCCTGATCCAGTCGCGTGCCATGGACAATACCGGCTATGTCCAGCCGACCAAGGACGAGCTCCGCAAGGTGCGTGGCACCAACTCCATCTACCACAACAACGGCATCCAGACCTGGTTGGTTCGTGGCAACGGCGAGACGGAAAATGTCGAGATTTCGTAATCTGTTGCTGGCCGCCACGGGCGTCGCGGCCCTGGGCGCGATCCCGGTCGCCACACAGGCGCAGCAAACCCAGCGCCCTCAGGCCCAGAGCCAGGCTCAGGCCATGCAGCCGGCAGCGAAGAAAACAGGGCTTGGTCGCATCGCCCACCCTGACGAGGTGAAGGCGTGGGACACGGATGTCCGGCCCGATGGCCATGGTCTTCCACCCGGCAGTGGCAGCGTGAAGGCCGGCGAAGAACTCTACCAGACCCAATGCGCGGCTTGCCACGGCGAGTTCGGCGAGAGCGCAGGGCGATGGCCGATGCTGGCCGGCGGGGCTGGCTCACTGAACCGCGAACAGCCTGAAAAGACCATCGGCTCGTTCTGGCCCTATGCCTCTACGGCGTTCGACTACATCAAGCGGGCGATGCCCTATGGCAATTCCCGCTCCCTGAGCGATGATGAGGTTTACGCCATCACGGCCTATGTCCTGTTCCTGAATGACCTCGTCAAGGAAGACTTCACGTTGTCGAAGGAGAACTTCCTGACCGTGAAACTGCCGAACCAGGGCACCTTCTACGATGATGATCGCGAGACAACCGAGCGCAGCTTCTGGAAGAAGGAGCCCTGCATGAAAAATTGCAAGGCTGAGCCAGCCAAGATCACAGGCCGCGCACGCATGCTGGACGTGACACCGGACAGCAAGACTGGACCGAAGGTTGACTGATGCAACGCCTGTCCTTTGGATTTGCACTTGCCAGCCTCGTCTCGGCCACCTTGCTTGCTTTCAGCGCTGCCGTAGCTGGTGTGTCCGGTGATCGCGAACTAGGACAATATCTGTCGTCCGAATGCGTGACCTGCCACCTGCTCTCCGGAAAGGTCGTCGGTGGGGTTCCTGCGATTGTCGGTGTCGATGCCGCCAGCTTCGTCGCCGTGATGAACAGCTACAAGAAAAAGGAACGCGACAATCAGGTGATGCAGGTGATCGCTGCGAAGTTCAACGATGAGGAAATCGCCGCACTGGCGGTCTATTTCGAGAGTGTAAAGCCGAAACGCTGACACTCGCGAAGGGGGAGGCGATGGGGGACGACCTGTAAGGATGAGGCCATGGTGCCCCAACGTTTCCAGTGCGTGCGGGATGTCGCGAAGAACGGGCTGCAGGTCTTTGTCTGTGACATCACGTTCGAGCGGCTCAAACGCGACCGGTCGAAGACGAGGAAGGGTGACTGCTTGAGTTGCGTGCCCTCTGGGGTCGCCACAGTGGCGGCTCCACAGACGAAATGATACGCCTATCTCAAGGTGGGCTGACACAAGCAATGTCACCCACATAACAGGGTCTCGGGAGGACTGAAAATGGCGAACAGAAGGCAGTTTTTGGTGGGTGGAGGCGCGGCCTTCGCATCGCTCGGGCTGGTGGCGCCCGCCATCGCCCAGGGCGCGAAGCCGCGCGTGGTGGTGATCGGCGGTGGAGCAGGCGGTGCCACCGCGGCTCGCTACATCGCCAAGGACAGCGAGGGCAAGATCGCGGTCACTCTGGTTGAGGAGAACGCCAACTACCAGACCTGCTTCCACTCGAACCTGTTCCTGGGTGGCTTCCGGGACTATGCCTCGATCCAGCACAGTTACGGCAACCTGCCCAAGCAAGGCGTCAATGTCATGCGCGCCCGCGCGACGGTCATTGATCGCGACAAGAAGGAAGTTGTTCTGTCGAATGGACAGCGACTGCCCTATGACCGCTGCGTCGTCTCGCCTGGCATCGATCTGCGCTACGACTCGGTGCCCGGATGGTCGAAGGCCGCGGAAGACGCAATGCCGCATGCCTGGAAGCCGGGAGCACAGACGCGGCTCCTGAGGCGCCGGCTCGACGCGGTCCCGAACGGTGGCAATATCATCATGATCGCGCCGCCCAATCCCTTTCGCTGCCCGCCCGGCCCCTACGAGCGTGTCTCGATGATGGCCCATGCCCTCAAGCGGACGGGGCGGACGAGGTCGAAGATCTTCGTCATTGACCCGAAGGAAAGCTTCTCGAAGCAGGGTCTTTTCCAGGAAGGCTGGGAGAAGCACTACGCCGGTCTCGTCGAATGGCTTGGCCCCAAGATTCACGATGGCATCAAGTCGGTCGATCCGAAAACGAACACGGTGGTCACCGGCTTCGAGACCTATCGGAACGCCGCTCTGGTCAATGTCATACCGGCGCAATGGGCCGGAGCCATCGCCCGTGACTCCAAGCTCGCCAATGACGCAGGCTACTGCCCGATCAAGCCCGAGAGCATGCAATCGACGATGGACCCGAACATCTACGTTCTGGGGGACTCAGCCATCGCCGGCGACATGCCTAAATCGGCCTTCTCCGCCAACAGCCAGGCCAAGGTAGCAGCGAACGCGATCCGTGGAGAACTGACCGGTTCACGCGTCTTCCCGGCGCGCTACACCAATACCTGCTGGAGCCTCATAGAGACCGACGACACCGTGAAAGTAGGCGGAACATTCGAGCCTAAGGACGGCAAGATCGCCTCTGTGACGCCGTTCATCTCGAAGACCGGCGAGCCGGCCGACTTGCGCAAGCAGACACAGGCCGAGAACATGGGCTGGTATGCCGGCATCATCGCAGACATGTTCGGCTGACCCCATGCCAACAAGGGCCGCGCAACACGGGCGCGGCCCCCTCCTTTCCGCAAATAGGAACCAGAGAATGAAGACTGCAATTTTGGGCCTTGTGGCCGCTGCCCTCGTCTTCGCCGCGGATGTCGCGCAGGCTCAGGATGCCGAAGCCGGGCAACGCGTATTCGCCCAATGCCGTGCGTGCCATCAGGTCGGCGAGAACGCCAGGAATGGCGTTGGCCCGCACCTCAATGGGCTATTCCAGCGCAAGACCGGTGAAGTCGCAGGCTACTCATACAGCGAAGCCAACAAGAAGGCTTCTGCTGAGTGGAACGATGAATTCTTCACAAAGTATATCGCAGATCCGAGGGGCGTCATGCCCGGTACCAAGATGGTCTATGCCGGCCTCAAGAACGAGAAACAGGTGAAGGACCTGATCGCTTTCCTCAAACAGCATGGTCCAGACGGCAAGAAGCCCTGACGAAGTGGCGCTGCGAGCTATCGCCCAAAGTTGGTGACGGCCTGGGTGGTCAGGCGGCGGCGGTGCCGGGCTGACGCGGTCGCTGGCAAGGCCGGTGTCCATCCGCGTCCGCCGATCCAGCGACAAAGCCTGAGCTGCGCGCACTGGCATTGTTGCACCAAAGCCACCAACATCAGACCCAGCCCCCATCCACGATATACTGCTGGTTGGTGCAGGCTGAAGCCTCTTCCGAGGCAAGGAAGAGAGTCGCGCTGGCGATCTCGTCTGGCATCAGCCGGCGCTTCAGACACTGGCGCTGCATCAATTCCTTCTCGCTCTCTGGCGTCAACCAAAGGCTCACCTGCCGTTCTGTCATGATCCAGCCCGGAGCAATGGCGTTTACGCGAACATTGTAAGGTCCGAAGTCCCTTGCCAGCGACCGCGTCAGACCGATCACGGCCGATTTCGCCGCCGTATAGGCCGCCATGCCGCCTTGGCCGATCATCCAGGACGTGGAGCCAAAGTTTATGATAGAGCCTGACCTCGCGGCGATCATGTCGGGCAGCACAGCCTGGGCTGCGAAGAACTGATGCTTGAGGTTCACCGCGCTGCGCTGGTCCCAGTATTCTGGCGTCACGTCGAGGGTGGGATGGCGCTCGTCGTGCGCGGCGTTGTTGACGAGGATCTGAATGGCCCCGAAGCGATCCCGGACCCGGGAGATGGCGGCGCGAAGCGCAGTCGTGTCCGTGAGGTCCGCAGCCTCGAAATGAACCTGGCCGCCGGCTTTCGCGATCTCTGCCGCGAGCGAGCGCGACTGATCCTCCTGGATGTCGATGAAGGCGGCGCGCGCCCCCTGCGCCGCGAAGCGCCGCAAGACGGCCTCTCCGATTCCGCTACCGCCACCGGTCACCAGGACCGTCTTGTCCCGCAAATCGGGATAAATCGCACCAGGCATGCTGCGTTCACCTTTTGACACTCGGGTTCTCTCTCACCGCCGAGATGTTACACCAGAAAATTGATGGAAACACATCAAAAATTGGGTTGCGAACATCAAAGGTAGGGATATAGTTTGCCCCAACCGCCGCAAGGGCGGGCTGGGAGGAAGGCATGAAGGTTCTGAAGTTTCTTGGCGCCTTGACGGTCGGATCGCTGCTCAGCGCGGCGGCGAGCGCGCAGACGGTCGTCCGTTGGCTCCATATCGAGCCCAATCCCGGAGCGATACGCCTATGGGAAGAGACTGCACGGGATTTCGAGGCCAAGAACCCGGGCGTCAAGATCGAGATGTCCTTCCTCGAGAACGAGGCGTTCAAGGCGCGGCTGCCCACGATGCTGCAGTCCCGTGACAAGCCGCACATCATCTACAGCTGGGCAGGTGGCGTGCTGAAGGCGCAGGTTGAAGCCGGCGTCCTCGAAGAAATCACCCCGCAGGTGCGGGAGCATATGGCGGGCCTCGCACCAGGCGCAGTCGGCGCCTTCACGCTCAATGGACGCATCTGGGGCGTTCCCCACGCGGTCAGCCAAGTCGGCTTCATGTACAACAAGGAGCTCATGACGAAGGCCGGCGTGGACGGCGATGCGATCAAGACCTGGGACGCCTTTCTGGACGCCGTGCGCAAGCTGAAGGCGGCGGGGATCACGCCGATCATGGTCGGCGGCGGCGACAAGTGGCCGCTGCACTTTTACTGGACCCATCTCGCCGTCCGCCTTGGCGGAAAGCCGGCTTTCGAGGCGGCGCTGCGCGGCGAGAATGGTGGCTTCGAGGGTCCCGTCTTCCAGCGCGCGGGCGATATGATGAAGGAACTCGTCGATCTTCAGCCCTTCCAGAACGGCTTCCTCGGCACGCGCAATCCTCAGGCCGTGGGGGCCTTCGGTGACGGACGGGCGGCGATGATCCTGGCCATCTCCTCCTTCTACGCCACGCAGCGCGCGCTGTCGGCGAACAAGGAGGGCATCCCGGACGACAAGCTGGGATGGTTCAACTTCCCGGCTGTGCCCGGCGGGCAGGGCCTTCCGACAGACACGCTCGGGGGCGTCAATGGCTGGCTCGTCACCAAGGGCGCTCCGCCCCAGGCGGCTGAGTTCCTCAAGCACTTCGTCTCCGCCGAGGTGCAGACCAGGCTGGCGGCCGGCGGCTTCCTGATTCCGGTCGCCAAGGGCGCGGACACGGGCCTCAGGGCGGCGTTCCTGCAGAACATCGCACGCAATATCGGGGCATCGACCTACCACCAGAACTTCTATGACCAGGATCTCGGCCCCTCGGTCGGACGGGTGGTGAACGACGCGACATCCGAGCTGGCGGGCGGCACCATGAACCCGCGGCAGGTCGCCAAGGCGATCCAGGACGCCTTCCGGCAGGGCAACTGAGGTCACAATTGAGCGCGAGGGCGGCTTTTCGCCGCTCTCGCTCCCCCGCCCCTCCCGGACCGACCCGATGCAAGCCGTGACGCTGGCCAGCCCTGCTCCCGACCCGCGCCGGCGCAGCTTCGACGCCTCCGGCAAGCTGACGGTCGCCCTGCTCTTCCTGCCCCCGGCGGTGCTGCTGTTCACGATTTTCGTGATGCTGCCCATCGGCGAGGCGGCCTGGTATTCGGGCTACAACTGGAACGGCTTCGGGCCGCCGCGCAACTGGGTCGGCCTCGACAACTACCGGTTCGTCTTCGACAACCGCGCCTTCGGCATCGCGTTCCGCAACAATATCCTCATAATCGTGGTCTCGCTGGTCGTCCAGCTGCCGCTGGCGATGGCGTTGGCCATCATCCTGGCCGAGACGTTCAGGGGCGCGGTCGCGCTCAGGATGCTGTTCTTCTTGCCCTACATCCTGGCCGAGATCGCGACCGGCCTCATCTTCAGTTTCGTCTATGACGGTGACTATGGGCTGCTGGCGGCCATCTGTCGACTGTTCGGGGTCGAGGCTCCCCATCTCCTGGCGAGTCCCCAGACGTCGATGCTCGCCATCCTGATCGTCGTCGTATGGAAGTATTTCGGCTTCCACATGATGCTCTTCATCGCCGCGCTCCAAGGCCTCGACAAGAACCTGATCGAGGCGGCCCGCATCGATGGCGCGACGCGCTGGCAGATGCTGCGCTTCGTCATCCTCCCGCTGTTGAAGCCCGCCATCAAGCTTTCGGTTTTTTTCGCCATCATCGGCTCGTTGCAGCTTTTCGACCTGATCATGCCGCTGACGCGGGGCGGACCTGCCGACTCCTCGCAGACGATCGTGAGCTTCCTGTACAATTTCGGCGTCACGCGCATGCGGATCGGCTTCGGCTCGGCCGTCGGCGTCATCCTCTTCGTGGGATGCGTCGTCTTTGCCTTCTCCTACAAGCGCTGGGTGCTGCGCGATGAGTGACCTCTCCCATGCGTCCAGCCGTTTCGATCCGGTCACCTTCTACAAGGCGCTGTTCCTGCTGGCTGTGGCCTTGTTCGTCGCGACGCCCCTCGTCGCGACCGTCCTCGGAGGCTTCAAGTCGCTGGGAGAGCTGCGCACCAACCCGTTCGGCCTGCCCCTCAACTGGGAGATGGAGCACTACGCCTCCATCCTGTTCTCCTGGCGGTATTGGGAGTTGCTCCGCAACTCGCTGATCATCGCGACGCTCGCCACCACGCTCACGCTGATCGTCGCCTCCATGGCGGCGTTCGTCTTCGCCCATGTCGCCTTCTTCGGCTCGAAGATGCTGCTGAGCTACATCACGCTGGGGCTGCTGTTTCCGGCCGCGACGGCGATCCTCCCGCTCTTCATCAAGGTGCGGGATCTGGGCCTGCTGGACAGCTACATGGGCGTCGTGCTGCCGCAGGTGGCGTTCGGCCTCGCCTTCTCGATCCTGCTTTTCCGCCGCTTCTTCAAGGACATCCCGCACGAATTGCTCGAGGCGGCGCTCGTCGACGGATGTTCATACGCGAATTTCTACCGCTATGTGACGCTGCCGCTGTCGAGGCCCATCCTCGCGACGGTCGGCACCATCGCCTTTGTCCAGAGCTGGAACTCCTACCTGATCCCCCTCGTGATGCTGAACTCGGAAAGTCTTTATCCCTGGCCGCTCGGCATCATGATCTATCAGGGCGAGTTCTCGGCCGAGTGGCACCTGATCCTGGCCTTCATCACCCTCACCATCCTGCCGACGATCCTGATCTTTCTGATCGCGCAGAAGCATATCGTCGCGGGCCTCACGGCCGGCGCGGTGAAGGGATGAGGCGGACAGGTTTCGTGACTTTCGATTGAACTGGAGCATTCCATGAGAAGAATTGGCGTAGGTATCATCGGCTGCGGCGTCATAAGCCGGGCCTACATCACCGCCATGACGCGCTTTCCGCAGATCGAGCTGAAGGCCGTCTCGGACATGCAGCAGGGGGCGGCGGAGGCGCGCGGCGCGGAGTTCGGCGTGCCAGCGCTGCGCACCGACGAACTCCTGAAGCGTGACGACATCGAGATCGTCGTCAACCTCACCGTGCCGCTGGCCCACACCGACGTATCGCTCGCCGTGCTCAACGCCGGCAAGCACGTGCATTCCGAGAAGCCCCTGGGCGTCAACGTTGCCGAGGCGCGCAAGGTCATGGAACTGGCCGAGCGCAAGGGGCTGCGCGTGGGCTGCGCTCCGGACACCTTCCTGGGTGGGGGGCACCAGACCGCGCGCAAGCTGATCGACGAGGGCGCGATAGGCTCGCCGGTCGCCGGCTCCGCCTTCTTCATGTGCCCCGGCCACGAGCGCTGGCACCCGGCTCCGGGCTTTTACTACCTGCGCGGGGGTGGGCCGATGCTCGACATGGGCCCCTACTACATCACCGACCTCGTCCAGCTCCTGGGGCCGGTGGCGAGCGTGATGGGCTCCGCGACGCGGCTTCGCTCCGAGCGCGTCGTCACCAGCCAGCCAATGAACGGTGCGCGCATCCCGGTCGAGGTCGCGACCCATGTCGCCGGCCAGCTGGAATTCGTCTCCGGTGCGGTGGTCTCCATCGCGATGAGCTTCGACGTCCCCAAGCACAAGCACGCGCCCATCGAGATCTACGGAACGGGGGGAAGCCTGCTGGTGCCCGATCCCAACAGGTTCGGCGGTGAGGTGATGCGCGCGGAGGCCGGCGGCGAGTGGACTTCCGTGCCGCTCACCCATGGCTGCTCCGACGGCGAGTTCCGCTCGATCGGCGTCGCGGACATGGCAGCCGGCATCCTCAACAACCGTCCGCACCGCGCCAGTGGCGCGCTGGCGCTGCATGTGCTGGAAGCCATGGAGGCCTTCCAGACCTCCTCGGACGAAGGCCGGCGCGTGAAGCTTGAAACCACGGCCGAGCGCCCGGCGATGCTGCCGGCGGGCGTTCCGGACGGCCAGCTGGATTGAGGAGCGTGGCGATGCGCAAGGCATTGATCGTCTGGGGCGGCTGGGCGGGGCATGACCCCGATCTGTGCGCTGCCATGATACGCGGCTGGCTCGTCGATGAGGGCTTCGAGGTGAGGATCGAGACCTCCACCGAGGCCTTCGGCGATCCCGCCATCCATGATCTGGACCTGGTCGTCCCGATCTACACCATGTCCAAGATCGACCGGGCGCACGGCCAGAACCTCTGCGCGGCCGTGGAGAAGGGCGTCGGGCTGGCAGGCCATCACGGCGGCATGTGCGACGCCTTCCGCGACTGCGTCGAATACCAGTTCTTGTGCGGAGGCCAGTGGGTCGCCCATCCGGGAAACATCATCGACTACCGGGTGGACATCACGCGGCCGGACGACCCGATCACCGCCGGGATCGAGAGCTTCGATCACCGTTCCGAGCAATACTACCTTCATGTCGATCCCGGCGTGGAGGTGCTGGCCACGACGACCTTCACGGGAGAGCATGCGCCGTGGACCAAGGGGGTGGTGATGCCGCAGGTTTGGAAGAAACGCTACGGGGCCGGTCGCGTCTTTTACTCGGCTCTCGGCCACCGGGCCTACGAACTCGACGTGCCCGCCATCCGGACGATCATGACGAGGGGGATGCTCTGGGCAGCGCGGTGAGTCGACGTGAGGCGTTCTCCTCCGGCCGCGCCACGCTGGAGGATGTGGCGCGCGAGGCCGGCGTCTCGGTCGCGACCGCCGACCGCGTCGTCAACCGGCGCGAGGGCGTTCGAGCGAAAACGATCTCACGCGTCGAGGATGCGATCCTGAAGCTGGGCTACCGCGCCGACCCGCTGGCTGCACGCCTGGCGCGCAACCGGACGCACCGCTTCGCCTTCATACTGCCGACTGGCGCCAACAGCTTCATGACGCAACTTGAGCGGGAAGTGCGGCGGACGGCGGAGCGGCTTGCGGTCGAGCGAGCCTTCATCGATGTCATGCACGTCGACGTCTTCGATGCGGGCGCGCTTGTCGCTGCGCTGGAGGACCTGCCCCCGGTCTATGACGGCATCGCGGTCGTCGCGCTCGACCATTCACGCGTGCGGGCCGCCATCGACGATCTGAGCCAGCGCGGCGTGCCGGTGGTGACGCTTGTTTCGGACGTGCCGCAGTCGCGGCGTGTCCACTACGTCGGCGTCGACAATCCCGCCGCCGGGCGCACCGCCGGATCGCTGATGGGCCGTTTCCTGGCCGGCAGGGGCGGTGTCGTCGGCCTGATCGCCGGATCGATGGCGCTGCGCGACCACGCCGAACGTCATTTCGGATTCCACCAGGTCGCGTCAACCGAGTTCCCCGGCCTCACATTGCTGCCGCCGGTGGAAGGACGGGACGATAACGCCCGCAATGAGGCGCTAACCCTCGATCTGCTGGAGCGACATCCTGATCTCATCGGCATCTACAACATCGGCGCCGGCAACAGTGGAATCGCAAAGGCTCTGGAAGCTGCCGACACCGCCAGACGCATCGTCTGGATCGCGCACGAACTGACCCCACAAAGCCGGTCGTTTCTGCTCAGCGGCACGCTTGACGCGCTCATCAACCAGGATGCCGGCCATGAGGCGCGCTCCGCGGCGCGCGTGTTGCTTGCCCAATGCAGGGGCGAACCCATCCTGGAGGAGCAGGAAAGGATCCGCATCGATGTTTTCCTGCGAGACAATCTTCCCTGATCTCCCGCAGTCTCGATCTCTTGGGCCTCCCGTCAGCGTTCGATTAGGCGCCATGCGGCGCTTGAACGCGCGGCAGGCGACCGCTCGCCTCTCGCCCTGGCTCCGGTTCCCCTTCCGATCAGCAGCTGCCGTCGACGGCATCGCCGCCAGTTCGCGGCGCATGCGCAACCATCGATACCAATATCCATCTTTCTGATACAAACCAAAGAATGTGTTGTGAAGCCCCGCTCTCTTCCATAAGCTTCGGCGCAATCGGCGAGCCGGATCAACCGGTGGTTCAAGTGGGAGGTGACGATGATATCCATGCGTACGTGGCTGGCTGCGGCCGCCATGGCGACGGCGCTGGCCTTGCCTGGCGCCCTGAAGGTCGAGGCTCAGGGAATTCCGCAGAACATTCCGCGGAAAGAACTCCTGATCCTCGAAAATCCTGAAGGCACGATCAAGAATGCCGGCTGGTTCAACATTTGGGCCATCAACGCCGGCAGCCAGTCGAATGGGCTGCAGCAGGCGGCGCTGGACACGCTCTGGTACATCGATCCCGAGAAAGGCATCGACGGCGCCTGGGATAATTCTCTGGCAGCTGCCAAACCCGAGTACAATGCCGACTTCACCGAGATGCGGGTGAAGCTCCGTCGCGGCCTCTTCTGGAGCGACGGCGTCGAGTTCACCTCAGCAGACGTCAAGGCCACGGTCGATATTCAGGTGAAGAACCCCAACATGCGGTTCTCTGCCGTCCTCGCCAACAATGTGGCCTCGGTCGAGGCGCCGGACCCCGAAACCGTCATCTTCAAGCTCAAGCGGCCGAATTCGCGGTTCCACGCCAACTTCACCGTGCGCTGGGGCGCCATCTGGATCCTGCCGAAGCATGTCTTCGAGAAGGTCGAGGATCCGGCGAAATTCGACTTCAACAAGCCGGTTTCCCTCTCGGCCTACACGCTGCACAGCTTTGACCCTGACGGGAAATGGTACATCTGGCAGCTGCGGGAAGACTGGCAGCGCACCTCGCTTGGCCGCTTTGGCAAGCCGGGCCCGAAATACCTCGCCTATGTCGATCCCGGCCCGCCGGACAAGCGTGTCATCGCGCAGCTCAACAACGAGCTCGACGTCATCCACGACATCTCGCCCGAGGGCATGTTCCGCCTCGCCCGCGACGGCAAAAAATCCCGCGGCTGGTTCAATGGCTTTCCCTACGGCCATCCCGATCCGACCCTCGCGGGCGTCATCTTCAACACGCAGAACGAGCATCTGAAGAACCGTGACGTGCGCTGGGCTCTGACGCTGATGATCGACGTCAAGGCCGTCGTCATGGCCGCCTATCGCGGGGCTGCAACGATCTCGGCCATCGCGGTCCCCCCGACAGGCATCCATCCAGAGGCATACCACAAGCCCATGGAGGCGTGGGTCAGGGACTTCGAGATCGACACGGGCAAGTCGAAGGTGAAGCCCTACGATCCGACCGTCGCCAAGCAGATCACGGACATGCTCCGCCCCTCCATGGGCGACCAGATCCCGCGGGACGAGAAGGAAATCGCCAACTCCTTCGGCCTCGGCTGGTGGAAGCAGAACCCCCAGGCCGCCACCGAGTTGCTGGAGCGCGCCGGCTACAGGAAGCAGGGCGCGCAGTGGATGACGCCAGACGGCAAGCCTTTCGTGCTGCGCCTGATGGTGGAAGGCGACCTCCGGCCCGTCATGACGCGCGCCGGCACCATGATCGTCCAGCAATGGCGGCAGGCCGGCATCGACGCCCGCATCGATGTGGCCCAAGGCACGCTGTTGACCCGCCGTGCCGCCGGCGACTTCGACAGCTTCATCGGCTGGTCGGTCGAAACCTGGGGCGGGCACCAGGATCTGAGCTACTTCATGGACAGCTGGCACTCCGCCTTCGTGGCCGAGGCCGGAAAGCCACAGCCCCTGCGCAACTGGCAGCGCTGGACGCACCCCGAGCTCGACAAGATCATCGAGGACATCCGCAAGATCGACTTCGACGATCCCAAAGGGGTCGAGCTCGGCAAGGATTACGTCAAGCTCGTCACCCGCGAGATGCCGCTGATCCCGCTGATGTCCTACAACGTCTTCACGGCGATGGACCACACCTACTGGACCGGCTTCCCCACTGCCGAGAACCCTTACGCAAACCCTGTCACGAACTGGGGCAACTCCCGCTACATGTTCGTGCGTTTGAAGCCGGCCAACTGAAACCGGCTCCCGGCTGGCCTCCCCGTGCTGCGGTGAGGCCAGCCATTTCCCGCCACACCGCGGACAGGGCGAATGCGTTCATACCTCCACTATGCCCTCAGGCGCTTCGCGCAGTTCGTGCTCGTCGTCTTCATCGGCATCAACCTCGCCTACGTGATCACGCATGCGACGCCGATCGACCCGGTGGAACAGTCGATTGCTGCGGTCACGTCCTTCGGCAACACAGCGCCCGAGGCGATCGCCGAGATGCGGCGCTCGCTGCAGGAACTGTACGGCCTCAACGGCGGCTGGCTCGAGCAATACTCCACGTTCTGGAGCCGCGTTCTGCGCGCTGATTTCGGTCCCTCGCTCTCGGCCTTTCCCGCGCCAGTCTCCTCCCTCATTGCCCGCGCACTGCCCTGGACCCTCGGCCTGCTCGGCTTCGCCACGATCGTCTCCTGGCTCCTCGGCAACCTGCTGGGTGGCCTCGCCGGCTACTATCAGCAGAACCGCAGCCTCAAGCTGCTCGGCGTCCTGGCCATGGCGCTGCACCCGGTGCCCTACTATATCGTCGCGCTCGCGCTGATGATCGTCTTCGGATTCATCTGGCCGTTGCTGCCCATCACCGGCGGCTCGGCGATGAACCTCGAGCAGGGCTGGAACCTTCCCTTCATCATCTCTGTCGCCAAACACTCCATCCTGCCGGCGCTATCGCTGATCCTCATCGGCGTGGGCAGCTGGTTCCTCGGCATGCGCTCCCTCGTTTCCAACATCGTCACCGAGGACCACGTCGTCTACGCCGAGATCGCTGGCGTCGATCCGCGGCGCATCCTTGGCTCTTACGTGATGCGCAACGCCCTGGCGCCGCAGGTGACGGGCCTCGCCATGTCGCTGGGTGGCATCTTCAACGGCGCAGTGATCACCGAAAAGGTCTTCGGCTACCCCGGCGTCGGCACGCTCCTCGTCGACGCGGTCTACGCCGGGGATTACGGCTTGGTTCTGGGCGTGACAACCGTCTCGATCCTGGGGGTCTCGCTGGGCGTCCTCCTCATCGATCTGCTCTATCCCCTCATCGATCCCCGCGTGCAGGTCACCACATGATCACGATCCTGCGCGACCTCCTGCGCTACAATGGCGAATTCCGGATCGGCTTCGCGCTGATCGCGGTCGTCGCAGCCATGGCGGCGCTGTCCTTCGCCTCGCCCTATCCGCCGAACGACGTCTATGTCGTCGCGCCCGACGCGCCGCCCTCGGCCGCCCACTGGTTCGGCACGACGTCGCGTGGGCAGGACGTGTTCTGGCAGCTGACCATCGCGATCCGCAACACGCTCGGGTTCGGCCTGCTGGTGGCGCTGCTCTCCCGCATCATCTCGATCCTCGTCGGATTGACGGCCGGCTATCTCGGAGGCTGGGCCGACCGGATCCTGATGGCGATCAACGACACCTTCATTGTCCTGCCGCTCTTCCCGATCCTGATCCTGTTCTACTTCGTCCTGCGCGACAGCATGTCGACCGTGCTCCTCGCATGCATCATGGCGAGCCTCGGCTGGGCCTATGACGCACGCCTCATCCGCTCGGTCGCGATGAGCCTGAAACAGCGCGAGTTCACCGATACTGCGATCTTCTCCGGCATGAAGACCAGGGAGATCCTGCTGCGCGAGCATCTCCCCTACGTGATGCCGATCGTGTTCTCGACGACACTCAACAACATGAACTGGTCGATCGGCCTCGAGGTGACGCTCGCAGTCCTCGGCTTCATGGACATCAACACGCCGACGATCGGAGGGATGATCTACTGGGCCAACCAGCACACCGCGATCGTCGCGGGCGTCTGGTGGTGGATCGCCTTCCCCATCCTGCTCGTCGTGATGACCTTTGTCGGGCTCTATCTGCTGGCGGTCTCCATGAACGCCTACATCGACCCGCGCAGCAGGCTGGCGCGGATGGGCGGGGGCCGCTCGTGAACGGCGCTCCCATCCTCACGGTCGAAAACCTGAAGGCCCGCTTCCGGACGAAGCATTTCGGCGTCTCCCGCGAGGTGCCGGCCGTCGACGACATCACCTTCTCCATAAGACGGAACGAGATATTCGGCCTTGCGGGCGAGTCGAGTTCGGGAAAAACGACCCTCATCAAGACCATTGCAGGGCTGGTCAGGCCGCCCCTTGAGCTGGTCGGCGGCCGGGCCGAGTTCTCCTTCCTGCCCGACGCCCCAACCCTGCACCAGGCGTCACCGGCAGCGGTCGCGAAGGTCCGATGGCGGCATCTCTCCTACATCATGCAAGCCTCCATGAACGTGCTCAACCCGCTCCGGCGGATCAGCGCCACGTTTCGTGATTTCGCCCTGCCGCATCTGGGCGGGACCGCCGGAGATTTTGAACGGAAGGTGACGGAGCACCTTGCGCTCCTGCGCCTCGACCCCTCCATCCTCGACGCCTATCCCCATGAGCTATCCGGCGGAATGCGCCAGCGCGTGACCATCGCGCTGGCGACGATCTGCCGGCCTGACTTCATCATCGCCGACGAACCGACAACTGCGCTCGACGTGATCGTCCAGAAGGACGTGCTCGGCATGATCCGCTCGATCCAGCGCGAGATGGGCTCATCTGTGCTGTTCGTGACGCACGACATGGCCGTACACGCCGCCCTGACCGACCGCCTGGGCGTGATGTATGCCGGCTGCCTCGTCGAGGAAGGCGCGACCAGCGCCGTCTTCGCGCGGCCGCGCCATCCCTACACCCGCCATCTGATCCATTCCCTGCCCCGCATTGGCGACGATCGGCAGCGGGCCAGCCTCGCCGGCTCGCCTCCCAACCTGGCTGATCCGCCGCCGGGCTGCCGGTTCCATCCCCGCTGCCCGCTGGCCGTGCAGCGCTGCAGGCAAGCCCGTCCCGCGATGCTGGAGGCGGAGCCAGGCCATCGTGTGGCCTGCCATGCCGTCGAGGAGGGCCGCTCGTGAATCCGCTGCTCGAACTCGAGGCCGTATCCAAGACTTTCACGCGCGGCGGCCTGCTCTCGCGACGGACGGTCGAGGCCGTGAAGAGCGTGAGCTTCAGGCTTGAGGATGGCAAGCCGGAGATCTTCGCTGTGATCGGCGAATCGGGTTCCGGCAAGTCCACGCTCGCCCGCATGATCCTCGGGATGCATCGCCCGAGCGGGGGACGCCTGCGTTTCGAGGGCAAGGATGTGGCCGCCCTGACCGCGGCCGAGCGGCCCACCTTCATGGCGAAAGTCCAGCCGATCTTCCAGAACCCGTTCGAAGCATTCAATCCGCTCAAGAAGCTGGATTTCTACCTTTTCATGACCGCTAGACGCTTTGGCGGAGCCGCCTCGCAAGACGGGGCGGAGCAGGCCTCGGACGTGGCGCTCAGGCAGGTCGGTCTAACGCTGGACGAGATCAGGGGCCGCTTCCCGCACGAGCTCTCGGGCGGCCAGCTGCAGCGCGTCGCGATCGCACGGGCCCTCGTCTCGAAGCCGCGCCTGATCCTGGCCGACGAGCCGGTTTCGATGGTCGACGCCTCGTTGCGGATGTCGATCGTCAACCTTTTCGGCGAACTGCGCGACAGGCTGGGCCTCTCGATCATCTACATCACGCATGACCTCGCGACCGCCTACTACATAGCCGACCGCCTCATCATCATGCGCAAGGGCGAAGTTGTGGAGGAAGGGCCGGCGCGCGAGGTGCTGACCCATCCGAAGCACCCCTATTCGCAGCAATTGCGCGCCGCCGTGTTGACGCCGGACGCGCTTTCCCCGCCCCCCCAACCAACGATTTGAAAGCAATGCGGAGTTCGACCCGATGAGAAAAGCCAGCATCATGGTGGATCGCGAATTCGCGATCGGCGAGACCGACCCACGCCTGTTCGGCGCCTTCGTCGAACATCTCGGACGCTGCGTCTATGGCGGCATCTTCGAGCCGGGCCACAAGACGGCTGATGGGAAGGGCTTCCGGCGGGACGTGCTCGAGCTCGTCCGCGAACTGGGGCCGACGATCATGCGCTATCCCGGCGGCAACTTCGTCTCGGGCTACAATTGGGAGGACGGTGTCGGGCCCGTCGACCAGCGGCCTGCGCGTCTCGATCTGGCCTGGTTCACCACCGAGCCCAATACCTTCGGGACCAACGAATTCGTCGACTGGTGCCGCGCGGCGGCAGTCGAGCCGATGATGGCGGTGAACCTCGGCACGCGCGATGGCGACGCGGCGCGCAACCTGATCGAATACTGCAACCACCCCGGGGGCACCGCCTGGTCGGATCTGCGCATCAAGCACGGCTGGAAGGAGCCGCACGGCATCAAGTTCTGGTGCCTCGGCAACGAGATGGATGGCCCTTGGCAAATGGAGTACAAGACGGCGACGGAATACGGCCGCATCGCCAAGGAAGCGGCCAAGATGATGCGCTGGATCGACCCGTCGATCGAGCTTGCAGCTTGCGGCTCTTCTGGCCGGAATATGCCGACCTACGGCCGCTGGGAAGATGAGGTGCTCGAGCATACCTTCGAACAGGTCGAGTACATCTCGCTTCACACGTACCTCAACAACTACGCCGAGGATACGGCCAGCTTCCTGGCCAGCCCCGACATGATGGACCAGTTCATCGACGAGGTCGTGGCGATCGCCGACGGGGTGGCGGCCCGCCGCCATTCGCAAAAACGCATCATGCTCTCCTTCGACGAGTGGAACGTCTGGTACCGCACGCGGCGCAAGCGCGCTGACCGCGTCAAGGAGGGTTGGCCGGTGGCTCCCCCCATCCTCGAGGAGATCTACAATGTCGAGGACGCGCTCACCTTCGGGGGCGCCTGCATCTCGCTTCTAAACCATGCCGACAGGGTCAAATCGGCCTGTCTTGCGCAACTCGTCAATGTGATCGCCCCGATCATGACGGAAACGGGAGGTGACGCCTGGCGCCAGACCATCTTTTGGCCCTTCGCCCAGATGAGCCGCTTCGGCCGCGGCCGGGTGCTGCGGGCACGCGTCGAGTCCGAGACCTACGCGGCGCGCTACTTCGATCCGCGCGGTTCCTCGGACCTTTACTTCCCCATGCCGGAAACGCCTTACCTCAAGGCGTCCGTGGTCGCGGATGACAAGGGCGGAATGACGCTGTTCCTGCTCAACCGCGACCTCAAGCAGGGGGTGGACGTCACGGTGGACGCCCGCAGCTTCGGCAGGTTGCAGGTAAAGCAGGCCGAAGAGCTGCAGGAAGATGATCTGAAGGCGTTCAATTCAAGCACCGATCCCTTGCGCGTCCAGCCCCGGGCGCTCAAAGACGTTTCGGTCTCCGACGGAAAAATTAGATTGAAGCTGAAGCCGGCATCCTGGAACGTTGTCAAGCTTACGCTCTGAGGATGACGAGAACGTCGGGAGAACCAAGAATGGACCGAGAGCGCGCGCCTTGGCCGGACACAGAAACGCTCGCCTCGGACCGCAGAAGCAGTGAGGCAGGCGACTCTGGCCGCAATTTCCTGATCGTCAACGCTCATCGCGACTATCAGGTGCTGCGCGGATTGGCCTCGCCGCTGCGCCTGCGCATCCTGCGCCTGCTTCTCCGGCGCGGCCCACTCAACATCAACCAGATCGCCGAGGCACTCGACCAGCCGCAATCGACCATTGCGACCAATGTGCAGATTCTCGAGTCATCAGACCTGATCTCCACGACAGTTGGGAAGGCGGCCAAGGGCCAGCAGAAGGTCTGCGAGGCGCGCTATGCGGAAGTGGTCGTCAACCTCGACCCGGAGGATGCGAACCGAGCCAGGGACATCATCGAAGTCGAGATGCCGCTGGGGCTTTATACCACGGCCGACGTCTCGGCACCCTGCGGCCTGTGCTCGAGGGAGAAGATTCTCGGGATGCTCGACATTCCGGAGCTCTTCCTGGACCCGGCGCGGGTGCGAGCCGCGCTGATCTGGTTCGGCAAGGGCTACGTCGAGTACAAATTCCCGAACAATGCAAAGGTCGTCAATGCTGAGGTCAAGGCGCTCGAGTTCATCATGGAGTTGTCCTCGGAAGTGCCTGGAACCAATGCGGATTGGCCCTCCGACATCTCGCTCTGGGTCAATGGCGTCAAAGCTGGTACCTGGCGCTGCCCAGGAGACTACGGGGACAAACGCGGCAGCTTCACTCCGCCCTGGTGGCGACTGAAAGGATCCCAATACGGCATCCTGACAAGTTGGCTCATCACGCCGAAGGGCACGTTCCTGGGGGACCGCAAGCTGAGCGACGTCACCCTGGCGGATGTCAAGCTCGCCGCCCATCATTCCATTCGGCTGAGACTTGGCATAGACGACCGCGAAGGACAGCCCGGCGGCGTCAATATCTTTGGTCGGGGCTTCGGCAACCATGACCAAGACATCCGGATGCGGATGCATCTGGCTGGACCGCAGCGCGGCTGAGGGCCGCGATTTCACTGCCAACAAGGACCCCACGCTTCATCATGCAACAGCAAAGACGTCCCTTCCACGGGGTCTGGCCCGTCGTTCCGACCATCTTCGACGCTGGGGGCGGGCTGGACCTGGCGGGCCAGCGGCGCTGCCTCGACGTCATGATCGACGCCGGCTCACAAGGGCTTTGTATCCTGGCTAACTTCTCCGAGCAGTTCGTGCTGTCGGACGACGAGCGCGCGACGCTGACGCGGCTGTGCCTCGAACACGTCGCCGGCCGCGTGCCGGTGATCGTCACCACCTCGCATTTCGCGTCGCGCGTCTGCGCCGAGCGCTCGCGCGCGGCCCAAGAGATGGGGGCGGCGATGGTGATGGTCATGCCACCCTATCACGGCGCGACCTTCCGGGTCGGGGAGACGCAGGTGATCGAGTTCTTCCGGCGCGTCTCCGACGCGATTGACATTCCCATCATGGTCCAGGACGCGCCGGTGGCCGGTACGCCCCTGTCCCCCGCCTTGCTCGCCGCCATGGCGCGAAACATCGAGCAGGTGCGCTACTTCAAGATCGAGACGGCCGGGGCCGCCGCCAAGCTGCGCGAGCTGCTCGCGCTCGGGGGCGAGGCCATCGAGGGCCCATGGGACGGGGAGGAGGCGATCACGCTGATGGCCGACCTCGACGCCGGCTGTACCGGCGCCATGACCGGGGGTGGCTACCCCGACGGCATCCGCCAGATCATGGACCCCTGGTTCGCTGGCGACCGCGCCGGCGCCCGCGCCGCCTATGCGCGCTGGCTGCCGCTGATCAACCACGAGAACCGCCAGTGTGGCCTGATCACAGCCAAGATCCTGATGAAGGCAGGCGGCGTCATCGCCTGCGACGACGTCCGCCATCCCCTGCGCCGCCCCACGCCAGCTGCGGAGGCGCAGTTGCTCGAACTGGCTACGGAGCTGGATGTTCTGGCGCTGCGCTGGAATCGATAGGCGCCCCGGCCGGATCAGCTGATCTCGACCTTGTCTGATCCCAACTGACAGATCTGGCCCCTGAAAGTCGCTGACACGCGAGGCGATGGTGAATTGGCTCAGATCCGGCAACTGCGCATTGCAACGCCCGCCTGGAGGGTTCCATCAACGC
Organism: Hyphomicrobiales bacterium; assembly: GCA_026400535.1. Classification (GTDB taxonomy): domain Bacteria; phylum Pseudomonadota; class Alphaproteobacteria; order Rhizobiales; family Beijerinckiaceae; genus Allobosea. Next base: position 50,044 of record JAPLOU010000081.1, read on the forward strand.
GATGGGCGCCTTGTTTAGCCCAGACGTCCCTTCGGCAAAGGGATGATTGAGTTCCCCGATCGCCGAGCCAGTGTCATGACGGCGCGCTGATAAGGCATCCTGAAGCTGCATTATGGCTTTGGTGCAACGATGCCAGCGCGCGTCGCTCAGCCTTTGTCGCTGGATCGGCGGACGCGGATCGAAACCGGCCTTGCCAGCGTTGTTGGGGTTGGCAATCGTGACGTGAATGGCCACCCCGTTCTGCTGGGCGCCGAAGGTTCTGGAGGAGAGGCGCCCGCCATTGATGCGTTTGATGAGGGAGATGGCCGTCTCGACCAGTAAGCACTTGCCGTATCAGTGGTGCTTCTGCCCAGCCTTTCGGCCACGGGCCGCAATCTCTGCGGCATGACCTTCGCGCTCACGGTCGCCGTGCGGTTGATCCTTGTCGTGGATCGCGTGGCCGGCGCAATGACGATCTTCTGCGGCGACCGTCTGGGTCCTGCATCGAAGATCGCCTGATAGAACGTCGCGCCGTCACAGGCTCCGTCGGCGATCACGGAGCGGATGTTGCCGCCGAAATTCGCCGTGAGGTCGCCGTTCATCGCGGCGTCGGAGGTGTCGTCACCGGTCAGTTCGTGAGCGATGATCTTGCTGTCATCAGGGTTGACCGAGAGGTGCAGCTTGCGCCACGAACGGCGCGTCTCGCCATGCTTGGCCCTGGCCCATTCACCAGCGCCGAAGTCCCTGAGCCCGGTGCTGTCGATGACAATGTCGATGGGCCCTTTGCGGGGCCAGCGATCGTCGTGGACATCGACCGTTCGCCGCCGCGCCGGCGTCGCATGATCGGGCATGGCAAGATCGAGCTGCATCACCTCCCTGAGCGAGCGCACAAAGCCCTTAGTCTGCCGCAGTGGAAGACGCAGCGCCGCACCGAGATGCAATCGCAAGACTTCGCGCACATCGCGCATCTTTGGCCTCCTTGTTGTCACCCCATCCTCCCGGTGCAAAAACCGGAAGAATGAACCCAACGATCAGGCACCCCAATCCCCCGCCAAGGTGGCCGGGATCATCTCGGAACGGTGGCCGGCATCATGTCGGAATCCCGGCCGGCTTCATCTCGGAACAAGGGCCGGGATGATCTCGGAATCTGCACCCGATACCGGGCCTTCGAGAGGTGATGGCGCTGGGCCTCAACGAACTTGAACGGCATCGGCGAACTCGGAACTGCTGCAAAGTCGCCACTCTTGCCCGCGAATGGCTATCCGTGCACCAACGCCCATCGGATCCATTATGGTCGCCCTCACACGGAAATCCTGACAGCCCCACGTGACGGTGCCGGTCAACCGCTCGACGCATGACTCGAATGCATCCGCGCTCTCGCGCGCGGCCTGAAAGGCGGTTAGCTTGGGTTTGAAAATCAATGGAGACGTGCGGCGTGCGGCTTCTCTACCTTCAGAACGGTCCCAAGCGGGAGACGGTCAGCGGCCTTGAGCGACGCTTCGCGGCGGCAGGCTTCGAGATCGACTTCGTCTGGGCCTATGCCGGCGAGGAACCCGTTGATCTCGCCCGTTACCAGGCCTGTTTCGTGTCCGGCTCCCCTCATGGTGCCTATGAGGACATCCCGTGGATCCATCGTGAGCATGATTGGCTGCGTGACCTCGCGGCGCTCAACGTGCCGACACTCGGCATCTGCTTCGGCAGCCAGATCCTCGCCTCGGCTCTCTGCGGCCGGGACCAGGTGTTTCGCCGCGCAAGCTGCGAGGTCGGGTACATGGACCTCACCGTCACCGAGGCGGCTGCGGCGGATCGCCTCGCCTGCGAGCTTGGTGACAAGGTCCACATGTTCGTCTGGCACAATGACGAGGTTCGGGCGAGCCATCCCGATATGGTGATCCTCGCCCATTCACCCGATTGCCCCAACCATGTCTGGCGGCATGCGCGCTATGCCGCGTGGGGCATCCAGGGACATCCCGAGGTCAGCGCGGCGCAGGCAGTGGACTGGTTTGCCGCCAGCCGCGCGCGGTTGGAGCTGGATGGGGCGGACGTGGCGTCGTTGCAGCAGGCGGCGGTCGACGCCCGCGAAGCCGACACGATGCTGCGGCGTTTCATGCGACTGTCGCGCGCAGGGGAGCTCGCGACGGCATGACGGATCCGGGCGCAGGAGCGGTCGATGAGGGCGCGAGCCCCTGGTTCGGGCGGCAGGAGTATCTCGACAGGGTCAGCCGGCTCCAGAAGGTCATGCGCGCCGTGGGAATCGAGGCTCTGCTCGCCTTCCAGCCGGAAAGCGTCACCTGGCTGACCGGCTTCTTCACGCGCGGCTACTCAACCTTCCAGTTCGCCTTCGTGCCCGCCGAGGGCGAGCCTTCGGTCTTCTGCCGCGATGTGGCGCGGTATTATCTCGACCGGACGTCAGTGTTCGGTGGTCATGGCGTCTGGGCCGACGGAGAGGACCGCTTCGCCGCCGCCGCCAGCTTCGTGCGGGCGAGGCTGGCCGGCGCGCGGCGGGTCGCGGCCGAGCTGGACGCCTGGCAGATGACCGCGCAGCGCTATCTGGCCCTGAAGGCCGCCCTGCCGGAGATCGACCTCATCGACGCCGACGGTGCCGTGGCGAAGCTGCGCCTGATCAAGTCGCCCGCTGAGATCGCCTATCAGCGCCGGGCCGCCAAGGCTGCCGAGGCTGGCATGCAGGCCGCACTCGACACGGCGCGCGCCGGCGTCAGCGAGCGGGAGGTGGGCGCGGCGATCGTGGCGGCCATGATCCGCGCCGGCAGCGACCATCCGGGGCCAGGGCCTCTCTCCTCGGGCGAGCGCGCCTTCCACCTGCATGGCGGCTTTACCGATCGCGTGCTGCGGCGCGGCGACACCTTGCAATGCGAGACCACGCCGGCAGTCAAGCATCACCACGCCCGCTTCATGCGCACGATCAAGATCGGTTCGGCGAGCCAGCCCGAGGAGGCGAAGCTTCAGGCGATCATCGAGGTGCAGGATACGGCGCTCGCGGCGGTGCGGTCCGGCGTGGTGGCCAGCATTCCGGATGCAATCTATCGCGACGGCATTCTCGGACGGGGACTTCGCAAGGATTACACCAACAAGACCTTCTATTCGATCGGCTTGATGATGCCGCCGGTCGGCGGCGAGGCGCTCGAGGCCGCGCCGGGCGCGACATGGACCTTCGAAGCTGGCATGGTCTTCCACACCTACGTGCTCGCCGACAGCTTCGGCTTCTCCGAGACGATCGTCATCACCGAAACGGGCTTCGAGCGGCTGACACAGTTTCCACGGCGGCTCTTCGTGACCCCGGGATAGAAAGACCATGCGCATCGACATCAACGCCGATCTGGGCGAGAGCTATGGCCGGTGGAAGATGGGCGACGACGACGCGATGCTGTCCATCGTCACCAGCGCCAACATCGCCTGCGGCTTTCATGCCGGCGACCCGGAAATCATGCGCGGCACGGCGGCGCTCGCCCGCGCTAAGGGCGTCGCCATCGGCGCGCATCCCGGCTTCGCTGACTTGCAGAATTTCGGCCGTCGTCGCGTGCCGGGCCTGAGCGCTCGCGAGGTCGAGAACCTGGTCGCGTATCAGACCGGCGCCATGCTGGCGATGGCGGCGCTGGATGGCCACCGGGTCACTCACGTGAAGACCCATGGCGCGATGGGCAACATGTGCGCCGAGGATGACGATCTGGCGCTCGCGGTCGGGCGCGGCCTGAAGGCTGCGGACCCGACGCTGCGCTGGCTGGTCATGCCAGCAGCCGCGACCGAGCGGGCGGCGACAAAACTTGGCCTCACCCATTTCCGCGAGATATACGCCGATCGCAGCTATGATGATGATTTCAACCTGACTGACCGCTCCAGGCCGGGCGCGGTCATCCACGACGCCGACCAGGCAATCGCACATGTGACCGCCATGCTGGAGGACAACGCGCTGCGCTCGGCCTCGGGCAAGCGCCTCAAGGTCGTGATCGATTCGATCTGCGTTCATGGCGACAATCCGGGGTCAGTGGCGCTGGCCCGACGCCTGCGCGCTGCGCTCGAGGCGCAAGGGGTGAGCGTCAAGCCTTACGACGCGCCGTAAGGTTGATGCACATCACCGGCCGGCAGTGACGCCGTCGATCAGGTTGACGCTCAAAAGCAGCTCCGCGTCGAGGATCGGGTTGACCCCCGTCATGGCGGCGGCGAAGCCATCGATCCGAGCGGCGGCGGCGCGTGCGGCCGCGATGGCCTCAGCCCGCGACACGATCGTGAACCGGACGGTGCTCCCCTGCTGCAACTGCGCGAAGCGGCCGATATCGGCGCTGATCACCGTCGCGATCTTCGGATAGCCGCCCGTGGTCTGGCGGTCGCGCAAGAGCACGATCGGCCGGCCGTCGCCGGGCAGCTGGATGGCACCCGTCGCGATGCCGTCCGAGACGATGTCGTGCCCGCCTGCGGGCATGACCTTGGGCCCGTCGAGCCTGACGCCCATGCGGTCGGCCTGGGAGCTGATCGTGAAGCCGCTTGAGGTCAAAAGTGCGAGGGCCGCCGCTCCCGCATGATCGTCCTGCGGACCGGGAACGATCCGGATCGGGCCTTTCGGGGCGTCTGGGGACCTAGCCAAGCGACGAGCCCTGACAGGCGCATCACCCAGCGGCAGAATGTCCCCGGGGCGTAGGGGCGCCCCGCCAATACCGGACCGGCGATGGACCGAGAGGCTCCCCAGTTCAGGCGGGCTCAGGATGCCGCCACCGAAGGCAAGATAGGCGAAGACCCCGCTGCGCGCGGGCCCGAGTGTGACAATCTCTCCGCGCTCGGCAAAATCCGAGGTGAAGGGGGGCAGCTTACGGCCCGCGATCGAGACCTCGCTGCCACCACCCGCCGCCGCGACCAGGACCCGTCCCTCCTCCACCTGCCCGGCAAAGCCGGCAAGAGGGCATTCGATCGCGGCCACGCCGGCGGGATTGCCGACGAGGGCGTTGGCGAGCGCCAGCGCCTCACGATCCATGGCGCCGGCGGGCGAGACGCCATAGCGTTGCAGGCCGAAGCGGCCCGCATCCTGCACGCTGGCGCCCGCGCCGCACCAGTCGACGCGCAAGAGGGCAGACGCCGTCTGGCTCACCGCACACCTTCCAGAGCAGCAACAGGCTCGCCAGCGGCGGCGCGGCGATCCAGCTCATCCCATTGGCTGGCGGGAATCGGCTCGAAGGCGATCTCGTCGCCGGGCTCGAACAGAAAGACCGGGTCGCGGCCACGCAGAAAACCGCGCACGGGCGTGCGGCCGATCAGGCTCCAGCCGCTCGGGCCCTCTACCGATCCGATCGCCGTCTGCGCGCCGCCGATGGACACGGACTGGGCTGGAATGATGGGGCGAGGCGTGAGCCGACGCGGCGCATGCAGGCGTGGGTCGAGCCCGCCCAGATAGGCGAAGCCCGGCAGGAAACCGATCATGTAGATGCGATAGATCGAAGCGTGGTGAAGCTGGGCGAAAGCCTCGGAGGTCATGCCGCGTTCAGCGGCGAGATCATCGAGATCAACGCCAAACGCGCCGCCATAGGTCACCGGCACGCGCCAGCGCCGCCGTCGTCCGGCCGCCGGCGAGACGGACAGGGCGAGAGCCATGAGGCAAGCCTCGAGCTTCTCGACATCGGCTGCGACCGGATCAAAGTGTACCAGCAGCGAGCGATAGGTCGGCACGGTCTCGATCACTCCCGGGATCGGAGCCGCCGACAGCGCAGCGTCGAGGGCAAGCACGAGCCCGTTCGTGACCGGGTCGACGGTGTCGCCGAACTCGACGCTGACGGCGGCGTCTCCGCATGGCCTCATCCGGGGCATCGGGGTCGCGGCCGGCCTTGGCATCACTCAGGGCCTGCGCTCGAGGACGCCGCAGTCCGCCAGTGCGTCAAGCACCTTGCGCGCCACCGCCAGCGAGGTTCGCTCCAGCGCCGCTTCGGTGCTGCCACCCAGATGCGGCGTGAGGATCAGGTTGGGAGCGCCCAGCAGCGGACTGGAAGCAGGCAAGGGTTCGATCGCCGTCACGTCCAGTGCGGCGGCGCGCACATGCTTCGCGCCGAGCGCGTCCGCGAGGGCGCCCTCATCGACCAGCGAACCGCGCGCGGTGTTCACAAGGATCGCGCCTGGCTTCATCAAGCTGAATTCGCGCGCACCGATCATCGCCGGCGAACCGCCAACGGCGTGCAGGGAGATGATGTCCGCCATCGCCAGCAGCCCGTCGAGCGAGGCGGCCGGCGCGATTCCGGCCATCCGCATCTCCTCGATGGAGGCGGCGCGTGAGAAGCCTGCGACTTGCAGTCCGAAGGCTCTGGCCATGGGCGCGACATGGCGGGCTACATGGCCGAAGCCGACCAGCCCGAGGGTCAGGCCTGCCAGTTCCAGACCGGGGCTGCGCTCGCGGAAACCGGTGTCGCCCTGGCGGACGGCCCGATCCCCGAAGGCGATCCCGCGCGCCGTCTCCAGGATCAGGCCCATGGTCAGCTCGGCGACCGAGCGGGCGTTCTCGCCGGGGGTGTTGACGACCCGGATCGCCCGGGCCGCGGCCTCCGCCTTGTCGATGGCGTCAGTGCCGGCACCATGGCTGCCGATGACCCTGAGGCGGGGAGCGGCGGCCATGGCTGTGGCCGGGAAGCCCCTGTTTCGCGTGATCGCGGCGCTTGCCCCGGCGAGGAGCGGCGCCATCTTCCCGAAATCGGGTACGGACGCGACATGGACGCACAGGCCGGCCATACGGAGCAGGGCCAGGCCGGCCTCCGCGATGGGTTGGACGATGACGCAGACGGGCCGAAGGTCAGCCGTCATGAGCCGCGCCGCAATGGCCGAGGCAAAAGCGCATCAACGTGTCAGCCGCGGTGGAAAAATCCTCCATTGTCATCGCTTCCGCCGGATTGTGGCTGCCATTGGCGTTACGGATGAACAGCATGCCTGTTGGCACGCCCTGGGCGGCGAAGACTGCCGCGTCGTGGCCCGCGCCGGAGGGCAGCGGCGGCGCGTCGTAGCCCGCCGCCGAGGCGGCGCGTCGAAGGCCCGCAACGATGTCTGCGTCCATCGGCGCCGGAGCGCTGTCGGTCAGCGGCCCGAACCTGAAGGCTGCTCCGTGGCTCTGCTCGACCCGCCGCGCGATCCGGGCGAGGTCGCGTCGGATGGCGGCCAGGGTCTCCGTCGACTGGCTGCGGAAGTCGAGCGCGAAGTCGACGCGGCCGGCAACCTTGCTGAAAGCGTGCTCGCGCGGGTCCGTGGTGAACTGCCCGATGGTGATGGCGAGGTCGTCGCCGGCCTTCAGACGCCGCGACCAGAGCCGGTCGAGCGCCCCCGCCAGAGCGGCCGTCGCCATGACGGCATCGCGCCGCAGCCGTCGCGGCGTGGCGCCGGAATGCGCATAAGCGCCGAGACAAACCGCCTGCCTGTGGCGGAACGAGCCCCGAATGCCCGTGACGACGCCGATCGGCCGGTCGCGGTCGATCAGCTCTGGCCCTTGTTCAATATGCGGCTCGACAAAGGCCGCCACCGTCTCGCGCGACAGAAAGGCGCGCCCGGACCTCAGCGCCGCGACGTCGCCGCCGGCTGCGGCGATGTGGGCCGCGAGCGTCATCCCGTCATCGGCGCGCACGACCTGATCGAGCTCGCAGGGCTTCAGGAGGCCGAAGGCGGCGCGGCTGCCCACATAGGAGGCGTTGAACCATGTGCTCTCCTCGGCGCGGATGGCCATCACCGTGAGATCACGCTTGAGCTCCACACCCGCCCTTGCGACGCCTGCCGCGACCGCAAGGCCCGCCAACACGCCGGCAGCCCCGTCGAAATTGCCGCCGCAGGGAACCGAGTCGAGATGCGAGCCGATGATCAGCCGCGGCAAACGCGTGCTGCCCGGCAAGGTCATGTAGAGGTTCAGGGCGGCGTCTGTCTCGATCACCATGCCGATGCGCGTGGCCTCGCGCGCCACGATCTGGTGCGCGAGATTCTCGCCCGCCCCGTAGGAGGCGCGGGTAACGCCCTCCACCGCCGCCGTCCGCTGGCCAAGCTCTTCGAAAAGCCGCTCCGCCAGCGCCAGATCAGGGCGGGGAAAGGACGTTTTGTCCGAGGTGGGCCTCCGGAGCGGATGCGTCATAGGCCGGCGAGCCTGCGCACAATGCTCTGGCGCACCCCGTCGAGATGGCGCCGCATTGCGTCCGCGGCCGCATCGCCCGCCCCCTGCCGCAAGGCCGCAACGAGCGCGAGATGCTCGGCGCAGGTCGCCTCGAGCCGCTCCGGCACGCTTCTGAGATCGAACATCACGGTCTGCCGGCGGAGATTGCGCACGATCGCCGCCATTTGCCTGTTTCCGGCAGCGTCGGCAATCAGGTCATGCAGGTCGTTGTCGACTTCGCGCGCCAACGCCCTGTCAGGCGCCGTTCCACTGCGCGCCTCGCCGATGAGACCATCGAGCCGCCCGGCAAGGTCCGCCAGCACCGCGTCCGGAATTCGCCCCGCCGCCGCCCGCGCCGCCTCGGGCTCCAGTTGCCTGCGGATATACAGGTTCTCCATGAAGTCCTCGAGCGCGAGCAGCTTGACCTGAAGGCCACGGCCCTGCTGGCGGACCAGTAGCCCCTCGCCCTCCAGCATCAGCAGCGCGTCGCGCAACGGCGTGCGCGACATGGCGAGATGCTCTGCAAGCTTGCGCTCCTGGATCAACGCGCCCGGCTTCAGCGTGCCCGACATGATGAGGTCGAGGATTTTCTCATAGGCCTGCAGGGCCAGCCTGGTGTCGGCGATCATCAACATTGGCGTACGTCCGTTCTCGACCCCCCGGTAATCTACTGATACACCCTTGGCACACAGCCTGTTGACGTGTGGTATACTAAGCTCTAGCGTTTGAACAGGGGGCTGCGGGGAATGACGTCCACAGGCCTGAAACAAGACCATGGGGAGCCGATGCCGACCTTGCCTTTCTCCGAAGAGGAGCACCTGAGCCGGCAATCCCGGCTGAGGGTGAGGTTGCGGGAGCAGGGCTTTGACGCCATGCTGGTCTTCGCCCAGGAGAGCCATTTCTGGCTCACCGGCTACGACACGGGCGGCTATGTCTTCTTCCAGTGCGCGGTGGTGACCGCCGATGAGCGGCCGATCGTGCTGCTGACGCGGCGCCCCGACCTGCTGCAGGCGCGCCAGACCTCGACGATCGAGGATATCCGGATCTGGTGGGATGCGGAGGACGCCAACCCCGCCGCCGACCTCAAGGTCATCCTCGGCGAGCTGGGGCTTGCTGGAAAGCGAATCGCCGTCGAGCTGAACACGCACGGTCTGACGGGCTGGAATCTCTGGCGGCTGCAGAAGACGCTGGCAGGGTTCTGCACGCTCGATGATGACGGGCACATGATCCGGCGGCTGCGCCTGCTCAAGTCGCCCGCCGAGATCGCCTACATGCGCAAGGCCGGGGAACTGCTTGACCGCTCGCTCGATGCCGTCATCGACGCGTCCAGGCCGGGCATCCTCGACTCGACGCTGAAGGGCGTCTACCTCACCACGATCCTCGACGGTGGGGCGGACATGCCCCCCAACGCGCCGCTGTTCAACTCGGGTCCGCGCGCAGTGTTCGGGCGCGGGGTTTCGGCGCCGCGCCGGATCGAGACCGTCGACCAGATTCTGGTCGAGTATCCGGTTGCCTATCGGCGCTATAACGTAAAGACCGAATGGACGATCCTGTTCGGCACGGCGAGCGACCAGCAACGGCGCATGTATGATGCCGCGCGCGGCACGCTTGCGCGGATGACCGAGATCGCGCGGCCGGGCACGACGCTTGGCGAAATCTTCGATGTCCATGCCGATGGGCTCGACCGCGCCGGCTTCCGCGCGCATCGGTACGGGGCGACCGGCTACTCGGTCGGCTGCACCTTTGCCCCCACGAGCATGGACGTGCCGCCGATGATCTACCACGGCAACCCGACCGTCTGCGCGCCGGGCATGACGCTGTTCTACCATGTCATGATCGGCGATTCCGATACCGGCTACGCCATGGGCGTCGGCCACACGCTTCTGGTCACTGAGGGCGCGCCCGAG